>CAZSBG010000043.1:0-48318 GCA_964605145.1 uncultured Cytophagia bacterium | reverse complement strand
TATGAAATTTAACAAAGTTAGATATACTGAATTCGGAATGAAGCACCATTCAGGCAATCTGGATTCCTTAATGCATTACAATGAATAATCCAGGTTAGCCTGAATTATTTACAAATTTCAAACAATAGATATTTAACTTAATGTTATTCATAAAATTAATCAGATATATGAAATTTAACAAAGTTAGATATACTGAATTCGGAATGAAGCACCATTCAGGCAATCTGGATTCCTTAATGCATTACAATGAATAATCCAGGTTAAAGTGGATTGATATTTTAAATGAATATAATTCCAGAGAACGTCCTCTCTCTCATCATGATTATTTCAAAAAAGGTTGATTCTTAATAAAATAATTATTATAATTACACATCAATTTTTGGAATTTTAATATTATGGGGTGCAATCGTGTTGAAACTGGATGGCGAAAATTTAATCTTGAAATCACTTTTCAGATGTGTTGACGCTCATGATAACATTGAAATTAGTCAGCATACGATGGATAAAGTTAAACTTAGTCGAGACGTCATTGAAAAAATTATTTCTGAAAACAGAACGATCTATGGTGTAAATACCGGTTTTGGAAAATTCAGCGATGTTGCAATTCCCGAAGATAAAATTGACGACCTGCAAAAAAATCTGGTGCTCAGCCACGCTACCGGCATTGGTGATCCACTGGCAGAACATATTGTTAATACAATCCTTATCTTGAAGATAAATTCCTTGGTCAAGGGATTTTCCGGAATTCGCCCGGAAGTAGTTCTAACTCTTCTGGATATGTATCATGCTGGAGTGTTGCCCGTAATTCCGCAAAAAGGCTCTGTTGGCGCCTCCGGTGATTTGGCTCCACTGGCACATTTGACATTGGTACTGATCGGTCATGGCGAAGCATTTTACCAGGGGGAGCGATTGCCTGGCGAACAGGCGATGTCGAAAGCCGGCATTCCTATTCTCACCTTGAAAGCGAAAGAAGGTCTGGCATTGCTAAATGGATTACAGGTCAGCACTGCTCTTTCGTGCTGGGCATTGAGAAAATTGGAAAATCTGGCAAAGACTGCAGACATCATCGGCGCTATGACCGCGGAAGGGCTCAAGGGCACGCCATCTGCTTTCGATGAGAGGATACAGCGCGCGCGTGGCATACCGGGACAAATTCATGTGGGACGGGTATTGACAGAACTTCTCAAAAATAGTGAAATCAGAGAATCTCATCAGGATTGTTCCAAAGTGCAGGATGCGTACAGCCTGCGATGCATGCCTCAGGTGCATGGCAGCGTTCGTGAAGCCATCAATTTTGCCGAATCGATTTTGACCGTGGAAATCAATAGCTGTACCGACAATCCATTAATTTTTGCAGATGACAACGAGGTACTCTCCGGTGGAAATTTTCATGGACAATCTATTTCAATGGTGAGTGATATGCTGGCTATCGCCACAACGTATTTAGCTAATATTTCAGAGCGCCGCATCGAATACATGCTCGACCCGAACACAAGCGAAATGGCAGGATTTCTCACAGAAGAAGGTGGACTCAATTCAGGTTTTATGATTGCACAGGTCACGGCTGCCAGTTTGGCCTCTGAAAATAAAGTATTAGCCCATCCGGCTTCGGTAGATTCCATCCCAACTTCAGCAAATAAAGAAGATTTTGTGAGCATGAGTTGCCACGCAGGAACCAAAGCACTGGAGGTATTAAAAAATACGGAGTATATTTTGGCAATTGAACTACTCTGTGCCTGTCAGGCAATTGATCTTAAAAAGCCGCTGAAAACCAGCAAGGTCCTTGAACAAGTTCACAAATACGTTCGGGAACATATACCACATCTTTCAACTGATCGTTTTATGCAGCCTGATATTGAATCAGCTCATAAGATGATCTCTCAGGGGAAAGTTATTGAACTGGTCAAGCGATTCATTCAAGACATATCAATATAATTTGGAGTAAATCATGCAGGAATATAAAAAAATATTAAAGGAAGGCATAACATTTGATGATGTACTGCTCATTCCGGCCAAATCCAATGTCCTCCCCAAAATGGCAGAAACACACACGCGATTATCCAAAAACATTGAACTAAACATTCCGCTGGTTAGCGCTGCGATGGATACAGTCACTGAATCCGAACTGGCAGTGGCCATTGCCCGCGAAGGAGGCATCGGTATTATTCACAAAAATCTGCCCATCGAAAAACAGGCAGAAGAGGTTGATCGCGTCAAACGATCGGAAAGTGGCATGATTCTCAAACCTATATCCATGGAGCCTGACGCAAAAATCGGTGAAGCCATCGGTGTCATGGAAAAATACCACATCTCCGGCATCCCTGTGGTGCAAAAAAATAAATTGGTCGGCATTCTCACCAATCGCGATTTACGATTCGAAACCAACCTGAATTTGAAAATCAGTGAAGTCATGACCAAAGAAAATCTTATCACCGTGCCAATCGGGACAACTTTGGAACATGCGGAAAAAATTCTGCAAAAGCACAAAATTGAAAAGCTGCTTGTGGTCGATGACCAAAACCGATTGATGGGGCTGATCACAGTCAAAGATATTCAGAAGAAGAAAAATTATCCCAATGCGTGCAAAGATGTTCATGGCCGGCTGCGGGTCGGGGCTGCCATTGGTGTTGGAGCGGATCGGGATGCCCGGGCTGAAGCGCTCATTGAAACAGGTGTCGACGTGATCATTGTCGATACAGCGCATGGTCATCATGAAGCCGTTGCCCAATCTGTTATTCACTTGAAGAAAAAATATCCTGACATGGAAATCATTGCCGGCAACATTGCCACCGCGGAAGCCGCCGAAGACCTCATCAAAGCCGGCGCAGATGCGGTGAAAGTTGGCATTGGTCCCAGTGGTATTTGCACGACTCGCGTTGTCACCGGCGTGGGGGTTCCTCAAATATCAGCGATCATGGACTGTGCGGCGGTCTGCGCAAAATACAACATCCCGCTCATTGCAGATGGCGGCATCAAGCAAATTGGAGATATTTCAAAAGCGCTGGCAGCAGGTGCAGACACGGTCATGATCGGCAATTTATTCGCAGGCACCAAAGAAAGTCCGGGTGAAACGATTTTTCTGGATGGCCGAAGTTATAAAGTCTATCGCGGCATGGGTTCCATCGCAGCCATGAAGCAAGGGAGCAGTGATCGATATTTCCAGGATTCGGACGAAACAAAAAAACTTGTCCCGGAAGGCATTGAAGGCAGAGTTCCCTACCGGGGTACGCTCAACGAAACCATTTATCAAATGGTTGGCGGATTGAAGGCGTCCATGGGATATTGCGGATCAAAAACCATTGCCGAGCTGAAAGAAAAATCTCAATTCATTAAAGTCTCCCTGGCAACTGTTCGTGAAAACCACCCCCATAGCGTTATCATTACAAAAGAAGCGCCGAATTACAAACTCATGAGCAGTTGACATCGGCAAGAAGTTTGACCACTCTTCTTATCAAACAAACATTTCTGCAAATGAAAATAGCCCCAGAACCAAAAACATTGGAATGGGGCTTTTTTTCTCTCGCATGATTCCTGTTTATTTCATGCATTTCAATTCGGTAAACTCGCTATGCTTTAAATTACCTTTCGATGAATGAAAATATTATCAGATGCGGACACTATTGTGCATAAAATAGAATTGTCCTAACATTCTGAATGTCAGGGGATTACAAGCTAATGTAGTTTTTTTTGAAAATTGAGCGGCGTTTGAGGGATAAAAAAAAGAGACCGAAGTCTCACAACTGAACCGGGATTAGGGGGAGTTACCGGACACAGTTAGCTACTTCGGTCTCAAACTTAAATTACAAGTCTATTTAATTCAAAGAATTAGCATATTTTGCCAATCGTGATTTTTGATTCGCAGCCTTATTCTTGTGAATAATATTTTTCGCTGCTAATTTATCCAAAAGTGAATAGGTCGTCTGTAATTCTTGCTGGATTGCTTCTTTATCCGTTATATCCAATACTTTTTTGATTGAAGTTTTCAATAACGATTTATAACTCATATTCTTCAGATTTTCCTTCTTGTTCGTCTGAACTCTCTTTATTGTCGATTTATGATGAGGCATAATTTCCTTTCTATATTTAATCGTAATAATTTCTCAAACTTGGCTAAATATACTAAAAAAAAATAAAAATGTCAATAGAAAAATTCATAAAAATATAAAGTTTATAACCTCATATATTTTTATATTATTAGCCTACATTTTTTCAAAGTTTTTTAAAGAGACCAAACTGCAAAGCCCTGTTTCATCTCGAAACCCTCATCATAGAATAATATATTGAAAATATTAAAATAATCAAATAGTTCTGGTATCTATTCAGCTACCCACCGTGTATTGTCACCTTTCGACTCCGTCCTCCCGAGGCGGATTTTCAACTCAAGGTGACATATCGTAAGTCATATCGAGCGGAGTCGAGATATGACAAGGTGCTAAGGTTATTAAAATCTTTTTCTTATATTATCAATCACCTGAATGGTTACTAGTTCTGATTACCGTTTTTTTATTGCACCGGGCTCTGATACAAAATAATATAAAAATCAATGGTATTTCTGATATAAAAATTTTATATTCATACTTCTTCGCCCTCACAACCCGTCTTTGCCGGGGGCAGAATTGCTGGTTTGAATATTAAAGTTTAGTCAAAAAATAGTCGATACAATCTATACAAGAATTCAAAACCAGCAGATTAATAATCAATGGAAAGAGGTCAATAAATGCTAATAATATCAATACATTCCAAATATTTTTTTTTGAAGCTGACTCTCCTTGCAATGCTTCTTTTTATATATTGTTCATTTGATCCTCCGACAGCGCCGAAATGGGAGACCACCTTAACGCTTCCTCTGATCAATAAAACATATCATCTGGATGAGATCGTCGAGGATGAAAAAAATCTGTATGCAGATTCAACCGGTCACGTTCATTTTGATTTCTCAAAAGAAATTGATCGTTACACAGTCGGCGACAAACTCCAGATGGATGGACTTGAAAAAAGCTTTGAAACCAGTGTGGGCTCTTACAACATAAACGCCCCTGAACCGGAAAGTATTGATTTTATTTTCAACGAAATTTACCCTGACGCGGAATCACTGCACGGATATACTGTCGAAGTACCGAGCTTTACATTGACCGATGTGGTGAAAACTATTCCAACTTTCGATGAATTTTCATGGATTGTCATTGACACAGGAACGGTATTTTTAGAGTTGACTAATAACTTGCCGCTTTGGCTTGGGCCGGATTTAGTCCTTCATTTAATGGATGCCGGTGCAGATACTCTAATCGGCGGCGTTTCACTCAACAGGGAAATTGCTCCAGGTGAAAAAATCAAAACATCGATTGATGCGTCCGGAAAGAAATTTTCCAACCAACTCGAATTTTTATTAATCGGCAACTCCCCTGGAAGTAAGGGGCAATCGGTGGAGATCGACGCCTACAGCTCGGTCAATCTCATCACAAGTTTTTCAGATTTTAGCGTTTTGGAAGCCGTGGCTAAAACGCCGGCTGTAAATATATCCGAGACCCAATCGCTGGCCATCGATGATTCCATTAGTATTACGGAGGCCGTTATTCAGTCCGGCACTCTGAATCTGGTCATCGACAACCAGGTCCCCATTCATGGCAAAATTATTTATGAACTAAGTGACTTTTTCAAAAATGAAAACCCGTATACAGATTCTCTGTATATTTCAGCGCAAAGCCGCTCTCAAATTTCAATTCCATTGGAAAACCTCACACTTCGACCGGATTTTGCTGGTGTGGGCGAACAGACAATCCGCTTTCATTGGACATTTGTGACAGAGGAATCTGACGAAATGATCCACATTCAAAGTTCAGACAACGTAAAAGCGAATTTGACAAGCAGTGAAATTATTTTTTCCCAAATCCAGGGCATATTGAATGAAATAGAAATTGACATAGAACCATTCAAGGAAGACCTGAATTTCTCGGACGAGCTGGACAGTGTAAAATTGGAAAACGCGGTCATTCGCCTGGAAATCGAAAACACAATAAATCTCCCGGCTCGCAGCGACATTGTTATCCAGGGGATTACGGACGCGGGCAAAACAGTTGACTTAAAAGTGCAGGAGACTATTTTAGCCGCTCCCGAATTCGGGAGCAAAACCACCACAATCGTCCTGGATAAAAACAACAGCAACATCATTGAATTCCTGAATGCGCTGCCAGACCAAATTGAAATGTCAGGGTCTGTCTGGCTCGGCGATAGCAACAGCCCGGGCACGGTTACGCAAACGGATTACATTGAAGGTAGGATGAATATATCAGCGCCATTGGCCCTGTCTTTTCCGACACAAACTGCAACAACGGACATCGATTCATTGGAAATTGAGGAAGATAACAGGGAGACGATCCGGGACAGGCTCATGTCCGGCGAAGTCGTGGCAAAAATCAGTAACAAATTGCCCTTTGGCGCGGTTATTGAGGCAAAATTCAGCACACGCGATTCCACTGTTTTTTCCGATCCGGAATTAGTCATCGGACCACTGAATATTGCGCCTGCCATTGTGGATCAAGCAGGCTTTACAGCCGAGCATTCAGAAAATGAATTGAAAGTAACTCTGACCAAAGACGATCTGAGGCTATTTGAAAACGAAATGGTTTTCAGCGGCGTTGAAATCACTTTTCCGGGTTCAGATGGGAACGCTGTTCACGTGATGACATCGGACTACATTAAAGTGCAAATGTATACTGTTTTCAAACTCACAGTAAGCGCCGAAGACGATAATGAATAAAGAACTCAAACAATCAGGGATTTATACGATGAAAAATATATTAAAATTCACCTTAGTGCTTTTATTCGTTACTTCAAGTTTTTTTCTTACGGAAAGCAAGGCAGGTTCTCATATTTCCAATCCACGAAGCGTTGGCATGGGCGGCGCATACATTGGCATGGCCCGTGGATTTGAATCCGCAGTCTGGAATCCGGCCAACCTGCTATTGTCCGGCGAAAACCGATATTCAGTCAGTTTAGTCAATCTGGGTGTCGGTGTCCACAATAACAGTTTCAGTAAAAGCCAGTACGATATGTACAATGGAGACTCGCTGTCCGCCGGCGATATCGATGATATTTTAAACAGCATCCCCGGAGATGGGCTAAAATTCTTCATGAATACCGGCTCGCAACTATTGAGCTTTGCATCCGGGCACCTCGCTTTTTCCATGGAAGCAATTGTTTGTTCTGAACTTCAACTGGACAAAAATTTCATCGAAATTATGTTCAGAGGAAACGAAATGGATCAAATTTACTCCTTTGACAATTCCGATGGCGAAGCTTTTGCTGTGGCGAGCTACAATCTGAGCGGGGCTTTGCCGGTGCATATTTCCGGTGTAAAACACTTCTCAGTTGGAGCAACGATAAAATATTTGCAGGGATATGGCTACATGAAAGTGAAGGAAACCCAGGGGTATATGTCAACCACCATCGACGGTTTGGAGGCCAATGGCCTGATTAACATGGAATATGCCGGCAGCGGAAAGGGAATAGGATTCGATATTGGCGCCGCTGCAGAGATTAACAATTTGTGGACGGTAAGTCTGGCATTCAAGAATTTGGTCAGCAATATTCAATGGCACCAGGATGCAACGGACAAAAACTTTTCGTTCAAAATGGATCCGGTGACCATGGAAATCCTGGAAGACACAGAAACTGATTCGCTGTTCGACACAGAAGAGACCACAACAGAACTGGGCACGACGTCCTCCTCCATGCCGGCCGTGATGCATCTGGGCGCAGTTTATCATTACAAAAAAATGTTGGTTGCCATGGATTACATTCAGGGTTTAAATGAACGACCCGGCGCAACGTTCACTCCGCAATTCGCTGTTGGCATTCAATACAATGCACTTCCCTGGCTGCCATTGAGAACCGGAATGGCAGTCGGTGGCAATGAACGATTTGTCAGCGCGTGTGGTTTTGGATTTAAATTCGGCGCGTTCGCGCTGGATTTTGGCGTGAGCAATCGCGGCGGATTTATACTGGGCAACCAGCGAGGTTTGAATCTCGCCCTGGGGATTGGCTTCTGGTTTTAATCAATGAAAATGACATTTTATTTTCTCCTTTGATGAAAAAAAGCTCGGGAATGCGCCCGGGCTTTTTTTTCATACTTGATTCTAATTTTAACCCCATAACCAATTATCAAACGATGCACAAGAAAATATCAAAAATTTGTATTCATAAAAAATTTTCTTGACATTATCTTTTCTTTTTGATATTTTAAATTATGGTTGAATAGCACGAAAGAGAAACCGAATAAAATGAATTACAGGTCTTTTTTGGCTATTCAGATCAGTGAAACAAAAAAATTGGAGGCATATTCAGGGACCCGTTGATACGAATTGATACTTATTTTCGATGAAATAAAACATCTTATATGGTGCAACCAGCGTAAAATACACTTCGGATAAAAATATTCGAAACATTTTATCGCTGATGAATGGAGTGAACCACCTTTCCTTCCCTCAATAGTTCTCCAAATTAATTCCTACTTCAACTGGATTTGAATTAATCTCCAAACGCAGGATGCGTGTGATGATGCGATTACCGTTACAAAAATGGGGCGGATTGATCTTATGCGGGGTCATATTCTGCCTGTCTTCAGCCGTTGCTGGAATCGCTTCATCGAATAAATCAAAACAAGTTGTTGACCCGCCGCGTCATTCTTCTCATGAACTTTTGATTCAACTCAAAAAAAACGCCCGAATTCATTTTTCCTCCAATCCTCAAATTATGGGCAATGCCACACTGGATTCGTTAAATGCGCTGTTCAATTTGAAATCTGTTGAGCCCTTTGCAAAACATACATCATCCCTGCTGCATGAGTTTTCCCCTCAATTATTGCAGACATATTTATTTTCATTTGACAATAAAAATGATATTCCATACTTACAAACACTCTATCAAAAAATTGATATTGTTGAACTGGCAGAACCCAATTTTATATACGCTACAGACACGACGAAATCCACATCTGTGTCATCACCCGAGCAATGTTGTATTGAGAAAAGCAAGTTGCGCGAAAAGCGGGAAACGCCCGTCATCGTCGGAATTATCGATACCGGTTTTGACTGGCAGGACGCGACTCTCAAGAAAAAGCTCTGGCGAAATCCACAGGAGAGAGAGGATGGCAAGGACAATGACGTGAATGGTTTTTCCGATGACATTATTGGCTGGGATTTCACGGCAACTCAATCGGACAAACAGAGACAGATCGACATGAGCGGTCGTGGCAGGTTGACCGCGAGGACCATAGCCGCAATTGCCGATCAATCCGATGGCCCCACGAATTTACAGCTAATGATATTAAAGGCAGGTTCACTCACCAAAAATAACTACTTCAGGTTCAATGTTTTCGATGTAGCGCGAGCGATTTTTTATGCGGCTGAAAATGGTGCTGATATTATCCACATTTCATGCTATGGGGATCAGCCCAGTGGAATTTTACATCAGGCCGTTCAGCTTGCTGCTGCTTCGGGTTGTACCATCCTCTGCCCTGCTGGAAGCGAGAATTCAGACGCACCGCATTACCCCGGCGCTTATGAAGATGTTATAGCCGTCACTGCAGTAAATTCTGATGACCAGATTTTGCCACATTCAAATTTCGGCGACTGGGTATCCACCTCCGCGCCCGGATTTGGCTTTGCTTTTGAAACACAAAAAGACACTGTCGTCCGCAATTATGTCGGGACATCAATCGCGACGGCCTATGTTTCCGGACTGGCAGCGAAACTGCTTTGCAGTGAGAATATTAATTCCGGCGATAGCCTGAAACACAGGATACTGTGGAGCTGTGACAACATTTACAAAAAAAACCAGGGACTGGAAGGCAAGCTGGGCGCAGGGCGAATCAATGTCCGGCGCGCCATGGAGGCAATTCATCTGCCAAATATCGTCATACAGACCGTGAGTATTGAGAAGCAAATTCTAACAGGCTCTACTGGTTATTCTGAAACTTATGCAGTGAAACTATTCTCGAAAAATTTCGCAGCCTTCGCTGAAGACATAAAAATAAACTTAACATGCAATAATGAGAATATTTCTATTGAAAACGCACACTTACAAATCCCCAAACTGGGTTTTCAACAGGAATATAACAATCAAGAGAACCCTTTCTTAATCAGGCTGAAAAATGATGCTGAAGAAGAATCTCAAATTTATCTTAAACTGAGCGTGGAAGCCAAGAACAATTACAAACTTACAAAAGACATTTCAATTCAAACAGAATTAAAACCACCCAAACTATTGACCGCACATAGGCAACGTCCGGTTAAATTGCAATGGCCACAAAGTGAACGATTTATATCCTACAATATTTATCGAAAGCGCATCAACGAGAATAATTTTGCCAAAATCACAAGGCAGCCGGTTCAAAACAATGAATTTACAGATTCTGACATCACGCCTGATGCGCATTACATCTACTATATAACAGGAATAAACAGCGAAGGACTGGAGAGCCCTCCATCCGGCCATGTTTCAGTAATTTTGCCGGAACCGCCGGACTTTTCTTTCTCCCCGGAAGTCGACACAATAAAATTCACTGGTGATTCACTCGAAATTTATTGCACGAGATTGAACGAAGCGCGCGATGAATACACATTCTCCTGGAAGATCAATGACAATGCAGTTTCCATTGAGGATTCACTCTTTTATTTAACCCCGGCCTTCATTCAATCTGACAGCACCGCAACAATAACTTTACAAATCACCAGCGCAGCGATGGACACTTCTCTCATTCACGAATGGATGATCATTCCTCCTGAGATTCACCATGACATTTCATTCGATTTTTTCCCGAAAAATGACACGACAATTGCCTGCGGTGATTCCATTCAGTTTCACATCGATGCCGATCCTGGGCAATTTGTGTATCAGTGGGCTGTCAGCGATTCCATTGATTCGGCAGCGACCGATGACTTTTTTCAATTTGTGGCGCCGAATGATTCAGGCGGAGGTGCACATATTTCAGCGATAATTTCAGACTCCGATACCACAATTTCTTTCGCATGGGAGATCACATATCGCCCCAAATTCAATCCCACTTCGCTTTCAGTATTTTCTCCGTCGAACGATACTACGATATCCGAGGGAGACTCTATTGCCTTCAGTGCGGATTTCCCCTTTCAAATCGACCAGGACATGAAAATAGAATGGACAGTCAACGGAAAAATCGACAGCAGTGTTCGGTTTACTCGCTTCGGGTATCAAACAGATTATTTTTCGAGCGGAGTGGATACTGTCGCCATGAGCCTGGATGCCGGAGACTCACTGTATCATCACATCTGGCTTGTCACAGTGGAGAACCGGAATCGACCGCCTCAAATTTTATCGAAATACACTCTTTCGGATTCAATTTTTGCGCCGGGCGATACGCTCGAATTTTTTGTGCATGCCAGCGACCCTGACCTGGATACACTCCATTACACATGGTCCCGCAACCATCAACAAATCGATCCGGGAACTGATTCAGCATTTTCCTGTATTGTCAATCAAGTAACATCCACTGCGGATACCTATGCAGTTAAAATTGCCGATGCTGACACTTCCATCGAACATGTCTGGATTGTGAACTACAATTATGATGCGCCAAAATCATCATTTATATTTGCTTTTTCCCCTGAGACTGATACATTGCTCATGAATCAGGATTCTGTGCGCTGTGCGGTTCACCTGATAAACGGCGTTTCAGACTCCCTGTTTTTTCGCTGGTTCATCAACGGATTTCAAGACACAACAGCACACGATTCATCTTTTGTTTATGCCTCGAAAGATTCCTCTTTCAGTAACGATACCATCCGTGTGGAAATTACTGCACCGGATACGTTTCTTTTCAGGGAGTGGATCGCCGTAGCCATTATTCCCGCCGCTGATAGCGCCTTAGCACCAGCATTTTCATGGTTCCCGGAAACAGATTCAGTCTTTTTCGATTCGGATTCCATCTCGTTTGGCAGTGCCGGGAATTATGGTGAAACTGAATTTCAGTGGTTTGTAAATCAGCGGAGGGATTCCACTGCTACCGATTCGGTTTTCACATTTTTCAAATACCAGAAAGTCCATTCGGTTGACACGATACAGGTCCTGTTCTCGATCGAAGATTCACTCCGCTCACAATCCTGGAATATTTTCTACCCGGAACAGGAGTTGCAACGCTCACCGTTCATCGTCCAATTTTCGCCGGCTGAGAAAGAACAAACCTGTACGGGCCGCGACAGCCTGCATTTCGCCATCAAAATTCTGGAAGGCTGGAGCCAAGATGTAACAGTTCAATGGATGCTCAATCAGCAATCGGATAGCACGAAAGTAGATACAACATTCTGCTTTTTTCCGGACGACTCCACAGCGACAACCGACACAATTTCTGTGATAATTTCAAACGCAGACACCACCATCATTCGCACCTGGTATGTGGAATCTCTGCCCTACGTGCTGGTAGCAGCGCCGCGAATCAT
This sequence comes from uncultured Cytophagia bacterium, assembly GCA_964605145.1. Classification (GTDB taxonomy): domain Bacteria; phylum Zhuqueibacterota; class Zhuqueibacteria; order Thermofontimicrobiales; family Thermofontimicrobiaceae; genus CAZSBG01. The sequence goes on along the minus strand of CAZSBG010000043.1, from coordinate 35,848 downwards.
TTTTCCTGTAGAAGAATACTTCATGTCCGAGGAAAACACATTCATGTGGGAAAACGATTCCTCGCTCATAGATTTTGACAACAACATGCCCGAAACATTTGTGCTCCAGTTGAGCGAAGACAGCACGTTCGCGCAAATCATTTCCAGTGACACGTGCGCCGCAACTTCAGTTGCGCTGAAAGAATTATCGAGTTTTTCTGAAATTCAAATCGGGCAGCCAATTTACTGGCGGATTCAATTACGATATGATGTGGCAGCTTTTTCAGAATTTGTTCGTTCGCCTCATCCGTTTTATTATCAACCGCTATTTTCAAGGCTTGAAAATTTCTCAGGTCAACAAAATGAAAACGGCTCGATAACGTTTTCATGGAATGTGACTTACGCTGACAACTGTGAAGGATTCAATGTCTATCGCAGCGAATCCCAGGACGATTTTTTCAACATAGTCAATGACAATTTGATAACCGGGCAGGACCAATTTTCCTTTCAGGACGGTACGACCCTGGCTGGCAAAAAATATTATTACAAACTGGAGGAAGTTACCCACAGCGGACTGACAAAATTTCACCATACCATTTCTGTTACGGCGCTGACCCCGGAAAATTATTCGCTGTCACAGAATTTTCCCAATCCATTCAATATGAAAACATCATTCAAATATCAAATTCCCACCCGGCAGCATGTTTTGATTGAAGTTTACAATGTGTTAGGACGCAAGCTCAAGACCCTGGTGAATGATCAAAAAGAACCCGGTTTTTACACCGTATACTGGGATGGCGTCGACGATCAGGGGAAAAGTGTTGTGAGCGGGATATATTTTTACCACATTGCAGCCAATGGCTATCACATGACACGCAAAATGATAATTGTCCGATAAAATAGTTGACCCAAAATTTTCCTCGTATGAAAAAATCACCTGATCCTGTCTCCCAAAAAATCCATCAACTGGAATGGCTCATCCAAACCGATCCGGGCCTCCGCGGGATTCACCACATCCCGGGAAGCAACCTGTGCTCGTTCACTCGCGGCCATCTACTGAAATCGGTACAATTTTTGGCCGACCATCCCTGCTGTCTGGTGGGAATTGTCACAGGATTTTTCATCCCCGGGGGGAATCCACCGGCCCCGGAAAGCGACGGTCCGACCGGGGCGCTGTTCCTTGCGCGCGGCCTGATTCGGTTGGGTTATTCGGTCGTCCTCATCACCGATTCGCTGTGCGCTGAACCGCTCCGGCAGGGTTTGGAATTTTTCGATGAAAAGAACATCGACCTTTTTGAATTCCCGCTGGATCGATCCTCTGCAATTGATGAAGCTTCATCCTTTGAAAATAAACTGAATCAGTTTTATCAAAATTATTCAGAATTGAATATCCTTATTTCGCTGGAACGGGTCGGGCCGTGCCATACAATGAAATCATTCCAATCGCAGCGCACAAATCCTGACCCGGATGAAATTACCCGATTTGAAAAACAGGGTCCGGGTCAACTTGCCGGCCAGTGTTTGAACATGCGGGGCAATTCCGTCAGGGAATTCACGGCTCCGCTTCATGTATTATTTGAAGAAAGGAACCGGTTCGCGAAAATGGTTTTCACGATTGGCATCGGCGACGGCGGCAACGAAATCGGCATGGGCTCCATTCCCTGGCGCGTTATTTCGGAAAACATTCTCAACGGCCTGGGCGGAAAAATTGCATGCCGTATTGCCACGGACAGAACCATCGTTGCCGGCGTATCCAACTGGGCCGGTTACGCGCTGGCCGCAGCGTTGTTTGCCTGTTTTGCGAGAGAAAGAGACTATACGAGTTTTTTTAATGAAGAAAAAGAAGCCGGCCTGTTGCAGGAATACTGCCGAACCAAAACAGTTGTGGATGGTGTAAGGGGAATTCCGTCGCTCTCCGTGGATGGAATGGATTGGTCGCTGCACGCGCGAGTCTTAGGGCTGATAAGAGAAATAATTTCTTACTCTTAATCTTAATCATAATCAATCATCTCGTTCCCTCGGTCACCGTGGGAACGACACCAGCACGCTCTGCGTCCGATTTTAATAGAATAGAATAAATGAAAAAACATTCCGTTCCGACGCAGAGCACTTCGGAATGAGTAAAAAGTGATTTACTCAAAGTACTTCACAATCTCGTAAATCGCAATGCCGTACGCCACCGAAACATTCAGCGATTGCTTCACCCCGAACATGGGAATTTCTATGGCCGCGTCAGCCAGTTCCACCACTTCATCAGAGACCCCGGTAATTTCGTGGCCAATGACAAGGCAGAGCGGGAACTCGAAATCAACCCGATGATACTGTTGCCGCAAATCCGTATGCTCCAGCACGACAATTTTATATCCTTCTGACTTCAGCTTTTTTAAAACCGGAATTGGATTTTCAAAATATTCCCACGGAACGCTGGCCTCGGCCCCGAGAGCGGCCTTGTGGATTTCAGCGCGGGGCGGCTGACCGGTAATGCCGCACAGGTAGATTTTCTCCACGCCGGCCGCATCCGATGTCCTGAAAATGGAACCGACATTGTACAAACTTCGGATATTATCCAGCAGCACGCGCACAGGCCGCCGCGGTTTTTGATTGACCTCGTCCAGCGACGGCGAAGATTGTATGAGATCGAGGTAGGATATTTTTTTCATGTTTCAAAATTATGATAAAATATTTTCACAAATAACGTTTTAAATTTTCAAATATTTTCTTCGCGTCTTCAAGACTTCGTGGCAAATATTTTATTAATGAAGAAAAATCAGCCCCCAAATAACTCAACTTGAATTTATTAAAAACATTCATTATATTATCCAGTACAATCAGCAATATTAATCAACCAATCCGAATGCCATGAAACTTCACGAATATTTCTACATTTTAGCAGTCCTGATTTTTATTCTGTCGTTCCTGCTTTATTTTCTATCAACGACATTTTATTCCTCGCCGGAACAGGATTCCGTCTCCAACATTTTAGGTAATTCGACGGAAGTCGACTCGCTCATCGCAGCCGAAGACACGCTGCCCGGCATCAAAGAAGAAGCGCAGCAGCGCAGAACGACACTTTTGTGGATCGGCGTTGCTTCCGGGGTACTGATATTTTTCGCAGGCCTGGTCATCAAGCGCAAAATCGACGGCCCGGACCGATTCCTTGATGACGAGCCGGACGAGGACGACGAAGATTCTTCCACCGGCTTTTTCTAATGAACCGGACAATCTACTAATTTTTCAGCAAAGAATCAACCAAATGTTCAATCGACTTAATATTGTATCCTCAAATAAACAATTGGCATTTTTGCCGTTCAGCAACAATGGATGATAATTGATATGAATTCAATAGAATAAATCAGCTTTGAGCATGGTTCCAGATTTGACCGTTGCATATTTACAAGTTAATTTTCAAATTATTTAACCTGGTGGGTATCACTGCTCCAGCGCATTCCAATTTTTAATTTTGATTGTTATTTTTACTGCAAAAACAACAGTCACCAAAAAGTCCTTTTCAAATGGTGGAAAGATGCATCTGCCTTTTGAAAGTTTTGAATTTTCACAAGAATTAAATTTCCAAAATTCCCTGAATTTCCATATTAACAGCGTATAAACATTGTCCTATTTTTTCTTTATCGGCAGCCTGAAACCGCACGCACACCCCGCAATCCGAACTGAGGTGGCGTGGCACTGGGATGAGTTTGCATTCGATATTTTCCTGAATTAACATTCGCTCGATGCGCATGGCGTGGCTGGTGGAATAGACCAGAATCACGGCGTATTGAGATTGGGTCATCGCTCCTCCTCAGCCAATTTTCTGACAGCAGCGATGGCAGTATCGACTTCATCCGCAGTATTGAAAAATCCCAGACCAAAGCGCACCGTGCCTGCGGGAAATGAACCGATGGTCTTATGCGAAGCAGGCGAGCAATGCAATCCCACCCGACATAAAATGCCGAACTCCTCATCCAATCGCAAGCCAACTTCCGATGGTTCTTTGCCCAAAATATGGGTGTCCCGCATCAAAATCACATCTCGCAATGCGCCCATGGTGCAGAAGCGGGTGCGCTGGGCAAAGAAGCCGATGAGTAATCCCGCCCCCTGCGAAATCAACAGCGGCGCGTGCATAGAGCCTGGTCCTTTAGCGCTAAAAAAGATGGGGCCGTTTTCACTGAACTGAACCCGAAAAATCAACAGTAAAAGCAAGCCGATCATGATTCCTGGCAGAATCCAGCCCACTGAAGAATAGGTTTTGTGGCTTCGGCCCAAATTGAAGCCTGCTTTTAAAAATTGAACGCCGACCGCAATGCCCACGGCCAGGCCCAACAATCCAAGCATCGCATTCATATCGCCGACAGACGAGGCCTGGCTGCCAATCGCCGCGTGGTTCTGCTGGTGAAATGAGATTTTAGCGATTAGCTGTCAGCGATCAGCTTTCAGCTAAAGATGTAAATGCGCTTAAATCGTGATTGAACCAAAACTCCTTCACCCCGCTTGTCCGAAGGACACCGGGTGTGATTAATTTAAATAAAATCATCAAATCTCAGACACCGGGTGACCTCCCTTCGATCGGACAACCAGGGTTTTTGTTTACACACTAAATAAGTTGTCCTCCTCGTTTTTAATATACATGCGAATACTCCTGCCAATCTCACAAAAATGTAATTTTCTATTGACATCTTTCCAGAAATATCTTACCTTATTCGGGTATCGGGAATCCGGCATCTGACATCTGAAAACGTCTAATTTTGAATCAGTTAAAATAAAGGGTGAAACATGGATATTTTTGACAAGTGTAATTCTGATGGCGGTTATTTCGGGCCATTCCGCATGCAAAATGATCACTTCTTTACTCAGCCCATTCTGGAGCCGATCCCCGGTCGGCGCATGGTTTTTCATGGAAAAAAAGTCATTCAATGGTCAATTAACAATTATCTGGGCCTGGCGGAAAATGAGGAGCTCAAGGAATTGGCCGTGGATATGGCGAAAATATACGGCACAAGCGCACCCATGGGCTCCCGCATGATGACCGGCAACACGCGGCGCCATATCGATCTGGAAAATGAGCTGGCCAATTATCTAAAACGAGAGGCTGCCATTCTATTTAATTACGGTTACCTGGGCGTACTGGGCACCATCGCGTCGCTCACCGAATCCAAAGATCTTATTCTCATCGACAAATTATCGCACGCGTCCATGGTGGATGGCGTGCTTATGGCGCCGGCCAAGTTCCGCATTTTCAAACACAACGACATGGATCATCTGGAGAGCCACCTCAAGCGCGCCAATGAAGACCGCAAGGGCGGAATTCTCATTGTCACCGAAGGCGTGTTTGGCATGCGCGGTGATGTGGCGGACCTGCCCGGCATCTGCGAACTCAAGGAAAAATATAACGCGCGGCTTTTCATCGATGATGCGCACGGTTTTGGCGTGATGGGCGAGAGCGGGCAGGGCACGGCATCCTATTTTGGCATTCACGATAAAATCGATATTTATTTTGGCACATTTGCCAAGGCATTCGCATCCATTGGCGGGGTGACAGCGGCCAGCCGACCAGTGGTGGAGTGGATTCGCTACAATGCACGCACACAGGTTTTTGCAAAGAGCCTGCCCATGATTTACGTGGAAGTGCTGTTCAAAACGCTTGAAAAAATCAAAAATGATAAAACACGGCGCCAGCGCATGTGGGACAATTCAAACAAGCTGAAAACGGGATTGCGCGACCTGGGATTTGATGTCGGTGATGTACCATCACCCATTTGCCCTGTTTACGTTCCTGCCGGCGATTTGAAGCTTGGCATGGGAATTATCCAGCGACTACGGGAAATGGGAATTTTCATCACAGGCGTTATGTACCCGGTTGTGCCTCGGGGCATCATCCTTTTTCGCATGATTCCCACGGCGTCTCACACCGACGAAGATATTGAAACCACGGTGGCGGCTTTCCAACAGGTGAGGGATGAAATGAAACTCATGGTAAATACACAGGGAAATCTCGGGGAAAGTGAAAAGTAGATGTGAAATTTCAGATAATCAAAAGAGAAAATTGAGACTCTGATTTGTTTGAGATTTGAAAATTTGGAATTGGATTTTATTTGTAATTTGGAATTTGTCGCTTGGAATTTATTAAACATTCCTTTTTAAAATTAAAATAAAGTGAAAGTATGGTTTCAAAAAAGGTGCTGATAACCGGCGCTTCCAGGGGAATCGGAAAGGCCATTGCCTGTCTATTGCTTGAACATGGTTATTCTGTGATCGGCACGTCGCGGAATCCGGATAGCATTGAACGCAGGGTGAGCGGGATCGAATATGTGCAATTGGATTTGTCGGATGAAAAATCCATTGACTTGTGTATTCGAACTGTTGGCCCGCTGGATGTGCTCATCAACAATGCCGGGGAGAGCCAGATTGGGCCGGTTGAGGAAACTCCGCTGGAAAAATATCGTGAGCTGTTTCAGGTGAATTTATTCGGCACAATTCAACTGACACAGGGATTTTTACCGGCCATGATTGAAAACGGGAGAGGTTGCATCATCAACATCGGCTCCATGGCCGGGAAATTTGCAGTGCCGTTTCAATCGAGTTATGTGTCGTCGAAATTTGCGCTGTCCGGCTTCACCTGGTCGCTGAGGAATGAAGTGGAACGATACGGCGTGAACGTGGTGATGGTGGAGCCCAATGACATCAAAACTGAAATTCAGCCGGTCGTGATCCATTCGGAGGAATCGCGTTACCGGGAAGAATTGAATCGGATGATGGCGGCGCGAGCAAAAAGCATGGCAAACGCGGTGCCGGCCGATGTGGTGGCGCAGAAAGTGGTTCGCATTTTGAAAAAGAAAAATCCCCGGCCATATTTCACCGTGGGCGGGATCGGACCGTTTTTCGTGTTTCTGAAACGGTTCCTGCCCGACAGTCTTGTGGAATCGCTGGTTCGGGGGAGTTATGATTTGTAAATTTACTGAGGCTATTTTCGAAACGTCCCTTCGAGACTATCAAATTGTTGTTCGATGTATTGGTATCCAATCTCTCTTTTCGCTTGAAATATGGAAACAAAGATGGAATTCAATCCTAAATCATTTGTATTTCTCATTCTTCCTTTATTATTCATCGCGTTGTTTATGGACATCAGCCTGGCACATAAAAAGGAAGGAACTGAAATTCGCAGCGTTTTCAAAACCTTTCAGCAGGGAGTGGACAGCCTCGATAAATCGGTTCCCTCAAAAATCACCACTGAAAAATTTCAGGCAGGATTTGCTTCTCTCTATAACATGCTGATTGAGGCCTACGCGCAGGCGAAAATTCCGTTTCCGATGGAAATCGGTCACATCAAAATTCTCAGCGATGGCCGGGCAAAGGTGGAGACGTACATCAATCCCGCAAAAAACCGGTTTGTTTTCACGCTTGAAAAAAACGACGGCGTCTGGAAGCTGTGCCATTCAGAGGGCATTCTGCTGCCGATTTATTCGATCCCGGAAATGCCGTATAAGGATATTTATCAAATTCAGAAGGACAAACGAGGCTGGATGATGGCGGAACGGGATCTGGCATTCCAGAGTCGCGTTTACGAAAAAATCAGAAACTTGGAGGGAGCGCAGGCTGCCAAAGATTTTTTTCTAGATGGCCCGGGATACTGCGCGGCCATGAACGCCTGGCTGCCCTTTGTCGAAGGCGCGGCACAGTTCGCCCTGTTTTTTGCCATCATCCAAAAAAATTATTACGGCGCCAATTATTTGATCACTGATGCGACGATGGAACAGGCTGAAATTCACTGCAATCCCCTCATGGAATTGAACATGTTGCAGCGGAGTTCGTTCTCCCCGAAATTCACACAGGAGCAATTCAAAGAGCTTTTCGAACACATAATGAAACAGCGCGCTGAATACTGCGGCCTTGAAATTTCTTTCACATATTACGGTTTGATGTGTGTTATCCGGCTGAAAAAAATCAGGTAAATAACTGAAACGAATCACGTCATCACTAAAAATGGCCGTGTAAAAATTGAATAATTCGATAAACGATATCGACCAAATAAAAACCAGAAAAAAACTATGCCCATTGAAATCAGAGAAGTGCAAACAAAAACGGACCTCAAAAAATTTGTCCGCTTTCCTTTTACGCTTTATAAAAATAGTGAATACTGGATTCCGCCGCTCATCCAGAGTGAACTGGACACGTTGACGCCGGAAAAGAATCCTGCTTTTGAATACTGCGACGCAAAATACTGGCTTGCATTCAGGGATGGCAAAATCGTTGGGCGAGTGGCCGGCATTATCAATCGCAAATTCATTGAAACGTGGGGACAAAACTACGGAGGCTTCAGTCGGCTCGATTTTATCGATGATGAAGCCGTGGCTTTCGCCCTGCTGAAAACGGTGGAAAACTGGCTGAAATCCAGGGGTATGGACGGCATTCACGGTCCGGTCGGATTCACTAATTTCGATCATCAGGGAATGCTTGTCGGGGGATTCAACGAATTGCCGACCATCGCGTCCACGTATAATTACGAGTATTACCCGTCGCTTCTCGAGAAGCGGGGCTATGAAAAAGAAGTTGATTATCTGGAATTTGAAGTAAAGGTGCCGGACAGGGTCCCTGAAAAAGCAGAGCGGCTTGCCAACATTGTGATGAAAAAACAAAAATTAAAACTGGTGTACGCAAAATCAAAAAAAGAGCTGATGCCCTATGCCAGGCAAATTTTTGATGTGATCAATGTGACGTACAGCGAGCTGTTCGCTTCCGTGGAGTATTCGGAAAAACTCATCGAATTGTATACCAAAAAATATTTCTCATTTATTTTGCCTGAATACGTGACCATTGTGCTGGATGAAAATGAGCGCGTCATTGGGTTCCAGATTACCATGCCGTCGTTATCGCGGGCGTTTCAAAAAGCCCGGGGACGGCTGTTTCCGTTTGGATTCATTCATATTTTGCGGGCATTGAAAAAACCCAAATACCTCGATTTGTACCTGGTGGGAATTTTGCCGGAATATCAGAACAAAGGCGTGAGCGCTATTTTTATGTCAGAAATGACAAAGCTGGCCGTGCGCAACGGAATTATTTCGGCTGAAACCAACAGCGAGATGGAAGATAATAAAAAGGTCCAGGATTTCTGGACCTATTACGAGTCCCGTCAACATAAGAGAAAACGGGTGTATTTGAAAAAGATTTGATTTATTTTGGAATTTGTTTAATTTCTCCGCAATCGAATTTCTCCTTTTTCCGTTTCGATTTTCAACTGCGTACCGCCGCCGTTTACCTCGGCGCGAAATGACGTGTCGTCTCTTCTCCTGCCTCTGAATGAAGTTTTCAATTCAAAGTCAGAATCCAGTTCAGCGCGACGTCCCAGGTTTGCGTTCAGGTCGAATCTGGCCCGGGCAGGAAGCGATATGTCGATTTCTCCTTTATACGTCTCAAACGAACTGCGTCGGCTGAATTCGTTGAAATAAACCTTGATTTCTCCCTTATACGTTTCAAGGTCGATGCCGCCCTCCAGGCCGCGCAAGTGCAACGAGCCTTTGTAAGTTTCAAATTCGACGTAAGCGTGAATGTCCCGAATCTCGCATTCCGATTTATAATCCTCGATCTTCAGATCAGCGGTTGCCGGCATTTTGATGGAATAATGGACATAAGGCATGTTTCCAACATCGCCTGAAAACATCCGTCGAAAGGAAGAAAGCTTGTCCCGCATCGCATCATAATCGGTTTTAATTCTGAGACTTTTTCTGGTGTCGCTGATCTGTATTTCCGTATATTTCACTTTTTCGTCAGTGTACCTGTCGTTTCTGTCGGCTTCGATTTTCACCCGAATATTCACCTGCTCGCGATTCCATGTTTCAATGGTGATGCTCCCTTTGTAATTATCAATGGATACCCGTCCGTTTTTATCCAGCGAAAATGATTTCTCCAGTGTTCGGGATTTTTGAGCCCACACCGGTTGCATGGCAATCAGTATGAGAAGAATAATGGCTGAAACCAGATCGGTCTTCGATTTCATAGCTTAGCTCCTTGAATTTCATAGAAAATTTTTTAATGATTACAGGCAGATATACGGAGAAAATTCAAATGGGTTCAAAATTTTTGAAAAAAACTTCTGGACTTCTCGGCTCGTGTCATGTTTTCAATCGCTTTCATCGGCCAGCCTTTTGGCCAGAAGATCCAGCAATTCAGAAATTGTTTTCGGGGCGCTGCCTTCAATCCGGTTGTTGATGAGCAGGTAAGCCAGTTTTTTATTTCGGATTGATATTTCCGCCAGGCGAATTAGGTCTTCGCGCATCCCAGGCTGTCGTTCGACTATTTTATCGAACTCACCAAATTTTTTAATTGTTTCCTGATAGGACATGCCAATGGGCGTTAGGATTCTCGCGATTGTGAAATCCGCAGTGAACGCGTCGAATTTCATCTGCTCGGAAAGTGGCGGCATGTAGGACCAGTGATTGAATACGTGCGCGACATTGTGTTTTTTCAATACGTTGAAATATTCCGGAACAAGGAAGTTTTTATTCCGAATTTCAACGGAATATAAAAAGTCTTTGGGAAGGGCCGAAAAAAAAGCGTCCAGTTTGGAGATGAAATCCGCCAGTGCCATATCAGATTTTTTGATATACTGGAACTCAAATATGAACGGCCCTGTGTGTTCCCTGAAAACGTTTTGATAGGGCGGAAGAATTGTTTGTTTGAAAATATCCGGGTTTAAAAATATTTCATTGATTTGATTCCGTTTTACTCCGAGCTTGGGTTGATTGGCAAAACGAAAGATAGTGATTTCCTGCCACACTTTGCTGCATGTCTTGAATCCTTCAGGTAGCTGATCGGTATAATGCAGCAACAGGGATTCTGTTGGTGGCTGATAAAAGAACAAATCCATGCCGACCGTGGAAAACCGGCGATCCGCGGCGTATTCGGCCAGGCAATCTTTTTTGAAGCGTGATTTCGGATAATCCTTGAAATACACATTTCCCCTCCAGCCTTCATAGGCCTAGGACGATGTGCCGAAGCGAATGCAGTCGAGATAATTTTCCGCCATATTCCTCTCCAATGTGTTCTCGTAAATTTGTATAACGACGAAGCGCACGAATTACACGGAAAAAAATAAAAAAGATAGGCCGTTGTTTTATTTTTTCAAAAAGTTTTTCTTCGTGTTCTGGTGGTTTTCATTTTTTTTGAATATGTGCGAACTAAAGAACATCCCAATGGACTTTCAATCCGCGATGGGATTCGTTCTCTTTACATTTTACTTCAACATTTTTCGGAACAGTGATTTTCACGAAAAGCTCTTTGCCCTGGACGCGCCACGACACAGAAAGCGTCCCGGAAGCCGTGGCAACAGCCCCTTTAGCCCAAGTGAGTCCATTTAATCGGGGGCTGATCTCAAATTCTTTTCCGCCCGGCTTTTTTTGCCTGATGCCTAAAATGATTCGGCTCAAAAAATAGAGCGGGGCAGATGACCAGGCATGGCAGTGACTGCGAGTGGGGAATTCGCCCGGCCGGTAATTGCTCGAACCGAAAATTTCCCACACAGTTGTGGCGCCGGCTTCGAGCATGGGCAGGTAGCTTTCGTAAATGGAGTGAATGATGACGTCGTCTTTCCTGATTTTTTCCAGCGCTTCGAAGTAATAGAGCATGGCAAAGGGAGAGCCCACCGGAACCATAATCGCCGGCGGCTCCAGAATATTTTTGATGGCTTTTTCCCTGTGTTCCGGCGGGATGATATCGTAAAGCACTGAAAGAAAGCTGGTGTGCTGGGAAATGGATTCGCTTAGCTTCCCTTGTTCGCCAATAGCATCGACATAGGAATTTCTGTTTTCATCCCAGAGTTGATTGATCCCCATAACGAGCCGTCGCCTGAGCGATTCCAGCCATGCGTCGTCTGATGTATTATTCAGAACGGTGGCGCATTTCCCGGCTGCATCGATGGCGCCCATGAGCAGCATGCTGTTGTGCAGCACCGTCTCTTTCTGGTCATCGATGCCGGACCAGTCGAACATATTCCACAGCGGCGCTGTGAACAACCCGCGTTCGTCGATCATCGATTCCGCGCCCCTCAAATTTTTTATAACGGCCGGCCAGATTTCCTGCAAAAAGCTGATGTCCGCTGAATAAAAATAATAATCCCATACTGAAATTCCCCACAAAAAGCTCCACGCCGGCAGGATAATATCCCAGCACGATGGCACCTGGCAGCCGACAATGGGAAAGCGTTCCAACGATTGCCCGGCAAGAGTGATGCACCGTCTGGCGATGTCCGTCACGCCAAAAACCGGATAGGCGAAAAGCGCCTCGTTGCGCGCGTCTCCAACCCACAGCGTTTGTTCGTACAGGGGACAGTCAGTGAATGTATCTTCCATGCAGAGTTTTAGTGTGAGCGCGGACATGTCCCAGATTTTGTCCAGGCGTGCATCGCTGCAACTAAAACTGCCGACCTGGTTCACCGGGTATGTCGACTCGATCAACTGGATTTTTCGGAAAATAATTGGCGACTGCAGGTTCCTGAGCGTGATAAAAATGTACCGACCGGAGCGTCTCTTCAGCGAGGTAAATGCATTCAGCCCCTGTTTGGTAATATATCTGAGCCCATTCCGATTATGGCGCGTGTGCTGGATATTGCCGTCCGGATCGATGTATTCAATCCCGAAAATATCAATTTCCACGCCCGTTTCGGCAATGCATTCGAATTCATAATAGCCGATGTTTTGCTGTCCCAGGTCGTAGATCAATTCGACATTTCCGGCAGGAGATGGATGAACGATCGTTTTTTCACCGTTGTTATACATCAGCCCTGATGGGTTTTCGATTCGAACGGTTTCATTTTCAATGACGCGTCGCGTCGAAAATTCCAGGTCCGAATCGATGAGGTACATTTTATCAGAGGGCAGGTTTTGAGCGCGTTCACCTAATTTTTTGATGAATGAATTCAGATCGGTTATTTGGGAAAGCAGCGTTTGAACAGTCTGGCGATATTCTTCCAATCGTTCATTGTTCTTCCCTTTGAAAACTACCTGCCAGTCGAGATCATCACCAACAAACATGAATTCTTCAAAGGGAATCCAGGCCCAGGGATTTTCAAAATCAGCATCGATGGGATTGATCAATTTCAGCGACTCCGGCGGATCGATAATTCGGATGGACTTCTCCTTGCGATGCCCGATGATATCCCTGGAAAAAGCAAGAACAAGGTGTTTGCCTTTTTGAAGCTCGAAACGGTTTTCGTCATCAGATTTTCCATTCACACGTATATCAAATCCTTCCAGTGAATTGAATTCAATCACGGCTGCTTCGTCCAGTTGCAGCAGCGTACAAATGCCGCATGCGCTGCTGGCATAATGATTTGCCTCGATGACACCCCGGTTGAGTAAACGCTGCGAGGGAATGCAGAAATTCAAATCTGACCGGTGTTCGACCACATTGGCGTTGACAAAAGATTGGAATGAAAACGGTTTTTTGGTGAGCAGCGCCACATCGCGGGGATTCAGATTTTTCCATGGGCCTGCTTCTGCTGGAAATAATTCGGCAGCCGGGGAGAAATTTAGGTTTTCCAATCGGGCGTCGTACAATTCCTGGGGTTCCATTTGAATGCTGACCTTTGGTGTATTCGAATGCCAGGCCGGACACTCGGCAACGTGCCAGGAAACGTCGGTGATAATCGCCTCAGATTGACCGTTTTGGCGGGTGATGTCAATTTGCGCCAATAAGCCTGCCTGTCGCGGCACCGCATGAAACGTGCCTGCGCTCCAGTGCCGGGCAATGATGTGTATCGAATTTTTTCCGGCTGTCAAAAATGGGGTGATATCAATTTCATCGTATTGAAAATGCTCCGGCCAGCTTCGGCAGGGCCCGTCGTTGATCCAGTTTTCATTGATGAACAACCTGTATTTTCCATCCACCGTGATGCGTATCGTCGCGTGTTTCAACTCGTCGAGATGAATTTCTTTTTTCGCGACAATGGTTTGATGGTAAGGATTATAATTATTTTTCTTGTTCCAGATCCATTTTGCTGTCAGCATGCTAAAATCCTCAGATATTATTCGTCATTTTCCTGCAATTGTTTTTCCAGTGCAATGTTGAAATTTCGTTCGTTTTTATTTCCAAAATAATACAGCAGAAATCCAAACAGCAGGAGCAGTCCGCCGGTGCCGAGTGTGATGGGAACATCAGGTGTTGGCATATCGAAAAAAGGTAAAATGAGAATGAAAACTGCTATAGTCATGGTGATAATTCCGACCACCGGGTACGTGGCGATTGGCTTTCGACCACCGCCGTAGACTTCCCGCACCACATCCACCGGTATGGCCAGTTTCTGAAAGAATTTTTCTACAATCATTCGATCTTCGTGCGTTTCTTTTGCGAACAGTCGGGAGAACATGAATAACGCAAGAGCCGTTACCACCGCAGCTAAAATTAGGAGTACATTCTGTGAAAATGTCATGGAATGTGAACTGACCTGATAATAGAACGTGTACAGCAACGCAGTGACCAGCAATATTGCCGCAGCGGTGAGAATTTTACTTTTTTTGTAAAGCTTGCCCAGAGGCTCTGAAATGATGAGAGCAATGAAGGAGACACCGATCGTCGCGTAGACCTGGGGACCGACGCTCCAGTTCAGGACGAATCGTGTCAGCGTGCTTGTGAGCAGGCCTAATGAAATCGAGCTGGCAGCCGACCACCGCGGCAGCCCTTTGAATACCAGTCCAAACGCCATGGGCACCCCCACCGGCATGGCCAAGAGTGATGTGAACAAAACCATCAGATTGAAAATCCCGAGCGAGCTGGTAGAATAAATAATCGCGGTGCTGATTGTGATAATACCCAGTACAACAGTGGCAATTCGGCCAACACGGAAAATTTGTTTGTCAGTAGCATTTTTGTTGATCAACCCGCCGTATAGATCCCGGGAAATGATGGAAGAATCGATGTTGAACGTTGTGTCGATAGTGCTCATCGTTGCCGCAAACATGGCAGCCAGGAAAAATCCGATGAGCCCATTGGGGATAACTTTCATCACCATACCCACGTAAACCAAATCTTCGGGTTTGAATGTTCCTTTGAAAAATTCGACCATGGACAGATCAGGCCACAGTATTTGTGCTGCAATTGGCGGGATTCCAAAAAGTATCGGCACGGTGAGGAACAGCCCTGAGCACAACAGGCCGACACGTTTGGCGTTTTTTTCATCCTTGACACTGAAATAACGTTGCGCGGCACCCCAGTTGGAAACGACAACATTGACGAGTGTAAATGCGATAAGATAATGAATGTTATATTTTACACCGTGATAAAAATGCTCCAGATTATAGGATGGCATCTTGTCGATGAATGTTGAAAGGCCGCCCACAGCTTTAATGCTCAGAGGCATAACAATTAAGGTAATCACAAACAAAATGATGAACTGCACCACATCAGTGATGGCCACGGCCCACAGCCCGCCAAGCAGCGTATACAATAAAATAACAACCCCGGCAAAAATGATGACCGTATTGAGATCAAATCCCAGTGTGGAGGAAATCACTTTGGAGACAGCCGTCAGGGTAATTCCGCGACTGAGCAGCCCGGTCAGGACCATGACATAACCAACCAGTTGCTGGGTGGTGACATTGTATCGGGTGGAGCTGTATTCCACCGGTGAAATCACGCGCGATCTGCGCCATTTCGCCGCGGTAATTCGATGGCCGATAAAAAACGCCAGGGACCACGTCGCAAAATAGGTGACACCAAACAGACCTGTGTAATAAACAAACCCGGAGGCGCCGGTGAAAGTCCATGCGGAAAAACTGCTCATGTACAATGAAATCCCGCCAACCCACCAGGGTATCATATTGCCGCCGGTGAAATATTCTTTGGAACTCTTCATGAATTTTGAAAAATAAATCCCGATTCCCAGAATTAAAATCACATAGAAAAATAGGACGTAGTAGTCGATCGTTGCAATGGAATTTTGCATGGTTGATTTTTTCTCCCTGCTAAATGCTCTGTGATGGGTAATTTTATTGAGAAAAGGCTTTTACATGATGTTGTTCTATAATCGTATCGTTTTGTCGGCGAACCAATTCGACGCGTGCCTGCCAATGAAGTGTGTCCCTGCCGATTTTTGTCGTGATGTTTGGGGTGTCTGTTAAATCACAGGCAATAATGTCTTCCACGCCATCGCTCCATTGAATTCGGAGAATCACAGGCCAGCTCGTTTTTGATACCTTTTTCATATCCAATATTTCCACAGAGCTGACTGATTCATAATTGTTAAACGGTTCCCATGCGGCAATAAACGTCGAGTGGTCTCTGTCTCTTGTGCGAACAATCAGATAGGGCAATGTTCTGCCCTCCTGGCCGCTTTTGCGCTGGGCCGGCGCATCGGCTAAATAAACCTCGGCGCCATGAGGCGAGAGGAGATTCAGTTTCAATCGAGCCCGGGGATGTTCATCCCACTGCCAGAGAATTCGGTTGTTCCGGCGAAGCATGCCCTTTCGGATGCGCTTCAGATGATCGTACGCATAGTCCCGGCCGGAAAAAGCCGCGATATCGCGGAACTGAATTCCTTCTATTTTGAGATTCGAACTCTCCGCGTGAACTGACCAATCGTGCATGGCCCCGCCGCTGACGCGGAAGACATCGATGAAATAGTGCCCCTGCCCGCGTTCGACAAAAATAATTTGGCGATTGAATACATCGGTCACAGTGTGATAAATCCAGGGTCCCTGGGCTTCGATGACTTTGAAGCCCGGTGAATCATAAAACAGATCGCAGCTTCCGCCCATGAGCCGCTGATTGATGCCGTCAACAGTCACCGTGTTGTGGGCAAGCGTGCGTTGCGTCCATGTGAAAATATCTTTGTGCATGGAATACACATACCCGAGGTCGGAGAGCATTTCCCTGCCATGCGCGAAAAGTGTGAGGTCAAGTCTGTCCATGTGGTCGTGCCCGCCGTGGATGCCGCCATATTTTACCGTGAGCATTGTTTCGTGTTCAGATGAATCACTTCGAATAATGGCCAAACCCAGATCATCGACATTTTGGCTTTTTCGCTCGATGGATTCGGTTTTAAGAAGCGGATGTAATTTTTGGGGAGCATCCGGAGGACGATGAAACAGGGAGTAAACATCGCCTTTATTCAGCGTGGAATCGTTTAATGCTGATGCAAGGTGAAGAAGCGCGTCATCCGAGTCGAACCATGAATGGGCTGCTTCAGCCAGCAGAGCCGGGGGTTTATCGCCGACATGAGAATCATTGATCGGCGGCAGGGTTCCATCCGGGTAGGTGATGCGAAACAGGCTTTCATACATTTTCCTGAGCAATTGCATGTCCTGCAGCCTGAAATTCTCGATGCGGTCCGGTTGGAGATAGTCAGAAGGATCTGTGTATCCATCCAAAATATCGACCGCTTCATGGAATTTGCGGAGCGCCATCAAATGATAGCTCGGGGATCGTTCGACCCACGATCCATCGTAATGCCAGTGTCGCAGCATGAAAGGAACAATGCCCAGCTCCTCGTCGAGAACCCAGCGCATGACCTCGGCGTCCCTGAGTATGCGCCCGGCCATGGCAACGCCGGCATAGCGAAATGGCGCATCATTGACAATTTGTTTGTCCGGGCGAATGGCGGTGAGAAAGTCCGCTGCTGACCGAAAAATACCATTGACGATTTTTTTCCGATCAAATTCTTTCCAGGCCGGGCTGTCTTCAATCGCATCGAATGCTTTGCCACAGGCCACGATCAAAATCGCATCCTGGTAATTCCAGCCGGATATTTTGCCTGCCCGGGTCCATGGTTTTGTTCCATACTGATTCCAATCGTGCAATGCATAGCCGGGGTAAACATCAGCAAGCCGATCCAAAAATCGAAGAATGGTTCGGGCGTAGGTTTCATCGCCGGTAATGGCGTACACCCCGGCCAGTGCTTCGAGCCAGTTCTGAACCTGGATCAGTTTTTCATAAACGGTGCGTTCCTGAAAGTGGTAAATTTTTCCATTTTCGTGTCGGTGTACCGGCAAATAATGTTCAGCGCCCTGGGGATCGATGACGAGCACGGTATCGTTATCCGGGTAGTTCGCTGAGGTCACGCGAGTAGAGCACACCCGGCAGAGTATTGCTTCCGGATCGTGCCGATTCCATTTCCAGATATATTCTGCCCAGAATGTGCCGCAGACCGGGCAGTCGACAACGCGTGTTGGTGTGTGTGCAGAAATCCATTGCGGGATTTGCGCCGAATCAATGGACGCGGCATCGTCGGCAACTTCTTTCAAAGAATCGAAAACTGCTCTGGCCCAATGATATTTGTCAATATTTTGGCGGGCGATATTCACTCTTTCTTCTGTGTAGATGAAAGGAGAATCATCGATGCCGCAATCGCAGGCGATAATAAAAGAGAGAAGTAACAGACATGGGAGCATGAGTCCGAAAAATGGTTTTCTCATAAACTGGCCTTTAATTTGTGAAGCGAATTCAGTTGAAAGATAAATTAATAGTTATCCCAGCTTCGCCACTTGGCCCGTCCCTTGCGGTCCGATTTGCCCCAGACCTGGAAAAACTGGCTTTCCGGGGTATCGAACATCACATCATTTTTATAGGTGAATTTCACGAGGTTGGTCGCTGAATAGAACGTTTTTTCCCGGGTGACATTCAAAAAGAACATGTCGGCGTCGGTCTCAGCTTGGCCGTAAAGAATTTTCCCTGAATCGTAGTTGTATCGGGGCCGAATATCCTCTTTGAGCAAGTCCCGATCCAAATTCAGTTTAATACCGTACAAATTTGTATTTTCCCCGGCGCTGACCTGCACGCCGATTGCCTCCATGTCGTCCTTGATCAACTGAAATCGCCCGACGATTTTGACCGGATCGGTTCCGCGCTCGATGGGGTAAAGGATGGTGACAAACGATTCCACTTTGCCGGCGTCGTAATATTGCGATGTGCCCTGAAACAGGGCCAGTTCTTCCTGCTTGTCCCGGCGCTCGGTTTCCGTGCCGATGAATTTGTCCTGCGGGAAAATAATCAGCAAATCCATAGTGCCCGGATTGGGATACTGACCGCTCAACTGGTCGATTCGGGTTACGAACCAGTTATCGCCTTTGTCAATGATTTTTCGCGTGTGAAGAATATTGCCAATGGTGAAATAATCGGACTCGAAGAATTTGAGCGCATCGACCATCACAAAATAATCGTCTGATTTGTGGCGGGTTAAAATTCTGTCCCAGCGATAGCCGGTCTTCGGGTCTTCCAGCCTCGTCCGCGAATATTCGATTTCCGGAAACGATTGAAAATCGATTTTTGTGGTTCGCACATTGTCGTTGTACGCGCCGGAGTTTCGGAATATTTCGAAATACGGCTGGGTTAAATATTTTTTGACGTTGCGGACCACAACACGGTTGTGAAAAATGTCCGCACGAAATGCGCCGTATTCACCGCTGGGCGCGATTTCCCGGTAATTGCCCTCGGAAAGCAGGATGGCGCCGTCTTTCATGAGCAAACAAATTGAATTTTCATCGGAATGGCCGTGGTGCATTTTCTCCTCTTCGACAGCGAGAATATGTTTCAAATAATTTTTCTGCATGATGCTGTAATAACCCTCGTCCTTGTAATTCAGTAAAAGAAACGTGGCGTCCTGGCTCCAGCCGGAACGGAAAATGATCTTTTTGCTGATCACCTCATCCAGCGCGTCGCCGGAACGATAATGCGGCTCAACCGGGGCCACATTTGGGTCTGCATATTTTTCACGGACGATGAGCATATTGGCAAATCCGACATTGGGTTTATCAAACGCGGATTCTGAGGCAGAATAAAAAATGGAACGGTCGGACAAACCGCTCATGTTTTGAAAGGTTTGGTGGGCCGCCCATTTCATTTCGCCGGACTGGTATTCTTTGGCGCCGCGCTCCAGGCAGAGATAGTATTCGTGCATTGGGTCCATGTAGCGGCCGTCGCCGAATTCCGGGATGGTGCGATTGGGCGCCATTAAGCTGACAAAATAATCAAAGTAAAATTTCATGACCGGGGACTGGAAGCGCTCTGTTTGCCCTGAGATGTCGAGATAGTTGATGTACGGCCGCAGCCACACCGGGTGGTAAATTTGAGCGTCTTCGATTTCCCATTTTCCGATGCTGTCGCCGGCAAGAATTTCAGCCATTTTCCGCCACTTTTTGGCGTGGGCATGATTCGGAAACGCGACTGCCGATGCCATGAAACTTTCAGCGCGCAACATGGTGCGGTTCATGGCGCCCCATTCCGGGAACATGAAAATAATGTCCACACTGGCAGCGACGGATTCCTCGATTTTGCGGACATCGCCGACAGAGTACACGCCCGAATCTTTGGTTTGCTCGTAACATTCGATGAACCGTGGCAGCGTGCGGAACCAGTTCACCACCGGCACGCCTTCTTTGTATTCCACCCGATTTTTGAATCGCTTCGGGAAAAATTTCCGGTACCTTTCCAGCGAAACGATGATATCCCGCGTGGTTTCCGCGTATTTTTTCTCCCCGGTTTTTTCATACAAAAAGGCCGAAATCCTGGCGATGCTCACAAGAAAATCCGGGGGTTGGTAGCCCAACAACTGCATCATGTTTTCGGTGTCTTCGTCCTGCGGCTCGGTGTACTTTTTTTTCCACTCATTGATCCGATCGTCTTTTGATTTGAGCGCATCGTCCAGCGTAAATTTCAGATAATCGATTGTTGTTTTGTCGCTAATTTGGGAGAACAGGCTGGTGCAAAAAAGAAATAAAAATGAAAGAATAAAAAAACGTTTCATCATCGACTCCATGGAAATGTTTGATTGATTGATAAAAAAAATTTCCCCGCGGAACACACGAAAAAAAAATTCTGTTTTGTTACTTCTTTGGCATATTTCGCGTGTTCTGTGGGCCAAAACGAGTTTACTAATATTAAGAAAAAGTACCATAAAATCAAGTGAAATTTCAGGCAAAGTGGATTTTTAATCTTTATCTTCAATGAATAGTTCTGCCACGAGACTCAAAGGCTCGAAGTTTCAAATAATCTGAATTTTCAGATCTGTAATTTTATTAATTTTGGATTAACATAAATGGATGGATTAGTTATATTCAATGGTTAAGCTAAAAAGGAAGGACAAATGAAGCGTATTCGAAGAAACACAAAATTGCTTTTGGCAGTGGGATTATTGTTCATTTTTTTCTCGCGCGAAATATATGCAGGGGAAAGTCGAATAAACATTGGTTTGTCGAAATCAAATATTGAAATTCCAAAATTCTCTTTTGTGCCGGGTGTATTGGTCGGAATGAAAAACGAATGGAAGATCACCAATATTTTCTCGTTAGAGAGTGAAATTAATCTTCACTACATGCAGGAAAAATTCGAAAATACATTAGTGTGGTCTTACCCGGGCGTTTTGTCGGCTTATGATTTATCCGTGAAAATGTTCTTTTATGAAATGCCGCTGTTCGCGAAATTTTATATTCCCGGCAGCGATTCAAAAATTGCGCTTTTGGTCGGGCCGTCTTTGCAGCTTTGTTTGGCCGGAAAGGTTGGTCGGTCGCTGGTGCGCGTCATCGATGATTCGTACGCCATGGGTCAATCGAATAAAGTGCACAATTACGAGATTTCATTCATCGACGATCCTGGCCCTGTTTTTCCGCTGGTTGATAATTCTTCCTTTGGTTTTAACCTGGGGGCGCAATCCCGAAGTTCGGCCATCTGGCAGAAATCCGCTACAATATCAGCAAAATGCGCAGCCTTGATGCTGTGAGATTTGATGAGGCGCTCCACACATTCAGTTTTATGATTTCATTTTAAAATGAAAATGCCACACCGGCGATTTATTTTTCCAATGGACGAAGCAGATCAGTGCTAACCTGCTTCGCGTGCTTCGATGGACCAGTAAATTTTACGTTCATATTTTTTTTAAAGCAGGAATTAAAACAAGTCTTTCAGCGGAGTTGTCAAAAAATCCTGGATTGGAATACCATCGCTGCCAATTAAAAGTTTTTTATCAACAGGGAATTTAGTGGAAAATTCAGCAATTCCCGGAAGGCTGGTTTTTTTTCGAGTGCTTTTTACTTCAATGGCTAACGTTCTATTTTTATAATGAAGAATGAAATCAACTTCCCTGTTTCGGCCGGACCAATAATATATTTCAATTCTTTGATTAAAGCTTTCATTTAGTAAATACCCACCAATGGTTGTTTCAACCAATCTGCCCCAATATTCTGTATCTTTTTGAGCTTCAGAAAATGTCAGATTCGATAAAGCAGTCATCAACGCGTTGTTCATCACGATAAGTTTTGGACTGGATGAACGCTGCCGAAATTGTTGCCCTGCAAATTTTTGAATGCCTGTCACTAAACCTGAGCCGGATAAAAGATCCAAATAATGTGCAAGCGTTGTTGTATTTCCTGCATCCTGAAGTTGCCCAAGCATTTTTTGATAGGAGAGAATTTGCCCTGAATAGTGACACGAAAGTTCGAACAGTCGACGCAACAAGGCCGGTTTGTCAACTCGGTTCATCAATAAAATATCACGGGATATTGTTGTTTCAATCAAAGAATCAATGATGTACCGCGCCCATCGGTCATGATCGCGTATCAATTCGGCTGCTCCGGGGTAACCGCCATAAAATATGAAAGTTTCAATATCCCACCCAAATGCCTGGTGCATTTCTCTAAAATTCCAATGTGGCACAGGAATAATTTCGAATCGACCAGCCAGACTGTCGGATAAACCATGTTTCATTAGTAGAGGGGACGAACCAAGTAAAATAACCTGAATATTTGTTTTGTTCGCAGTATCAGTATCCCACAATCGTTTTACGGATTCAGACCATTGTGGTATTTTTTGTATTTCATCTAAAATTAGAACCGCTTTATTATCCGCACTGTTATTATATTGAAAACGACAGGTATCCCATTGTTGTTCAATCCAGCCGCGGTCTTTTAAGGATGGTTCGTCAGCGCTGGCATAGTGGATTGGGCGTGGATTTGCTTCCATAAGTTGCCTTGCAAGAGTGGTTTTACCTGTTTGTCGCGGCCCGGCTAAAACCTGAATAAACCGATGCTCATCTGAAATTCGATTGAGAAGAGTTTGAAATATTTTTCGTTTAAACATATCACTCATCCTTTTTACAATTTACTCAATATACTGAGTAAATTTACTCAATATACTGAGTAAAATGCAAGTACTTTTTTGAAAAATTGTAAGATTGTAGATTTTGCTATTGGCTGGTTCAAAAAAAGTGTTGAAAAAATGAATAGAATTTCTATTCTATCAAATCCAAGCGCCCTTTCAATCCAACCACGAAAGTGCGCGGGGGCATCAAATTGCTCTCCATGGGCGCGTAATTATAATTGAAGAGATTTTGAACGGAAAACTGAAATGTGAGATTACGGAATTCCTGGGAGAACCGAACATCCAAAAATTTCATGGGAACGCGGTCGTTGATGGGGTAGATTTTGACGGCTTCGATTTTGGAGGCGTAGCGGTAATCGACCTGCAATTGCGTGCCCTTAAATTGCAGGGATGCTTTAACAGTCGCCAGCGTGTTGGGCCGATAGGTGAGCGGCTCGTTCCATTTTAAATCTTTGTGATGGATGTGCGTCAGGCTGGACTGGCAACCGAACGTCAAATTTTTGATGAAAAACGTCAGCGGGACGGTGATGTTGGTGGACGCCTCCAATCCCCGAATGCGGGCGCGCTCGATGTTTCGGAATTGAATCTGGCCGCGAATTAAATCCAGGTGCGCTTCGATGAGATCGGAATACTCGGTGTCGAACAGTGAAATGTCGAGATTCCAGTTTTCGGTGATGTACTGTCGCAGCCCGATATCGTACGCCTGCGCGCTCTCCGCACGGAGGCCAGGATTGGCTTTGATGTTGAAATTCATGATGCTCAGTTCGAGGAACCGCTCCACAATGGTCGCGGCGCGAAATCCGCTGCCGGCCGATGCGCGTAAACTCGTACCGGCCCAGGGCTGCCAGTTGAGACCGAACCTCGGACTGAACAGGTCTTCTTTCACGCTGCCCACCAACTGGTACCGGTCGTAGCGAAAGCCTGCGGTCAGTCTCAGGTTGTCCCTGAGCTTCCATTCGTCCTGAACGTACGGCCCGATGAAATAGCCCCGGTGATCCCCGAAATATTCGGTGCTGCCGGCGTCCTGCTGGTATTGCAGACCGAACGTGAAGCTGTGGCTGTTCAGCGGAATCCAGTCAGTTCGCACTTCGATTCCCTGGCCGAACGCCGGGTTGAACGCGCTGCCCTCGCCGAACTGGTTGCCCATGAGTGTTCGAACCAGCGATGCACGAAAATGAAAACCAAATCGCGGCGTAATCGGAACCGCCAATTTCGCATACAAATTCAACTGATTCGTTTTCGCGTAATTGTTCAAATTGGCTTCGTCAACTTCGTAGGGATCGTTCTGTCCCTTCCACTGCACAAAGAATCCGCGGTCGATGAAACTGTACGCGGCATACCCGGTCAGCTTCACATCATTTCGAAAACGATAATCGACTTTGCCGGTGAGATTGTATTTTTCAAAATCGCCCAATTCCGTGTAGCCGGTGGAGACGAAGCGGCCGGCAGAAATCCGCATGCCCAGCGCTTCGAACTGTTTGCTGAAACTGACATCGGAACGAATATAATGCAGCCGATTTTGATCGGTCCAGTTCCAATCGTCGTAATAGGGCCAGTCGTATTTGCCGGCGTTCATGGCGAACCGGAGTTTGCCTTCCGGCGACGGCGCCCGCGTGATGATATTCACCACGCCGCCCAGCGCCGAAGCGCCCCACAGCGTGGAGCCGGCTCCTTTGAGAATTTCGATCTGCTCGATGTCCAGCGGCGGCAGCATGTCCCAGTTGAATTCGCCGGTATCGCTGGCATACACTGGCACGCCGTCCAGCAGCAGCAGCACTTTGTTCCCGGCGCCGAACGTGTAGCCGGTCGAACCGCGAATGTTGATTTGATTTCCGACAAAATGAACGCCCGGCGCACTTTCCAGCGATTCGATGAGGTCGGTCGGGTTTCGATTTTCAATCTCGCGCGCGGTAATCACAGAAAGCGATACCGGCGCCTGATCCAGCCGTTGCCGGGTTTTTCCGGCGGAAACAATGATGGGATCGAATTGAATGACGGTTTCTTTCAATTGGAAATTCAGCGATATGCTTTCATTTTCGGAAATGCGAATATTGTGCTGCGTGAGCGTGCGAAAGCCGATCATGGAAACGCGGATTGAAATGGTCCCTGGACGCACGTTGCTGATTTCGAAAAATCCATCGCGATTGGCGCTGGCCCCGGAAAGGGTGCCGAGGATTTGCACATTGGCGCCGGGCAGCGGCTTTTGGGTGGAAATATCGGTTACCTGCCCGGTAATTTTTCCGGATGCGGTTAGATTTTCAGTGATCAATAAAAAAATACTTAAAATTGAAATGATGTATGTATGAAAAAACTTGTGCATTAGCAAATTCCATGTAAGTTCAATTTAAGGATTGATGGCGTTCCAATCCGCGTAAATATCGATGCCGGTGACCACCGAATCCGCTTTGATGCTCATGGTGCCCGGCTGCGAGGGATTATTCGGATCGAGGTAGATTCCGATGGTTTGAAAATCCGATAGCGCGGCCCGCTCCGGCAGCCAGAACACGGCCAGATAATTCACGCTGCCGTGACGAATGGGCAGTCGAAAACGATAGGGATTGCTATCGATGCTGAAATCCATGGACTTGAGCCACAGCAGATAGTGAATGCTTTCCTCCGGCCGGAACTGGTACGCGGCGATCGCCGTGGCCAGCGTGTTTTCAGGGAATGGCCCGTTGAAATAAATCGTGCCTTCGATGGCGGCGTCGCGGCTCACCTTGTTCCAGTTGGCGTAAAGGTCAATTTCGAAAACCGGGTTATCCGGCGTGATTTCGAACGACATGGGCAGCAAGCTGTTTTCGATGTCCAGGGGAATGGACAGCACGTCGGCGAGATTGGACTCGGTTTCGGTGCTGTACCACCAGAGGCTGATGGCCTCGTAGCGTCCGTAGGGCAGCTCCATTTCCGCGTGAACCGTGTCCAGATCGATGGGCAGGCTGTTGGGACTGTGATACAATTCATTGATGGCGTGCGGCGGGAAAACCGGCGCGACCGTCAGGTAAATGCCCTGGGTGTCCTCCGGCGGCGTGCCGCGGAAATACACCGTTGCCTCGACCTTCCCGGGCAGCGGGGCAATGCCGTGATCCACGTTGCAGGTTGTCAGGATGAGAGAAAGAATAATCAAAATAATTAATGTGACAGTAGGAAATTTCATTCTTTTATTTTTAATGGGTTAGACTTGTTCAAAGGATAGATTATCTTTTGTGTTTTAAAAGAAATGGAAAAGTTCCTTATCGTAGCAGCAAAACCTTCCGCAGCAGGTGAAATTCACCTGATTTTAACCAAATAAAATAAATTCCACCAGCCAACGTATCTCCATTAAAAATTGCCTTATACTCTCCCATAGCGTGATTTCGATTGACCAGGTCTGCGACCTTCTGTCCGTAAATATTATAAACAGAGATGTGAATATGGCGTTGCATAGGGACAAAGTAAGAGATTGTAGTGGTAGGATTGAACGGATTGGGAAATGTTGATATAGAAAATAAATGTGCTTCGTTTGTAGATTTTTCTTCATCAAAAGTTGGGAATTCTTCACCTGGTAATTTTTTAGCCATCCTACCATTGATGACAACAGAATTTGATGGATCAGAATCAGAAGAATCTGACAAGTAAGCTTTGACAACATAAGTCAGTTCATCGCCGCCTCCGTGAATAATAACATCTTCATCTGTCCATGCTTCTGTTGTAGATCCTGAGGCCACCTCAGAATCATTACGGAAAACTCGAAAATAAACAGTTAAACTCCGGACTCCTGGCCACTCGCAACCAGTCCAACTTAAATTAGGATGCGCGCCTTTTTGGTTTGGGTTGGTACAGGAGAGATTGCGAGGCTCTGTAGGTTGAAAAGCTGTTTGATTTGGAGGCGATTCATCTAATATATCCCAAATAGTGTCCTCCTCCAATTCATGAAAGGAATTACCTGCTCCTCCAATTCTCACTTCATATTTGCTGCTATCTATATTGTATCGTATTGTAATATCAGATTCAGCATAATTGCATGCCCAATCGGCATCTTTCAAATCTAAGCTAATGGGATCTGGATCGGAATGTGGGGCTGGCAAATCCCATGAAAATCTATATTCGCTAAATGCAAGGTCTTCACCGTGCTCAACATGTTGACATGGGCATCTAAATCCATTTGGCATGCCATCATTTCCTTCTCCACTAACAGATGCCGAAGAATAACCTGTTGTAATATAGCACTGATCATTTAAAATATGCCATCTGGTTGAAGACAAAGCCGTGGCAGTTACAGTCCATTTTTTGTCTTGGCCTGTCATGCCACAAACGCTAACCATAATTTCTCCTTGATATCTCTGTTGTTGAGCAAACAGATTTAATGTTAAAGTTAAGAGTAACACAATTGAGAACAAAAGACCAAATATAAAATTGCTGTTTTTCATGATTATATCCTCCTATTTGATGCAGTAAATTTGATATTTACTGGCTACATATAAATGCCCGTCATTAGAAAGTGCTCCCATAATTAACCAATCAGAACGATCAGGTAATTCACAGACAAATAATTGATTGCCTTGCTGGTCAAATGCCATCACATACCGCCAGGGCATAACGATGTAGGCTACGCCTTCAGCGTCAACAATTATTGAAGTTGGCCATTGCCTTATATCTCCGCTAATGAGAGGGCTTTGCCATCTGAATTTTCCATCATAATCAAAAGATATCAGATGTAAATCTCCGTTATAGGCATAAATATTTCCGTCCTTATCCATGCACATACTTGCCATATAACCGACTCCCTTTTCGCTTTTCCAGCGGATTTCTCCATCAGGACTAATTGAATTAATTAAAAAGCCCTTCCCTTCTTCTTTTAAAATAAAATAAACATTACCATCAGAATCAACCATTGGAGAAGAATATAGTAGATTATAGCCTAGTTTTAACTGCCATAAAATATTTCCTGTTGTAGCATCAATTGCATTAATTGTTGAATCAGGGGCGGCAGCATATAAAGTTGATCCATCAGGAGATATCGCGATGGAAGATGTATATGGAATATAGGACTCGCTTATTTTATAATTAGACCATTGTAACGTCCCATCTTTGTTCAAAGCATACCAAGTTCCTCTTGTATCTGCATAGTAAAAAATTTCGTTCAAGCCTAGTCCAGCACTAATTATATAATTAGAGGTTGGTGTATCCAATTTCCATTTTAAAGTTCCATCGTGGTCAAAAGCGTAATAACGACCATCCAGTCTGATAACATAAATAAAATCTCCATTGCCAATGATTGGTGTGGGTGAATAGGCATCGGTATCATTGAGTTTTTGTTTCCATCTTAATGATCCATCTATATTTAAAGCATACAGATAATGACGCATTTGTGGCCTTATTATTTCGGCTGTAAAATAAATTGTACTGTCTTCTCCAATGACGATCCCAGATTCCTCGAAGATGAAATCTTCTTCTGAAAATGTCCATACGACTTTACCCTCTCTGGGTCCCTTAAATTTGCTCCTTCCGGCACACTGCATGTCGCCATGAGTTACAGGCCACGGACTATCCGCTAACGAAGGCCAGGGGATGTCCACCTGGGGATGTGTATTGTTTTCAGGCGGCGGCGTGGGATTTTTCTTTTCACAGGAAAATAGAACAGTCAATCCCAGCAGCAAAAGGAAGAATTTTAATTTTCTCATTGCTCCTCCTGGTTAACGTGTAAATTTTTTAATTTATTACCGGGAAAAACTTCATGAAAAAGAAATTTTATCAACATCGGTGATCACTTCCTGGTTGTGCGATTTTGACTTTTCGTCTCTATAATATAGAGTATCAAATTCGAAAAATTCCATAAAAAAAATTGCATGATTAGAAAAAAAACTTCATGCAATCTTTTTAATTTCATTGGAATTCTTAATTTCATTCACCTCTTAGCCATTCCTGATGCGTGGTTTTATCTCAATAAAATCAATTTTCTTTCGCTCGAAAATTTATCAGATTTCATCTGGTAAAAATAAATCCCGGTAGCCACTTGCTGAAAATTGCTGTCCGTTCCATCCCAAAAAATTTCGTGCTTTCCGGCGGAGAAATTATCATCCGCTAAAGTTTTGACAACTTTTCCGGTGATGTCCACAATCCGGAGATTCACATGCCCTGATTCCGGCAGATGGAAAACAATTTTAGTGGCGCTGTTGAACGGGTTGGGATAATTCTGAAACAGCTCAAAATTCTTCGGCACTGTTTCAGCATTCGGCTGCTCAACGGCCGTAGAAAATGTTGAAACGCGCGAGGAGACAATCACCGGATTTTCCACGTTATGCGCCATTTGCTGTCCATCGGCCTTGCCCAAATTCTTGGGCAAAAAATAGGCGGTGAAACCCAGCTCCAGGCTGACGCTGTCCTGATCCAAGTTTTTGAACAAGATCCCCTGGTCGCCGAAGGACACGCTGTCCCCGGTATCGCCGCCCTGAACAAACGATTCGTCTCCCTGGCCGCCCTCGCGATTGTCGAAAAAATACAGGTCAGTGCTCAGCCAGCTCTGGTCTTCGAACGTCACGTGGGCGAACATGGAGCCCTGGTCGCCGCTGGTCAGTGTCCATTCTTTGATGGGCAAATCGATTGTTTTGTCCGGCGCATCCGGCAAACCATCGATGAGAATGCCGTCGTTGTATTTGTTGTAAAATTTCATGTTGGTCGCGGCTTCGTTAAAATCCCACGACTGGCGCAGCAGGTCCAGTTCCACGTACACGTCTTCATCGGTATTGAATTCTTTTTTCAAATCTTCCGGGTTAAGGCTGGCGCCGCCGGAAATAGCGCCGCTGTAGGGATAGAATTTTGTTTTCACATAAAAAGCAAGCATGTCCAGCACAAACTCGCCGAAACGAATGGTCTGGCGCACTTCGCGGATGAGCCGCACCACCGGCTTCCGCGTGTACCAGAGATGATAATTGTCCGGGTCGAATTCATCGTAAAGGTGAATATTGTCCCGTTCGCTGGCAGCCGGGTGCCCGCTTTTGCCGATGGGAATGACGAAGAACGAAAGATCGAGCAGGCCGATGAAGCGAAGTTTCTGCGTGTCGAAAATATCCACGCCGCTGCCGAATGGCGGGAGAATTGCGATGTCCTCGATGAGGCCGGTTTTGTCGCTGAGCCGAATGGAGTAGTATTTATTGGAGACAACGCTGTTTTCCGGATCGAAGGCAAATGAATAAGGCGTGGGCACCGGATCCGAAATTGTGGATGAGCAGTAGAGATAGCCGTACGAGCATGTGCCGGTATTTTCCGGATCCATCACTTTCAGCTCCAGCCGCTGAAATGTTTTGGATGCTTCGTCGCTGATCCAATCCGTATCTTCGGCCCGATCGCCCAAATCCCGCGCCATAAAAACCAGTTCATCCCTGAAATCCAATAGGCCATCATCCGGGATGGAGTAAAAATCCTGCATGGCGCCGGGCTGCCCGGGTTTGAACGGGTCCTCGGCAAAAATCATTTCATCGATTTGAAACGGCATCATGGCCCACGTTTTGGCGCTGTCGTTGTACGCGTACATGAAAATTTCACTGATGGGCACATCATAAAATGGTTCCAGCGCATCGCCCCGAACGACGACAGGTTCGTAGATTCGCTGCTTTGAAAGATCATCTGCGGGTAGGTTTGAAACCAGAAAAATGAAGATAAAAAGAGTGGAAAAGATAAAAGTTGTCGGAAAGGAATTTGTATTTTTCACGGCTGTCACTCCTCAATGTTGTGTGAATAAAGTGGCGCAGAGTGAATTCTACAGAGATGGTTTTTTTTACATTATACGAAAATTAATGAATATTGTCAAGCGAGATTGTGTGACGATTTTGTTGAAAATTTTCGAGATAAAAGCTAACCCCAGAGAAAACCTGGAAAACACTGAGTTGACAGAGTATTTTCAATTTTAGAAGCCTTTTGTATTTTTTCTCTTAGCGTTCGTTGCGAAAACTTTGCGTCCTTGCGGTGAATCTTTTTCTACGAAAGCACCACAATCAGCAGCGGCGTGAAAAACAGCCCGAAAAAAATAGAAAACGAAACAAGGCTGGCCGCAAATTCCGTATCCAGATTTTCAAGGGATGAATAAATCATTGTGTTGTATCCGACCGGGGATGCCGCGTTGATCAACACAATCATGCGGTTCAAATGCTCTAAATGAAAAATAGAAACGAGCAAAAGTCCAATGACCATGCCAAAAAGCATTCGAATTGAAATAACGCTGATGAGCGCTTTGAGATTCACGATTTTTGGACGGAAATAAATGCCCAGCGCAAGCATGATGAGCGGCGTAGTTAAATTTCCGACAGATTCTAAAAAATTAACCGCGGTGACCGGCAGTTTCATATCAAGCACGTTCAAAATAAATGCCAGCGCCAGCGCCCACAGCGGAGGCAGAAACAGGAATTTTTTGAACAACGTTTTAGCGCTTGATTGATTATCACTGTGCTTGACTGCAATGTAGTAGACAAATGTGAGCACGAGAAATCCATTTGCCAGGTCGAACATGGACGCCCGGGCAAGTCCTTCTTTCCCGTACGCTGCGATAAAAAACGGCAGGGTAAAACCGGTATTGATGATGGTCGATCCGATGAGAAAAACCGCGTACGACTTTTTATCGAAGTGGAAAAATTTACTCGCCATCAGCGCAAAAGCATAGGTCCCGAAAATGATCAGCGCTGCGCAGATGGGGAGGAAAATAAAATCGAAGGATAAGTTGATTTGAGAGACCGAAAGCAAAATAAGCGCCGGCAGCGACACGTTAAATACCAGCGCTAAAAATTTGTCGCCGTCTTCTTTTTTGAAAAGCCGAATCCGTTTGAGAAGAACGCCCAAAAAGAAAATAAAAAGTATGGGCAGAATTTTTGACAGCAGGATGTGCATTTGTTCGACTTGTCCCGATTGTAATTTAACTTAAATTCTTTTTGAGATTTTGAATCGACTTCAATTTTTGCTTTTCATATTCAGGAGTGAAGCGCCTTTATGCGCTTCACATTGCATCACATAAAGGTGATGCTCTCCAATCCCTATTTCACATAAATCATCTTTTTGGTTTCTGAAAAATTACCAGCCTGAATTCGATAAAAATAAAGGCCGGAATTGAAATTGAACGTGGAAAAATTAATTCTGTGCATGCCGGGTTCGAACGTGTCCCGGGCCAGGGTGGCGACTTCGCGGCCCAAAATATCATACACGTTCAGGGTGACAAATTCTCTCTTCGGCAGCGAAAAAACAATGTTGGTCGACGCGTTGAACGGATTGGGATAATTCTGGCCCAGGGAAAACGAGACCGGCAGCGCTTCGTTCACGGCCTGGTCCACCGGGGTGCTCATTTGCAGCCCGGCGCCGATCATCAAATCGCGCTTGTCCCACGGATCGCCGTCATCGACAAAATTGCTCCAGGTGGCGCCATCAAAATACCAGCTTCGGCCGGCATACGGGAAATCATCGTCGTAGCCAATCGAAGGCTCCGATGCAACGAGCCATTCCAGGCTGATGTAAAAATTGCCGGAATAAATCTGAATATTTTTTGCGGAAAGATCGATGCTGTTCCACGAATTCCCCTCCGGTGTGAATGTGACCGGACTCGAAAGCAGGGCCGAACCGGGTTTGCCGCCGCTGCCGTTGTCATCATAAATATTCAATCGCATTGAAGCTGCATCGCCGTACACGTAGAAGCTGGCAAAGCTCAATTTCACCGGATAGGCCGGCGGCGTGAATTCCACGCCAAGTCGTTCGCCGACGCCGGTAACATACACGCCGCCCTCGTACGTGCCGTCATCATAAAACACTTCGGTGGCGCGGCGATTGTTGATGGCGGCAAATTTCTCCCCGGCGCGGGTGGCGCTCTGCCTGAGATCGGTAAGGTCGCTGCCGGCTGCCAGCGCAATGGTGAACCGCGTGCTTTTGCCGGATGCCAGATTGATTTTCGGCGCAGTCAACAAAATGGATAAATCGCCCGCGCCAGCGGTGCTTACGAACCCCCCCATATTCATTAAATTGAACATTGTCTCGTCCGCCAAATCGCCTGTAGCATAGATTAAATCTGCATTGTTGATTATTTTGAATGAATGGGGCGTTCCATTCAACAGGGCCACGCCAAGAAAGTCATTACCGCTGGATCCGACGTCCCGCATATAACCGAGCCTTTCCTCCGCTGAATAGCTTGCCCTGTTGGTTTCGTAATTCGGCTGGCAGTCCCAGTCCATGAAAAATCCCATCAGCAGGTCGGTCAGGGACACATCGCTGTCATTCATTATTTCATAATCCAGCAGAATGAATTTATTATACGGCGACGAATTCCACGAATAGCTGTGCTGGTTGACTTTGAGATGCGCCAGTCCGTCCGGCGATGTCACGTATTTTTCAAACTGGGCAAAACCTTCCACGTCGGCAATTAAGCTGGATTCGATGAGACGAAACGTGCCGCTGGAGGTGGTGCGCCAGGCATCGTCTTCGCATCGGTCGAGATTGCCGTAACTGTCGGCCATGTCATTGCCCCATACGCCGGCGACAAACGTTCCGCTGTAACCGTGATCGTCTCCCGAATTCTTCGGGAACTCAAAACCGGGATCGCCGCCGCTGGAATTGCCAACCGCGCCCCAATCGGACAGCCCGCAATTCACCTGGCCGCTCTCCTGCTGGAACGCGCTGCCGGCCAGGCTGCCTTCAACAAGGTTCAGCGCCGCGTTGATATCCAGTTTGCCATAGCCCCAGTGCCGGTTCCAGACCGAACCTGTATATCCATCAACGGTTGCGCTGGATGTGAGAATGTTTTTAATTTCTGCCATGGTTAAATTCGGATTCTTTTGAAACAGAAGCGCGATGGCGCCGGCTACATGCGGCGCAGACATGCTGGTTCCCTGAATGAGCTTGTGCACGCCATCTTCGACAACCCGGGTTTCACTGGGCTCGGAGTCCGCTGAAAGCGCGGAAGTAATGCCGTGTCCCGGGGCCGATATTTCCGGTTTGCGCCGGCTGTCCCGTGTCGGGCCGGGGCTGCTGAAATCAGAAATATCCCACAAGGTCGGATAATTGGAATAGTAGTAATGCCCACCATAATAGGTGTCCCATTCCCGTTTCGTGCAATAGGAAGCCACGGTTATCACGTCGCGGGCTGTTCCAGGCATTCTGACCAGTCGTGTCCAATCCAGATTTGTTGTGAATTCCACCTCAGAGGATGACCAGGCATCGAATCGGCCGTCTGAAATTTCGTTGCCGTACAGTTTGAATTTCCAACTGCCATCTTTTACTGCGGTTCCTGATTCATCACTTACATAAAAAATGAAGTTATAGTCTTGATTCTCCGTCCGTTTGGATGGCGCGATGATTTCAATTTTCCCTGCAGAAGTTTCAAAACTTTGCCAGCTATTGGCGCTGCCTGAAGTGAAAGACTGTGTGGTGTAGCCATCCGGCGTTGTAACGGTCAGCGTCATGCGGTCGCTGCCTTCGTGCCAGATATTCACCCAGAATTTCTCCGCGTTTTCTTCCACCATGAAATTGGTCGTTCTTGTGCCTGATGACGGAACCTGGCCGCTGGCGTGAATGGGCGAATCGCCATCGTTGCCGGCTGAGAGAACAATAGCTCTTCCCTGGCCGACCGCAGCGTCCATGGCTTGCTCGTGCAGCTCGGTGCCATCGTGTGCACCCCAGTGACCGCCAAGACTGAAGTTCATCACCACCGGCCTGCCCAGCTCTTCTGCTTTTTGTTTGATGTAGGCTGTGCCGTTAATTTGATTATAGGTCGAAAAACCGCCATCGCTGCCTTTGACGATGATCAAATCTGCCTGCGGCGCCATGCCGATGTAGCGCTTGCCGTCGTAACCATTGCCGGTTGCCGAGCCATCGCCGCCGGCAATGCCGGCCACATGCGTGCCGTGGCCGTTGATGTCTTTTTCCCGAACCAGACCGGCCGGGGTGCCATCCAGTTCATCGTTGATTTGCGCCCGGGTGTATTCGGTGCCGTAATCGAAGCCGGCCGGGTGCGGGCCGGCATCGTCGGTCATGTCCCAGAGAAACAGAATCCGCGAACTTCCGTATTCGTCGATGAAATCCTCGTGCTTCCAGTCGATGCCGGAATCGAACACAGCAACGAGCACGCCATCTCCGCGATAGGAGGGATTGCCGCTGTAAACATGATCCACTTCTGTGGAAACGCGGCTCACATCCAGGCAGGCCGGGACATATTTTGAAATATCAATTTCTATGACGTCCGACAGCTTTGTCAAATTGAAAATCCCCTGCGGAGATACCGTGGCTGTGGCAATGGGGCCAATGCTGGTAGCGATGTGAACGCCGGGGACATCGAGCGAAGCCGGCGCGCCGCTGAATTTAATCAGCACATGGAACATCGTTTCCGATGAAGATGTATTTATTTCAAATTTACTTTTGTAATGATCCAGCATGTCCGAATTTTTATTCATCACAAGCCGCAATGCCGGCGAGCATTTCTGTATTTGTTTTTCAGATAAATCGATTGAAAACAAAAGAGAAACTGAAAATAAAACAACTGCGATTGTGACATGAAAAAACCAAAATGACCTGTTCATTTCGTGCTCCTTTTTGAAGAAATAGTTGCGAGAGGTAATAGATTGAAGAAAGATATAACGTGTTGGGGAAATAAAAATCGATGATTAGTACTACTTAGTCAGATTACCCTTTTTCTGTCATTCCTGTATGTTTTTTACAGGAATCTCATTCTAAATCACGAGGAGATTCCCGTCCTCCAAAAAGATGGCGGATCTGCGACGAAAAGCAAAGTCTGCATTCATTTAAAAATATAATGAAACTTTGCAGGCATGTGACCGAAAGGAATGCCTGTGGTACG
>CAZSBG010000042.1:0-48548 GCA_964605145.1 uncultured Cytophagia bacterium | reverse complement strand
TCAACATAGAACCGTTTTTTTGTATGTCACTGAATTTATGAATAAAACTACTTAGTCTAAACTCCCTCAAATTTTTCTATCAATGAGGCTTGATACTCTTTTTGATAATAACTGAAATCTACATACACAGGGAAAATCTTTTCTTTTAGCGCTGCGATTTCATCAGAATTTTTTGAAAAAATAATTTTTCCCTGATCAAAAATTTTATATTTCAGCGATACCGGCGCCTTGTAAAAATTCACAAGGTCAATTTCATCTGAACCAATTATTCGATTAAAATATCCCATTAAATCCAGTTCATTTTTTAATGAAAATTCCTCATCTGTGAAATAGGCCAGATCAATATCACTTAGCTGATTTGCACATCCAATTGCATAAGAGCCGAACAGTATTAGGTGATTTATCGATGGAAATTCCGGAATCGATTTAACATTTTTTAACATCTCGAGATGATGTGCATGAATTTTATGTGTTTCATTCTTAATCATGAGTTCACACTAAAAATGACCAAAGCGCAAAATTTACCTTATATTTTTGGTTCTATTCTAAATTGTGTGGATAATTTCAAATCAGTCAAAAACTAAACACAGAGCACGCTGAGAATGCACAGAGTTACCAGAGTTTTTTTAATTTTAAGAGTTTAGCGATAATAATTTATTGATCGAAAAGACAGCGGTTTTTCAGAATTTAAAGATTCAACGATAACTTCTTTTTAAATAAGTGAGGATACAGTTATTTAAAATATCAAGTTGAACTTACCCATTTTAATTTGTGTTTTTTCCCTTAGCGATCGTTGGTTTCCATTGCGTCCTTGCGGTAAATCTTTTTTACCCACACGAATATGATTAGAGCCATATTTTTATAGCCCCGACCTTAACGTCAGGTGAAAATATTCAAAATATCCCTGCCCACCCCGGCCTGGCTGTCCAGCCGGGGCGGACATTGTGTTCTTTATAGAAAGTTTACACCCAGGCCGGCGCTAATTCCTTTCACCGGGCCGAAGTCATAATCTGCATGGATGAAAAGCAATGGGAATGGTTTAATTTTCACGCCCACATTGCCTCTCCAGTTACCTTTACTATAATCTTTTTCAATTGTTCCGATGGAACCCAGGTCTACTTCTGCGTTGAATTTATTCCAGTCATATCCCAGTCCGCCATAGAAATCGATGAGCAGAAATCCTTTGCTCACTACAACGCCGGTATTGAAGCTGTTTACGGTGCCAAAATCATATTCCTCCGGCACAGTCAGGTAGTGATAATTCGCCACGACCGCCACCCTGGGAAGCAGCAAATTTTGCAGCAATCCGTATTTCACTCCCAGACCGACCAATGTGACATTTCCTTCGTTTTCACCTTCACCTAATGGATAAGTCATAAACCGGCCGGTGGCTTCCAGGTTTCCGGGCAATCCCAGGCTTAACTGAATCAATGGCAGGGGCACGGCGCTTACATCGCGAAATACACCGCCGTTATAGCTCACGTCGCCCACATAGGGCAAATCAGGTTTCTGGTCGTCTGACACCAGCATGGACACAATACGGACGCCCACATCGAACCCACCGATGCCATGCACTTTGGCGGAGTGATAAATTCCACCGCCGGTGTAAAATCCAAACAGATCCAGCAATGGATCAACCACCTCATCCAGATTTGCTTCTGCCTGGGCTAACGCGTCCTGAGCCTGTTGATTGGCCGGCATGATGATATTTGCCAGATCCAAATCCTGGGCGAACGCACTGATGCTCCAACCGCAGAGCAACACCAGCATAATTAATGTAATTCCAAAATGTTTTTTCATGATGAACTCCTCCAATTTTGGTATTTCCCAATTACTTTTTTTACCTCGGATTTCTCCTGAGATGTTAATTGGCCTTCGAAAAAATGTATTTTGAAATACTCCTGGAACCCTGTTTTCAATGCCCAAATAAGTTTATCATAACTAATCATTGTGGGCAGAATTTCAGATATGGAAATTGTCTTTTTCTCCATTGCCTTTTTGAAGCTCTGCTTCTGGTCTTCATTCAACTGCTGAATATATTCAGCCAAATGGAGATGATGCGTACCCACCAAAATAGATCCATGTTGCAAAATTGCGTTTTCATACCGCCGCTGGGCGCTTCCCACCAATTTTTTATTTCGCGCTGCAATTTCGTACTTTGCAGAATGGGAAAAACATGGGATGCTGTTTTTATATGCAGAGCTTTTTTCGTCGTCATCCGCGAACCGCTCCACCAGCTCCGCTTTTACACCTGCCAATTGCAGGCCAGCTAAAAGTCCCTGACTGATTTTGTTGTAAGTTGTTAATATGTCTTTGGAATAAAAGTCCGAATCTCTGGGAATAATCACGCTGTATGTAATTTCTTCCGCATGAAAAACAGCTCTACCGCCTGTGGGACGTCTTACAACATCTATGCCATCCTGTTCGCATTTTTCCAGATTCAACTCGTTTTTATTCTGGTTATAGCCCAGTGAAATAGCGTATGGCTTCCAGCCATATATTCTGAACACTGAACTTTTATCCGACGGCACTGTCTTTGTTGTGAGCACCTCATCGATGGCCATATTGGTGAAGCCATCCTGCAGCCCTGTGTTCAGAAATCTCCAGTTGTTCATCGTTCAATTAGCCCCCCTGAAAACTAATTTATTCATATTGAAATTGATTTGATTTTTCGTTTTTATCCAGATTTCATACCAGACTGAAAAAAACAATTATCGGAATATTTATAAACCCCGTAGTCCTCAGATTATTCCCCGTTCGCTATTATTTATAAAGTCCAGTATCTCTTTAATTTCCGGAATAATTTCCATTGTTTCATTGATCTGGCTCACCGCCTGACTTACATTTAAATTTGAACGATAAATGATCTTGTATGCCCGGCGCAGTTGAATCAGCACGTCCCGGGAAAATCCCCGCCGCGTTAAACCGACGCGATTTATGCCGGAAAATTTCAATGGTTCCCCGGCAGCTAAAATATAAGGTGGCACATCCTTTCTCACTTTCATTCCCCCGCCGATAAACGCGTGTTTCCCAATCTTCACAAACTGGTGAATCGGGCTCATGCCACCGACAGATGCATATTCTTCGATGGTTACATGGCCGGCCATGTTGACTGCATTGGCTAAAATGACATTGTCGCCAATTCTGCAATCGTGAGCCACGTGCACATAGGCCATGAGCAGGCAATGACTTCCGACCACCGTTTTCAGGCTGTGCTTCGTCCCCCTGTTCAGCGTACAAAATTCACGAATGGTTGTGTTATCACCAATCATTAGCCATGTTTTTTCCTGAGCAAATTTCAAATCCTGGGGATCTGTGCTCAACACAGCGCCTTTCATCACCCGGCAATTGGTTCCCAATCGTGTTCCGGATCCAATAAAAACATGCGACGCAATTTGAGTGCCACTTCCAACGATCACATCATTTTCAATGACAGAAAACGGGCCAACAGCAACATCGTCGCCTAATTGAGCAGAAAAATCTACAATCGCGGTCGGATGAATATTTGCCACAGGGGTACTCCTCTTTTTCTTTCGACTTTTATCAAGTGATATTCATTCAAGCATTATTTACGATCAGCTACTTTTTGAATGTGAATATTTTAACCTGAATTATTCACAAATTTCAGCCTAAACATTTTTAATTTATTGTTATTAATAATTTTAATCAGATATATGAAATTTAACAGAGTTTGATATAACGAATTCTGAAGTACGCACCATTCAGGTTATCTCGATACCTTTAGCAATATAATGTGAATAATCGAGGTTAATTAAAATCAATATTGGGAACACGGATTTAACAGATGACACTGATTTACACAGATTTTTTAGCAAAATTGACTAAATGAAAAGTGTCCGGCACCAATAAACATTACACATTTCGTTCTATGTTATTTAGACTGAACTCATCCATTCAATGATTACATTACTTTTTTAATTTGCAACTGATTTTCTACTGTGTATTCAAAAAACAAAGAAATCCAAAGTGGATTTCATTGTAATTTCAAGATCGTGACTGCTTGTGACCCGTCGTGGGCGAGCAATCATTTCGTATTCAAAACAGCATACTTTATTCATGCACGAACAATATTTTTAAATTGGCAAAATTATCGATCCACCACAGCGGCTGACAGTTCAGCCTCACACACGAGATCATCATCCACATACGCCTTGCCTGCCATTTTGCATATTGACCGCCGGTAGCGAACCATGTCCAGTTCGAACCGAATCTGGTCGCCGGGAATTACCGGTTTGCGGAATTTCACATTGTCGATGCCGGTGAAGTAGACCAGTTTATCTGCCGGATTGCCCTCTGAGTCCAATAAAAGAATGCCTCCCACCTGGGCCATGGCTTCCACGATCAGCACGCCCGGCATAATGGGACGCCCCGGAAAATGTCCAATAAAAAATGGTTCATTTGCCGTGACATTCTTTATCCCGGAGACATGTTCCTTGGGAATGAGATCTGTAATTTTATCGACCAATAAAAACGGGTATCGGTGCGGCAGTATTTTTTGAATTGCATTAATATCGAGAACCACATTTTTACCAGCCGGCCGTGACTGATATTTTGTGGTGATCTTTTTCTTTTCAAATTCTTTGCGGAGTAATTTCACCAGTTCCACATTTGCCGCATGGCCGGACCGCGCAGCCATAATGTGACCAATCATCGGCGCGCCCAGCAGTGCCAAATCGCCAATTAAATCCAGCGCTTTATGCCGAACCGGCTCATTGACAAAGCGAAACTCCTTACCGTCCAGAATCCCATTCTCACCGAGAACAGTAGATTCCGGAATTTTGAACAATCGCTTCAAACGGCCGAATTCACTTTCTTCAATTTCGCGGTCGATAATCACGATTGCGTTATCCACGTTGCCGCCCTTGATGAGCCCCTGATCCTTGAGCATTTCCACCTCATGGAGGAAGCAAAAGGTTCGCGATGGGGCGAATTGCGTGACAAACTCTTCCTCAAGCGAATATAACGAAGTATATTGTGTGCCCAACGCCGGATTCTGGTAATCAACCATAAATGTAATTCGAAAGTGGTCGGATGGGACCACAACGATATCCACCCGGCGTTTATCATCACGATAGGCAATGGTGTTGTCTATCACGATATAATCTTTAGGTGAATTTTGCTCCACAAATCCGGATTTCAGCAATATATCTGTAAAGGGCAAAGCGCTGCCATCGATGACAGGCGGCTCATTGTTTGTTAACTCAACGAGGATATTATCAATTTCCAAACCAGCCACAGCAGCCAGTACATGTTCCACCGTATGAATTACAGCCCCATTTGAACTGATTGTCGTGCCGCGGGAAATATCAACCACGTGGTCTATATCTGCCAGAATTTCCGGGTAGTTATCAATATCAGTTCTTTTGAAACGAATCCCTGAATTTTCAGGAGCCGGCTTAAATGTCAGTATCGAGCTATTTCCTGTATGAAGTCCAATTCCTGAAATTGAAACTGGCTCTTTTATTGTTCGCTGTTGTTTCAGCATTTTTCCTCCGGTCCAACAACAAATGTATTCAATGATCTAAATCAGCAGATTGGGATACGCCTGTCACATATCCATCAATCGCCTTTGTTTTTCAATTTTTCTTCCAGTTCAGTCACTCTCTTGAGCAAATCAGGCAATTTTCTCAATGCGGCTTCTTCTCGTTTGGCCTGCATAATGGGACGGGCCGGATATCCAAAATGAACCGAATTGGCGGGCAGGCTTTTGGATACACCGGACTGCGCACCAATGGTGACGTTCTCCCCGGTGTCAATGTGTCCGACGAAGCCGACCTGGCCGCCCACAATATTATTTTTTCCGATTTTTGTGCTGCCTGAAATGCCGGTCTGAGCTGCGATTACTGTATTCTCACCCACCTCAACATTGTGGGCTATTTGTATAAGATTATCCAGTTTCGCTCCCTTGCGAATCACGGTTTTGCCCATGGTCGCCCGATCGATTGCGCAATTGGCGCCAATTTCCACATCATCCTCGATGAGGACAGTGCCTATCTGCGGGATTTTGTGATATTCCTGACCTTCGCGGGCAAAGCCGAATCCATCGGATCCAACCACTGTGCCGCTATGAATGATGACATTATTTCCGATTTTAACGTTTTCTCTCAAAACGACGTTGGCATAAATCACTGTATTGTCCCCAACTTCCACGCCGGAACCAATGACTACGCCGGGATATAGCGTGACGTTATTTCCGATTCGACTTTTGTTCCCAAGATAAACCATCGCTCCAATATGGGGCTGATTTCCAAGAACCGCGGAATCTTCAATAACCGCAGTCGGATGAATGCCACCGGGAATGTGTTCGGTGTGCGGGTGAAACAAATGTAACGTGATGAGGAAGGCATGATATGGATTTTCCGTGCGCACAATTGTTTTGTCTGTCGCCGGGAAATCGTTGTCAACAAGCACAGCGGACGCGCCGGTCGTTTCGATGAACTTCGCGTATTTCGGATTTGAGATAAATGTAATTTCGCCGGGCGCGGCTTCTTCAATTTTTGCAATGCCGGTTATTTTTAATGCGCCATCGCCCTGAAGCGAGCCCTGTACTGCATCCGCGATATCTTTTAATAATATTTCCATTGGATTCCTGTCAATGACGGATTTAATTTAATGTACATCCTGTAAAATTGCCCAAGACGTCCTCTATCTCCATTTTAGACAACCAGAAAATTCCATCCAGTCCTTCTTGTTTGTTCATGCGGCGAGTTTTCGCCTGATGATTGCTCAGTCTTGTTTTTTCGAAGATAACTATCTGTTCTCAAAGTACGGAGAGAATAGAACACTTTGATCAGGCCGAGCCAGGCCAAATCAAAACGGTGCAGACAGGAAGGTGGATAGTTTGAATATATGAAGTTCTTTCACTTTTCCAAACGCTATTTGAACCACGTCGTATTTATTTCTCAGTCAGAAAATTGTTAAAAAAACACGAACCAAAGCCGAAGAGTGGCTGTACAGTATGACTTGCCACGCCCCGGCTCCACTTCAACTGACTCGTATCTGAACATGCATTCACCACTAAAAAATTTCCTGTTAAATGTATCGTTTAGTGATTCTGCTATGAAAACGTTCGAAAATCATAGAAAAAGAATGTTTAGTTTTTATCCCCGCCTTCTTTCTGCACACTCTGGCCCTTATTCAATTCTTCCAAAACACGTTCGGTTAAATCGGTGACTGCCTCACTGACGTGGAGGATATTGCCGGCAGCCGTATCCAGAATCAGGTCATACTTTTCATCTTCGCCAATTTTTTTGATGACATCATTAATCTTATCGTACACCGGTTGCATCAATTCAGCTTGTTTTTTGTAAATTTCGCCATTTTGAGGATTATATTTTTCCTGCTGAAATTGCTGTATTCTCATATAGAGATTTTGAATTTCCTGCTGTTTTTCTTTCTTTTTGGCTTCACTCAACAACAAGCTCTGTGTTTCAAACTGTTCGTTGAGTCGCTCTATCTCTTTTTGCATCTCCAGCCCTTCCTGCTTCCACTGCCTGTCAATTTCTTCCAGTTTTTTATTCGCGTCGATTGCATCCTGAAACGTGGTCAACAATTGTTGTGAATGAACGTATCCAATTTTCATTTTCTGTCCAAAACCAGGAGCAGCAACTAACAACACCAAAAGAATCACCATTGACGCTTTTGTGAAATGTCTTAACATCATTTTTTCCTCCATAAGTATTTTTGTGCTTTCGGATTTATTTCTCAATCACACAAAAGAATTTAGTTTATTTTTATACAGTGATTACTTGAATTTCATTCTAAT
The DNA here is from genome assembly GCA_964605145.1 of uncultured Cytophagia bacterium. Taxonomy (GTDB): domain Bacteria; phylum Zhuqueibacterota; class Zhuqueibacteria; order Thermofontimicrobiales; family Thermofontimicrobiaceae; genus CAZSBG01. The sequence continues at coordinate 40,762 of CAZSBG010000042.1, read as the reverse complement.
TAAATTTTCTATTTGAACCTTATTGATATTAATTAAATCAGATAACCAAAATATAGAACACATATTTATCTGTAGAGATTTATGTAATTCGCGACCAGCTTCTATAAAGTAGTGCAGAGCAAATACTGAATTAAATCTCGCTACCGGACACTTTTTCCAAAATGACATTTTTGATCAAATTGTAATGCCCGAATGCCTGTACAGTTACATTCTATTTTAAGGAAATACAGACTGTGCTTCTATCGGGCATCCATTCGAAAAAATTTTGGGAGATTCCCAAAAACATGTGACCGAAGGGAATGCCTGTGGTACGGGAATGACAGCTCTACCGAACATAATTTGAAAAGTGTCCGGTAGTGAAAATTAAATTAAAAACTTCTTCCAAAAACAAAATGTGGCTTCCACTGACCAAAAGTTCTGCCTGTTGCGGGGTCGTAGTTGTCGAACCCGTAGGCGTAATCGAATCCAATGATTCCAATCATTGGCATGTAAATTCTGGCGCCGATTCCAACTGAACGCCTCAGGTCGAACGGGTCAGTGTCAGTCACGTTGGCCCAGGTATTTCCAGCTTCCGCGAAAATGAGACCGAACATTGTCGGGTTGGGAATGATCGGAAATCTGATTTCGGTCGTGTACTTGAGCATTACTTTGCCACCCTCTGAAGTGGCGTATCCGGCCAGGGGATCGTCGTAGCCTCTCAATGGAGTGGACCGTGACATGCCCTCGCCGCCAAGGAAAAAATATTCCAGATACGGAATTTTGGAGTCTTTTTTCCAGCCATCGATGAACCCTGCAATGGTATGATTGTAAAGCACAAATTTCCAGATAGCCGGCGTGAACCAACTGGCGGACAGCATGTACTTGTGATAACCCACATTACCGCCTAACAGCCCGCCGGCAAATTCGGTGGACAATGACACTTCCGAACCTTCGGTCGGGAATTCAGGCCGGTTCAAGCTGTTTCGACTGATGATCTGCGTAACACTGCTGGATATCAGCGGCCATTCGGTTCCCACGATGTTCCGCGGATTCGCAGCGATTATGCTATCGATGAAATCGGAAAGCTCGGTGCTGTCGATGCGGTAAATCCAGTCGCCGCGGAAATAATTATCCGGCCATCTGAAACGACGTCCCAGGCGCAATTGCCCGCCGGTGCTTCGCTGACGGTATCCAATATAGGTTGCATCCCGATTGGTGTCGTAAAAACTAAATCCGGCCAGGGTTGGCGTATCGCGCAGCCAGGGTTCTGTGAAACTGATCTGGAAAGACCGATAAAACCGTCCAAAATTCCAGTCAAAGCTGAGGCGTTGTCCGTTGCCAAAAAGATTGTTCATGGCAACGCCAATGCTGCCAATGACTTTATCGCGTTCGCTCCATCCTGCGGACATATTGGCTAAATCAGTGGATTTCTCTTCGACGGTAAATTTCAAATCGATTTCATCTTCGTCCACCGGCCAATAATCTATTTTCACATCGGAGAAGTAATTTAACACCCACACCTCGCGCTGACTTCTCTCCAACGCAGCTTTACTGAACACATCGCCGGGATTAATTCTCAATTCACGACGAATGACTTTTTCTTTGGTCCGGGTATTTCCAGCAACATGCACCAGGTTAATTTTAACCGGGTCGCCTTCACTGATGACAAAATGAATATCCACAGTATCAACAGCTACCGGAACCTCTTTTGGATTAATCTGTGAATAGATATAACCGGAATCATAATAAAGAGTTCCCAACCGCTCAATGATTGCTTTCTGTATTTTCTCCTGATTGTATACTTCTCCGGATTTAAAACCGAGCAGCGATTCCAGTCTTTCATTGGAATGTATTTCATTGCCTTCCCATGTAATATCGCCAACATAGTATTGGTTTCCCTCGGCCACAGTGATATCGATGAATAAGTCTTTTTTCGAATCATCGAAATACACCGAGTCGCTGACGATTTCCGCATCACGAAAACCTTCATTTCGATAAAACTCAACGACCTTCAACAGGTCTTGCTTGAACTTTTCTCGGTCAAAATCTGCGCCGCGCCACCATTTATCCTCTTTGGTTTCTTTCATCTGCTTGCGCAGTTTGCCATCGGAGAACTTTTCGTTGCCATAAAAGTTAATTTCTTTCACCTGGACTTTATTGCCTTCATTTATCTTGAGCCGAAGAATTACCTTGCCATCTTCTTCTGAATCGTATGTCTCCGGGGTAATTTCTGCCAGTAAATAGCCCTTCTCTGCATAGAGCTTCTTCAGCTTTCTTTTGGCCTGATTTATCTGGTGGGCTGAAAGCACCTGACCTCTGTAAAAATCCAGTTCTTCATCGATGTCATCTTTTTTTAATTTTTTGTTACCTTCGAGTTCTATTTTTTCCAGTCGGGGATATTCTTTCACGCGAATGGTCAGATATACACCGCCGGCAACCTCTTTATCCAAAAGTATTTGGATATCCGAAAAGATATTGAGGCTCCACAAATTTTTAATCGCTTCCTGAATATCATCGCTGGTAATTTCCTTCCCGGATGTTAATCCCGAATTGATTTGAATAATAGTCGGATCCGCCGTCCTCTGGCCTTCGACAGTGACACCCAGCACTTTCACCGACGAACGCTGACTGTAACCGGCAATGGGAAACGCCAGAGCAAACATTATAAGAACCATCAAAATGGCGTAAATTTTATTTCTAACACCTGGGATCATCTTAAACCTCCAATAACGTAAACCGTAAAATACGAAATTTTTATAAATATGTAAAGAAAAAAATCTGATCACCTTAATTTTTTGTAACTTTCATGCATGGAACGAAAAAGTTTTAAGTCGTTCGCCATCATTTTCAAAGTGAATGTCTATAATCCTACTCCCAATCATGATTAGAAAGGGAAGCTGTGTCTCAGCAGAATTTTTTTATCTTCCTGCTGCCACAAAAGCAAGCTGTTATAGTCATACTCCATTTGCAGGAGCAGGCTGGGATTTATTCGATATTCAAGCCCCAGCGTATGCCGCAAGCCAAAGCCTTCCTGTTGATAGCGATAATCCAGCCCGGCTTCCAACTGACCGGTGTAGAGCAGAAAGAGCCGATCTGCCAGGTATTTTCCCACCATCAGTTTCGTGCTTCTGAGCAGGAATAGTCGGGAATCGAACTGAAAGTTCTTTTCATCCTTGACATTCATTTCGATTAAATTTCGGGTGAACCGGGAACTGAACCGCACCATATCCAGCCCGAGCGTTCGCTCCAACTGTCGTTCAAAGGGTCGAAACAGCGGCCTGAACAGCAGGTTGTCCGTACTGATGCCGATAATATCCGTTGCCTTCTCCCGAATGTTTGTGGCCGAGTAGCCCAGCGATGCCAAAATTTCACCCTCGGTATCTCCCAATTCCTGGCTCTCGGAGGACAGCTCAAATACCACATCGCCGAGGCGCCCCCGCTTGAGTTTATGACCGGTCACTTTGTCCACGGTCAACATTGTCAGGTAAATGTAATATGGAAACCCGGTTGAATCCGTCACAGTTGTTCTGGCTTCACCGTAAATAATAGGCAGCAGTGTGCTCTTATCAAATTCAACATCTGCTTTCCGGGTGATATCCATATCAAATTCAACGCCGGCTTTGGTGACCTGAAAATCAAGGTCCAGGTATTCCACCATACCCCGCGATGATTCCATTTTTCCGGTAACACCAAACGTCTTTTCATTGAGCACCCCATTAAACTCAAGGCCTCCCACGCCGGCATCGACAATTAAATCGACGTATACGTTATCCAGTCCGCTGGGAATCTGGCGTTGATAGTGTAAATTTTTGCCCACTTCGGCGCTCACATTCCAGTCAATCATTCTCAGCACTTGCACCACCGGATTGGACGCCGCTTTTTCAGGATCATCCGTGATGAATGGAAATGTGAAATTGATGTTTTGCAACACGATTGTCCCCCGAACCACTGGGCGTTCCGTGGGGCCGGCAAAATAAAATTTCTCAGTCGGAATTTTTCCGGAGAATTTAAAATTGCCGATTTCTCCTTTTTCCATAAACCCGGGAACGTACAGCGGGACTCCTTTTTCGTGTGTTTCCAGGGTGAATATTCCCAGATTCAATCCCAGTTCCGGAATGGTAAATGGCTCAAGCGGCATTTCAATTACCTCCGGGACTTCCGGCACATTGCTGAATTTGAATTCCTGCTTTTTAATTTTTCCGGATATAAATTTTACATTTAAAAACCCATCCTGTTCCAATTCCATATCAATATTGACATCGTTAATCTCCGGCGCCACATCGCCAAGCCTGAGATACCCATCTGTTAAACTTATACTTGCATTAGAAACAACAAAATTTCCGGGGCTTCCGCCGAAATAAAATATCCACTCGCCTTTACTGGCGGTCTCCTTAAAAAATGGTGTAATTTCCGGTAGAATGGATAATATATTTCCCTTCCCATTCAGGCGAATATCCATGGATGTATCATCTGAAAATGGAATCACCCCGGCGCCGTTCATTTGAAACTGGCCGCTTCGAATGATGGAAACGCGTTGCAGGAACAGCCCGTTCTTATTTTCAGGATTCTGATCGAAGACATCTACGAAAGGCGCCTGATATTCGTTGCGTCCTAATTCCCATATCATTTTATCATAAGCAAATTTGCCCAATTTACCGTTTTCCGCTTCCACTATCCCCATGAAACGAGGCTGTTTCAGGGGGCCCTGCACACGCAATTCCGCCGAGCTTGTTCCCTGTAAAAAACCAGATTTATTGAAAAGTGTCGTCAGCATGGAATTGAGATCAATTTGTTTTCCATAGATATTGAAATTCAGATCGTCTTCTTTCAGGTCATACGAGCCGCTGCTGGTCAACACCAAATTCCGATCATGTTTCAGCAACAGCTCGTTCAGCACGAACGTTTGATTTATCAACTGAAATGTCATTCCGCCTGCATACGGCCCAATTTGATTGATAACAGCATCGATGAAATCCATTTCACCATTAATAACCGGGTTTTTTAGCGTTCCACTGATACCGACCGATCCATAGACCTTTCCGGTCTCCGCAGATTTTGGGTGATTAAATATAAGACGATTCAAATCCGGTAAAGATGCATCCGGAAAAATAATATTCGCTTCGATGGAACGTTCTTCGTTTAATTCTATCTGTCCGCTGCTGAAAAATACCTCATCGATATCGAAATTATTCACCCGGAGATAGCGCGGCGTTTTTTCCAGTTTTAAATTGGATTTGAATCGGCTGCCTCCACTGGTAATTTCCCAGTTCATTTCTATATCGCTCGATGAATCTTTAGACGAAACATCGCAGGCCAAGATTACCGAACGGGGATTTCCGCCCTTCTCATGATTCCAGACCATATCACCATCGATATGGACATTTTCTCCATTGCCGGTTATTTCAAATGCAGACATTCTCAGATCAAGAAAATTTTTTACGGTTTTAAACTCTGAAAATCCAAACAGGATATCATGAAGGCCGGTCAATTTCATTTTATAAGCCGATTTTCCTGCGCCAAATTCCACCCTGGCAGACCCTTTCATTTGATGCGATCTGGAGTTTACTTCGAGTTTCAGCTCCATGTTGGCCAGCGCAAAGTTGCCATCGAAAATATAAGTTGTATCCGGAATTTCCGTTGTTTTTGTAAATAGGGAAAGGGTCCCCGCTATTTTTGTCCAGTCGCCGGAACACTGCATGTTCGCCTGGCTGGAGCTTGACTTTAACGCTGCTATGGGCGCTGGCAGAAGATGCTTAAATACCAGCCCATTACCGTTCAATGCAAATGAGATATTATTCGTCTTTTTTCTGAAATCGATGAGCCCGTTTCCATCTATGCGTACGCTATCGATCCATCCGGTAAATTTTGACACCTGAAAAACAGAATCATTTAACGCGAGATAGGCGGAAATGTCAGTGAATTTTTCAGAGTTCATTCCCAGACGACTGCTTTTCAGAATGCCGGTAATTTTTGGATTTTCATAGGTGTTCGTAATATGAAAATCCAGACCGGCAGTGCCCCGAAGCTTAACATCGGAGGTGTGATAGGCCATGTATTTTTCTACATCGAATTGTTTGGAGTCCACATGTAAATCCAAACGGGGATTGAGGATATTTTTTATTCTGCCATCGACAGTCACCGGTGAGCCGTTGAACAGAAAACTGGCGCTATCGACAATACAATCCCATTCGTCGATGGTGGCTTTTAAATTGACATCATCAAAAAACATCTTATTGTCTTCCATTTGAAAAGCCGCCTTTGTTACGTCTATATTACCGGTGATATCGAATCCTGATCTGCCCATTCCTTTTTCAAACAGTGTAATAGAGCCGTCCACAGTTCCAGACTTAATATCCAGATAGTTTGGGATAAAGACCGGAATTTTCTCGCGCAACTGAAAATTCTTCAATTTCAAATTCAACGAATCGATTCGTCCCAACCCAAGATCAATGTTTCCAGTGATCATGAGATTAAAATTTTCCGTGTGAACCAGCTTTCCAACCAGGCGCGTGTACACATAGCCGATATCTCGTGAACTCAACCACCCGTTGATGTCATGCGCCAACTGCACCGGCTGATACAACGAATCCACAAAATTGATTTCACCTTTTGAAATGGTTATCCGTTTGATGAAATCGAATTTCTTGACCTTTTCCAGATATTTTTCCGGGGAGACCGGGACTGACTCAGTCACCGGAATCGAATCTGCTCCAGTGTATTGGTAATTGGGTTTAATGGTCAACCGTGGATTCACAAAAATAATATCGTGCGGTATTTTTTGGGGTCTGAAGCCGTTCCGGATCAGGCTGAATAAATTAAGTCCCACGCGCAAATCCTTGACCCACAGGGTAAAATAGTCATCTTTGAAGTGAACTTCCACTCCCTTCAAATGAACCGCGCCCAGGGCCATTTCAAGCTCATCAATATACACATCTTCGCCCAAAACCGGCCTTATTTTGGTGAGCAAATAACTTTTAATTCTTGCGTTTGCCTCGAAAAGACTCCAGCCGTGATAAATGACCAGGGCTGTAAATGCAACGAACAAAGCAATGACAAGAATCCAGCGTCGTGTTTTCATAAGTACACAGAAAATTCAAAAACAAAAAGGCGATTCATCAATCCCGAATCGCCAAACCAATCGCTAACTTACCTTAAAAACTATCTGTTAAACGTATATGATAAAATTAAAGTTCCTTTGAGCTGCCCACTGTATAACCGTTAAAAAGACCCGTTGCCAATGGGTTCTACCTGTTCACTCACCATACCGTAGCGCCTTTCTCTGTGCTGGTACGCCTCTATTGTCTGATAAAATTCTTTCTTCCGAAAATCAGGCCAGAGCACATTGGTGATGCACAATTCTGAATAGGCAATTTGCCACAACAAGAAATTGCTGATACGTTGTTCACCACTGGTACGGACGAGCAAATCAGGATCGGGCATTCCCGATGTATAGAGCGAATCGGATATAACCTGTTCAGAAATCTCTTTAGGATTGAGAAGTCCGTTTGCCACCTGCTCGCTTATTTTTTGAACGGCCTGGGTAATTTCCAGCCGACTGCTGTAACTCAACGCCAGATTGAGAATGAGACCGGTATTGTTTTTTAATTCGTTTATGGCATAAAGCATCCCTTCCCGGGCGCCCAGCGGGAGGTCTTCAATCATGCCGATCACCTTCAATCGCACGTTGTTTTTCATTAAATCCGGCACTTCACGTCGTATGGTCCTCAACAGCAGCCGCCAGAGGCTGGCAATTTCTGTCTTGGGCCGGCGCCAGTTCTCTTTCGAAAATGTATACAGTGTCAGCACTTTTACACCGATATCCCCGCATGCTTCCACGACTTCCCTGACCGATTTAATTCCTTCTTCGTGTCCTCTGATTCGGCTCAAACCCCGGGCTTTGGCCCAGCGGCCGTTGCCATCCATTATAATCGCGACATGTTCAGGGATGTTGCCATTTTCCAAAATTCTTGCTTTTAAATCGTTCTCTTCCACTATCAATTCCTTAAAACACTTTGCATGTGTGTTATTACCCAGCAACTTTTGCAAATTTGTGCAAAATAATTATATATGAATCAGTCATCAAGTATTATTATGTGCGGCTTTTCCGAGCTGGGAATAAAACGTCCAACGCGCGATGACTTGAACCCATATTTATAAAAAATAATCATAAAATTTAATGTAAATTCAACTAAATGTCAAGTAGATTTTTTGCTCATGAAAAATTGCCTGTTGGGCGCTACTAATTCAGTAGTCAATTGCTCGGACGATGTCCCAAGTTTAGACAAACTGTAAAATACCAACCGCCAAAAGACAAGCTACAAATAAATCACAAAAGCACACTTCAAAACTTCAAACTCTTGCTCAATTATTTTTTATTTCCCAATAAATTTTTTAAATCCAGCAGGCCTTTCTGCCAAAACTTCGATAAACTTTGAGCGAATATTTTCTTCCTCACGATGAATTGCGCCACTGACTGGACTTTTATCACAGGGTAAAAAAAACCCCGGTGGAAACATGTGTTCACCGGGGATTTACCTCTTCAATTTCTCAGGGATGCTATAAATTCGGTTTTGCTGGCCGATTATTTTTGCAGTTCTTCTGATTTCTTGAACGCTTCTTCGCCTTCTTTTTCCATACCCGCGTTGATATATGAAACACCTAAGTTGTTCCATACAACCGGATTTTCAGGATTAATTTCAACGGCTTTTTCAAGATATGGGATGGAATCAGCGAAATATTTCTTGACCAGATCGGTTTTTTCCGTTATTTCAGCTTCAGACATTTTGGCCAGTTCTTTTTCATCGAGATCACTCAATGATTTACGAACTTTCTCAGCCATGCTGAGGTACGCGTTTCCGGTGTTCAGGTTTGCTTCAAAATCTTCGGGATCTGCTTCCAGGACTTTTTTAAATTGCTCAATGGCATTTTCATAATCATTTTTCAGAAAATAGAGTCGACCCAGGTTGAAAGTTAAATCCTTATCATCCGGTCGATTGGCCAATGCTTCTTCATAGGCTTCAAATGCTTTTTCTGTTTCGCCGATATAATCGTACGCCATGGCTTTCTGCGCGATGGCATCCACATTTCCCGGTTCAACGGCGAGCACCTGATCCATCAGGTCGATAACTTCCTGAAACTTTTTCTCATTCAAATATAAATTTGCCAGCGACGACATGGCGTCGATATCTTTTGGATCGATTTTAATGACTTCTTTATAATTTTTTATTGCAGCGTCTGTTTGTTCTAACTGAACCTGAACGTACGCTAAATTTTTATATGCTTCGGGAAGTGTCGGATCGATGGTGATGCAGTTATTAAAATCTTTGCCGGCGTCTTCCAGTTTCTGGTTTTTCACATTTCCAACACCTTTATTGAAAGATTGTCGCCAGTATTTATCTTTCAGATATTTTATTTTTTCTGCAAATTTGGCATTGCCACTTGATGGATCGGCCATCAGTTTTTCGGCTGCGTCAAAATCCTCATTCATTTTCTCGTATTCACCTAAACGACCAAATCCCTCTCCACGAAGCACTCGTGCTTCTACATCTGCCGGATTTACCTGAATTGCCAGATTTAATTGCTCCATCGCCTTATCCCAATCGTTCTGCTGATTGATGTAAATCAATGCAGATTCTACTTCTTTTGACCGGCATCCAAAAAACATAACCATCAAGAGCAGAGCTAAAAGACCGAGAGTAATTATTGAATAACTTCTTCTCATTACGTTTCTCCTTAACGTTTTTTCTAACATTTACAAATTAACTTTAATCCAAAAAAACAAATGAACCGGATAACCCTCCAATTTTTTTCCTGTTTCGCTATGCCGTAAAGCGAATTATACAGGTTAAATTGTTGAAATATAACTTAAAAATATATTTTAGTCAAGAATTATTTTGATTTTTTTGAATAAACACTTTTTTGCAACCCGAACTATTCTCAAACTAAACTGAATAGCATGAAGTTTTCAAGCATTGAACTAAAATTTATATGGCGGGCGCGTTACACCATTTTCAGTGACAATCGCAGAAATCAATTCATGCGGCGTGACATCGAAAGCCGGATTGTACACTGCAGTATCTTCCGGAGCGGTTCGTTTCCCGAAACCATTCGTCACCTCTTCCGGATTGCGCTGCTCAATGGGAATTTCGTTGCCGGATGCCAGGCTGGAATCGATGGTGGATGTGGGCGCCACGACATAAAACGGTATCTCAAAATATTTTGCCAATACAGCAAGGTTCAATGTGCCGATTTTATTGGCGGCATCGCCATTGCCGGCAATGCGGTCGGCGCCAACGATCACCGCATCGATGAGTCCCTGCTGCATTACAGAGGCCGCCATGTTGTCGCAAATCAGCGTAACGTCTATTCCTGATTTCATCAATTCCCAGGTTGTGAGTCTTGCGCCCTGAAGCAGGGGGCGGGTTTCATCAGCGAATACCTTTATCGTTTTTCCCTGTGCCTTTGCGCTGTAAATGACACCGAGCGCTGTCCCAAAATCGCGGGTGGCCAGTGCGCCGGCATTGCAGTGCGTGAGAACCGTATCGCCTTCTTTCAACAAGTCTGCGCCGAAATCCCCCATTTGCCGGCATGTATGTCGGTCTTCATCTTCAATTTTAAATGCCTCCTTCAATAAGGCTTTTCTGATCTCATCCACATCCCGGGTTTCGGCATCTGTCAATACCGTTCGCATTCTTTCCAGCGCCCAGAATAAATTCACCGCGGTTGGCCGGGTGCCGGCCAATTCATCGATTATACCATCGAGCCGATTTTTGAACAAGTCGACATCATCGGATTGCATCTCATTGGCTCCCAGGCACACGCCAAATGCCCCGGCAATGCCAATCGCCGGCGCACCACGGACTTTCAGCGCTTTGATCCCCTCTGCCAGAATGCGATAATCTGTTATCTCCAAATATATTTCTTCAAGAGGAAGTTTTGTCTGGTCGATGAGAATGATCTTCCCATCTTTCCATTGAATCGTATTTATGTTCATTATGGAATGTTCTTTAAGTGAATTTTATGTTTGAACGCTGCTAAACTGGATTATACAAATTTCAATAAAAATTCAGCCATTTCTTTTGAATTGCCGACATTTTGCATCACGGTTTTTCTGGCCCGGAGTCCAAATTGATTCGAACGCTCGGAATGATTCAGTAAATCAGATACAACATCGATGAATTCTTTTTTGGACTCGACCCGAATGGCAGCGTTATGTTTTAATAGATGAATTGCTTCAGAAGAGTTTTTCATTTTCGGACCGAAAATGACCGGCCGACCGTACACTGCCGGCTCCAAAACATTGTGAATTTTGGAATGAAAGCTTCCGCCAACAAACGTCAGCGTCGCCAGGTAATAAATATTTGCCAGCAAGCCGATTCTGTCGACAATCAAACATTTGAAGTTCACGTCTTCTTCGTGCAGTTCAGAGAGACGCACCCAGGGAATTCTATACTCCTGCAAACGATTTTTGATTTCCGCAACACGGTTTTCAGACGGTTCGTGCGGCGCGATGATCAAAAACAAATCGTTAAATTCAGATGCAAGTTCACTGAAGGCAGGGATCAATACGGCTTCATCGCTTTCCCAACTGCTTCCGGCAACGATGATCCGGTGTTTCAACAGATAATCATGATTCAGCAGAAGCGCTATTTTTTTCAAATCCTGCGACCGTTCTATCACCTGGTCATATTTTGTGTCCCCGGCAACAATAATTTTATCATGGTCACTGACCACCTTTTTAAATTTCTCTTTCTCGTCTTCCGAAACCACCAAAATCGCCTGCATAATGCCAAACAGTCTTTTGTTTATTCCTTTTAATACCGGCCAGAAGCGGGATGAATTATCCGGCAACGACGCATCGATCAAAATCAGAGGAATTTGAGCCTGCCACAAGCACCAGACAAAATTGGGCCAGATATCATGCCTTACAATAACGGCAAGCTTTGGGCTTAAAACAGAGATGAATTTTTTTGCCTGAAAATATGAATCAACCGGGAGATAGCTGATATAATCCACAGGGGATTCCACAGTGACATTTTCATAGCCGGATGGAGAAAAAAACGTGACAAATATAAAAGTGGCCGGATTCAATGTTTTAATTTGTTGAAGAACAGGTTTCACCTGAAGAAATTCACCGAAGGAAGATACATGAATCCAAATTTTCTGATCGCCGGCTTCGAGCCGTGATAAATCATTCTCGATGCGTTTGAGAAGTTTTTTTCTGCCAGAAAATCCTCGTTTGATTTTAGGATTGACGAGGCTTGCGAGAAAAAGTCCTGTGTAAAAAGAAGGTACAAAAATTATATTGTAAAGCGCCAGTAATATCCGTTTCATCCAATCTCCGGCATGCCCTGCCTGTTTTGATAGTGCAATCCCTATTTAAAGGCATTTAAATTGGCGTAATTTTTACCAATAATGATGGTGACATCCAATTGTCTTTCAGGACTGATTTGGGGGAACATTCGATTCTCCTTCACCCCGATAACTTTTCCGATGGTTCTGGCATTGGTCAATTCGTAATCTCTTCGGTCGATGACCAGGGTTTCAGAGATATTGTAGCTTTCAAAGTTACCAAAATACACCACATCAACGTCGCGTTTTCTCAGGTAATCGGTCAATCGATTGGCTACGCCGCTGACGCCGCACCCATTGAGCACTTCCACCTTAATCAACCTTTCGCGCGGTTGGTTGTTGCTCACACGCTGAACGCGTTGCCGGCCTGAACCCGGGGAAGTCTGGTTGGCCATGAGCGACTTAATAACCCACGACGCCATAAAAACTAAATTAAATCCGATTAACAAAATGATGACCACGGAAAGCAAGAAACCTTTCCATTGATTTTGCTGGTCTTTCTTTTTCCTGGACTGGGTTTCTTTTCCCAATGTTTTTCGAAATCCTTTTTTTTTCGCGCTTTTTTTGTTAACCATGGAAATCAATTTTGAGTTTTTTAACCTGAATTATTCATGTAATTAAAATAAAATTGATTCAATTACCTGATTATTATCAAATTGAATGACCAATTAATTTAAACCTCAGCTTTAGACGAAAAAATGTACTAATCTCGAAATTCAGCACCATTCAGGTTATCTCGATACCTTTAGCAATATAATGTAAATAATCGAGGTTAAAATATCCGTTAAAAAAATCCCAATCAACATCAAAAAAATAACCGAGAGAAATCTCGGTTATTGACGTATATTATAAGACGTAACCATCACACATGCAGGTTCACTTTGTGGTATCATTTTGAAAGATGGATCTGTTGTAACTCCTGAACGGATCCCGATAATAGCGAGAATTATTGTACATATAACCCGGCATTTGGTTAAACTGTACACTCAATTCCATATTTTCATTCGGCTTGTAGTTCAATTCAGCGCCTGACAGAAAAAACCCGCCCTGGAACAATGGATTATCTTTTGATAGATTATTATACGGAAAATTCTGAACGCCCCATTGCACCCGAAGCATGAGCGGATCAGCAATCTGATAGGTCATGGTGTTCAGGTACATATTCTGGGCGATTCCGCCGCCTCCCACAGAGAAATAGGACATGGAAACACTGTGGGACATACTGAATTTTGCAGGATCGAGTATGCCGAAAAACAGCGATTGATCCTGCAGTGGTTTTCTCAATTCACCGCCGACATTCACTGGCTTATCCTGAATTTTTAGTTGCCCTGAAACCATCCCGGGGATGAAACAAAGTAGCAGGATATTCAATACGATTATTTTTTTCATAATAAACCAGCCTCCTTACAAAATCAATTTCTATAAATAAAGAAATATTTTTATTAAAAGTCAATATTTTTTTTCAGGGAATTCGATTCTGAACCTTTTTGTAAAAAATATTATCATTAATACTACTTAGTCAAATTAAAAAATATCTCAAAATGTAAGGCAATATTTCCCTATTGTTGTCATTCCCGCATGCTTTTAGTGGGAATCTCCTCGTGATTTAGAATGAGATTCCTGTAAAAAACATACAGGAATGACAGAAAAAGGGTAACCTGACTAAGTAGTATTAATTTGACGTGCCGAATTATAAACGTTCCAGAAGTTGAGATCAAATTATTAAACCGAAATCATGATATTAAGACTGTCATTTCCTTCAAATAGATTTAACGAAACGCTTTCGGCTTCGTTCCTGAAATTTCGACGTTCACGATGAAATTATCAATCAGTCGTGTTTTACTAATTTTGACTGCAAGCGCAACAAGCACTTCTCCTGCAAGAGTATCCAATGGTTCCAGTTTTTTTGTGTCCACAATTTCAATATAGTCGATTTCGCCGTCAGGCAATTGCTCAAGTTTTGATTTGATGAATGTTTTCAGCGCGCGTGCATTGCGCTCTCCATCTCGTATCTTTTCTTTTGCCTGGAAAAGCGCCTGGTTCAGCGCTGCCGCCTGGATTCTCTGATTTTGATTCAAATATGTATTTCGGGAGCTCATGGCCAGTCCGTCTCTTTCCCGTATGATGGGCGCCACGACAATTTCAACATCAAAATTCAAATCCTCTGTCATGCGTTTAATCACAAATGCTTGCTGTGCATCTTTTTGCCCGAATACCGCCAGATGGGGTTTCACGATATTGAACAGTTTGGCCACAATGGTTGTCACTCCCCGGAAATGAATGGGCCGCGAACGTCCGCATAACACCTCGGTGATTTTTTCAACGTTGACATAGGTTAAATACCCCTCCGGATAGACCTGGCCTGAGTCCGGGTAGAAAATGATATCGCAGCCCGTCTTTTTGGCAAGCTCCACATCCCGATTGAAATCGCGGGGATAATCCTGCAAATCTTCATTGGGGCCAAACTGGGTCGGATTGACGTAAATGCTCATGACCACCACGTCACTTCGCCTTTTCGCTTCCCGGACAAGGCTGAGATGGCCTTCATGCAGATAGCCCATAGTCGGGACAAAACCAATGATTTTTCCTTCCTGCCGGAGTCGATCCGCCTGTTGCTGCATGTCGGAAATGGATGTGATAATTTTCATTTTTTATCCGGATTTTTTATCCAGTAGCTTTCATCTTTATTGGGGAAGCTCCCCAGCTTCACGTCTTCTGCGTAACGGGCGCACGCTTCGCGGATTTCATGTCCCAGTTCCTTGTATGCCCTGACAAATTTTGGCCGGAATTTTTCAAACAGACCCAGAATATCATGTGTGACCAGTATTTGACCGTCGCAATATGGGCCGGCGCCGATGCCCACGGTAGGGACGTTCAACGTTTCCGTCACTTTTTGAGCCGCAAGCGCCGGGATTTTTTCCAGCACAATGGAGAACACACCTGCCTGTTCCAGGGCCAGCGCATCGGATATTAATTTTTCCACCTCCACGTCTGTACGGGCCTGCACTTTGTATCCCCCGAATTTATTTATGGATTGCGGCGTTAAACCGAGATGCCCCATCACCGGAATGCCGGCATTGACCACGCGCTCAACAGCATCCGCGATGGCCTCTCCACCCTCCATTTTCACTGCTTCGGCGCCTCCTTCTTTGACAAATCTGCCGGCATTGCGCAACGCATCTTCCGGACTGACCTGATACGATAGAAACGGCATATCCGCAACCAGCAGGGCGCGCTTCACACCGCGACTGGCTGCCTTGGTGTGGTAGATCATTTCATCCACAGTGATTGGAATTGTCGACTCGTAGCCGGAAAAAACCATGGCTCCGGAATCGCCCACCAGGATTAAATCGATGCCGGCATCGTCCAAAAACATGGCAAAGAGATAGTCGTACGCTGTGAGGGCTGCAATTTTCTCATCCTGGCCCTTCATAGCTGTTATAATGGGCGCTGTAACCTTGCGTGTTTCCATTTTTATATTCCCGGTTTTATTTTGCTAAAACTGCTTATAGAGCGCGGATATGACGGATTATCACGGTTTTTTTTCTTGAAAGCAGACTAATTTTACTTTGTCACATTTAAAAATTGTGTTAACCAGTGGCCTCTGCCACTGGTGAGAAATCCATTTTATACTGGTCTGTTAACAAAATATCGATGAAATTATCTGCAACAACGAATAAAAAAACAGGAGAATTATAAAGTCAGTGGGTGAGGCCACTGACCTACCCGCTGTTTTAATTTAATCTGACAAAGTAGGACGAAATTACAAATAATTCTTCAGTGATCTTGGAAATTCCAAAAACACCTTTGCGACTATTCTCAATAATTTTGAAAGCTTTTATCCGAGTAAATACGCCGAAGGGCGCATCTGCTTTTGGCATGATCTGTTAAATCCGCGTTCCAAATTTTTCTATTTAATCCTCAAAACCGGATTCGATAATTCCCCCGCCGATAACCACATCACCCTGAAAAAACACAACTGACTGCCCCGGGGTAACGGCGCTGTGATATGAATTGAATTTCACCTGAACGCGACCATCTTCGAGCGGCGCTATGCTGGCAGCCCTGCCCGGGTCGTTGTACCGGATCTGCGCCTCGACGTGCATCGGCTCACTCAATTTTTCGATGGCAATCCAGTTCACCATCCAGGCAGTCAGGCCCTTGTTTCTTAATTTCTCTTTATCGCCGATGACAATTTGATTCGATTCAGCATCAATGCGCGTGACATACACCGGCCGGCCAAGCGCGATTCCCAAACCCTTGCGCTGACCTATTGTGTAAAAAGGATATCCGCGATGGTACCCTTTCACCTCGCCGTGTTCATCCACAATTTCACCCTGGCCGATATTCGCAACCTCGTCCGGATATTTTTCCGATAAAAACCTGGCATAATCATTATCAGGGACGAAACAAATTTCCTGACTCTCGTGCTTGTTGTGCGTTTTGAGATTCAAATTCTCAGCGTATTGCCGCACCCTGGTTTTGGTCAATTCGCCCAACGGAAAAATAGTTCGCTTCAATTGGGGCTGTGTTAGTCCCCAAAGCGCATAAGCCTGATCTTTGGAAACATCCATGCCCCGCTTCAGCTCGTATCGACAGGTTTCTTCATTATATTGAACGCGCGTATAGTGGCCGGTGGAAAAATATTCGGCGCCAAGCTCCAGGGCTTTATCCAGAAGAACCTGCCATTTAATTTTTGAATTGCAGAGCACGCACGGATTGGGCGTCCGTCCCAATAAATATTCGCTGCTGAAATTGGAAATGACATGTTTTTCAAAATCATCCCGAACATCGATGACGTAATGGGGAACATTCAGCGAATGGCACACCGACCGCGCATCGTTCATGGTTTCCACAGAACAACAACCGGATTCGTGAAATACATTCCCGCCCACGCTGTCATAATCCCAAATATGCATGGTCAGTCCAATGACATTGAAGCCCTGCTCTTTCAACAGCGCCGCCGCCACCGAACTATCCACTCCGCCGCTCATCGCAACGGCAACAGTTTTATTTCTATTCACAAAACACTCTTTATCATTAAATAATGTACTTCAAAATTTAAAATTAACGTCCCGGTATCAGGATACTCGAATCACGTGATTAACTATTTTTCTTTCAGTCAGCTATCACAAAATTACCATCCACCTATTGAATGGGCGACATGCTTCGCAGCCGCTCCACAATTTCGGGAAGCACTTTTAGCGTGTATTCGACATCTTCTTCCGTATTGTCTTTTCCCAGCGTGAACCGAATGGACGATTGCGCCAGTTCCGGTTTCACGCCCATGGCTGATAGCACATGCGACGGGTCGATGCTTCCGGACGTGCACGCCGAACCGCTCGACGCTGCAATGCCTTTCAAATCAAGACTCAGCAATAGCGCCTCACCCTCAATTCCCTGGAACGACAGATTCAAATGGCTGGTTAACCGCTTTTCCGGATGGCCGTTCAAATAAACGCGCGGAAGTTTTTCCATCACTTTGTCATATAACATATCGCGCAATTTTCTCACATTTTCATTGATCTCGTCCATCTGCGTTCGGCGAAGTTCCACAGCTTTTGCCATGCCAATAATGCCCGGGATATTTTCCGTGCCGGGACGCCGGCCCCGCTCGTGCTCACCACCATACGTGAGTTTTTCCAGCCGTACACCTTTTCTGATGTATAAAATGCCCACGCCTTTTGGACCGTATATTTTATGCCCGGACATGGACATGAGGTCGACCGGCAGCTCTGATAAATGAATAGGAATTTTACCCAATGACTGCACAGCGTCGCAATGAAAAAGAACCCCTTTAGCACGGGCTATTTTGCCTATTTTATCGATGGGATTTATAGTGCCCACTTCATTATTGGCATGCATGATCGAAATTAAAATGGTATCTTCACGAATTGCTTTTTCGACAGCATCCGGGTGCACCATACCATATTTATCCGGCGCCAGATACGTGACCTCGAAGCCCTCATCTGCCAGCGCTTCACAGGTGTGAAGTACAGCGTGATGCTCCACTTTTGATGTAATAATATGTTTCCCTTTTGATTTCAATTGATACGCCACACCTCTCAGCGCCATGTTATCGGACTCAGTTCCGCCGCTGGTAAAATAAATATCCGCGGCGCGAATTTTTAAATAATCTGCAATGGATTCTCTCGCTTCCTCCAGTGCAACTTTCACTTCGCGGCCAAATGAATGAATACTTGACGGATTCCCATACTTTTCTTTCATAAATGGCAGCATGGCCTCCAACACCTCCGGATCCATGGCTGTGGTTGCACTATGGTCAAAATATACTTTTCTCATCCTACCGACTCCTTAAAAATAGATCATCACGTAACTAAAGATTAACGAAATTGAGCGATTAATCTTCAGATTTCAGCTTACAGGCAAAAACCAAATGATATTTACCAGGCTGCGATGCTGCACTCATTAGATTGAAGTTATTCTTTCACAGCCTTTTGTTTCTCCCTGAGCTGATCGCTGAAAGCTCAATTTAGAGAATACTATTTATCCAATAATAATTTTAGAGTGTTATAAATTATTAATAAACATTAGTTAAACACCGTTTCATCAGTGAAACGTTTATTATGGTTCAAAGAGAGGTTTTTATACCTATCGAAAAAACTATTATTTCCGGTGATTTCATTTTTTGCATGAAGCAGAATTCCAAACTATGTCTCATCACCCTCAACTTCCAGCAAACCGGCAGTGGATTCTGAAACTTCCTCATCCCCCATAAATGTGGACAACTCCTGCAACGAAATCTCATTCAAAACATGATCGATTCGTTTTTCGATTTTCGCCCAGAGAATTTTTGAAACGCAATTATCATTATGCCGGCAATGATGCCTGTCACCGCTAACCACGCAACCGGCCATTTGCAGCGGTCCTTCCAGAATTTTTATCACGTCGCCAACGCTAAAATTGGATGGACTATCCGTTAAAACATAACCGCCGGACGGTCCGCGCACGCTTGTGATGATCCCGCCCTTTTTCAAACGAAACAGCAACTGTTCCAAATATTTCAATGGAATATCCTGCCGTTCTGAAATTTGTTTCACAGGCAGCGGGCCTTTTCCATAGTGGCGCGCCAGCTCAAAAGCAGCGCGCACACCGTAATTTCCTTTTGTTGACAATTTCACGGTGGTGTACTCCCGGTTTCTCGTGATGAACCTAAATATAATATACTCTACTATAATAGTCAAGTATTAATTCAAAAAGAAAAATAAGGAAAGTCGCAGCAGGAATATTTTAGAGATATTCGTTAATTTAAGGAATATGAAACTGGATAATGGGCCTGATATTGAATATTTTTTTGAACTGCATGCACCTTTTTGATTTATCCATTCAGGGATGGAAGACGAGCAATTACATTGAATTTGATGAACACCTGTGGCAGAGGCCACCGGCCTACTCAATTTTTAATTTGAACAAATACCATCTATTTCAACCCTTCAGCCTGGCCGGAGTCCACGGAACGCGAACATTTTCCAGTTTTTCGCCTGTGATCTCGATGGCGTCTTCGCGGATTTCTCCCAGGCCCATGTCGTATCCCATTGCCAGATGTTTGACCTTTTCGGTGTCGTGGCTCATAATTCGCGCGGCAGTGGCATCGGCGGCCATGATATCCGTGCTCGCCAGAATGGCCCATGAGCCAAGCCGCTCTTTCATATTCACCGTTTTTCCACCGACGTCGGTTGTGGGACCGTCGCCTTCAAGTCCAATTGAAAAATCGATGATGGAAAGATCCGGTTTAATATTCGCCACCATGTCCAGATATACCCGGGCAATCGCTTCCGGGCTGCTGTAGTCGAATGTTCCGCGATTCCACCAGGTGTTTTCCACCAGTTGCGCGTATCGGGACAACGGCATGATGCCGAGAAAATTCTTCGAAGCCAGCGTGACAGCGTGCGACCAATCAAATGTCGGCAGGTGCGATCCTTCCCCAATGATAACGTTCGATGCGCCGGCCTTCAGGCACTCTACAGCCACGGTAACGAGTATTTCCGGTTTGGTGCACTCACCCTTTTGAAAACATCGATTCTGCTGCGCCCAGGGAATCGTCACAAAATTAGGTTTGATAAAAACAGTCTCGCCTTGATTCACGATTGTATCAATTCCCCCCAGCGCATCGATGACATCCCGGGACATCGAATTTAGATTATCCCCGCGAATTAAAGCAACCCGCGCGGTAATTTCTGTTGCAGGTTGTTCAACAGCTTCCTGTTTTGAACAGGAAAAAAGCCACGGCGCCTTCAGCGCCAACGTTGTACCGACGCCGGCTTTTAAGAAATCGCGACGTTTTATTTTTTTCATGGTTACAACTTATTATTATTTTTCTCCTTTCCACGCTGTTTCAGTTTCCTGACTGAATAACGGTGTATTGACAAAAAGAATTAACAAGGCTGCTGTAATTACAAACAATAGCGTTACGTATTTTATTTTCATTGGTTTTTCCTTTCTGTTGAATTTGAAGTTTTTTTGTAACTATTCAGCCACCGAGTCACAGAACACGGAGAAAAATTCAATCAAAAATTGCCATCATTCTTTTATTGCGATTATTAATATTTTAGGTAACTACTACTACTTAGCGCATATATTACTAAAGCCGCTTCAATGGCTTCCAATACGAATACCTGAGTAGTTACTCTTTTAGTAAAAAAAGCCAAATTCAGCTTTTCAAAATTCATTGTTTTAGATATTTCTTTTTCTTTGCGCATTTGAGGCTTTGTGTCTGAATAGTGTCAGAGATTCTGTGATGCATCGAATCTAATTTAAGATGAAAAACTAAAAATACGCCATGACAGATAATTCTGTTTAGCAATTCAACTTTCTTACAATTAATAGATTACGTCAGCAGCATGCGGGAATGACAACGGGAAAAAATTCAAGTTTCTTGAAAGTTACTAAAAAAATCATACATCGCTTTTGATATCTCAGCAATAGTTCTGGTATTCGTAGCATTGTCTTCCTGTGAATTCGAGATAAAAACGACAATGGCGAAACTACCACCATTGCGTAACTTAACAATGCCAACGTCATTTGAAGCTGCGGTAACTCCGTTTTCATCCGAGCCAGACGCTCCTGATTTGTGACCAACAATTGTTCCTTCAGGTAATAGTCCCTTTATGCGATCCCGGCCGGTGTAGGATTCGACCATTTTATTCCATAATATTTCTGTGCTTTTCTTAGATAGAAGCTCATTGTTGTAAAACATACGAAGCAGTTCAACCATGTCCCTTGGGCTGCTTTGATTGGCGTACATTGTATTCGTCTGCATATTCGCATAATCCGTGCCAATGGAAATATTTTTCAATCCCAAATCACGCATATAATTTTCGGCCACTTGTGTGCCACCCAAAATTTTGAACATTTTATCACACACGTTATTGTCGCTCCGTGCGATGGTGTAGCTCAATGCTTCGCTTAGAGAAATATCGAAATCACCTTCGGGTCTTTTATCCCGCAAAGGACTGTAGGTATCCGGCCGCAGGTCGGAATTTTCGAAATGAATTTTCATCTCATAATCCAGCTTGCCCTCATCGATTTGTTTTAGAATTGCGATGGCCTGAGGAAATTTAACGACACTCATCATGACAAATTTTTTGTCACCATTTACGAAAAGCGTGTCCTGGGTTTGAAAATCATAAATGCCAATTCCAAACGTGGCGTTTTTTGTTGAAATAATTGCATCGATTTTCTGTTTCAATTCATCCATATTGTTTTGAGTTGAACAGGCGAGAAAGAGCAGAATACAAAAAATAAATTTTAAGATTTTCATGATTCTCCCTTTGATATTAGCTGTATAAATTTCATAAAGTTAAAAACATAAACGATCTACCTGTGAAGTCATCAAATATGAATTTAATAGATTGAATCAACAATGCAAGAACATTTTTCTAAATGAGATTTTATTTCAAGGAATAATGAATCCCTTGATATTTATATTACCAATTATTACATTTCAATCTATAAACAAGTAAATAATTACCAGACATGGAACGACAATTATGATAGAAATTAAAATCCCCGGTTTTGGCGATGCGAAGTTGGCGCATGTCGTATCGGATTACAATGGCACTCTGGCTCATGATGGCTTTTTAATCGACGGTGTGAAAGAACGTCTCGTCCATTTATCGCAAAACCTGAACGTGCATATTCTCACAGCAGATACGTTCGGTCGGGCTGCGGAACAGTTAGAGGGCCTGCCGGTGAAGGTGCATATCTTATCCTCTGGCAATGAAGATGCACAAAAGGCAAAGTACGTGAATCAGTTGGTCGGGCGCGAGGTGGCAGTTTTCGGGAATGGCAACAACGACCGAAAAATGATGGAGGTATCGAGACTGAGTATCGCCGTCATGGAGGGGGAAGGCTGCGCTGTCAATTCTTTTATGGCGGCGGATATTGTGGTCGCCGACATTTGCGCAGGACTCGATCTGCTGCTTCATCCCCAACGATGCAAGGCCACTCTGAGGTATTAGGCAAATATTACGGCCCAGAAAAAAATGGTAAAATCCTTTTCCTTTATCTTTGCCTATCCCTTTACCGAATCCTTGGGTCACTTCGCGTCGAACACCACAACGCGCTGCACACTTTTCGGCACGGAAAATGTCGTCATGGGCAATACGGCAATGCGCACACCGCTGTAATGACGATACCCGATCTTGAACGTCTTTGTCTCTTTATCATATTCCCGGGACACCACATCTTCTTCAAACAGGGAGATCCCGATTTCCAGTTTTCTCCATTTCACGGCATTGATCGATCCCTCTAAATGGATCTGGTGCGTGCCCTTGTATGTCAGCGGAATTTGTCTGCCAAATTTTGCCAGATCGGTCAGATAAACGGTTTCTTTTTTTTCACTCTTATTCGCAGACGCTGCAAGTGAGTCATTTTCTGTTTCAAACTGTTGCGCGATATTTTTTTTCATGGCCTGAAATTCATTAGGGTCAAACAGTCTCGTCAAAAAAATAATATTGAGATCACGATCCAGCACGATGTTCCGAGTCACCCCTCCTCGTGCGAAACGATCGAAAATGGAACCGCTGGTATCCAGCGCCACCGGGTAGGTGATGTCCATTTCCGCCACAAACTTCTTGACTTTCTTCGGCGCTTCCTTGTAATCGACACCAAGAACCACGACGCCCTTTTCCTTCATGGGCTGCCAGATTTCTTTTTCAATGTGTGGAATTTCCTTGCGACACACGCTGCACCACGATGCAAAGAAATTAAGCACCAGTGACGGTGCATCGAATTCGGACAGTTTCTTCGTTGCGCCATTCAACAGCCTGACTTCGAAATCTTCAACCGAGTCACCAATTTTGACGATGTAGCCGCGCTCATCCGGTTCTATGTTTTGCCCACAGACCGGCGTCATCATTAAGGCAAGAGATAATACAGCGTACATAAATATGAATCTCATTTCTTCCTCCTTCATTTGGTTAAACGTATTCTAAGAAATTATTTTTTTAAAATCAAGGTGAATTTTTGCTTACATATCAAAATAAACTTGACAATGATAATATTTATTTTATCTTTTTTTTACCGGGTTTACAGAATTTTGATTAGTATCATTTGAATTGAAAAGCGAACCAAAGGAGCACAGAATATGCAGGCAGTGATGTTAGTGGCAGGAAAAAGTACCCGTACATATCCCCTCACGCTCACACGTCCCAAACCGTTACTGAAAGCCGGGAATAAAACCATCATCGAGTACAATCTGGAACAGTTAGATGGCATGGTCGATGAGGTCATTTTAATTGTGGGATATCGAAAAGAAATGATCGAAAAGGAACTCGGCTCGAAATGGGGCGATATGACAATTTCCTATTGCGAACAAAAGGAACAATTAGGCACCGGCCACGCCATTTTGCAGACTGAGCCGTTCATCAGAAATCGATTCATTGCAATCAACGGGGACGATATTTACGCTCAGGACGACATCAAAAAGCTGCTGAAATACCGTTATGCCGCCCTGGTTCGCTATGAAGACGACCCGTCCCAATACGGAGTTTATCAGGTCGATGACCAAAACCGTGTCATCAACCTGGTGGAGAAACCCCAAGAATTTATCGGGAACCTCACCAACGTTGGCTGCTACATGTTCGACAAGGCATTCTTCGAATACATCAGAAACACGCCTCTTAGCGAGCGCGGCGAAATAGAAATCACAACCTCCATTCTGGACTGCGCAAGGCAAACTAAGTTTATGGTGGAACCGCTGGACAAATTCTGGCTGTCCAACGGCTATCCCTGGGAACTGCTCAACACCCAGGAATTCTTCATGAAACAAAGCACTGATGAAAATATTCTTGGCGTTGTTGAGAAAAATGTTGTCATCAAAGGCGCGGTGACCATCGGCCAAAACACAGTCGTCAAATCCGGGGCGTACATCGAAGGGCCAGTAAATATCGGCTCGAATTGCCAGATAGGGCCCAACTGCTATATACGCGGCTGCACGTCCATCGGCGATTCCTGCGTCATCGGCCAGAGCGTCGAAATCAAGAATTCCATCGTGATGAACACTACCAATATTTGTCACTTGAGTTACGTGGGCGACTCTGTAATTGGCGAGGATGTAAATCTCGGCGCCGGCTTCACGGTTGCCAACGTCAGGCACGATGGCAAAAACGTATTATCCACTGTAAAAGGCAAACTGGTTGACACAGGTCGCCGGAAATTGGGCACCATTGTTGCAGATGGCGTAAAAACAGGAATCAATACATCCCTGTATCCCGGCCGAAAAATTTGGCCAGGCCTAAGCACCGATATCGGCCAAGTTGTAAAACATGATCTCGTTGAATGATTTATCATTTCAAAATTGATTGATTTGAAAAACACCGGATTAAATGAGAGGAATGACCATGAAAATCCACTCTGATACTGGCTTTCTCATCATCATCGATCCAGCTTATCTGAAATTAGCCGATCCAACGACTATCTCTACAATCGATTTTCTGAAAAAACCATCTCAGGCGGCCAGGTTGCTTGAGAATTCACTATTTCCGGATTCCTACGGAGGCCTTGTCGGGCAAATAAAACTGCAAGAGGGTCCTGGCACCTATGAATTTGACACGGAAAAAGTACAATTCTGGGATGTTGACACATCCGGGAAAAAAGTCATTTTTGGCGTTGATAAAGGCAGCTTCATCATTTTCGATATTAAATACATCCAGCCGATCATCAAACATTTTGAAAAGGATGAATTTGATTCCAACAACAATCCTGAATACTTTATTGAATTGCAACAGAAGATTTCTAATCGCTATCACACACTGATCTGGTGTCCCTCTCCCCTGCCATTTGCGGAAGGATGGCACGAAGTGGATATGAGTGCATTTCAGAAAAGTAATTAAAATGGAATTTTTTTATTCAGGGTAAAAAGTTATTGCATCTTTAAAAATAATTTTGTATGTTAATTCACCAAATTGACTAATTTTCTTTTCCGGAATAGCGTGATTTCATAATATAAAAATAGCAATTCGAGAAAATTGCAAAATAGAATATTAACGGCGAGCATATATAAAAATTACTCGCTTCTTATTAAAATACACATGTTGAATTTTACAATCTGATTCTGTAAAGATTGCGGTCCCTCACCAAACGATAATCGAACTGAATCATATACTATGACCAATAGATCTGGTATAAAAGTCAGCAAAAATCTCAAATTTTCAAACGTGCAAATTTCGCGCAGCAACACCAGCTTATCTAATCCCCATAACTTGATTGCGCTCAATCCATCCTCATACACAAAACACACTCAATTCTATATACTTTCAAACTCACATTTACTTTTCATCATACATTTTCTTTTAATTCTGATTTTTTTTTAATGTAATAAGGAAAATACCATGACCAAACTCACAATAGAAGATTTGAAACGTATACGGGAAAAAGCCCGCGGAACAGTCAATCTTCGGGATGGTGTTGGTCGGGCTAAAATTACTGTGCACATGGGCACGTGCGGTATTGCATCCGGCGCGAGGGATGTCATGAATGCCCTGCTCAGGGAAATTGAAAACAGGAATATTCAGGATATCATTGTAACGACTTCAGGGTGCGCCGGTTTGTGCAGCCGCGAGCCTATGGCAACGGTGGAGCTCCCGGGCCACGCTCCGACTAAATATATTGACTTAAATGAAGCAAAAATAAAAAAGATATTGGATGATCATATTCTCTCAGGCAACATCGTTGCGCAATATGCGCTGGCTATCGGCAGTGAAAGAACCTTCTGATATGTTTTTCGAAATACTTGTTGATTATAGTGTACAAATCAGGGAGTTGTAAGAGACGCCGAACGATGACCCAGGATTTGGCACTTAAAAAAAATTCGAGCATTTTTGGCAGAAATTCATAATAAACTAAATTCAATGCGCCAGAGGACGCACAAGCCTTTAGCTGATGCCAAATAAATTCCAAATACAAAATATCAATTCTCTAACTTTATTCTAAAATTTGCGACCAAACGACCCTGTCCGAGTTTGATTTTTTAGAATTTGGTTTTTTAATTTGCTTGTTATTTGGTTTTTGAGTTTTGCAACTTCCTGTTTATCCGGGTTAGGTATTCTTCGCCTTTTTAACCTGAATTATTCACAAATTTCAAACAAAAGATGTTTAAATTAATGTTATTAATGAATATAATCAGATATATGAAATTTAACAAAGTTAGAGATACTGAATTCGGAATGAAGCACCATTCAGGCTACCTGGATTCCTTAATGCATTACAATGAATAATCCAGGTTAAATAAATTATTTACATTTGAGGCATGAAAAATCTGAAAATAAAGTAACTTTTGTAAATAACCAAATTAATTTGGAGTGAACGTATGGAACACGACACTATTGCCGAAATCTTAGAAAGAAATGGAAAAAATCGTTCCGGTATTATTGCCATTTTACAGGATGTGCAATCAGAATACAAGTATCTCCCCGAAGATAAGCTTCGCTATATTTCCGAAGAATTGGAAATTCCCCTCATCGATTTATTCAGCATTGCTTCCTTCTATAATTCTTTCAGCCTGACACCGCAAGGAGAACACCTTTTACAAGTTTGTATGGGAACAGCGTGCCACGTTAGGGGAGCGAATCGGGTTCTGGAAAAAATAGAAAAGAAATTAAACATCCAGCCGGGCGAAACTACTGAAGATCAGCGATTCACACTGAAAACTGTCAATTGTCTCGGAGCCTGCGCTTTAGGTCCTATTGTGGTTGTGGACGAAACGTATCATGGCAATACCCGGCCTCAAAAGGTCAATGCGATTCTGGAACAATACAGCAATAAAAACGGAAATAACGGGAAAACGGAATAAAAGTCCATTTTTTATTTTGCTTTTTGATAATTCCATTTAAATGTATCATATATAAATGATAGAGGAACTCAAAATGCCGAAACTCACCCTTGAAGATTTAAAAAAAATCCGGGAAAAAGCCCGGGGAACTGTCGTTCTTCGTGAAGGAGCAGGGAGGGCAAAAGTCACAGTTCACATGGGGACATGTGGCATCGCCTCCGGGGCTCGCGATATCATGGAAGCATTGATGGGTGAAATTGAATTGAAACAGATCAATGATGTTATTGTTACCACCTCCGGGTGCGCCGGCCTTTGCAGCAGAGAACCGATGGCCACAGTAGAAATTCCCGGCAAACCGCCGGTAAAATATGTGGAATTAACCCGGGAAAAAATTAAAACCATTCTTGAAGAACATATTTTGGGCGGAAATATTGTGACCAAATATGCACTGGCTATTGGAAGTGAAAGAACTTATTAAAGATTTAACCTCATACTAACAGGAGAATAAATTGAAACAATATCGAGCACATTTATTAGTTTGCGCCGGTACTGGTTGTGTTTCCAATGGTTCCTTCAAAATAAAAGAGGCGTTAGAACAAGAATTGGTGAAACAGGGTCTGCAAAACGAAATTCAGGTGATAACCACGGGATGTAATGGATTTTGTGAACGGGGCCCAATTGTAGTGGTTCAGCCCGAAGGAATTTTTTACCAAAAATTGAAAGTCGAAAACATACCGCATCTTGTTGAAGAACACTTTAAAAAAGGCCGGCCAGTCAAGGATTTTATGTACGTACCTCCTGAAAAAGAAGAACCCATTCCCACGATGGATGAAATCGAGTTCTTCAAACACCAACGGCTCATTGTTCTTAAAAACCGGGGACGAATCGATCCGGAAGTGATTGATGAATACATCGCATTTGGTGGATATGAGGCTCTGGCCAAAGCGCTTACCGAATTGAAACCGGACGAAATTGTTGCGGAAATTAAAACTTCAGGATTACGAGGACGCGGTGGCGCCGGTTTTCCAACAGGCGTAAAATGGGAGCTATGCCGAAAATCGCCGGGCACTGAAAAATATGTAGTATGCAATGCCGACGAAGGCGACCCCGGCGCGTTTATGGATCGAAGCATATTGGAATCGGATCCCCATGCCGTACTCGAAGGCATGATTATCGGAGCCTTTGCCATGGGCGCTTCCGTAGGTTATATTTATGTCCGCGACGAATATCCCCTGGCAGTAAAACGAATCAATCTGGCCATTGAACAGGCAGAAGAATACGGCCTGTTAGGCGATGACATTTTAGGCAGCGGATTTAGTTTCAGGCTGAAAGTGGTGCGCGGCGCCGGCGCTTTTGTATGCGGCGAAGAAACCGCGCTGTTAGCCTCCATTCAGGGTCGGGTCGGCGAACCCAAACAGCGTCCGCCGTTCCCGATTCAGCGAGGTTTGTGGGGAAAACCAACCAACATAAACAATGTGGAAACATGGGCAAATGTGCCGAATATTATCACTCGCGGCGCGGACTGGTTCGCCAACCTGGGCACCGAAAAAAGCAAGGGAACGAAAATATTCTCACTGGTTGGCAAGATTAACAATACCGGCCTGGTTGAAGTGCCCATGGGCATTCCGCTTGGCGATATTATTTTCAATATCGGCGGAGGAATTCCCAACGGTAAAAAATTCAAAGCCGTTCAAACCGGCGGACCTTCCGGCGGCTGTCTGCCCATTCACATGCTGAACCTGCCTGTCGATTACGAGAAACTGGCAGAGGCCGGTTCCATCATGGGCTCCGGCGGAATGGTTGTCATGGACGAGGACACCTGCATGGTAGATGTCGCCAAATATTTTCTCACATTTCTCCTGGACGAATCGTGCGGCAAGTGCTTTACCTGCCGCAAGGGAATTCAGAGAATGCTGGAAATTGTCACCGATATTACCGAGGGTCGCGGCACGCTGGAAAAACTGGGATTGCTGGAAGAATTGGCTCAAGTCGTTCAGGATACCACGCAATGCGGTCTGGGTCAAACAGCCTCAAACCCGGTGTTAAGCACGCTCCGCTATTTCAGAAATGAATACATTGAACACATTGTCGATAAAACATGTTCAGCCAGCGTTTGCCGGCAGCTTTACATTTCACCCTGTCAAAATAGCTGCCCGGCCGGCACAAACGCCCCGGCGTATATCGCATACATTTCTGCCGGAAGATTTGATGACGCCATGCTGGAAATTTTAAATACGAACCCATTTCCATCGGTATGCGGCCGGGTCTGCGATCATCCTTGTCAATTCAAGTGCCGCCGCAATCAAATTGATGGACCTGTCGCAATTCGCGCATTAAAGAGATTTGCCGGAGACTATGTCACTGAAAACGGCGAATTCCCCACAATGCCGGTGCCGAAAACAAAGCTGCCTTTCAAGGTTGGTGTGATTGGCGGTGGGCCAGCCGGACTGAGCGCTGCGTATTTTCTCGCGCGATTAGGCTACAGCGTAACAGTATTCGAAGCCCATGACATTGCCGGCGGCATGTTGGCCGAAGCGATCCCGGCGAGCCGATTGCCCAATTCTGTGCTGAACAGAGAAATTGACGCCATAAAAGATATGGGCGTCGAAATTAAGTTAAATACCAAAATTGGTGTTGATATTCCTTTCAAATCGCTTATGAACGATGGTTTCGATGCGTTCTTTGTATCCGTTGGAATGTACGGCGACCGCTCCCTCGGAGTTGAAGGCGAAGACCTGTTGGGCGTTTACCAGGGCGTTGATTTCCTGCGCGATATAAAAATTGGCAAAAAGCCGTATATCAAAGACATGCGCGTTGCAGTCATCGGCGGCGGAAATACAGCCATCGATGCGGCCCGAACATGCATTCGGCTGGGCGCAAAAGAAGTGACCATTGTCTACCGCAGAACCCGCGAAGAGATGCCGGCCTTTAAAGATGAAATCGACGACTGCATTGAAGAAGGCGCCAAACTGGAAGTGCTTTCTGCACCAGTGCAGATTCTTGGCAACGGCCAGAAAGTAAATGGCATTCAGTGCATTCGGATGGATCTGGATATTTTTGGCAAAGACGGGCGACGAAAACCCATTGCCAGAAAAGGTTCGGAATTCACGCTGGATGTGGATATAATTATTCCTGCCATCGGTGAATTTGCCGATGTTGAGGAATTGTTCGCCGGTCTCGATGTGGAAACATGGAGCAACGGCACCATTAAAACGAGCAAAACAGGCCAAACGAGCATTCCGCACATATTCGCAGGTGGTGATGTAGCAACCGGACCTGCAACGGTTATCAAAGCGGTCGCAGCCGGCCAGCATATTGCAGAGTCCATTGATCAATATCTTACGAAAGAGGAACGAGTCTATCCCTGGAGAATCCACAAACCGGCAGACGTTGAATTTGATATTGACGCAGAGCCTGTGGAATATGCCATGGTAGAGCCTGAGAAATTGTCACTGAAAGATAGAATTCATAATTTTGCCGAAGTTGAGCAAGTGTATACCAAAGAAATGGCGATCAAAGAAGCCAATCGGTGTCTGCGCTGTGAAATGGAAGTTGAATTATTAGAACAGGAATAAATTCAAATAAAAGTACTTCTGAATATAGAAGCATCTGAACTGAAATAAGGGAGCAATCCTATGATTAATTTAACAATTAATGGCCTCGATGTACAGGTAGAGGAAGGAACTACTCTGTTGGAGGCTGCTAATTATTATGGACTTCATATCCCCACACTTTGCTACGATGAAGGATTGAGTCCTTACGGCGCGTGCCGGTTATGTGTTGTAGAAATAGTGACTGGAGCAAGCACCAAGCTTGTGAGTTCGTGCACCTATCCAGCAACTGAAGAATTAAAAGTATTTACAAATTCCCGGCGCGTTTTGGAAGCCAGGAAAATGGTCATTGAGCTACATCTGGCCACGTGCCCGGGTTCAAAAGTGATTCAGGATTTGGCCTCAAAACATGGCGTGCACCAGGTTCGATTCAAACAGGAATACGAAGATTGTATTAACTGCGGTCTGTGTGTACGCATGTGTGCCGAACAGATGATGGGCAAAGCCATTGGATTTGTGGGGCGCGGAAGCGATCGCCATATCACAACACCGTTCGACATTAAATCCGAAGAATGTCGGCTTTGCGGCGGGTGCATGTACATTTGCCCGGCCTGTCAAATGCGCTGTATCGGACCAGATTATTCGGGGGAAGGTGCCATTTGCAACGCGTGCGCCAACCTGGAACCGCCATGCGTGGACTATTTCGACGATATGATGTGTTATATGGATCCCTGTGTTGCCTGCGAACAGGCTTCAGATCGAATTCCAAAACACACGCGATAACTCATAAAAATAAAATCAGACTTAAAAATTGGAATAAATAAGGAGAGTTGCAATGCCATCTTTAACCAGTTTAAATCGATCTGCGGCAACATTAACGAAAAATAGAACAGAGAGTTCTATTAGCCCGTTCAGCGGTATGTGCGTAACCTGTATTGATGGATGCGTTGGAATGTGCGAAATCGGAAAATCTGCCTATCGCGGTCACGAGGTTATCTATCCGCAGCCGTTTGGAATTATCACCACTGCATCAGAAAAAAACTACCCAGTTGATTATTCTCACTTCACAATTTTGGGCACGGCTGTCGGCGCTCATGGCATCGAAGCGGACAGCGATAAAGCGATATTCCCCAACGTGAATCTGGAATCACAGATTAGTGGCCTGAAATTCAAACTTCCCTTTATGATCCCCGGCCTCGGCTCCACCAACGTGGCCCTGAATAACTGGGAAGGGCTGGCAATTGGAACAGCATTAGCCGGCACAGGGCTCACCATTGGCGAAAACGTCGTGGGAATGGATGTGAATTCCGAAATTGTGAATGGCAAAGTTAAAAAAGCCCCGGAACTGGACCGACGTGTGAAAATGTTCCAGAAATGGCAGCAAAACGGGTATGGCATCATCGTGTGCCAGGCTAATGTGGAAGACACTCGATTGGGCATACAGGAATATGCCATTCGCGAACTGGGCGTGGAAGCGGTTGAACTAAAATGGGGACAGGGCGCCAAAGATATTGGCGGAGAAGTAAAAATTAAAAATCTTTCCAAAGCACAACTCCTACGAAAACGCGGTTATGTTGTGCTGCCGGATCCGCTGGATGAACATGTGATCAAAGCATTCGAAGCCGGTGCTTTCAAAGAATTCGAACGCCACTCACGAATCGGCATGGTCACCGAGGAAAGTTTCATGGAACGCGTTCAGGAACTGCGCGATGCCGGCGCGAAATACGTATTCCTGAAAACCGGCGCCTATCGCCCGGCCGATCTGGCCCGCGCGGTGAAATACGCCTCTAAAGCCAAAATCGATCTGCTCACCGTGGACGGCGCAGGTGGCGGCACCGGCATGAGCCCGTGGCGTATGATGAATGAATGGGGTGTACCGGCTGTGGAACTGCACTCCCTGTTGTTTCAGTACGTCCATCAACTGGCACAAAAAGGTGAATATGTTCCGGCACTCGCTCCTGCCGGTGGATTCACATTTGAAGATCAGATTTACAAAGGCATGGCCCTGTGCGCACCGTATGCAAAATTAGTCGGAATGGCACGTGGCCCCTTAGCCGCCGCTATGGTTGGCAAAACCATTGGCAAACGAATCAATGAAGGCATGCTGCCTGTTTACGTGGAACGCTTTGGCTCGAATGTGGAAGAGGTTTTTGTCACCGCAGCAGAGTTAAAGAACACGCTCGGTGCTGATACATTCAAGGAGCTGCCCACTGGTGCTATTGGCTTGTTTACCTATTACGAACGACTGGCCCAGGGCTTGCGTCAGCTCATGTGCGGTAATCGTAAATTCTCTTTATCCCATCTCCAAAGAGCCGATATTTCAGCTCTGACACCTGAATCTGCCGAAATTAGTGGCATCACCTACATTATGGATGTGGATAAGGAAGAAGTCGAACAGATTCTTGCAAACTAAACCGTTAATTTTTCATACATCACGCAGGGAGTGCGATGCATATTTGGCTTCGCACTCCTTTTATTTATGAAAACCAGCCATCTGTAACTTATAAACAAGTTTTCATTTCGAGAAAGCAAATCAACGTAAAATTTCTATAAAACTGAACTTTTTCAGAACCACCCGATTTCAGATTTCAGTTTTAAACAAAAATGCAGTTGCGAATCTTTAAGTTTTTCATTATATTTGAAATATGACATTTATCTCCGGCCAAGATTCTTAGTTTTGACAACTAAGTGCCCGTAACATCTATTTCACTCGTTCTCAGATCGAGAACCATATTGAAAATTTTTCTATGAGCATAAAAGTCGTTGAAAAAATCGGTGACGTAAAAATATACGGCGCCGGGTCCATGGGGGGCAAAGGCGAAGGCCTCGTAAAAATCAATGAATGCAACATTCCACCGGCCCATAAATTACGCACACGCGTTCTTACGACAGTGTTTTTTGACCGATACCTGAGAAACGGGCATAAATTTACATCTGAAGAATTGGAAACTCTCTCAAACGTTTTGAAACATTTGGGAGATATTCCCATCAGTGTGCGCTCATCCGCCACCAACGAAGCCATTGTCACCCGGGACAATGGCGGCTCAGTCCATGCAGGAGAAAATACATCGTTCATGCTCCCGAACAATCATCCCGATCCTTCCCGACGATTCAATCAATTTCAGCAAGCCATCGAGTTCATTTATTCCGATTTTATCGAAAAACAACCCCCCAACAGTAAGGAAAAGATGGCCATTGTCATCAATCCAATTCCGGGGATTTATGATAACACCGATGCCGGTCCCATTTACTATCCGCTGATTTCAGGCGTTGCCAACTCATTTTTTCCGTATGCGTTGAAGAACCAGAAACCGGAAGAGGGTTTTGCACGCATCGCCCTTGGCCACGGTTATGCAACAGTGCTGGACGATTTTACTGTAAAATCGATGATCACCATTCGCAATCCACTTCCCCTGGATCAGTTGGAGGACAATCAATCTGCTTTTTACGCGATCGATATGTCCAAAAACGATATGCTTTCCGGGCAAGAACTGGAAACCATGAAAAAACTACATGTCCGGTTTTCATATCGACCATACACCATGCTATTGGGCGAACAGAAAAATACGGTCACCCTGGAAAATCTGATTCAGAATGATCGGTTTGGCTTCAAATCCGGTCTGTGTGAAATTTTGGACACCATTTCAGAAAAGATATCATCCCACTATCAAATTGAATTCGTATTCAATATCAATAAAAACGACGATGGCACATTGTGCGGGCGCTTTCATGTGGTTCAATTAACCCAGTTGCCAGTGTTGAAATTTGAAACCATTTCATTGCCAGAGAATTTTCAGCATCAATATTTGTCCATTTCAAATTTGCAGGGACATGGCATAAAAACAGGTATAAAACACGCGGTCGTGGTGTCGCCATTCATTTATTCAATACAGGAACATGATGAGGTTCGAAAAAAATTACACAGCATCAACAGGGAGATGCAAAAAAATAATGAGAGTTATTTTCTGATCGTCCCGGGGCGATTGGGAAGCAGTAACCGAAATTGGGGAATTCAGGTGGAATATCGGGATGTCGATGGCGCCGTGGCGCTGTTCGAGTACGGTGTAGATATTTCAGGACGCGCAGAACCGCAAAAAGAATCGGACGGCCAGACTGGCGGAGTTTATGGCAGTCATTTTCTATATATGATCCAGGGTGGCTACGATGAAGAGCAGAAGCGAATTCAAACACGAATGTATGGCACCCAGGGCACTCATTTTCTGACAAACCTGATGGGTAATAATGTCATATACGGATTTATTTCGCCTATCGAAGATTTCATCGATCCCTGGTTTTTCACACCGGAATCCGGTAATGAAGCGATTTACATTATGACATTTCCTCAACCGGTATCGATTTACGCGGATTCTATTCATCAGCAATGCGTTATCATTGCACAATAAAAATTGCAATAACCTATGAAAACTAAAACGCCCGGCCAGGCTAACAAAATTGGCAAAGACAGGGAATATATTTTTATTCCACGCATTGTAAATCCGGTAAAAATTTCAAATGTCGCGATTTTTTCGGGGGATGAAAAAATTCGGCAGGCAAGCCATGCATTGAGTGAAAACATGCCCTGGGTAACTGTCGACATCCTGTCAAATCCAATTCAGGCAAATCATTATCGCTCCCCCGGTCCGGTTGCCTGCATCTTCGATGATACAGCGCTGAACTTTGTGAACGAACAGGAGCTGCGGAAGAACAATTCGGACATATTACTGGTTTTGCTCTCTTCCAACACCGCCATACAGTGTTCGCCCCCTTATGTGGCCGGGGAGAAATTCCCTTATACGACCAAAGCGGATTTAGTCTTTGCCGCGGATAATTCCGGGATTTCACCCTCGCACATATTGCCCTCAGCGGTTCGTTGCGCTGAGGATAAATTGAATATTGAAAAATATTCAAAAGTGAAGCGATACATTTTTCTCATTGTCGATGATGAGCCGCGATGGTTTTCGCAATTTCTGCCGGTGCTTTACAACATTATCGGTCAGCGCGCTGATGTGATGATCGCCCGAACGTACGAAGAAGCCCTCCAGTTTGTTTTTGGGGTCACATCAGAATCCGAGATCGATCCTCAAAATTTTCTCAACCAGGGTCGCGGCGATGATGTTGTTTGCCTCATCACGGACATGTTTTTCCCGAAAGGAAATGTTTTAACCAGCGACGCCGGCCGGGAATTGTTTCGTCTGTTTCAGAAATTTTTTCCCCGAATACCGGTAATGATCGCTTCCAAAGCAAAAGAGGGTTACGATTTGAAGGATTTTGCGTTCATCATGCCCAAAGGAGAAAGCGGAAGCCTGAAAACCCTGAAAGACTATATTCATGATTTTACCGGCATGGGTGATTTTTTCATTCGAAACAACGCAGGGAATGTGCTCTACCGAATCAAAAATGTTCAGGAAATGTACGAGATTATTTTAAAAGCTGAAGAAGAAACTGAAGAATCCAGAGAGCTCCTGAAGTTGCTTGAATTGTACGGTGAAAAGGACTGGTTTTCCACCTGGCTCTACATGCACGGATTCAGGGAATTGGGGGATAAACTTCGTCCGAGACAGGATCGTGGTCTCAGGTTGATCAATGTATTGAAACAAAATTTGAACAGAGAAATCCGGAAAATGGATCGGACTCCCCTGCTCATTAACGATCAAAAAATTTACAGTTTATACGACCTGTTAAATGTGCTTCGCCATATCAACCCAATCAAGATTCAGCTTTTTTCTGATAATGACTATTTTTCAACCTGGCTGGATCGAAAGGGCTATTCAGAACTGGCGCAGGAATTCCGTCCGATACATGGCAGTGGACGGGAATTGGGCGAGGCGCTTGCCGAATGCGTGGACAAATGGATCAAAATTTATGAAAGTCGAGGGCTTAAAGTTTAGTCAATTTATAGCAGAATATATTGATAAATATTAATTTTCATCCAGGCGTATGCTAATGTTTAACGTTCACTTGAACACCATAGATTCCTTTTGTAATTTGCACCTATTATTTTGAGCGTTCGAAAAATTTCGAATAAAATTGCATATCAACACACAGGCAACATTTATCAATTTTGCAATTGAATTTAATTTCATTATTTTATTCTATCTTTCAATTTTATCTTGTAATTATATTATTAATTTATTATATTAACCTAATCTGATTTAATACTGGTCACCCAATAATAAAGCTCAAGATTTTTTAAATTCATGGAGAAATGGCTATGGATGTTTTTCAAGAAGCTTCACATGCGACGGGCTTGTCAATTGAAAGCCTGAAAGAGATCGAAGAAATTATTCTTCAAAATGAAAATTTTTCCCGTGAACGAGTCCGAAATGGACTTTATACGTTTTGCTGCAAAATTGGAATGGTTCAATACTATTTCAAAACCACGCCAATTGAAATGATTGCCAAACACATTGAATCAATTATGGCAGCAGAAATCATTGCCACCAATCGGGGAAGCAAAGAACTGGATGTCGATTTCGTTGGTGAAAAAGAAGATTCCGCCATGTATCTGATCAATGATGATCATGACAAAGCGATTGAAATTGAACGACGGCTTGAAAATGTATTTCCGGATTACCGGCTGCAAAGCTACCGCACCCCGGGCATTGATTTGGATTCTCATTTCAGGAGCTACTTTGTCCACAAACCGATTTATGCCGAACCCAATGCGAATCCTTTGGAAACCGATATCAATAAGGTCGCTGCAAAACAATTTTTAGACATGACCACGGAAGAAGCGGTTGCCCGGTACCACAGGGTGCTGAAAGATTCCATCGGATGGAAACAACCATACATCAACATTACCGACCAGGTGCGCGATGAAATTCGCATCATGGTTTCCATTCCTCAGTCCGGCAGTTATCGATTCATTTCCGGCATTTCAGATATCATCAATTATTATGGTCTGGTCAGTAAACACAAATATGCAGAGCCATTTTCAAATGGGCGTCTGATCATCTCCATTTACCTGGATGCCGAGGCTGCGCGTCCGCATATTGAAGCGCTGGTAACGGATATTAGTTTGATTTATGTTAATCCGGAAAATGAGCTTTCACCGCTAATTCGGAATAACAAGCTGTCGGTTCACGAAGCATTTTACGCGGCCAGCGCCTGGAAATTCACCCACCAGTTTCTCAGCAGCTTCAGCCTCGAATACATGGCTTTGACAACCGTGCTCAAAGACCGACCTGATTTGATGGACATCTTAAACACGCTTCGCACCCGCCTGGTGAAAGATTCTTACACTGAAGGCAGAATCGCACAAACAGTTCATAACCACCCGGATATGATCAAGAAGCTGTACCAGCATTTTGCCAATCGGTTTGATACAAATGTTAAACCCGCAAAAAGCGAAATGAAATTTGACTTCAACAGTATTCCTCTTGAGATTGACAGGGCGGTTTTGGAATTCTTTCTGCTTTTCAATAATGTCGTATTGAAAACCAATTTCTACAAAAAAAATAAAACATCCCTGGCATACCGGCTTGAACCGAGCAAATTTTTGGATTCCATTGAGTACAAAGAAAATCCTTATGGCGTTTTCATGGTTTTGGGCAAAGAATTCAGAGGCTTTCATGTACGATTCAAGGATATTTCCAGAGGCGGCATTCGGTTAGTTCATTCGAGAGATGCAGAAAATTATGATCAAAACTCAGATTTTATTTTTGACGAAAACTATAATCTGGCCTTCACACAACAAAAGAAAAATAAGGATATTCCGGAAGGCGGTTCCAAAGGAACGATTCTGTTGAATCTGGAATATCAGGATAAGGGTGAAGCTGCATTTGAAAAATATGTGGATGGCTTGCTCGATGTCGTACTACCTCACGAAGCGGTTAAGGATTACATTGGGAAAGAAGAAATACTGTTTTTAGGACCGGATGAAGGCACGGCAGAAGTGATGAGCTGGGCCGCGAACAGAGCGAGAGAACGCGGGTATAAATTTTGGAAATCTTTCTCCACCGGCAAACCGCTGTCCGAGGGCGGTATTCCTCATGATGTTTATGGCATGACCACTAATTCTGTCCATGAATATGTTCTGGGTATTCTTAGAAAATTGGGAATCGATGAAGAGAACATTACCAAAGTCCAGACAGGCGGCCCGGATGGTGATCTCGGCAGCAATGAAATCCTCATATCCAAAGATAAGACACTCTGCATCATCGATGGCAGTGGCGTGCTGTACGACCCGGAAGGTCTCAATCGAGATGAACTCAATCGTTTGGCAAAAGAACGCGTGATGGTAGAAAAATTCGATTCTGCCAAATTATCCAAAAATGGTTTTTTCGTCCATATCAATGATAAAGATGTGAAATTACCGGACGGAACATTCGTGGATAGCGGATTGAAATTTAGAAACACGTTTCATTTAAATCCGATTTTGAAAGCAGATTTGTTCGTGCCATGCGGCGGAAGGCCAAAATCAATTAATATTCAAAACTGGAAGCAATTAATAGATGAGAACGGCGTTCCCAGATTTAAATATATTGTGGAAGGTGCTAATTTATTTCTGACGCAACAGGCGCGGCTGGCCCTGGAAGATAAAGGCGTGATTATATTCAAAGATGCCTCTGCAAACAAGGGCGGTGTCACTTCGTCATCACTTGAAGTTCTTGGATCACTCGCGTTGACAGATGAAGAATACAACCAACACCTCTGTGTAAAAGATGGAAAAACGCCTGATTTCCGACGAGACTACGTGAATGATGTTCTCAATATTGTCAGGGAAAATTCACGAATGGAATTTGAAGTGCTTTGGTCTGAAAACAGCAAGACAAAAACGCCTTTATCAATTCTCACTGATATCCTCAGCGATAAAATCAACAAAGTAACGGATTCTATTCATAATTCGGATTTATGGAAAGATAAAGTGTTGTACAAAACAGTGGTAGAACACCATTGTCCCCAAACACTGGTGAAAAAAATCGGTATCGACAATATTTTAAAGACTGTCCCGGATAACTATTTGCAGGCAATTGTTTCTTCATGGCTGGCAAGTCATTTCATTTACAGCTTCGGACTGGAAGCGGATGAAATCGATTTCCATACTTTCCTGAAGCAATTTTCGTGCTGATTACCTGATTTGAATTAAAACCACAGATCAGACACAGCTCAACAACTGTGTCTGATCTTTTTTATATCCAAACTCCGCACGACCCATCCACATTTTTTAAACGCATCAAATTTATCCAACTCAATCTTGGTTCAATTTGCATTCAATCGTTTATCCACTTCCTGCTTGATCGACTCATAAGGCAGTACGCCAACCAATCGCATGACCGGATCGCCTTTTCGAAACCTCATAATTGTTGGGATGCTTTGAATTTGGTACTGGCCGGCAATGTTGGGTTTTTGATCGGTATTAATTTTTATGACCATTAATTTTCCTTTATACTCTTTTGCCAGCCGCTCCAAAGCCGGGGAAACCATTTTACAGGGACCACACCACGGCGCCCAGAAATCAACCACAACCGGTAATTCGGATACCTTTATCAATTCATTAAACGTTTTTGGCAGTTTTTTCTCCACGTGTATTTCTCCTTAACCTGGATTATTCATTGTAATGCATTAAGGAATCCAGATAGCCTGAATG
>CAZSBG010000041.1:0-49927 GCA_964605145.1 uncultured Cytophagia bacterium | reverse complement strand
TTTCTAAAAAGAATCTCTCCATCTTAATTTCTACAACTTTTGGGAATTGCTCCCGAGCTCCGTTTAATTCTGGGGCACAAATACAATGATTTCAATGAATTCCAGAATAGTATTTTCCAAACGAACAGCCACAGAAAAACGGTATGATTTGGGAAATTTTCCCGTGTGATTTAATAGCCACTTGCATAAATCATACGCCTTTTTTTGAATCACCATCTCTTGCGCCATAATATTTTCCTTTCAGAGTTTCAGATTATCAGATTTCCAGAGTATCGAAAACCGGGGACTCGGAGAAGACGACGCGAAAACCAACGTAGAGCCAATTGTAATCGGGAAAGTCGTTGACGCGGGAAGGACGACGCAAACTGTTATCAACGTCGCTCCATGAGCCGCCGCGCAACGAACGCGCCGTTGGGGGCTTATCATGGTTATTGCTTTGCCATTCCCATACATTGCCGGCCATATCCAGCAACCCCTGCGGCGTGGCGCCGTCAGGATAGCGCCCTACCGGCGTGGTTGCACCAACATTGTTTCCGTAATTAGCCAGTTTCGGCGTTGGCTCGCCTTTATCTTTGGGCCAGGGGTATTCCCGCAAGGATCCCGTCCCGAAACTTCGGGATTCGGGATCGCCAAACGCGCCCCATTCCCATTCCCTTTCGTGGGGCAGGCGGTAGTGCGCGGTTGCCTCGTTTAGCGTCACGTTCATTTTATTTTTTTGCGAGGCTGTGCCCAGCAATGTCAGCCACAGGCAATAGGCCATGGCGTCGTACCAGGTCACTTTTATCACTGGCTGGTCGTCGCCCAGGAATTTTTTTCTATCTTCTTTTGTGGCCAGTTTTTGCGCCCACCCTTTGGGGTCGTCGCCCAGGTACTTTTTATAGCCCTCTTCAATTTTGGAGAATTCCAGCAACTGCTCAATGAATGAATTCAAAAGCAACGCGCCATTGAGCTCGTCGGCTTCGCCTTTCAGATAGGCAATGAAGCGGTTGTAGCGCTTGTTGGTCACCGGGTATTTGGCGAAATAGGTATTGGGGACTGTGACTTTTTTTTCAGTCACCGTAAATGTGTAGGTTCCTCCGGGGATGAGGATGTATTCGGCTGCTTCTTCGACAGGGCAACGGAAAGAATTGGGGAGGGATTTGAAGATTTCAACCATCTGAGCAGCTAATCCATTTTTCTCTGTTACAATTCCCATACCCTTTGCTGAACGAAATTCTTTGATAACTTCTTCTGCTTTTGTTCCGGCTTCTTCTTTTTCATATTTTTTTCGGTAAGCGTCCAGTGCATCAAGAGCATCTTTGCCGCCAATTTTTTTAAGGCTCTCAATAATGTAAAGTTTGGTTCTTTGTTTGATACGCCTATCAAGAAGTTTTTCCCGCAGTTTATTTATTCGTTTTGCCGGCGCTTCCTCAATGAGTTGTTGTAAGAAATTTTGTTCTTTTTGGACTAATTCACGTTGCGAGAGAACAGAAAACAGCGCATCGATAAACGCATCGAATTTTTGACCATCCGAACCGCTGATAAAGAACCGCAATGGCTCTTTCCACCATTCCTCTCCGAAATGACTCATCACGTCACGCATAAATTTTTTATCCTGCCACATATCGGCGATGTGGCCCCCTGCAAAATATTCGAGGAACGACTTATGGCGAAAGAAATAGATGTTGCGAGACTTTTCCAATAGCGATGCCCGCTCCTGCAAAAAGGTGCAGAACTCGCTGGCGTCCTGTTTATAATCGTTCAACAGTAATTGTAAAAATGGATATAACGTATCTGCATCGATCTCTTCTGATTTTTTTTCCTTTTGCATCCACATGGCCATGGGCTTCAACACCGCCATTGAGCCGTTGGCGTCCAGCTTTACCGGTATCTTTTTCTCTATCTCCCGCTCCTCCAGCAGATAATGCATCGCCGCCGCATATAATTTGGCAAGATTGGGAGCCATGTAATTTTTCTTATGGTTCAGCAGCGCAACAATCTGTAAGATCATCGGGTTGACTGCCAGTTCGTTTAGCCTTATATTTTCCGGTTTCGCGAGATAGGCAATCACCTGTTCCGCCTGATCTTTCGCTTTGGCTCGTTCTTCTTTTTCCCACTGGCCTCGATCTTTTTCATCCGGGGGTATCTTTCCTGCGGTGGCAGCAGCGTCGAACCATTGATACAGAAAATCCTGTTGCTGCTCGTTGGACAAACCACAGACCTCGGCTTCAATAGTGGGAAAGGTGATTTTTATATTTTTCTCCCGATCGAAACCGGTGCGCCGCGTGGTCACGATGAATTTCGCGTTTGTTATCCTTTCTGCTGTTTCGCCGATCCACTTGCAGGCGCTGCGCCTTTTTTCCTCATCAGCAATTTCATCCAGGCCGTCCAGCATCAATATGCAGTTTTGTCGTTTCAGCCAGCCGGCAAACCGCTTCTTTGAAATCCGACTCGTGGGTATATTGGTATATCGTGCAAGAGTTTCACATAAATCAGGATCTGTTGAGTCAAAATTTATCTCCCGCAGGGGCAAAAAAATCGGCAGCGGTTCTTTTTTAAAACCGAACTTCTGGTAATGGTTTTTGATACATGAAATGGCAAAATATTTTAACAGGGTAGTTTTGCCGGATCCGGCGTCGCCGATTATTATGAGCATTCTCTCGGTAGAGAACACCCTCTTAATGACATTCTCAATTTTTAGGTTTGAAGTTTGGGAAGGTTCATTCGCCTGAGATGGGCTAATTTTTCTGTCCTCTTCAGTGCGTTGTTCCAGTGGTGACGGAGACAGGTTCAGAGAAACGAACGACTTTAAAATATCCACCTGCAACGCGCTCATCTGGGACGAGCCGAGGATTCCAATCGAGCCCAGTTTTTCTTTTAAAAAATTCTTGTACTGTTCTAAGTCATCCTTCGCTTGTGAGTTAGACTTTGCCTCTTTATAATCATCACGGCCTTTCTCGCCATGAAAGCCTTTTTCTTTTGTAACGCTGTTCCTTCGTATAAATTGCCAGATCGCAAGAAACGCCATAACAGCAGCTATTATCCAGGGCATCCGTTCGTCCAAACCATTCGGAACCTTTTTCTCTTGTAGGATTGATTCTTTATAAGTGAGATCAGTTGTATCTGCGGTTTTTGCAGCGTTGATGGTGAGAGAATCCTGGGCGAACAGCGAAGTGACAAAACAGAAATAAAGTAAGATTGTCAGATATTTCATTGGCATCCCCAAATTATAATGAAAATATTTCATCCCGGAAATATGTGTAAAATCGTATTTTTTTTAATAAAAGTCAAGACATTTTTGGAGCAGGGGAATAGCATAAATCAAATAAGAAATTGTCGCATGCGATATATCTCAAATTTGGGCTTGACTTTTTGAATTGAAATTGGTAATTTTAATGGCATAATTTTAACTTTGAAAGGTTCGACAATGCAAATAAAGCAATTCAACAATATTTCGGATTCGGATATTTGGGAATTATCAAAAACCGATGATATTATTATCACCAAAGAAGGCAGTGAGGAGCAACGTGTTTTAATCAATTTTGAGACGTACAAAGCCATCAAACAGGCGCTTGCAAACCGCTCAAGAATTTCTGACAATTTAGCGAGGGCCGAATCATTCGACCTGAATCCATTTTTACAGGATTTAATCAACATTGTGAATACAGACCAATTCGAGAACATCACTGACAACGATCATTATTTCGAAAACTTTGTAAGGAAACTGAATCAAGGTGAATAGTTTTCATGTCATCGTATCTTCCACTTTCAAAAAATCTCTCGCCCAAATATGCTCTTCTCTCACAAAAAAGCAATCGCTTAAATTGGCAAAATCAATTGACAATTTAATATTGATCCTCAAGATTTTTCCTGAAAGTTTCCCGATCATTCCATTTGAGAAGCACAATGAATTGCCTTTCAGAAAAGCAGTATTATCCAAAGATTTTATTGTCGTGTATTTATTTCATAGGGTAAAAGTATACCTGGTTAATATTTTTCCTACCTCGCAGAACTGGCAATCAAATATTTTCAAATAACCACGGCAGGTTGGCACGTTCGATGTGGGATTATATTTTGAGTGAATAAGACCAAATGGCAAGAAAAAACGGGCATTGCTGTTTTTGAAATTTCAA
Source organism: uncultured Cytophagia bacterium (assembly GCA_964605145.1). Taxonomy (GTDB): domain Bacteria; phylum Zhuqueibacterota; class Zhuqueibacteria; order Thermofontimicrobiales; family Thermofontimicrobiaceae; genus CAZSBG01. The sequence continues at coordinate 45,815 of CAZSBG010000041.1, read as the reverse complement.
GAACCAGGGAGAAACAAAACAATGCACCCGTTTTTTTAAAAGCGTGGATAAAGATTTTAGAAAAAGCGCAGCGATTTTTTATTGGGAAACACCATCCATATTTGCGCCTGCGAAACTGGCGTCGTCCATGTTTGCCGCGTTGAGAAAAGCGCCGGACAGGTTAGCCTTGTCCAAAACAGCGTGGCGAAGGTCCGATCGCTCCATGTGCGCAGATGACAGGTTTGCGCCGGTGAAATTGGCAGACTGGAATTTGGCGCGTTTTAGCCGGCCGGTTTCCAAATTGGCGTTTTGAAAATCGACCTTCTCCGCCAGTACGCCGAACAATTTGGCGTGAAACAGGTTGGCGTTTTTGAAGCTGGCGCCTTCCATGTTCGTATCCTGAAAATTGCCTTCCGGGGCTGCGCAATTATCGAACGTTGCATTCAACAAGTTAGCGCCGAACAGAAATACATTCTTCAATTGCGCGCCGGTGAGATTGGCATTTTCGAGATTTGCGTTTTGTATATGGGCGTCATTTAATATTGAATTGGAAAAATCAGCGCCTTTTAAATTTTCGTATGACAGGTCGATTTCACTCAGGTCCAGATTGGAAAGTGATTCGCCGCGTTGATACTTTTCCAGTACTTGTTCCCGGGACAGTACTGACATAGTGCTCCTCCCTGTTATGCATGAAAACTATTGATTGCTTCTTCAACTGAATTATAGAACAAAAATACGGATTCCAGTTTGGTGATCTCCAGGGGCCGGCGAACGCGATCCGCCAGGTTGACGAGCCGTAAATCGCCGCCGCTGCTTCGGGCCGTAGTTAACCCGCTGATGAGCATACCCAGACCGGAGCTGTTCATCCATGTGGCTTTGGCCATATCCACGACAAAATTCACCAAGTCATCTTCAATGGAATTGTAAATAAGATTTCGGAATTGGTCGGATTCTGTCCCACCCATGATTTCCCCTTCCAGCTCAATGAGCAAAACATCATCGTATTCCTTTGTTTGAATTTTCATTTTTATTCCTCCTGGGATAATCTGATTTTTGCAGACAACGAACAAGTTTTTCCACCGGAATCCGGTTTTTAAATGAAATATTGAATGGCAATGATAAATAAAAATACCAAAGAAAAAAAAACAAACTACAAATAAATCACAAAAGCAAAATTCAAATATTCAAACTCATGCCAACCTATGGTTTTTTATACTTCTTACGTATTGAAAATTGAAATTTAAAATTTGGGATTTATAATTTAGTTATTTGTTATTTTTCAACCCAAACTTACAGAATATAAGATTTGAGTTACAAAAAACTATATGAAAAAAGTATTCACGAATATTATTCATACCTCAACGCCACAATGGGATCGAGCCGGGCTGCTTTGCTGGCCGGGTAGGCGCCGAAAAACAATCCCACAACGCTGCAAAATCCAATGCCTAAAAAGATCGCCCAGATGGGAATGGCTGTGGGCAATGGCGTTGCTGAACCAACCAAGACACCAATTAAAACCCCGGCCAAAATGCCAATAATTCCACCCAGGTTTCCGAGAATCACGGACTCAATGATGAACTGCGCTAAAATGTCACCTTTTTTTGCGCCGATGGCTTTTCGAATGCCGATTTCTCTTGTTCGCTCAGTGACAGAAACCAGCATGATATTCATAATGCCGATGCCACCGACAAGCAGCGAGATGAGCGCAATGCCAATCGCTGCAATTTTAACATACAGGCTCATATCGTTAAAGGTGTCGATGAGAGACTCGCTGGTGAATATTTCAAAGTCATTGGGTTTGCCTGGCGGGACTTTCCTTGCAGCCCGCAAAATTCCGGTGACCTGGTCAATGGCCAGATTCATGCGAGTCGGATCTTTCACCTGAACCGTCACATGCAGGCTTCGTCTATCGCCATAAATTTTCTGAAAACTGGTGATTGGCATGATGACACGGTTATCCTTGCTCTGCCCGAATGTGCTGCCCTGCTTTTCCAATGTGCCGATTACGCGGAATTTATGCGGCCCGACCCGTACATATTCTCCGACCGGATTTTTATGCGGAAACAGCACTTCGAGGATATCCAAACCGACCACAATGACATTTCGGTTATACTCCACATCTGTTTCGCTGATAAACCGCCCTTCATCCACAAAATAGCTGTTGGCCACCTGATACTCCGGTGTGGCGCCGACCACGACAACATCGGGATTTGTCTTTGTATCCTCATACTTTAAAATCTGTCCCCACAAAAACACTTCAGGCCCAACCGCTTTCACCAGTGTTGCATATTCTGTGATAGCTTCTGCCTGCTCCAGTGTAATTCTTTTACGATTCCGATATTTTTCATCGAGATGCCCCATTTGAATCGGTGGATCTTTTTGCACCTGAAACGTGTTGGTGCCCAAAACGCTGAGCTCGCCAACCATAAAATTTTGCAATCCCTGAATAATTGACATCATGCCAATGATGGTGGCGACGCCAATTACGATCCCCAACGTCGTCAAAGCGGAACGGAGCTTATTGGTGCGGATAGCATCCAATGAAACTGACAGGCTTTCTTTTATATCCATAATTATATTCGATCTTTGAATTTTTGTTTTGTTTGTTCATGCAAAATGATAAAAACTTAAACGTATCGATAAATTTTAGCCACTGAAATCACTCATATCGCAGTGCCTCAATGGGATCCAGCTTTGCGGCTTTGTAGGCAGGAAAAATTCCAAAGAAAATTCCCACCATACCGATGAAAGCAATGCCAATTGACACAGAAACAGGCGAAACCGACGCGGATAAAAATGTAGACGCGGCCACAGTTTTGGCAATAATAAATCCGAAAACGATGCCAATAAATCCGCCAAATGAACTTACGGCCAATGCTTCGATCAGGAATTGCCAGAGAATATTACTTCTTTTGGCGCCGATGGCCTTACGGATGCCAATCTCCCGAGTGCGCTCTGTTACCGAAACCAGCATGATGTTCATAATGCCGATTCCGCCCACAATCAACGCAATCGAGCCAACGCCGAACGCCACAGCGTAAAGCGCCGTCGTTAAATTTTTGTACATATCTGCCACCATGTCCTGCTGATTGATGGCAAAATCGTTATCCTCGCCTGGCGGCACTTTTCTCACACGGCGCAGGATGCCGGTCAATTCGTCTTTCGCAGCTTCAACCAAATGGGGACCGGCCACTTTCACTTCAATGGTGACCCATCGTCGCGATCCGTAAAGCTTTTGAAAAAGGCCGATGGGAACGATAATTTCAGTATCCAGGTTATGCCCGAAAAGGCTGCCCCGCTTTTCAATCACACCGATGACCCGAAATTTGTGGGAACCTACTGACATTCGCCGGCCAATGGGATTGACTTTTTTGAACAGTTTATCTGCAACCTCCCAGCCGATAACGCATACCGGGCGACGGTGCTCCACGTCGGAGACTGAAAGCGGTCGACCAAATTCAGGCACAACATTGGCCGTTTCCATGTATTCTGCGTTCGTACCTGTAATGGCCACATTCGTCAATTTTTCACTGCCATATTTCACTGTCCGGCGAGCGGAGACTGTGGGTGCAACGGTCTTTACCAGTGTTGCATTTTTCTTGATCGCCTCTGCTTCTTTCAGGGTGATGTTTTTTCTGTTCCTGGCCTCAAGCCAGTCCGACCTGGAAAACCATTCAAATTTCTGAATGTACAACGTATCAGAGCCCAGCGCTGAAATCGAGTTGTAAAATGCATCGTTCAGTCCCTGGATAATCGAATGAATTCCTATTACGGTCGTAATGCCAATCACAATGCCCAGCGTTGTGAGAAACGCCCGCATTTTGTTGGCTTTCAATGCCTGTGCTGCGATCCTCAGGCTTTCCAGTATTTCAATTAAAAATCTCATAAGTTGAATCTATTCTAAAAATATGTCAATTTCAAGGACTTTTTTGAATTATCAGAGAACGACAATCATCTCTCCGTTTAAATTTTGAGCCATCATTTTCAGCATGATCGAAGAACGTCGAATCAATTCATAGACTCGTCGCGTTCAATTTTTCCATCGCGTAAACGTACAATCCGATTGGTATGTTCGGCGATGTATTCTTCATGCGTGACCAGGATAATGGTATTGCCCTGTTCGTGGAGATCTTCAAATATTTCCATGATTTCTTCCCCGGTACGCGTATCGAGATTACCGGTGGGTTCATCCGCCAAAATAATCTGCGGACTATTGACCAGTGCTCGGGCAATGGCAACACGCTGGCGTTGTCCACCAGACAGCTCATTCGGGCGATGATTCACGCGATCACCCAAACCAACGCGTTCCAGAGCCTCCATGGCTATTTTCTTCCGCTTTGAAGACGGCGTTCCATTGTATATCATGGGCAATTCCACATTGTGTAATGCAGTGGCCCTGGGAAGCAAATTAAACGTTTGAAAAACAAACCCGATTTCCCGGTTTCGGATTTCAGCTAACTGGTCATCATTCATTTTGCTGACCATGTTGTCCACAAATCGATAGATGCCGGAGGAAGGCGTATCCAGACAACCCAAAATGTTCATCAACGTCGATTTTCCTGACCCGGACGGGCCCATGATTGCCAGATACTCATTTTCCTCGATATTCAGGGAAATGCCCTGCAAAGCCCTCACTTTTTCTGTGCCTACTTCGTATACTTTTTCGATATTTTCAATTGAAATTATCATTTGTTATTCCTCGATGGGTATATTTGAACCTGTTTATCATCAGTGGAGCGGAAACTACTGAATAGATTTTATTCCGTCCTTATCAATCAGATTGTATTCTTGTTTTTTCAGTAATTTTCACCAAGTCACCATTTTTCAGAGTTTTTGAGAGCACGCGATAGCTGCCGATTACAACCTTCTGATCTTCTTCCAAACCGCTCTTTATTTCGATATGCGTGTCGTTTGCAATTCCGGTATTGACAGGAATCACCTTTGCCGTTCCGTCTTCAATGACGAAAACGACTTCGATCAACTCTTCGGATTTTGGCACGTTCGACGCCTCATCCTGATGCTCTGATTTTTCTTCACTATTGGAATCACCATTCTCTTCCTCACCATCGGAAGAATAAACTTCTTTAGGACTGCGAACAGTGACCGCTTGAATTGGCACCTGAATCACATTGTAGCGAGTCTCCGTCCGAATGTCCACTGTTGCAGACATCCCGGGTCGAAGTTCTTCCACCTTATCAATGATTCTAATTTTAACCTCGAAGTTCGTGACCTCTTCCTGGGTTCCCCGGCCGCGAGTTGTTGCGGTATAGGCACGCTCGGACACAATCCCCCGGAGCGTCGTATCCGGAATGGCATCCACTTCAATGTCTGTGGTGTCGCCCTCTGCAACAAGCACCACATCGTTTTCATCCACCTCAGCCAACACTCTCATTTGCGACAAATCCGATACCACCATAATGACATCGGACTGAAACATGGACCCAAGCGCGATTTCCCCTACTTCCTTATTCAACAGAGTAACCGTTCCGTTAAGCGGCGAATACAATTTGGTTTTGATCAGATCGTCTTTGGCTTGATCCAGACTCGCAACCGCCTGTTCCAATTGACTTTCGGCCAACTTGAGATTGGCTTCTGCATCCTCCAACTGGGCGCTGGAGGTTAGATTTTGATTGTAAAGATCTTTCGCCCGTTTATAATCGTTCTGGGATTTCCGCAAGGTTGCCTCAGCAGACTTTTTCGTGGAGCTCGCCCGTTCAACCGCGGCCCGGTATTTTGTGCTATCGAGAACGACTAAAAGCTGTCCTTTTCGAACCGGATCACCCTCTTCAACATAGAGGCCAATAATTTCAGCGCTGATATTGGCAGAAATTTGCACCTTGGTCTCCGGCTCAATTTTTCCTGACGCAGAAACAACCTGTGTGATGTCTCCACGTTTCACGTCTTCGGCTTGCACTGCAACTTCACCGCCACTGCTTTTTTTCAGATTGATTACCACAAAAATTGCGATGACAGCGATTACTCCAATCACAATGAATATTTTCTTTTTCGACATAAACTACTCCTGAAAGAATCATTTAAATGTAATATTTACCATTCCAATTCACCTGTGGCCAGTTCCAGCACAGCCACCGCGTATTTATAATCATAGATTGCCTGTATGTGCTCTACCTTCGCACGATTTAAAGAAGTGTGAGCAGTAATTTGATCCAAAAGCGTGCCGGCGCCAATTCGGAACCGCTCGCTGGCTAACCGGTAATCCTCTTGGGCAGATGTTACATTTTCTTCGGTGGCCTGAATTTTTTCAACAGCCCGATCAATCTCCAGGAGCGCTTTTCGCACATCAAGAGCCACCTGTCGTTTTGCCTGCTCCAAATCCGCTTCCGCGGCAATCACTTCTGCTTTTGCGCTGTTGACACCGGCCCTGGTTTTGAATCCATTGAACAGATTCATGCTGATGTTCAGACCTAAACTATAGGTATCAAATTCAGTGATATCGCGTTTTTCCTGAGGAAACTGGACATCCCACCAGCTATAAGAAGCTGATAATGACACGCTGGGATAGTAAGCGCTTTTTTGAACTTTCACCCCGGCTTTTGCCTGTGTTAATTGACTTTGAACAGATTTGTAGTCCAGACGATTTTTGAATGCCTTTGCGATGGTTTCATCGGAACTCACATGAAAGGCTTCAATTTTTATATCCGTATCCTCGGGCACAACTTCAATTTCCGTTGTGATGTCAATGCCCAATTTGTGATTCAGATCGGTTTTGGCGCTGATGAAATTATTGCGCGCTTCGATAACAGCAAGCTTATTTTCGCCGACGCGCACCTTTTGTTGATACACCTCAGCCCGGGAACTGGTTCCAATCTCTTCCATGGCTTCGATGCGCTTTAGTTCCTCCTGGCTTGTTTCCAAAGCTTCTTCAGCCACAGTGAGCAATTGTTTGGCTTTGAGCACATTGTAATAATACAGTTTCACATCCAGCACAACCGACTGCCGTGTCCAGGACAAACTATTTTCATACTGTTTATCTTCAGCTTTACTCTGTCTCAAACTGGCAAGATTTCGAAAACCGGTAAAGATGGGCTGAGACAGGCTGAACTGATAATAATAGGATTCTTTTGAAACCACCAGCTCATCGAATCTAATATTATACATTTCCTGATCTTTTCGGCTGTAGTTACCGTGGGCATTAATTTCCGGCATAAAATTTCCCAGGGCAGATCGAAGTCCTGCTTGGGACATCCTTTTATAGCTTTCCGCGGCGACTATGCTCGTGTTATTTTCAAGTGCGATTTGAATACAATCGTCCAGGGTTACTTTTTTCGTTTCCTGTGAAAATGCAGATGACGACGCGAAAAAAACGATTATTAGTAAAAATATCCAACTAAAGCGATTCATGGGTAACTCCTGTATGCTTAATTTTGAAAAATATATTTTCACGAGAAGATGTTCATCAATGTGGCAGAAATAAGGACATAAACACAGAATAAAATGCCCATTATCCAACCAGATTTTTTCATGGTAAAATTATACAATACTGAGAAAGCAATAGCCATCAATGCAAAGTGCCAGATTGTAAATATCTCGATGGATTTTAAGACGTAGAAGAAAAAATCTTCTGTGGCATCTGCCGGCATCAATGTGGCTAAGCTGAAGTTGACATCCATGCTATTTTTGCTGAGGGCCAGCGGCAGCTTAACTGCCATGGCAAGCACCCCAATCAATGATGTGTAAGTGTATACGGAGAACATTTTGCGAAATGTCGTTTGTCCGCCTAAAATAATATTACCGATGAAAAGATAAATCGCTGCCATCAACAAAATCATAAGAGTAGTACCGACAACAGCTCCGATTGGCGCAATTATTTTTCCAATTTTTTCACTCATGGCCATAGCCGTTTCAATCTCCTCTTCACTCATGTTCTCCTGCTCCAATTTTTCTCTCTGCTTCTCCATTTGATCCGGCATTGAAATGGGCAAGGTAAACATAGTGAAGATTAAAGAGACCAGTACCAGAATTATCATGGGCGCCAGCCAGTCGGGCTTTCTATCGATGCTTTCAATCGTTTCGCGCGGCGCATGAAAAATTCCAATGCATCGTTGAAACGCACTGAGTTCGTTGCTCTGAGCCAAATGAGCTCCTGAATTACTTTCGTTCATTTTTTCCTCCATCTATTTCAATTCATTAAATTTTTTTGCCTGAATTATTCACAAATTTCAAACAATAGATATTTAACTTAATGGTATTCATAAAATTAATCAGATATATGAAATTTAACAAAGTTAGATATACTGAATTCGGAATGAAGCACCATTCAGGTTTTCTGGATTCCTTAATGCATTACAATGAATAATCCAGGTTAGGGACAGTTTATTGAATATTTTTTCTGGGCATTCGAATGAAATTTGACATTTTGTTTAGTAACGGAACATTATTGCAAAAGTTTCAAATATTACTCCGTCCAACTGATAAATACTGAACAGTGATAATTGATTTTAAGTTATTGATATTTTGGGGAATCGATGACTGATATAAACAACAATCCGCTTTGAAAAAACGACAGAGTTAGCATTGTTCCTTGTTGAATCGACAAACCGAACCAAATAGAGCTTGACCGAAAAAGCGAAATTTGGTCAGTCTGAGTTGGAGTTCCGCTTCTTGAAGGCGGAGTCGAATGATGATAAAATATTGTTTTTAAGTCATATACCAACTACAATCGGGTTGAGATTACGACTTAGCGACGAAACATTAAATAAAAGAGGATCTTCCAGGAATATCGATAAGATCCTCTTTTCTATCTTTTCAAAATTGGTTCGTTCGAATGAGCGGTTCTATGGTAAATTTTTATTACCTATCAACCGTTTCTCTGCCTGTATTTAATTTTATGAAAGGGGTTGACAATACTTGTCGCAACATTCATAAGATGGCCGGCAACTCGTTTCAAGTAACGCATGTAAAGAGCGAGCGCAACTGCATCGTTTACTTTAATATTTAGATTTCCATCTTGAACAAGCATTTTATTGAATTTATCACATTTGTTTTTAATGGTATGCAAATCATCCAGCAATTTCTGAGCAAGCGACTCATCCGATTCTTTGATCGCATCGATAAGCACGCCAAAATTCACTGAAATGATTTCTTCAATCATTTGAATTTCATCTTCCCATTGGGGAAAGGTTAATTTACCTGGATGATTGATGGCGAGCTCAACTATATTTTTGGTATAATCGCCGATGCGCTCTATGTCCGCTACTATGGCGATGAGAACCAATCCAACATTTAAATCGCTCACCCCGGCAACTGCGAGATGGGTTAACACCTTTTTTTTGACTTCGCGCTCAAACTTGTTGATTTGAATATCTTTCTCTTTAATGTCGATGGCAATTTCTGCAGTATTGGTTTTTCGCAATGATTTCACTGCTTCTTTATACATATCCCAATCGTCCATTAACATTTCATGCGAAGCTTCCACAGCCTCTTCCATTAGGCTTTTTCTCTGAAAAATTCTCTGCAATTCTTTAAACATATTTTCACCTCTTTAACCCTAATATTTTTATATGATTGATTGAACTAAATTTTCTTTTCGTCCTGCCAATCCGTATTGGTTAGTCACAATAATAATGAAACTGTATGATGGCTGGATTTATTTGGGCTGAAATTCCGGGCAATTTGTGACTTGATTTTTTTAAAACGGTTAGTATTCCTCGACAAAAGTTTCAACTACCGCAACGGCATTTTCAACCGGGGTTCCTGGCTGAAGCGCCTTTGCAGGAGCAAGAATGTAACCACCGCCCCGGCTCATTTGTTCCCGAAGCTTTCTGATTTCAAGTTGAATAGAATCCGGCGTGCCAAATGGTATGGTGCTTTGACTCCCGAGGCATCCCCAAAATGCAATTTTATCGCCCCATTTGCGTTTCAAATCGTACGGATTCATTCCATGAGCTTCCGGTTGAACGCTTTCGAGTACGTCCAGCTTTATTTCAATAATATCCTCGAGAATATCAGCCACACTTCCGCAGCAATGGGAAATGACGTATTTACCTCTGGCGTGAACCGCCTCGTAAATCATTTTGTACCGAGGCTTGAACATCGATCTCCAGCGATCAGGACCAACTATAACGCCGCGCTGATCTCCCCAGTCATCACCAAACATAATCGCATCAATTTCCGGCAGGCAATCGCACGTGTATTTGATGTATGCCATAAATTGTTCAGTTATCCTGTCCAGCAGTTCTTCGTAGAAATCAGGGTGCAACACCACGTCCATGAGTACATTTTCAAAACCACGAATTCCCCAGCTTGTTTCAAACAATCCCCATCCCAGGATAGCGATGATGAAATATTCATCCTTATCCTTCCGAACTTGTTCACGGATTTTTCTCACTTCTTCATCACTCGCAAAAAATGATTCCGGTTCGGGCCACTGATAGCCTTTGAAACCTGGAGACTTCAGTCCCGGCTCCTCGAGATGAAACGGTAGTTGATCCATACGCCAGACCGTACCATAAGGATCACGGGCATATCCCAGGCGCGTTGTGGGTTCTTTTTTCATGTTGTTCACCACTTCGATATGCTTCTTGAACGTTTTCAAGCGCCTCTGCCAGGCCGCATTGCCATAGTATTCATTGAGTCTTTCGACAATGTCACCTTCGAAATCAAGTACATAGGGAACAAATTCAGTTTCACGATGTTGAATCTGATTCAATAATATTTCTCGAGGTTTCATTCACAAGATTCCTTTGTTGGTTCAAGACTTAAATTGTGTTTTATCAGTGATGCTTAAAGCTAAATATTCTATTGGTAATTTGCAAGTGAAATCTGTATCAATGAATGAAAATCTGAATCTTTTTAGCATCAAGAACATCTAATCTCATAAATCAGGATCGCTTCAGGATATTTCATAAAATGTCAGAGGTTTTTTTATGAACAAGTATATATTGAAAGCAGTAATTGTTATTGCAGGCGCCGGGCTTGGTTTTGCATACTATTACTTTATCGGCTGCCGATCAGGTGTTTGTCCCATTACAAGCAATCCCTGGATAAGCACGGGATATGGTTCAATACTGGGACTGGTCATTGCATCCGGACTAAAAAAAGACAACAGAAATGCTGAACAGGAGAGCAATTAAATGGAATCAATCACCCCGATTATAATTCTGGCAGTTTATTTTATTTTAATGCGTTTCGTTCTTCCCAAATTGGGAATCCCGACCTGAATGTCGGGTGCGTGCGACCTTCCGGGAGAACGTCGAAAGAAAGATGAAGAAAAAAATGAAAAATAATTTTTGCCAGGAGATTAGAAATGCCCATTTATGAATATAGCTGCAAAAAGTGCGGAACCCAGTTTGATGTGTTCCAGTCTATTGGAGCTACCAATGAAAAATTAAATTGTCCTTCGTGCGGGGAACCGAAGCCGGAACGTATATTTTCCACGTTCGGATCAGGAAGTTCAAATTCAGTGTCGAGCAGTGCTGGCGGTGGATGTAGTTCATCAGGACCATTCACTTGAGGTTAATGAGGAAAGCAGTTCGCTTTTTTTCGAGTCAATTTTAAACCCAAAATCCTATTGGAGGAAAGATGAAAAAAACAATATATATAATGCTGATGGTATTCTCCGTATTTTTATTCGGATGCTCTGGCGATACAAATGAATCCATCGCTCAGAATAAAGCCCAGGAAGAAAAAAAAGAGGAAGCCAAAGTACAGAAAACAGAAAACTTTGTGCTCAATTTTAACGAAGGCCTGGAAAAATCCAAGAAAGAAAATAAAAATATGATTGTCGATTTTTACACGGATTGGTGCCACTGGTGCAAAGTAATGGACGAAAAAACATTCAATGAAAAGACGGTTTCTGAAAAATTGAGCAACCGGTTCGTCACCGTTCGCATTGATGCTGAAAGCAACACCGGCTCAAATATGTTTAAAGGACAGACATTGAATAATATGGAAATGACCCGGGCTTTTGGCGTGACCGGATTTCCATCGCTTATTTTCATCTCACCCAAAGAGGAAGTCATTACCAAAATACCGGGATATGTGGAGGCCGAACAGTTCGCCTATATTCTCGATTATATCGATCAGGAATGCTACAAAAAGCAAATGAGCCTCGAAGAATTTATGAAGAAAAAAGGCGACTGTGATGACGATGCAGCCAAAGATAAAACAGGTGATGCCTAAGCCGAATAAAGCGGAAATTGCAAAACTCAAAAATCAAAAAATCAGACTCGGACAGCTTCGCCTGGCTGCACATTTTCCAAAAAAGGTAACTATTCAGCCTTATGAAAAATGCCACCGAGACACGAGGGCTCAGAGATTTTCTCATAAATTATTTTCGGAAAGAGTGTCTCATAATATGATTGAAAAATATTTTCATTAATTATTTTCACTACCGGACACTTTTCAAATTATGTTCAGTAGAGCTGTCATTCCCGTACCACAGGCATTCCCTTCGGTCACATGTTTTTGGCGGGAATCTCATAAAATTTTGTCAAATGGATGCCCGATAGAAGCCCAGTCTGTCATCCTTTATAAATTTAATGGAAGCTGGACATGGCATTCGGGCATGACAATTTGATCTAAAATGTAATTTTGGAAAAAGTGTCCGGTAGTGAGATTATTTGGAAACAGAATAACAAAATACAATACCTGTTCTTCGCATAAATATAAATTAGTTTTAGTGTATGTAACTTTAACCTGAATTATTCATTATAATGCATTAAGGAATCCAGATAGCCTGAATGGTGCTTAATTCAGAATTCGTTATATCAAACTCTCTTAAATTTCACACACCTCTTTATTCTCTTTAATATCATATAGTTAAATATATTTAGGTTAAAATCTATGAATAATTCAGGCTAAGTTAGCAACAAACATAAAAACAGGAAAAGTATGCAAAAGAAAATTTTTCCAGCTATTGGAATCGTTATCGTTTCAATAATCTTATTGGCAATAAATGAGTTTACTGAAATGACTTTTATTAAGGATTATGCACTGATATTTATTATTGCGGGTATGATGTTTGGAGTTTGGCTGACAAAACTAACTGATAGGTCAAAAGACGAAAAATAATAATGCCAGTTGCTAACATTTGAATTTCTCGATTCATGAAAAGGGATTAATTTGAACAGTTAATCCTTTTTTTTATGTTTGCTTGGCCCATAATAGCCTTCAAGAAAAGGCAGAGCGCGATGTGTTTTTGATTTTGTCGATCTTTAGAAACCAGTTGATTTGAGCAGATTGAGTCATGCTGCGAACATTTTTTTACACTAAACGGGATTTCAATTTGAAATGAAAAATTGGTTTCTGATTTTCCGAGTGATAAAAAATGACTTGCTTCATGTAAAAAAAATTCTAAATTATATGATTCAGACGAAAATTAAATGAGAATTGTAATGTAATAACCAAATGTTTAAATGAAGGCATGAGATATGAAAAAGAAACCGAATTTTTTCTTTGATTCTGAAGTCGAAAATGCAGCGCTGCAAAAATCTGAATTTGAACCAATTTATTCCCCGACAGAAAAAATCCCTGTGATCATGGTAGATAATTTTCCATTTCTTGGTAAACTAACTGCCATCCGTTTTCTGGAGTGGGTACAGAACAATCCGGGCGGGGTGATTTCACTACCGACCGGCAAAACACCGGAGCATTTCATCAAATGGGTTCAGCATTACCTTAAAAACTGGAGCCAATCCGCTGTAAAAAATGAACTTCAGTCCTGGGGCGTCAAGACTGATATTCTCCCGGACATGAAAAGTCTGTACTTTGTTCAAATTGATGAATTCTTTCCGATTAATCCGCAACAACACAACAGTTTTTATCATTACATCAATAAATTTTATATTAAAGGATTTGGTCTCGATAAATCCAAAGCATTACTCATTGACAGTTATGAAATTGGCGTCCCTGCGGGAAAAACTCTTGATGAAATATTTCCCGAACAAAAAGTGGCCATTGATCTCCGCACGCGTCAACCCAACACATCGCTGGAAAGACTTCAAAAATCTGTCATTGAAAAAGTAGACCAGTATTGCACAGAATATGAGACCAAAATCCGCAATATGGGCGGAATTGGATTTTTTCTGGGAGGCATTGGCCCGGATGGCCACATTGGATTCAACGTTCGCGGCTCCGATCTTTATTCAACAACCCGTCTGACACCGACAAATTACGAAACCCAGGCAGCCGCAGCAACCGATATGGGGGGAATTGAAATTGCCAGAAACAGACTGGTGATCACAATTGGTCTGGCAACCATCACCTTTAATAAAAATGCTGTGGCGATTATCATTGCGGCTGGCGAAACCAAAGCCCCCATTGTGGCCAAAGCCATTGAGCGTGAGAAAAACAATCAATACCCGGCATCCGCGTTGCGCGATTTGCCGCATGCCAGATTCTATTTGACAAAAGGCGCCGCCAAAAATCTTGTGGAACGGAGATATCATGAGTTATCCGGTCAGGAAAATATTTCAGATCAGGACACGTTGCGGGTTGTAAATAATTTAGCGCTTATCAATAACGTCCAGCTTAAAAACCTCAGCAGAAACCATTTCGCAGAAAATAAACTTGGGGCACTTCTTCTTAAAAGAAGTAAACTGAAACCGGATGCTCTTGTGCAAATGGCTGAGGAGCAAATCAAGCTTAAAATTCAGGACGGCCTTAAAAGTGTGTCAGGTCGAACTTTTATGCATACCGCACCGCATCACGACGATATAATGCTGGGATTCTGGCCGTACATGGTGCACCTCGTTCGCGATCCGCATAACAAACACTATTTCAATTATATGACCAGTGGATTCAACGCCGTCACCAATAAATACGTCCTGGATCTCCTGACCAACCTTCGACAATACATTTTAACTCCGAAATTCGAGCAGTTATTGAAAGATAACTATTTCGAACCAGGCAGCGTCGAAGGTAAAAACGGAGATGTTCATGAATACCTGGATGGCATTGCCGCGCATAGCCGATCCATGCGTCAGGAAGCGGAGAGCAAACGGCTCCTCCGAAACCTCATTTTCCTTTTTGAAGAAGACAGCCCTGTGCATTTGAAAGACAGAATCAATGAGATGATCAATTATTTCAAAACGCAATATCCGGGAAAAAAGGACATTCACTACATCCAACAGCTCAAGGGAATGATTCGCGAGTGGGAAGCGGATTTATTGTGGGCATATCTCGGCTTCAGCGTTGAAGTTGTGAATCATCTGAGATTGGGATTTTACAAAGGCGATATTTTTACAGAAGACCCGGAATTGCAGCGCGACGTTCATCCCATTCTCGCTTTGATTGAAAAAATCCAACCGACTGTCATCACAGTTGCCCTGGATCCTGAAGGCAGCGGCCCGGATACGCATTACAAAGTGCTGCAATCCATTACCGAGGCATTGAAACTCTATGAAGAAAAAAAGAAAAATCCCTTAAATATCGAAATTTGGGGTTACCGCAACGTCTGGCATCGTTTTCACATGGTGGAAGCCACGACCTATGTCCCGGTTTCCATTAATTCTTTCGCCAGCCTCGACCAGGCATTTATGAACTGTTTTGGTTCACAGCGTTCGGCATCGTTTCCAAGCTATGAATTCGATGGGCCTTTTTCACGATTAGCCCAGCAAATTATGGTGAGCCAGTACCAAAAAATTACAAATTGCCTGGGTCAGGATTACTTCTTTCAAAATGACCATCCCCGACTTCGGGCAGCTCATGGGTTCAATTTTCTCAAAAAGATGTCACTCAAAGAATTCTACGAGCATTCCATGGAATTGAGAAAATCGACAGAAAACAGGTAATGATAGCCACATTATTAGCCCCACTTAAAAGCACCTTCATGAAAGGTGCTTTTTTGTTTCAATCCTTCTGTTCTTTCCTTTGATTCATTCCAATATATTACTGAAAACTAAATTATCTTTTTTTCAGGTCGATATTATAAAATAGTTATAACCTGTAAAACAATCATATTTTTATCCATGATCATTCCTTTTCAGGAAAATAATCCCGAATAAATATTATGTCTGTAAACATCAAAAAGAAAAAATCAGCAATCAATCTACAAATTCAGAAATCACTGTTACTGGACACTGCCTACTCCGATTTAATTGAAAACAGATCATTTCAATTCCTGTTTCAGTATACTTCGGATATGGTCTTTATTTTCAATCTTCAAAAAGAAGTGTTCACCGCAGTAAATAAAGCCGTCCTTCAAAAAACCAAAAGTGAAGCCAGCCAATGGACGAATAAATCGCTGAATGACACACCCCTGAGTGGAAGCCAGGTTCAAATATTTCAAGATGTTCTGAAAAAACTGCATTTCGAATATTTTATTTTTGATCGCGAGATAAATTCTTCATTGAAACCACTTCAAAAATTAGCTCTCGATGCAATGAATCTGAATGGCATGGCCATTATGCTGCTGAAAGAGCGTGTTCCATCGAGTGAAATGGAAATCGATACTGATTTTGCCCGGGAGATGAAGAACAGTCCTGAATTACTGCAAACGGAAAAAATGGCTTCGATTGGCAGACTCGCGTCTGGCATTGCGCATGAGTTAAGGAATCCATTGACGATCATTAGCGCTACGGCTCAATTCTCACTGGAAAAGCTGGAGTTGAATCCAAAAATCAAGGAGCACTTTGAAACAATTTATCGCAATGTGAATAATGCAAACCGAATTGTCCGGGAGATGCTGGACTATGCGAAACCACGGGAACTTAAACTGAAACAGGACAACATCAACGATATTATTCTGCGAACCATTGAGTTGATAAAACTTGAAATTCGAAAACAAAAAATCCAACTTCGGACAGAGCTGGATAAAGACGTCCCTGAATTTTATGTGGACAGCAAACATCTCGAACAAACATTTTTGAATATCATCTTGAATGCCATCCATGCGATTCCCGACAAAGGCCATATCACAATCTCAACCCAATTTGAGTCTGCAAGTCAGCAAGTAACGATAGCAATTGAAGATAATGGTGATGGGATACCGGAAGAAATATTGGAAAAAATATTTGATCCGTTTTACACCACGCGCAGCGGCGGAACCGGTCTGGGGCTTTCAATTTGTCAAAATATTGTTCACGCCCACGGTGGCCAAGTTCATGTGAATAGTGAACCAAAAAATGGAGCGACTTTCTCAATTTCACTTCCAATTAACAAGAACCCGGAAACGGAGGGTATACTTTGAGTCGGATTTTAATTGTCGATGACGAGCGCGATATGCGCTGGATTCTTGCCAATATTTTGAAATCTGAAAATTATGACATTTCTGAAGCGGAGAGCGGAGAAAAAGCCATTAACATGATTAAAAAGTTTTCCCCGGAACTGGTCATTCTCGATAAGATGATCCCGGGAAAAATGGATGGAATCGAAGTGCTCAAGCAGATCAAAAAGCTGGATTCATCAATTTCGGTCATCATGCTCACGGCCATTGGCGATTCCAAATCCATTGTGAAAGCAGTAAAAATGGGCGCATTCGATTATATTGTAAAACCGTTTGACGATGAAGAATTACTCATCACGGTGTCGCGTGCCCTGGAACAACGATCACTTTCTCTCGAAGTGAAAAAATTGAGGGAACGCCTTGAAAATCGTGAGTCCCTGGAATCGGTCATGGGAAGCAGTGAAACGATTCGCACTATTCATAAACAGATCGAAAAAGTTGCTGAAACTGATTTCACCGTGCTGCTTCAGGGAGAAAGTGGAACCGGCAAGGAAGTAGTCGCGCGAGCTATCCATCAGTTAAGTCCGAGACATGACAAGCCATTTATTGCGGTTGACTGCGGCGCGATTCCGGACACGCTCGTCGAGAGTGAATTATTCGGTTATGAAAAAGGCGCCTTCACCGGCGCGGATACCCGAAAGGAAGGTCAGTTCGAGCTGGCAAATAATGGCACCATATTCCTCGATGAAATTGGCAATCTTCCCTATCCGGTTCAGAAAAAAATGCTCAGATTAATCCAGGAGCGAAAAGTCCAGCATTTAGGTGGCAAAAAATTGATTGATGTTAATGTCCGTATTATCGCTGCGACCAATGAGAATCTCACCGCTCAAATTGACCAGGGCGCCTTCCGCAGCGATCTCTATTACAGGCTCAACGAATTCATGATAACACTTCCTAACCTCAAGGATCGCAAGGATGACATTCCATATTTGGCGGACAAATTTCTCAAAGAAACCGCTAAAGAATTGAAAAAAGAAGTCAAAGGATTTTCTCAGGAAGCCATGAAAAAACTCATGGCATACCAATGGAAAGGCAATATCCGAGAATTGAAAAACGTGATTCGCCGTGCAGTTTTGTTATGCAATGACAAAGTTGGACTGGAACATCTGATTTTTGATCACGAACAGATTCCCTCCTATTTCTGCTTTCAGGATTATATCGATCCAAATAATATTCGTCCTCTCAAGGAAGTCAGCAAGCAAATCGTTACCATGGTTGAAAAAGAGGCCATCAGCAATGCGCTGATTTTCACCAAAGGCAACAAGAACCGGGCGTCCCGCATATTGGAAATTGACTACAAAACCCTGCTCACCAAAATTAAAAGTTATGGAATCAATACTATGGAATTGATGCAATAGTTCGGGTTAAATTCGGTCTTTATCCCCACTTCATCAATCTGTATTTCTATTAAAAACAATAATCGAATCTATTTTTTTTCTGGTACTCTTTTTGCAGTTTCCTGCCTTGATGATGTGAAGACGAATTCAAAAGTGAGGTACCAATCCATGAAGAGATCAGAAAATATGTCATATCCCCAGGATGATTTTGCTATGCTGCATTACTTGCCTGAATCATCCATAGAATTACTCGAACGGTTGCAATCCATTTTAAAGCAATCTGATTCATGGAATGCAAGAATGGTCTACGTAGACAGACAAACCGGCGAATATCGAATTATGGTCAGCGGCATAAATCGTCAACTCGATTTTTTTCAAAAGAACTGAAGATGTGGGCAAAATAAATGAACATAGACCAGCGTTAAACCGGTCTATGTTCATTTCTTTATGATTTAGCAATCCAATCCATTCACACTCCTTTTATCCAACCATATTTATTCATTCATTTTCTGAAAAACATACTTGATTATTTGAAGAAAAATCAATATACTTTGGTCACCAATAATTAAGCATTTCAATAAAAAATCAGGAGGGGTTAATGAGGAAATTACAACTTCTATTCCCGATACTTTTACTCGTGTTTCTGGCAAATTGCGCATCTTCGGTGCGTATTGGCGAAATACAGAAAACGCCGCGTAATTTCCACGACAAAAAAGTCACTGTCAGCGGTACTGTGGACGAAACTCTCACCCTGCCCATACTCGGCGTGGGTGTTTTCCGATTGGACGATGGAACCGGCAAAATCTGGGTGAAACCCAAGAACGATGTACCGTTCAAAAATGACAGAATTACAATCTCAGGAATCATTAAAGTTGGCATCAGTATTTCCGGCAGGAGCTTTGGCGTGATTCTGATCGAGGATGAGAACGACAGTAAGCTTTAAAAATCTGTTAAAACAGTTCGTTAATTTTAGAAATCCAATATTTTTTAATTGACAAAATAAAATATTATTATTATCTTAAACACTTTAATTAAGTCAATTGAAACTCGGGAATTCAGGGAAAAAAAGTAGTGCTTGACAGAATACAAAAGCCAATCAAATCGGAACTCACTGAACTTGAAAACAGATTTAATTCTTTGATCCATAGTGAGATCGATATTATCAATGAAATTTTTCATTACATCGTTGCTTCAAAAGGCAAAAGAGTGAGACCGATGCTACTATTCCTTTGCAATGGTTTGACGGGCAAACCAACAGAAAAATCCTACGAAGCAGCACTAATTGTTGAACTTTTACACACCGCAACGTTGATCCACGACGATGTGGTTGACAATTCAGATTTGCGTCGCGGTCGACCATCGGTGAATTCATTGTGGGAAAATAAAATTTCCGTGCTCATCGGCGATTTCCTCTTCGCTGAAGTTTTGAACAGACTAAATAAATTGAATGATCCCAAAATGATTCATATTGTTTCCAGCGTGACCAAACGAATGAGCCAGGGAGAGCTGTTGCAAATGGAGCGGGCCCATGATTTTCAAATGGATGAAAACACCTACTTCAGACTTATTTCGGACAAAACAGCATCGCTTATTGCCGCGACCTGTCAACTGGGGGCACTTACATCTTTAGAAAATGATGACCACAATGTCGAAAATTTAAGATTATTTGGCGAAAGTCTGGGAATTGCTTTCCAAATAAAAGACGATCTGCTGGATTTCTATGGCAATCAAGATGATCTTGGTAAACCGATTGGCAAAGATTTGCTCGAAAACATCATCACTTTGCCAGTGCTTTATGGACTGAAAACAACCAACAGTAAAATACGCAATGAAATGCTTTCCATCCTTCAAAATGGAAAAGAAAACTCACTCGATAAAATTATCTCCTTTGCCAGAGATACCGGTGGTATTGACTATGCAGAACAAACAGCACAACGTTACATCAACACAGCCCAGAAATGCATGGAGCGATATTCCGACTCCCCGTACAAAAATTCACTTTCACTTTTGTCCAACTTCATAACTTCTCGGGAAATTTAATTCGTAATGTTTAAGAGATTGATTTTATTGTTCAGTTTCGTGTTGTTGTCTCACTGTTCACAAACAGATAACATCACATCGTTCGAAAGAACAATGGTGATGATGGATACGTTTATTCAGGTGAATATTTATGATCAGGATAAATCGGAAGATATTTTGGAAAAAGTTATGCAAAAAGCTTTTGACAAAATATCAGCAATCGATAAAATTACAAACATTTACAGCGATTCCAGTCTGATTTCAAAAGTCAATCGGGAAGCCGGCAAAACAAAAATCGAAATAGATACCGTACTTTTTCAATTAATTAATTCAAGCGCCGATATTTCTATATTATCGGACGGGGCGTATGATATAACAGTACAGAGCGTGGAACAACTTTGGAATTTCATGCCGGACAACTATCGAATTCCAGGCGACGAGCTACTGGCCGATCATCTGAAATGGGTCGATCCAAACCACATCGAGTTGGATAGCCACAGCGTAAAATTCGCATCACCGCAGGTAAGAATTGATTTGGGCGGCATTGCAAAAGGTTATGCCATTGATGAAGCGATGCGCGTACTGCAGGAACATGGGATTCGCGACGCCCTGGTCAATGCGGGCGGAGACCTGCGCGCCGTATGCAGTGAACTGACGCGCGGTAAACGACATATCTGGATCAAGCATCCTCGTGATCGTGAAAAATTGTTCGGTTCTTTTCAAATGGACGATGGCTGCGCGGCGACTTCAGGTGATTACGAACGATACTTTGTGGCCGATTCAGTTCGCTATCACCACATCCTTGATCCCAAAACAGGATATCCTGCAAATAAATGCATGAGCGCCACGGTCATGGCAGAATCCGCAATGATGGCAGATGCGCTGGCCACGGCTGTTTTCGTGCTGGGCCCTCAGGAGGGAATGGCACTGATTGAACGGCTTCCCAATGTCGAAGGAGTCATCCTTTTTGAACGCAATGGCGATATTGACTGGAAGGCTTCTTTGGGTTTGAAGGATACGTTCATTCTCAAGTAATTCCTTATCGTTCAAAACAGGAAGATAGTTCCGGGCGTTCAAGTAATTTCTCAGGGCATACATCATTTCATTTTTGAAAATTCATCTTACCCGGGATTGAAAAATTCATCCCAGGATTGGATTTATGTGTTTACCATAGTCAACTAAATGCAAGATCGAACCAACAGCGAGGAGTAGACAATGCCAAGAACATTGGTTACAGGTGGGGCTGGATTTTTAGGTTCACATTTATGTGAATATTTGTTGGGCAAGGGACACCAGGTGATTGCCATGGACAACCTCCTCACCGGAAATATTACAAATATTGAACATCTTCAGGGTCCAAATTTCAAATTCATCAAACATGATGTCACCGAATACCTGTACATCGCAGGGGAAATCGATTATGTGCTCCATTTTGCATCGCCTGCAAGTCCGTTGGATTACCTGCAGCTTCCCATTCAAACGCTGAAAGTGGGCGCACTGGGAACGCACAAAGCGCTGGGTTTGGCGCTGTCCAAAAAAGCCACCCTGCTGCTGGCCTCTACGTCAGAAATTTATGGTGATCCGCTGGTGCATCCCCAGAGTGAAGAATACTGGGGCAACGTGAATCCGGTGGGTCCCAGAGGGGTTTACGATGAGGCAAAACGATTTGCAGAAGCTCTCACCATGGCCTATCATCGGTATCATCATGTGGATGCAAAAATTGTGAGAATTTTTAACACCTATGGCCCGCGCATGCGCCCAAACGATGGTCGCGCCATTCCAACGTTCATTCCTCAGGCAATGAAAAATGAGCCCATTACAATTTTTGGTGACGGTTCTCAAACGCGGAGCTTTACGTTCGTATCAGATTTGGTCGAAGGAATCTATCGGTTGCTGGTTTCTGATATCAATGATCCGGTGAACATTGGCAATCCGCGCGAAATGACCATCAAAGAGATGGCAGAAATGGTGATAAAAACCACAAACAGTAAAAGCAAGCTGGAGTTCAAACCCTTGCCGGTTGACGATCCCAAGGTTCGCCAGCCGGATATCAGCCGTGCTAAAAAACTTTTAGACTGGGAACCCAGAATCGATTTGGAAGAGGGGCTGAAAAAAACCGTAGCATGGTTCAAAACTCAGAAAATTAGCTGATGCATAAAACACTATCTTCCACTGCCCCACGCAAAATATTGATCATTCGAATGAGTTCAATTGGGGACGTCGTGTTAGCGACACCGGTCATCAGACTTTTGAAACAGAACTTTCCGAACTGCGAGATCGATTTTGTTATCAAATGGCAATTTGCAAATATTTTAACAGCGCATCCGTTTATAAACCGCATTCTGATTTTTGACAAAAATGATGCAACCTATTCATTAAAAAATATACGAAAACAGATCATAGACAAAAAATATGATCTGATTGTAGATTTACACAAAAATATTCGAAGCTTTTATTTAACAATCGGAACCGGCGCAGCGACTGTCGTTAGATACAAAAAAGACGCATTGCGCCGATTTCTGTTTGTAAAATTTAAAATTAAGCCAAAGCGAAAATTTCTCCCGGTATATCAGCGGTGCCTGGCGAGTTTATCTTTTCTCGGAATTCAGGATGATTTCGCTGGCCCTGACTTTTTTATAGACCAGGCCATCCAGTCGGACATTGCAAAAAAATACGCCAAATATCTTGACGAATATGCGTCGCTAATTATCGGTGTCGCCCCCGGAGCAAGTTTCAAAACAAAACGCTGGCTTCCCGAAGGTTTTGCAGAAGTGATCGATCGACTGGTCAACGAAAAGAACGCAGGCATTATTCTGTTTGGAAATAAAGAAGATCGGAACATCACCCGGTCGTTGCGCATTAAACACAGAACCGGTGTGCTGAATGTGGCCGGCGAGCTTTCAATAGTGGAAACAGCCGCCCTGATGAAGCATTGTCAAATTGTGCTCACCAACGATACAGGGCTGATGCACATTGCAACGGCGCTCGGGAAAAAAGTTGTTGCCATTTTTGGCAGTACCACCGAAGAACTGGGTTTTTTTCCGTACAACACTGAATTTTCGGTCATTCAAAACAACTCCTTGAAATGTCGGCCATGCTCTCATATCGGAAGGAAGAAATGCCCCAAAAAACATTTCAAATGTATGAAGGAAATTTCTCCGAAGCGAGTGTATGATACAGTTGTTAATATACTCGGTCGTTGAACGTAATTGAATTAAATTCAAAAATTTTGAAGTAAATTATATAGGATAACAGGAGGAGGTTTCATCGTATTGAACTCAGAAAAATTAGCCCGAAAGGTCGCTCTGCTTTCGTTGGAAAAGAAAGCAGAGAACGTCATTATGATGGACATGCGCGAATTGACAAATATTGCTGATTTTTTCGTGATGTGTTCGGGCGACTCGGATATTCAGATCAAAGCCATTAGTGATCACATATTTGATGAATTGAAAAAGCAAAACATAAAAATCTGGCATATTGAAGGGACGTCTTCTTCCAATTGGGTTTTAGTCGACATGGTTGACGTGGTCCTTCATATTTTCAAGCCGGAGACCAGGGAATTTTACGGACTGGAAAAGCTCTGGGGGGACGCTAAAATTGAGAAAATGGAAGACAAATGATTGACATTGAACAGACCATACGAGAAAAACTCAGCGAAACACTGGCCAGGTTAAATTTACAGCTCAACCAGTCATCGATTAAATTGGAACGACCCAAATCTCAGGAGCATGGCGATTGGTCCACCAACGTGGCCATGCAATTGGCCGCGGTGGCAAAGAAAAATCCACGACTCATCGCCCAGGACATTGTTGACACCATTTTGTTTGAATCAGATTTCATTGAAAAGATTGAAATTGCAGGCCCGGGATTCATCAATTTTCATCTCGGCTGGGGATATTATCGGCTGGCAGTGAGGCACATTGTTGAAATGGAAAAAAGCTATGGCCGCAGCGATTGGGGTAACAGCGAAAAAATTCAAATTGAATTTGTCAGCGCCAATCCGACCGGCCCCCTGAATGTCGTCAGCGCGCGAGCGGCGACCGTTGGGGACATTATGGTGAACCTGTACAACGAAGTCGGCTTTGCAGCGGACCGGGAATTTTACATCAACGATGCAGGCCGGCAGGTGCGATTGCTGGGACAATCGGTCAGCGCCCGCTATATGGCGCTGCTGGACATTGAGGAATCGTTCCCTGAAGAAGGCTATCACGGCGACTACGTCATCGATATTGCACGAGACATACGCGACGAATTCGGTGATAAATTTGCCTCTTTTTCCATTGCAGACAGGCAGGCGGAATTTTCAAGGATCGCACTCGAAAAAATGATCCAGCAGCAAAAAAGCGCCATGGAAAAATTCCGCGTCAATTTTCAAACGTGGTTTCACGAGAGTGATATACGTAAAAACAATGAACATCTAACTGTTCTAAAATATTTAGAGGAACATGACTTCACCTATGAAAAAGATGGCGCGACTTGGTTTAAATCCGAGCAATTTGGTGATGAGAAAGACCGAGTGCTCATCACCCGGGAAGGTGAACCCACCTATTTCATGGTGGATATTGCCTACCATCGAAATAAATTCGAACGCGGTTACAAAAAGCTGTACGATATTTGGGGACCGGATCACCACGGCTACATTCCGCGCATGAAAGCCGCTATGCAGGCGTTGGGCTATCCCCAAGAAACATTCGAGGTCGAAATTGTACAACAGGTGAATTTGCTCCGCGGCGGTGAGGTCGTAAAAATGTCCAAAAGGGCCGGGCAAATTATTGAAATGCAGGAATTGATCGACGAAGTCGGTGTGGATGCAGCGCGTTTCTTTTTCATCAATCGAAAGAGCTCCAGTCACCTGGATTTTGATATCGATCTGGCCAAAAAACAGACGGACGAAAATCCGGTTTTTTATATTCAGTATGCCTATGCCCGAATATTCAATGTCATTGTTTTTGCAAACGAACAAGGGGTGAATACAGAGGGTTCAATTGATTTATCCCTGTTAGAGAATGAAGAAGAAAAAATATTGATCAAAAAATTACTTCAATTGCCGGAAATTATCTCCAAAGCAGCAGAATTGTGGGAGCCGCATCGGTTGACGAATTACTTGCACGAACTTTCATCGAACTTTCATCATTTTTACCACCTGCATCGCGTAGTTTCCGAAGATATGGCGCTCAGCAAAGCCAGACTTTTTCTGGTCAGAGCCACACAAATCGTGGTGGCCAATGGACTCAGAATTTTGGGAATCAGCGCTCCGGAAAAGATGTAATTATATGAAACGTTTCATCTGAATTTGTTTCATCAGAAGTAAAATTCAATCCATTGAAACATACGGTCTGCTCTTCGGCTTTAACACAAATCGAAACTGAACAGCGCACATTTCGAAAATCTGGACATAAACAAATAAAGGAATTCATAATGAGTGTATTGGTAGTAGGTTCTGTGGCATTAGACAGCGTGGAAACTCCTTATGGAAAAGTAGACGATGCAATTGGCGGTTCCGGCACATATTTCAGTGCCAGCGCCAGTTTTTTTACAGACGTGAATGTGGTTGCGGTCGTTGGCGAAGATTTCCCCCACGACAAAATTGCTTTCCTGAAAGACCGACGCGTCAACTTCGACGGACTGGCGGTGGACCAGGGGAAGACATTTCGCTGGGGCGGAAAATATGATATTGACATCAATCAACGGGAAACACTGTTCACCCACTTGAATGTTTTTGAAAATTTCGATCCGGTGCTTCCGGCGCATTACAAAAAAACTCCGTATGTTTTTTTGGCCAATATCCACCCGGATTTACAGCAAAAAGTACTGGATCAGATGCAAAACCCAAAACTTGTGGTGATGGATACCATGAATTTCTGGATCGAAGGCACGCCTGACTCACTTCGCAAGGTTTTAAAATCCATCGACATCCTCATCATTAATGATGCTGAAACAAAGCAATTAGCGGATGATAATAATCTTTACACTGCAGCGGAAAAAATTCAGGCGATGGGACCAAAAACGCTGGTCATCAAAAAAGGCGAGCACGGAGCATTGATGATTTACAACAACGAGTATTTCTGGGCGCCCGCATTCCCTCTCGCCTCGATTCAGGATCCAACAGGCGCCGGGGACACGTTCGCCGGAGGGTTTGTCGGATACCTGGCAAAAACGGATGATGTATCGAGCAAAACCTTGCGTCAGGCTATCATTTATGGAAGCACGCTGGCCTCCTTTTGCGTGGAACGATTCAGCCTGGATCGGCTTCGGGAATTATCGCACGAACAAATTGAAAACCGTTACAATCAGTTTATTCACATGACGAAAGTTGAGTAATTAAGCGACAATTGACTATTCGGAGGGAGTATTTTCAATGAAAATTATCACGGATTACGTGCCAATCTCAACCAAGGGTTTCACTGATATTGTTGATATTACTGCAGAGGTTGGCGCTGCAATTAAACGCTCAGAAATCAATTCAGGGACGATTACAGTCTTCATTTCCGGTTCAACTGCCGGCATTACCACTATCGAATACGAGCCTGGCCTGTTACGCGATATCCCTGAAGCAATGGATAAAATCGCCCCCATGAACAAGCGCTATCACCACGACGATACATGGGGTGATGGCAATGGCTTCGCCCATGTGCGCGCAGCCATGCTGGGGTGCTCTTTAACCGTTCCTTTCAATGCCGGCCGTATGTTGCTGGGCACCTGGCAGCAAATCGTGGTCATTGATTTTGATAATCGTTCGAGAAAACGAGAAGTTGTCCTTCAAATAATGGGTGAATAACAATTTCATGATAATCATCGACAACATCTGTTTCACATATTCCCGCGATGAAAATGAAAATGTCACTGCGCTTGAGAATATCGATCTAAGAATTCGGGAGGGTGAATACATTGCCATCATGGGGCATAACAGCAGCGGAAAAACAACGCTGGTTCGATGTCTCAATGGCTTGCTCCGTCCTACTTCCGGGCACATTTATGTCGACGATTTAAGCACAGAAAATGATGCCGATATTCACGCCATCCGAACCAAAGTCGGCATGGTCTTTCAAAATCCGGACAACCAGTTGGTGTCCACCACTGTTGAACGTGAAATTGCTTTTGGACTGGAGAATCTCGGCGTTTCCACCGAAATGATGCACCAGGTTGTCTCCGCCATACTGGAACGATTTCAGCTATCGCATTACCGAAAATATCCGCCTCATTTGCTTTCCGGCGGAGAAAAACAGAAAGTCGCGTTGGCTTCAATACTGGCAATGAATCCCAAATATCTCATTTTGGATGAACCGACTTCCATGCTCGATCCAAAGAGCCGGCGCGATCTGTTGCAGCTTCTGACGGAGATTAAATCGGACAATAAGGAAAAGAGGACGACAGAGCAAATCACCATCATCCTCATCACCCAATTCCCTGAAGAAGCGCTCCAGGCAGACCGATTGGTCGTGCTGGAAAAAGGTAAAATCATTTTCGACGACCAACCGGAAATCGTTTTCCAGAACGTGGATGACTTGAGAAGGATTGGCCTGAAAGTGCCTTCCGAATTCGAAATTTTGCCGCTTCTGATCGAAAAAGGAATACCCTCGGAAGTTTTGAAGGGTTTTAAATAGACTTCGATTTTCTTTCTGTGATGTACAATTCTCCCCCCCCCATTTATTCAACACCCAAATTCTGCTAAATTCAATTCGTATCCACGAATCATACTCACTTTTTCCTTGACTTTTTAATTTATTTTCATATTTTGTTCATTAATAGCAACTTTTCAGTATTTGTAAATTAGTCATTTCATACTTCGGGAGGAACAACATGGTGGAAAACGACACCAAAGATAGTAAGCGTCTCCTTTTCGGATCAGGGAAAATTTATATCATCATGGCGATCAATCTCGGCAGATTTATGGCTGAAGACGATAAAAAGAGTCGGGCAATTTTCAGAAAAATGCGTGGAAGCAACAAATACATACAATTCCTGAAAAAACTTGAAATTGCCGCACCGTTTAATAAATTAGATTCGCATGTTGTTGGGGGTGATCCCTGGATTGAGCAGCAGGGTTACGAAGTTGGTGTTTTCAGAAAAAGATTGCTGGAGAACTGGTTTTTCCCCACTTATGAGCTGGACAAAACAGCCGGATTGAAAAAAATTGATCCCCGTTTCGTCAAGTCCGAAATTTTTCAAAAAGAATGGTTTCGATGGGATCGCTTCAAAATCCGTTTAACGCGGAATGGATTCATCCTGGTGAAACTGAGCCGAAAATTTTATGACACCAGTCTTTATAACTTAAGTATCAGCCTTCTGGAGCCGGAAAAAGATGAAGTGAAAACCGAATTGTTCAAAATCGTTTCCGAACTTCCGGAACCACAGCGCAAATCCATCCTTTCTACGATCGACCATCCCCTGCCCTGGCAGCTTGCCTACCAGATTATCAGAATTTTCATCAACCAGCAAAAAGAATTACGGTTCGATAAAAAATCCGCTGTCAAATTGACGCTCCCTCAAGATCATGAAACTTCACCAATTATGGAGAAACATACCGTTGTATTTTTTCGGGATATTTACACAGGGGAAGGCAATCAGAAAAACAAGTTGAAAGGTTCAACCATATTGGGAAATACAAATTATGGCAGGGCGATCCTCACAATTTGGGGCGGCACGTTGATTGGGAATGCGCATAACACTGAAATTAGTTTTCCCAGTTATTCACAGCGTGAAATTGAAAAAGTATCCCAGAAAAACTTGTCCACATGGAATGATGAAATCTGCCTCATCGGTTGTGAACGCTCTGTTCTCTACTGTCCTCTCTCCGAGCAATCCGTGCATCTGCCATTCAAGGGACAAAAAGGCAAAAAAGGGATACGATATAACGATTATTGGAAATGCATTATTCGGGGTATCGAACACATTATTGCGCTGCGGTCAGAATTGCAACTGGTGGAATATTACACGACCCGGGAAATGGATTTAATCTCCGAGTTTACTCAGGAGTTAACGTCCCAGGGAATATCCAGGCAGGAAAAAAAGGAAGTGAACCAATTGGCAAAACGCGTGTCCAATATTTTCAACATGATGCCCTCGATACGCGATGTCCTGGTTGCGCCTTCTGTTTTCAGGGCAAGCTACGCCATTGAAAAATTTGAACACCTGATTAACATTCTGGGATTGCGGGAAATTGAAAAGCACATTCAAAAAAATATTGAAGAATTGAATTTCTTCCTGTCTCATTACAACAATCTTGTTATTCAGCAAAATGGGGCGCGGTTGCAGCGGCTGGCCATTCTTTTTGGTACCGGCATCGGATTTTTGGGCCTGGCTTCCCTGCTCAAAGATTCGAAGGAATTAAATGATATTTTCACGCCGGGCTCGTTCGGCGAGTCGGTTAGCGCTCTCTGGAATTTTATCACGCACCTGCCGGTGTTATCAACGCTGTTAATCGGCTGGCTGGCGCTGGTGCTGACAATTATAATTATATGGAAAATTTACATTCATTTGACTGAATGAATGCCACATACGAAACCTGCACTCAAGAAAATCCCCGGCGAACATAAAAGTTGGCCGGGGATTTTTCGTTTAAAATGTGATATTCAGTAATGATAATACCCGGTCAATTGGATTGATCACTGTAGAGGTATCAGAACCGGCAAACAGCAGCCCCACTGCCAGCGGATCAGAGCCGTCCACCACCAGCGAACCGGAATCGCCCGGGCTGGACATGCCCCCGGTCATTATCTGATTTTCGAAAGTGGCGATCTTGCTTCCGCCGTATCCAACGTCCACGTTGGCATCGATAATCTGAATGGTTCCGCTGGTTGTCGCCGTGGTTCTGCCGCTCTTGCGAACCGGCATGCCCAGGGTGGCTTCCTTTGTTCCGGTGACCACACCGATATCCACAATTTCAGAAGAGACCACATCGCTCCAGCCGGGTTTCGCTACAGCAGCGTCCACTTCATTGCCCACTGCTGCAGCCATCTGCTTTGCAACCAACCGATGGCTGGAACCCACCAGTTTTGCCAGTGCATTCAAAAAACTGGCAGCGCCATTGGCAATCGGGCATGTCCCGCCTCCACTGCCACCTTCAAACTCGATCCGGATGAATCGCTCCAAATCCGCAATTCTATCCTGCGGATTTTTGCCGCCATCTGCCGGGCCCGGCTGCAAAATCGAGTCGCCAATGCTGGCGTCGTTGCTATTGGCCATAACATGATTATTGGATAAAATTAACGGTTCTCCAGTGGATGCGTCTTTAACCAGTGTGCCCAGCGTACCGGCGGTAATCGCGTAATGCCCGATACTCACACCTCCCGGCGCCGGGCGCCACCGATCGGTGCGCAGTTTCAAAGCAACCACATGGCCGATCTCGAAAACATCCGTTGGAATACCGTCAATGGTACTGGGCACCATGTCTTTTGCAGATAGTTCGGATTTAGCCATTTTTTTCCGAACCATCACGGTCACGCACGTTTCCCCGGTGTCTTTTCCCTCACTTATTTTTTTGCCGATGCCAACACCGTTGACATTCAACTTTTGTTTAAGTGAACCAAGGTTTTGAACCTTTGCATTCTTTATATCACTGAGTGATGTCATTTATATTCCTCCTTGTTAGATTAAAATATCGAAAGCATGCGTCCCCGATCGAGAGATTTGATGATGCCAATCGAAGAGACGATTCTTTTTATTTGTTATTTGAAGCGAATGTTTCTATAGCAAGATTTTTGATTATCTTTATGGAAACGGGTCCTTTCAGCAGCGTTTTTTCAATAAATTCATTAAAATTGAAATTGCGTTTCAGGTGGTCACGATAAATATTTTCAAGCTGATTAAATTGTCTCATTCCCCAAAAAACATGAAGCGCCTGCCCCGGATGCACCAGGCCATTCCGAAAAGCAAATATCGCCTCTTCTCTGTTAAATAAACCGGTTTTCAACAGGTGCTGCTCAAACTGGCTTTTTGTAATGTCACCTTTGTAGTATTGAATTTCCTTCAGCGCATTGTGTAATGTTTTTATATATTTTTTTAACACGACGAATTGGAGTTTTTCGTCATATCCCCCGTAGCCACTTTCCAATAATTTGAACGCAAGAAAATAGGGCCATGTCCTGAGAAATGTTTGGTTTGGGAATGCCTGCGCCAGCATTGGAATTTGTTCGCGATGATCGCTCCAAAATTTAAAATGACTTAAATTTGCCTCCAACATCATCGTTGCTGTCATCGTGGGTTTATTATATTTTCTCAGGTTTGCCAATTGCCTGATCCAATCCTGATCACCTTCAACAGGCTTCAATATACAGTACAAGTGAGGCGTGGCGTCAAAAAATCCAGAGGTTTCAAAATGTGCCAATGTCATTGGATGACTCATTTCAGAATTTGACCAGATTAGTCTCACATTGTAGTCCAAAGGCAGCGACACATTCCATATTTCATCGATGAAGCGTTTTAAATCTTCTATGGCGGAAACGGAAAACGGCATTATCTCATTTTTCTTCAGCGCCTCTTTTTCAACTTCTTCATCCATTAATTCAATGATTTTTTTTTCATTAGGAATCCGTCGTATTCTTTTTTTATCCGATAAACAGGAGATGGCCGACAGATACATTGTTTTTGATTGAATATCGATCTCATTTTGTAATATTTTAACGAGACTGTCTAATTGGAACTGGCCACCAAATTGAATATTCAATAAATCCTTATACTCTTCTCCCTCCAGTGGAACTGAATCAATGGCTGTCTCAGTCTTTTGGGACTCCAAAAATTTTCGAAAGCTCTGCAGAGAATCCAGGACAGGCGCCAGGTTATGTTCAAGGCTATCCTTACGTGACGAAGAGACAGCAATTTTATCAATGAAACGGAAAGTAAAATAATCCTCTACATGTGTCAACTGATCTAATGCGAATGACAAATCAGCCAAGTTTAAATCCTTTAAATTTTCCCGGGCCTGAAAAAGCAAGTTTGGCATTTCCTGGAATCGATTGGCCATATTCAAAACATGGGAGTAGCTCGAATCGATAAGATGGAATTCCATGCCCTGCACAATATTTTGCAGGATATCTCCATAAAATGTTGCCTGATTTTGCCATCGTTTCCAGCGTTGAAATTCAAATTTTTTTTCGTTAAGTTTCGAATTGAGTATCTGATAATTTAATTTATTGGTCTCTGATAATTTAAGCGAATCGATATCTGCCAATTTGCCGGAAAATTCCTGAAAAAAAGAATCCATTTTGGGGATGGATTCAGGGCCATAATTGCCCAGTTTGTCATCGTATTTATGCACACCGATCAATGTGGCTTCCGCGGGAAAAAACTCGCAGTACTGTTCAAAAAATTCCGTTTGAATTTGGTTCAATTTTCTGTTTTCAAAAAAGCCGCCGCAGCCGATGGTTAATAATCCGTTAAAAATGAAAATGAAAAAGATGGAAAATATTTTCATGGAAGATGGTTTTCCATTCATTGATGCAACCTCCAAAATGAATGCCATTGCAGAAATTGGTGAGTGTGGTTGAAAAAAGAGAATTTTTTAAATTATTCGAGAAGTACCCGCTATTATTCGAACATGCTTACATCGCCCTTGCCGGCCCGCAGGACGCGGAAATTGTCATCATCGGTCAAATCGACCACACTGGACGCGCTGTCGCCGAGCTCGCCGCCATCGATGATCACATCCAGTTGATGTCCCAAACGAATATCGATTTCCTGGGCATCATGAAATACATCGTATTCACCAAAACTTGCGCTTGTACTCACAATGGGATGGCCTAATTCCCCGAGCAGCTCGATACATATTTTGTTATCCGGCACCCGAATGCCAACTGTTTTTCTTTTCGTGACCATAAGCTTTGGCACCAATCGCGTTGCCCGCAGAACAAATGTGTAGGGTCCGGGCAAAAGGTGTCGCATGACCTTATAGGCGCGATTGGACACATGCGCGTATTTGCTGATATCCTTCAGATCCGGACAAATGAAGCTTAGCGGTGTTTTATGTGACTTGCCCTTGATCAGAAAAATTTTGTCGATAGCTCGCTTGCAAAAAATATCACAACCTATTCCATAAACCGTATCAGTCGGATAAGCGATGACGCCTTCGTTGCGCAATGTATCCACAACTTTTCCTATAAGTCGCTGTTGGGGATTTTCAGAATTAATGGAATAAATAACGGACATCAGGTATGCCTTTTTTGCTCTCTCTTCTTTACTTTCTTTTTATTCGTCTTAAATTTTGATGGATCTTTTTTAAAATCTGATTTTGGTGTGACAACTTTTTTCTGCCTGTTTCCGATACCTTTCATTCTTTTACCTCACAACTATTTTGAGTCTGTAAAGAATGGCTTCCATTTTTCTTCATCAGGCGGTGGCTGCAACAGACTGATCACAATTAAAGCCAATAGTGAACCGATTAAAGCTGGATAAATCGCTGGCAAACCGAACAGGAATTCACCCTGAACTTTGCGAATAATCTCCCAAATGATTGTTAACAGCATTCCCGTAAGCATGGAAATCGCCCCGGCCGCAGGCGTTGCCCTTTTCCAGAAAAACGTGGCAATCAACGCAGGAGTTATGCCGGCGCCATACACCGTGTATGCTGCATAGGCCGCGTCAAGCACGCGCGGAAAAAACTGCATTAGTGCATAGGCCATCGCCCCCAAAATAATAACCACAAAGCGTGAATATAAAACAATTTTTTTGCCAGATATTTCAGGATTAATGAAACGCTGGTACACATCCCGCATCACATTAGTAGATGGAACCAGCAAAAAACTGTTGGCCGTTGAAATGATTATCGCCACAATAGCAGCCATTAAAATGCAACCAATAATCAGGGGAACACCTTTATGCGCGACATGGATAATAATTTTTGCAGAATCTGTTGCAGATAATCCTTGAAAATAACTGCTTCCCACAACGGCAAGACTCTGTAAAGCCAGTCCGATAATAACGACACCAATCACCCACCCTATCACGGACTTTTTGGCTTCGTCGGGATTTTTCGCAGAAAAGAATCTCTGATACATATTGCCATTACCCAGCGCGAGAAGCAATGTCGGGACGAAATAACCGAGCGCCTGAATCCATGTCATATTTCCCAGGATAAAATGTTTTCTTTCCGGCAAATTGGCTGTGATAAACTCGAATCCACCCACGTGATTGATCAGAAATGGCAATGCTAAAAACACCCCGACCAGAATCATAAGACCATTGATAATGTCCATGTAGGCCACAGAAATCATCCCTGCCGTGAGGGTATAAAGCACCACGAAAATTCCGACGATGAGCATGGCAACATCCTGACTGATTTTCCCTTCGGAAATAATGTTCAGAACATAGCCGCCGCCGCGAAACTGGTAGCTGACAATTGTCACGTAAGCGATGATGGTTGTAATGGTTGCCAGCAAACGCGCCCATTTATTATAGCGGACTTCCAGTATATCCGGCACGGTGAACTGCTCAAAAGTTCGCACCCGGCCTGCGATAAAATAAACAACGATAATTCCAAACCAGCCGCCGGCGCTACCGATAAGCGACGAGAAGCCGTGATTGTAGCTGAGATCGGCAACACTAAAAATATCGCCGGAGCCGATCCATGTGGCAAGCAAAGTACCAACAAGCACCGGCGCCGTGAGTTTGCGGCCAGCAACCATAAAATCTTCCTGGCTCTTCACGCGAAAGGCGAAAAATGCTCCCACAGAAACAAGAATGACAAGATAAAAACCAATTGTAATTAAATAGGCCATAAAGTTTCCCAAATTAATTTCTGAATGCGAAAATCTTACATATCAAACATAGCTGTTAAATGATATTAATTTTCAAGTTTTCAAAATACTTAATTTTAATATAAAAGTCAAGTTGAATTCATTTCAAGCAAGTTTTTTCTAAAAATGTGTTTCATTGATCGTTTTCTCTTCACTGGTTTTTTTGTACAGGATTAAAGTTTGGGTATTCACTTAAAAATCATTTTTTCTCTTGACAAACGACGACTCTTTTAGTATATTTTAAAAGTTGATATAGAATGATGCTATTTTTTATACATGACTCCTCACATCCTCGATACGCGACTTGTAGATTGGAAATTTCTGAAAATGTATTTCAATTGATAACTGATTTTCCTCCATTCAGATTTATATGTTTACTTTCATCATCTCTGTGCTTTCAGTTCATTTTTGCTTATTTCAAAAATTAGGTGTGTGTTTTCACATGTAGCGTGCCAATTATAACTTGCCTCCTACTGACAAAATGCAGTAATTTGTGTGATTAATTTGATGGAAAAACCCAGCGCGGCAAAGCCGCACATAATAATACGTGATTACTGATTCATAGATAATTCTTTTACTATATTTGCAAAAGTTGCTGGGTAATAACATAAATGACTATACTGCCATCTGTTGTCATCATGCTGCACTGCAAACCAGGGATGGCCGGAAGAAAATAATAAATCATTTTTATTCAGTCTTTTTCACTAAAACAAGGAGGAACAGATCAATGAAACCATTGTTAAAGCTCTACATGTCCATTTTTTGTGTTATGTCTTTATTGATAGCTGCCGGTGTTATGTGGGCGCAACCGCAAATTGGCGGACCTTACGAAGCAGATTCCGCCACAGTGGTTTTGCTTCACTTCGATGGCAATCTCACAAATGAATCCGACCTCTCTGCAGATGCATTGGGGCACGGAAGCCTTTACTACATCCCCAACAATGTTCCCGATCTGGGACAGTGCCTGCGCATCGATAACGATTCTGAATTTGACTCGTCCTATGTGACAATTCCAGACACGGCTGCTTTAGATTTAACCGGCGACTGGACTCTTGAAGGCTGGATTAACGTGTTCACTTTTGGCGAAGGCTCTGCGGACTGGCGCTGGGTGCCGCGGCTATTCATTAAAACCGGCGATGAAGTTTTCTGGCGTCCTAATTATTTCGTGGAAATGTGGGGAAATGCCCGGATGTTCAGTTGCGGTTACCACACCGCCGACCAAACAGCGTGGCCTCAGGTGAATACTCCCAACAATACCATGGAACCGGGCAAATGGTATCACCTCACATTTATTCGGGATACCTCGCGTCACATTTTGGTTCAGGCCGTACACAACGCAGACAGAGAATTGATTGTATTTGCAGTGGCTGACTACAATTCATTCGAAGCTCCGCCGGATACGCCGCCCATTACCACCGACCAGCCATTGCACATCGGCTATGCAGGCGGTGGAAACGATTCCTGGCTGGATGGCTTTGTCGACGAAATACGCATCAGTAATGTGGTGCGGCAAATT
This sequence comes from uncultured Cytophagia bacterium, assembly GCA_964605145.1. GTDB lineage: Bacteria > Zhuqueibacterota > Zhuqueibacteria > Thermofontimicrobiales > Thermofontimicrobiaceae > CAZSBG01. Next base: position 9,050 of record CAZSBG010000041.1, on the reverse strand, counting down.
CCCATTCCCCCGGCAATTACCAATGTCACCCAAATGGAGAATCAACCATCCAGCGTTGCTTCGTATGAAATCGGCGCCAACATTGAAACATTGTTCGGCACGGCTGTTCAGGTAACAAAAATTCATTACAACGCGGGAAGTGGCTGGAACGAGGCCGATATGATGGAAGTCGAGGCGGATTCATTTGCCGCATCCATTCCGGGACAGCCGGTTGGAACCATGATTCAGTACTATCTTTCAGCGGAAGATGAATACGGCATGCGCTCCTTATCTCCGCAGGAAGCTGAAAGCGACGAGCCCATCTACTACGCTTTTGGGATTTACGAACCCAACACCCAGACATTGCAAATTACATTCGAGGAAGGCTCAGGGACTCCGGCGGATCAATCGACTTATGGCCACCCGGTCACCATGATTGGCAATCCGGCTTTTTCGAGCGAAACGATTCGCGGTTCCAACTGCATTTACCTGGAAGGCGATTCCAGCTATCTCGAAGTGGATTCGCCATTCCTGCACAGCAATGAATTTTCAGTTGAATTGTGGTTCGCTGCGGATACCATGATACAGTACACACGAATCATGAATCGTCCCATTGCTGCGGACAACTGGTATCAGAATAATTACGAGATCCGTTTTCAACCGGATAATAAAATCACCGCCGGTTCATTCATCCCGGCTGAGAATCGTTACACAGTGAACGATTTGGAATTAGACAGCACGCTGACAATTGGGACCTGGTATCACGTAATATACGAAGTAACCGATTCCACGGCTATTCTTGAATTGCGCGACGAAAATGATCAATTCATCGACAAAAAATTTATTTTCGTGGAAAATCCACCAGTTGCAGCATCCGCTCCCCTTCGAATTGGTTACGCTGCCGGTCGTTCGCATTACAAAGGCAAGCTCGACGATGTTATGGTTTATAATTACCCCTCGGTTGGATTAACAACGCCGGTAGATCCGGAGAGAGATTTTAACATTCCCAGACAGGTGAAACTGGCGCAAAATTATCCCAATCCGTTCAACCCGACAACAGAAATTCGCTTCGAAATTCCAACCCAGGAAAAAGTTGAATTGATTATTTACAACATTTTGGGAGAGAAAGTAAAAACCTTGCACAGCGATGTACTTGCTGCCGGTAGATATACCCTGAGCTGGAATGCAACCAATGAGGCAGGCCACCAGGTTGCCACAGGCGTGTATTTTTATGAGTTGAAATACCAGAACATTGTGAAAGTGAAAAAGATGCTTCTGTTGCGTTAAAAACTTTGGCTCTATGTTGAAACGTGTGGGTTGTTTTAGTGAATTGAAACCATATTACTGATATTTCCCAGCGCGGCGAAGATGCAAAAATAATACCAGATGATTATTTCATCTATAATTATTTTGTACAAAACAGAATAAAAGTAACCGATCACAGGGTATGCATATTGACTAAGGCCAACGATAAAAAGGCTTTCGAGCTTTAGCCAAGCATCTTCGAGCAAAGTGTAAAAGTTAAAGAGCTAAAGCCCGGCGTGCTGGAATTTGGCACCTCCGCGCTGAAGCACGGAGTTAGTCAGGCGTTTTTCTCTCCTGTGAACGGTTACGGATAAAACTGGATAATAACATAGATAACAATAATCTATCTGTATTCGGAAAAAGGTGACCTGTTATTCTGGTGTTTGATTTTAAAAAATATGTCACCCCTGACGGGGTTTACCTCAATCCGGTGGCTGATTTTTCTACCGATATTCCATCCCTACGGGATTATTTTGTGATTGACAACTATCAATACCGCGTAGCGGTTGTATATTGGTAGCATAAGTGTTCAGCATATTCATAAAACCACGGAGTGGTGAAATATGATAAACCCAAGCGTTATTGTTTATGATTGCGATCATTTATTCAATCGTTGCGTTGAATCTATTTACCCACACGAAACAGGATAGAACCAACTATTACTTAACTATTACGAAATTATGATCAATAGGCTGCTATTCCTGCTATTGTGACCTGGAGTCTGGGCAGCAACAAAAAGTTACAGATTTGTCCACAACGAACCATAACGGCAATGAAATTATGTTTAAGAAAAAAAAACAGATAATTCTTCACCTCGCAATCATAGCTTCAGTGGGGATAATTCTCTCACAATGCGACACAGGCGTTGTAGAATCCCCGGAACCGGGCATTTTGCGTGTTACACTGCAATCGGAGCCGGCAGATACCACCATCATTGTCATCAGCGATACATTCAGCGTGTCCGAGGGTGACTGGTTCGGCGTCACCATCACCCAGGGAAAAATCTATAACGGGGACTATTTTGCCATTCTTTACAAAGATACCTCCAGCTATCAGATTCAGGACCTGACGTACAACATTCTGGAACAGGAAAATGATGAGTATCGCCAATTTACCATCTATGAATCCTTTGTGCCGCCGGGAGATTACAATCGACTGCAAATCGGTGTCACCGCAAATCTGCTTCGATTGAAATATTTTGGAATACCGGTCGAACTGCCCAAAGGCGCGAGTCTGCTCATCGATCTGGATCAAGACTTCAAAATATTTGAGGATCGGCGAGTCACTGAAATACAAGTACAAATCAGCCCGTTCAACTCCGTGGTGAGGTATCGCGACACCTATCACTTCACTCGCGAGATGGAAATTGTCGAGGTCAATTATCCCTGATTTCATTCAGGAAAGATAACTTTTCATAAAAAAAGCAACTGTTTTTTTTCTTTGTTTGAAGCCGGGAAATGCGGATGACAATTCTCCCATCTTGAAACACTGGAAAAACAATGCAATACATGTGAGAGGATTTTTCAAATGAAAAGATCGTCCAGCCACATCGCGATATTGCTCATCTTCATTTTATCATATTCGTGCGAACGGCCAATATCACCGGCGAATTCCAATCTGCTGCCCAATACCACCCTGGCAAATATCCCGGTTGAAAACGACACCCTGTTCGCGCTCATTACTTTGCACTGGGATGGTGAAGACGATGACGGCTTCATTGAAAGTTACCAGTATCGTTATATCACGCATCATCTTTTTGTTATGGATTCGGTGGTGCAGGAATGGCAGGACACCAAAGAGACCAGCCTGACCATCGCCTTTGAATCCAGCGATGATTTGAACTATCAGAAATTTCAGGTGCGTGCTGTGGATAATACTGGAGACGTTGATCCCTCGCCGGCAACCAAACATTTTTACACCCGACAGACAATCTTTCCGGAATCTGATATTTTGTATCCAACCTCAGATCAAATTTTCTTTGCCGTGGAACAAACCTCAGATTGGTGGGAGGGCATCAAATTGACTTTCACGGCTCAGGATGAAGACGGCGCAGTAGTCGAATATGCATGGGCTGTGGACGATGGCGACTGGAACTGGACCACGGATACGACCCTGTTCATTCACCCGGATTATTTTATTCCGCTTCAGGGCGAACATAAAATTCGAATTACAGCCAGAGATAACACCAATCTCACCGACCCGGTGGGCGATTCGGTCAGGGTGAATCTCATAAAGCCCACGTTTGAAAAAGAGATTTTAATCATTGACGAAACATTGGAAAATAAATTTCCACCCGGCGTCACTGCCAATGACGATTCAGTGGATAATTTTTACGCGGATATTTTCGGCGTCGATGAGCAGTGGGATTATGAAAAAAATGCAATGCCTTCCAAAGACATATTGGGGCAATATCAGCTCATCATCTGGCATGCGGATAATGCATTCACCAGCGACCGCGATCCGCATAAACTGCCCGAGCACATCGATGACATTATGGACTACCTCGATGTTGGCGGTAATTTTATCATGAGCGGTTGGCGCATTCTCAAATCGTTCGCGCCGAGTGAATCATTCCCCAAAACATTTCAGCCCGGCAGCTTCATTCACGATTATCTGCACATCAACATTGCTGATGAAACGCCGCTGGCTCCCAGCGATTTTACCGGAGCGGTCAGCTTCAGTGGATTCAGCCCCATAAAAGTCGATTCCGTAAAACTGGCCGAAGCATTCCCTTACAACGGGAAACTTTCTCAGATCAACATCATCCCATCACGGGGTGGATTCACCAGCAACATTTTCATTTACGACAATGCCGCTGACGGGCTGGTCGAGCCGCGCGGCATGGCGTGCGGGCTTCGCTATTACGGAACCAGTTTCAACGCGGCGGTTTTTGGGTTTCCGATTTATTTTATCCGAAAAGACGACGCCAGAGTGATGGCTTCGGAGGTGCTTCGGAGCCTGGGATTTTAACCGCGAATTTCGCTAATTACGCGAATTTGTGGAACACGGAAAATGCGGATTTGATAGATTGGACGGATATTCAGAACTTATTTCATAATTTTGTTATTGAGTAGTTATCCGTCAAATCCGTGTGGTCAGCGTTCTATATCATATTTAGAGAATGAAAAGCAATCTCACTATATTGGTCCACGAAGGAGAAATTGCTGTGAAATATATCAGGCACATATTCATAATAATTCTGCTTCTCTTGAACGGCTCCGCAGCTTTTGCCGGCAATACAGGAAAAATCGCAGGCAAGGTGACAGATAAACAAACCGGTGAACCGTTGATCGGCGCCAATATTATGGTCAAAGGCACCAGCCTGGGCGCTGCCGCCGATATGGAAGGCAATTACTACATTTTACAAGTTCCGCCCGGGCGCTATGAGGTGATGGCCAGCGTGATTGGCTATCACAACATGACCATCGAAAATGTCCGCGTGCAGGTGGATTTGACGACGCGGCTCAATTTCGAGATGGAATCCAGGGCCATTGAATTCCCGACGCTCACCGTGGTTGCCGAGGAGCCGCTCGTACAGATGGACATTACCTCCACGCGGAAAAAGACGGCGCGCGAAGAAATTGAAGCCATGCCCGGCATGGAGCAAACACTGGACATTTTCAACCTCTACGGCGGCGCTATTGTGGCTTCAGCCCCGCAGTCCATTCAATTAGGAGATGGCTCTCAACTTCAGGTTCGCGACGAAAGCCTGAAAGATGTGCACATTCGCGGGGGACGCGGTGGCGAAATTCTGTACATGGTCGATGGCATGCCGGTCACGCACCCCATTTACGGTGGCCGAGATGTGCTCGATTTGAATGTCGTGGACGTGGAAACCGTGGAGCTGCTCACCGGCGCATTCAACGCAGAATACGGACAGGCCCAATCCGGCGTGGTGAACATTACCACACGCTCCGGCGGAGATACTTACAAGGGCGGGGTGGAATATAAAAACGACAAGCATGGCATCATCAGTGAATCGTATGATACGCATTATGCCTCATTTTACTTTGGTGGTCCGGAGCCCATCACTGGCACACTGCTTCCCGGCCTGGGATTGAAAATCCCTGGAGAAATGAGCTTCTTCATTTCCAGCAACTTCAATTTGACCAATACCACGCACAACAATCACCGCGACCGCGATAAAATTTCAGTGCTCGGCTTGAAATTCACCGAAAAACAGAACAACACCGGAAATTTCAACGCCAAGCTCAACTGGAACATGACGGATCAGCTTAATTTCACGCTCAGCTATCACGGCTCATGGAAACGGTGGAGCAATTTCAACTGGCTCTGGCTCTATTACCCCAATCACAGCGCGCTGTACACGCGGGACAATCACAATGTGAATTTCAAAGTCACGCACACGCTTTCCAATGCCACGTTTTACAATTTGAATTTCGGATTCCTTTCCGTGGCGTACCAGGGTTCGCTGGATGGCCAACAACCGCCGGATTTCTGGACATTCTACAAAGACAGTGTTGGCTACGATTATTGGGATTATACCGGCCAATTCTCCGGCGCCCCGGATTACAAAACCGGCATCAACTCCCCGCAAACCGATCCCCTGACGCTTTTTTACGACAACCTCGGTTTCGAAAACATCTGGCGCGATGATTACACCGAAACGTTCACCATCAAAGGTGATATCACATCCCAGGTTCACCCGGAGCATCTCGTGAAAAGCGGACTGGAAATTCAGTTCAACGATTTGCGATACGTCGATATTCAGGATGGTGGAACCACACTTTCGAACTACGGAAAATACCTGTACGAAGGCGCTGCGTATGCGCCGCCACCGCCGGGGCCGTTCAAACCTTTTGGCCAGAACCGCTGGGTGTTCGATGTCAAGCCCATCATCGGCGGCGCGTTCATTCAGGACAAGTTTGAAAAAGAAAGCCTCATCATCAATGCAGGGCTGCGCATGGACTGGTTTCTCACCGGGAAAACCATCAATCAGCAGGACTGGAAAAACGCCTGGATCGACGCCACAGGACTGACTCCGACCTGGAAATCGTACAAATACAAATTCAGTCCCAGATTTGGCATCTCTTTCCCCATTTCACTGGAAACCGTTGTCTTTTTCTCGTATGGACACTTCAACCAGTTGCCGGAGCTTCAGTACTACTATCGCGATCCCTGGACAGGTTCATTTGCCGGCAATCCCCATCTTGATTACGAACAGACCATTTTGTACGAATTTGGTTTCACTCATAAACTATTCCAAAACTGGGCCATTGATATCAAAAGCTACACCAAAGATATTTCCCAGCAGGTGCAGACAACATTTTTGACGGCAGCGCGCGGAACCCCGGTTTATCTTTACGACAACAAGGGCTACGCCCGTGCCCGCGGACTGGAGTTCGAACTCAGGAAGCGCTATTCGAATTTCACCTCGGGCAAGCTCACGTATACTGTCCAGTGGGCCAATGGCTATTCCTCTTCCGCATTTGACGACTATATCCGGTCGACAACAGATTTCCCCAATCCCATTCGCGAGCGTCGTTTGAACTGGGACATTCGGCACCAGGTCATTTTTCAGGGGACCATTGCCGCGCCGGCAAACCATAATTTGAGGCTTTTCGGCCTGAAACTGCCGGACAACTGGAATCTCACTGTTCTCTCGAAATTCTCGTCCGGCAAGGCCTACACGCCGGGCACACTGGACCCGGCCGAAGCCCAGAAAAAAGAGAACTCGGAAACCGGTCCACCGATTCTAACCACGGATTTTAAACTGAACAAATCGTTCACCATCTCCGGGCTGGAGCTGTCCGTTTTTGCGGATGTGTTCAATCTGTTTAACCATCGCAACGTACAAATCGAATATGGCTTCAATCCATGGACAGGCAAGCCATACAAATATGGCGATCTGGTGGCTCCGACGCATCAATATTATAATTATTACGCCATGTTCAATTTAATGGACCCGCGCCAGTTCAGCGCCGCGCGGACTGTGAAGGTTGGCATTCGGATTGACTGGTAGATTTTTTTTATTTCCAATAATGAAAATTTTGATTTCGAATCCGTAATTAATCTGCGCGCTGTGGTTTCTTTTGCATTTGTTAGAAAGGATTGAATCTTATGAAACTAATCATGTTCGATGTGGACGGCACGCTTACTGATTCCAACAAAGTTGACGCCGCTTGCTTCGTGGTTGCGCTGAAGGAAGCGTTTAATATCGATGTCGCGGATATCGACTGGTCCGTGTTCAAATATGTTTCGGATGAAGGACTTTCCACTGAAATATTTGAGAGAACCTATCATCGCACGCCGGCACGGGAAGATTTAGATCGAACAAAAAACAGCTATATGAACTGCCTGAAAAGCGAAATCAAAAAATCGGGCGAGTGCTGCCGCGAAATACCGGGAGCGGTTTCAATATTGCGGCAGTTGAAATCAAAACCTGACGTTGCCTTGTCCATCGCCACGGGTTGCTGGCTGGAGTCTGCCGAACTCAAATTGAAAACCGCCGGATTCGATTTGGACGGCATTCCCATAGCCACGTCTTCGGATTCCATGGAGCGCACGCGAATTATGCAGTTATCCCTTGAACGCGCTGCAAGCGCTTACGGAATTGAAACATTCGAAAAGATTACCTATGTGGGCGATGGCGTGTGGGACGCGAACGCTTCGAAAAAATTGGGATACCATTTCATCGGTGTCGGCGACGGAACGAATAAACAAAAACTCATGGACGCCGGGGCAAAAACTATTATTTCGGATTTTCGCGATTTTGGCATGTTCATGAATTTATTGAAGCAGTAAATATTTTAAGATAATTGAACAGGGAGGCAATTGTTAATCATGAAACTCACCCATTATTTTTCGCGCACATTAATCACATTATTCATCGTCGGCGCTGTTTGTCTGGTTTATTCCCAAACAAAAGAGGGCAGCAATTCAAACCGAAGTGAAAACACAATTCAGCTTCCCGAACCGGACTTGAGTGGAAAAATCACCGTCGAAAAGGCGCTGCGCGAACGAAGATCTGTCAGAGATTATTCAACTGAAGCGCTCTCGTTAGCTGAATTATCGCAACTGTTGTGGGCTGCGCAAGGCATTACAAAGGCAATCGAGGAACCGCCATCGTATTGGCGCGGAGAAAAATGGATGGGCGGTTTGCGCACCGCGCCTTCAGCCGGCGGAACCTATCCCATTGAATTGTACATTGCCATCGGAAACGTGACAAATGTGCCGCAGGGACTTTACAAATACGATCCGTTGATCCACGCGATTGAAAAAATTCTCGATGGCGACCAGCGGAAAAATATCTCGGAAGCAGCGTTGAACCAGGGCAGCATTCAAAAAGGGGCAGCCGTTTTGGCCATTTGTGCGAATGTGAAACGAACGGCATTCAAATACGGCGAACGGGCCGATATGTACGTGAAAATCGAAGTTGGCGCCGTGGGTCAGAATATCTGTCTTCAATCGGTTGCGTTGAATCTTGGAACAGTTTTCATCGGAGCATTTCACGATGAAAAAGTGAAGGCAGCGCTTCATTTACCGGTGGATGAAATTCCCCTGGGAATTATGCCGGTGGGTAAAATTGGAAAGTGATAATACTTTGTATTATTAAATACACTTTTTTATTTGAAGAATTATTCCTATTTTAATGTTTGCGTTTTTTTTGTCATGCTGAGGAGCACAGCGACGAAACATCTGAGACCACAGCATACATACATTTAACCTGAATTATTCACAAATTTCAAACAAAAGATGTTTAACTTAATGTTATGAATAAAAATAATCAGATATATGAAATTTAA
>CAZSBG010000040.1:0-50476 GCA_964605145.1 uncultured Cytophagia bacterium | reverse complement strand
AAAATGTACTACTCTCTAAATTCAGCACCATTCAGGTTATCTCGATACCTTTAGCAATATAATGTGAATAATCGAGGTTAAAGGCAACGAGCTTGTTTATTTCCTTTCAAATTTTACTCCGCAGTCTTTTGTTTCGGGTTTCACCAAAGGCAAGAAAAAACATTTTAGTTTATTGCCTGTTGTTGATGGAAAAAATTTAATAGTTAAAGATTTTACAACGGTGCTATCTTTGAATAACGATACACGGCGCGAAATATTCTCAATTTTGCGAGATGTTTTCGATGGTAACTATTCAAAATCATTCGGGAGCGAGGCGGGCGTTGTAAGTTACGATTCAAGATTCGGTTTGATCGGAGCAACAACTCCAGCCATTGACCGATTTTACACGGTTGACTCCGATTTAGGCGAGCGGTTTTTAAAGTTACGTTTCGAGCAAAAAGAGACGGCGGAAATGATTTTTCAATCCCTTGAAAATTCCACACGCGAGCCAGAAATAACAGAAGAAATTCAACGAGCCGTGTTTTCCTGTTTGAATTGCAGTATTCCGAAAAAAGTGGATCGCATTCCGTTTGAAAACGATACTCTAAAAACAAAGTTAATAATACTTTCAGATTTGGGCGCGAAATTGCGGAGCCAGGTTTCACGGAACGGATACACTAAAGAAGTGGAATTTTTGCCGGTGCCAGAAGTGGGAACGCGACTGGTTAAGCAATTATCAAAATTATTGTATGGCATCGCATTGGTAAGAGAAAAAGAAGCCATTTCAAACGATGAATACAACCTGGGCCTACGAATTGTTAACGATAATTTAGCATCAAACCGAGCTATTATTTTACGCTTTTTAACTGGAAGTACTGACAAAAGTTTGGCCGATATTTCAATGTATACGAAAATTCCAACTTCAACGGTAAGATATGCGGTTGAAGATTTAATATTATTGGATATAGTTTTTGAAGATTCACAGATATATCATATAAATGAAAATATAATGCAAAAATTTGAAAGTACAGGCTTTAAGCAACATTTACTTGAAAAATACGAGAAAATGTTAAAGACGTAAGTCTAATATTTGCGTTAAATTCTTTCACTAGAAATAGTAATAGGTATAATTTAAAAAATAAAGAATAGTATATAGGGTTTTCTTTTTCTAGTGAATTTTGAACTTAGGGCGTTTTATGCTTTTATGTTTGCTAAGGCAATTACAACATGCTTAAAACAATAAACATAGCTAAGTATTTTAACATATTGTAACGATTCTAATTTGTAATGATTGCAAAAATACGAAGCAGGTCACAGCGATATAAATACTATTTGAGGAAAAAGGGCAATGATACCATTGAAAAAGATTCGGCAGAAGTGTTTGGAATGTCAAGGCAGATCGGCGGCGGAAGTGAGACGTTGCAATATTGACAATTGCAGTTTGCATCCGTACCGATTCGGAACTGGAAACGGAAGCATACTAAAAGCTATTCGGGATTTTTGTCTTGATTGCAGCGAAAAGGCAGAAGTTAAGAATTGTGAAATAAAAAATTGTCCGCTTTATCGTTATCGAAATGGCAGGAATCCGAAATTGAGAGGTAAACGGAAAAACAATTTGAACTCAATTCGATAAATCCATTTTAAGCCAAAAAACGCCACATCACAAGCCGATTTTCGACCTAAAATTCAAAATAGGTACTTGGGTACCCCCCCCAATTGGGGCGCGTTGTGTAAGGTATTTGAAATATAGGCGTTTAAGATAATTTTATAAATTTAAATAAAATGAATTGTTTTTGAATGTTTGATACTTTATACCAATTGCCTGAAGACCATTTAAATTTGGGCTCTATGGGGTTTTGAGGCGATAATATTAATGTCATTAAAAAAAGTGGTGGAGAACTCACTTACACTCATTGAGATAACTAAAATATTCATCTCTCGACATGCAAGCAGTTCTCATGTTTGATTTAATAATATCTACATCTATTTCGTCATACGTTGGAATAACAACAGGCCTTAAAACACCATCTTTTTCATATAATCGATGGTCACCTTTTTGACGCTTAAAAACGAAACCAGTTTTTGAAAAATACATTCCAGCACTTTCCACCTTACTGGTGTTATGCGTGGCATCTCTGTTGTCTTCGTTGTTGGTTATGATAGAATGGGATAGGAATATCAATTTCATTCTCGAAAGGTTGTGGTTTCATTTTATAATCAATGGCCGTGCTAACGAAACCACATTCTTTTAATACTTCATCAAGTGTTCCGCGTTCGAAGCACGATACAAAAAACAGCGTTAAAGCCTCTCTCAAGTTTTCAACTGCTTTTTCTTCTGTTGGCCCTTGTGAGTGGACATCCAGTATGGGACATGATGATAATATCCAGTTTTTACGTTTTTTAAGCGTGAACGGCAGCCTAAAAGTAAAAACCAATTCATGCTTACTCAATTTTAATGCACCCCTTCTTAAAATAATATTGTTTTTGGATTCAAATTAGTATACACAATATTGATAACTTTGTCAAGTACTTTTTTTAGTGTTTATTAGACGTTTTTTATTTACTTTTGTTTCATCTTTAAATATCGACATTTATATTGCATTGCTTAAATAAAATATTAAATTCAATAATATTTTATCACCTTTCTTGTGAATTAGCAGTCATATATTTTTATTTTATAAATTAAGTGAAAAACCGTAGCTACTCGTCCCAATGCTACGGATTAAAGGCCCTGTTTGATATTCGGCTCAGCCCGACCGAGTATTATTCAGGGCTATTTTATTTAAATATCTCAGGGGCGGGAGAAACTTTCAGATATTAAAAATGATAAAACTGAAGAACTCCACAACACACAAAAAGCCCTTGCAAAAGAATTGAATATTTCAGTAAAAAATATGTTGCACTTTTCGCGGAAAATTTTTATATTAAATTAAACGAAAAAATGTCATTTTGTTACCTATTTGTTACTCGTTAGAAAAATGGATTAATATTAACAATAAGTTAAGCGAGTACTTGACATTTATTAAAATGTTTATAATGAATTCAACATCATCCTCACATTGGTAATAATCTGTCGGTCTGAGCTTGTCTAATTCCCGGCGCGGCAAAGCCGCACATAAGAATACTTGATGACCGGTTCATATATAATTCTTTTGCTCAAATTTGCAAAAGTTGCTGGGTAATAACATAATAAAATCAATAACTCAACGTAAAGAGATCATGATGACTCTGGGTGAAGTTAAAGAGATTTTGCAAGCTGAGTTGTTAACCGATAATCTTAACTTATCCGAGACTGTTCATTCGGCCTGTGCATCTGATATGATGAGCGATGTACTGGCGTATACTGAACCCAACACACTTATTCTTACTGGACTATTGAACCCACAAACGATTCGGACCGGTGAAATCGCAGACGCAAAAGCAGTTGTATTTGTCCGTGGGAAAAAGCCGAATAACGAATTGATTGCCCTCGCTGAAGAAAAAAGAATACCCCTTTTGAGAACTGAATTTTGTATGTATGACGCCTGCGGTCGATTATTTGAACGAGGGTTATGTGGCATCACTGAAATAGTGAGAAAGCAATTATCTGAAAATGAAAGATGAAAATATACTTGTTCAGAAATATAATATAAAAGGATGGGATTTTACCCGAGCCGGTGAAACTTCCTGCCAAATTAAAAATATATTAAAAGAGATTGGTATACCCCAGGACATTATTCGGCGGGTAGCCATTGCCACATACGAAGCTGAGATGAATGTAGTCATGTACGCCAGAAAAGCGACCGTGCATTGTGAGATAAGTCCGCATTTAATTCGCATCGTGCTGGAAGATGAAGGGCCGGGTATTAAAGATGTTGATTTAGCCATGCAGGAAGGATTTTCTACTGCATCTGATGAAATCCGGGAAATGGGATTTGGCGCCGGGATGGGGCTGCCTAATATCAAAAGAAATTCGGATTCATTCCAAATCAAGTCGCTTGTCGGAAGTGGAACAAAGTTGGAAATGAAATTTTACGTATGACCCTTAGACGGTGCAGGAGATAAGTATCGACCATGCAGAAACGGCTCCACTCCATACGCTTCATAGAGGAAAAATGCATTGGATGCGTAACATGCATTCGAGCCTGCCCCACGAAAGCAATTCGGGTAATTGGCGATAAGGCGCGGGTCAGTTACGATCGTTGCATCGACTGCGGCGAATGCTTTCGTGTGTGTCCACATGAAGCCATCATTTCTGAAACCACGCCACCTGCAAATTTGAAAGAGTTTCAATGCACCATAGCTCTCCCATCACCAGTTTTGTACAGCCAATTTGATCATGATACATTTCCCAATCAGATATTATTAGCGCTGAAGGAATTCGGCTTTGATTATGTGTTCGATGAAGCCTGGGATTGTGATTTAACCACCGACGTTTTACAGGAATATCTCGACACCACGGAGGGGCCTTTTCCGAAAATTTCCATCACATGCCCGGTGGTGGTCCGTTTAATTGCCATGCTTTACCCCAATTTGATCCATCATTTGGTGAAACTGGAAATCCCCAGGGAATCTGCGGCGAAAAAGTTCCGGGAAAAAGCAGCCAAGAGTCGTGGAATACCGGCGGATAAAGTGGGTGTTTTTCACATCACACCGTGTCCTGCAAAAATGATTTCCATTAATTCACCGGTGGGTACGGATAAATCCAATCTGGATGGCGCCATTGCCATCAAAGAAATTTATGGCCCTTTGCTGGAGATTTTAAAAGAGGTCGAAGAAAATGAAGTGATTCAGCTTTCCAGCGGCATTGGCATTGCATGGTCCATCAGTGGCGGAGAAATTATGGGAATTCGCCAGGAAAATTGTCTTGCCGTTTCCGGCGTGCAGGATGTCATTCAGGTGTTGAACGATGTGGAGGCAGGCAAATTTAATGATACCATTTTCTTGGAGTGCCTCATTTGCCCGGATGGCTGCGTCGGCGGATCGCTCACCGTGCAAAATCGGCACATTGCCCGGCGAAGGGTTCGAATGCTGGTCAAAATGTTTGGCGACCACACGCGCGTTGGTCGCGATATGCTGCTTCGGCTTTATCGGGAAGGGTATTTCGATTTGAAAAAAGAGATTGCCCCCATGCCATTTCCACCGCTCGACCCGGATAGAAAAAAAGCTATTGAAAAAGTTAAGCAGCGCGAGGAAATTTTGAAGAAATTGCCGGGAAAAAACTGTTCTGCCTGTGGCGCGCCGGATTGCAGAACGTTTGCCCAGGATTGCGTTATGGGGGAACGAACGATCGATGAGTGTGTTTTTTTGGCGCTGGAGGAGTTGTAGCCGGCGCTCATAATCATAATCGTAATCCTAATCTTAATCTTTTACATGCGATTGATTAAGATTATGAGTAAGATTAGGATTATGAAAAAATGAGAAATGAAGTGAAACCATGAAACTAAACCAAATTATAGAAAAACTCAGTTTAACTGTTGAAACCAAAATTGCTGATTTAAACGTGGACGTCACCGGCGGCTATGTCAGTGATTTGCTCAGTGACGTGATGGCAAATGCTAAAAAAGACGATGTGTGGATTACGCTGCAAATCCATCAAAATACGGTTGCTGTCTCCACGCTCAAAGAATTGGCAGGCATTATTGTAATCAACGGCAAAAGGCCGGCCCGGGAAACCATTCAAAAAGCAGAAGAGGAAAACGTTCCGATTCTGACCAGCGAACGTTCCGCTTTTGATGTCATTTGCGGTTTGTGTAAAATGGGTATTTCGGGCGAAAGATAATGCTAAGGGAATTTTCAGCAGATTTTCATATTCATTCGTGCCTGTCGCCCTGCGGGGATCTGGATATGTCGCCGCGGAACATTGTGAAAAAAAGTCTCGAACTCGGATTGGACATCATCGCTATTACCGATCACAATTCATCGGAAAATATCCCTGCTGCCGTGGAAGCAGCCGGCGGAACTTCGCTGACAGTGTTTGCCGGCATGGAAGTAACGTCCGAGGAAGAAGCGCATCTGCTTGTTCTTTTTGATGACATGGAGCCGATGGAGCAATTCCAAAATTTTGTTTATGATAATTTGCCGGATTTTGGTCTGGACAGCGCCACCATCGAAAACCAGGTGATTGCCAATGCCCGGGATGAAGTGGAGGGATTCAACCATCACCTTTTGTTGGGAGCCACGGCGCTCAGTTTTCAGCAATTGGTGGACAAAGCCCATGAGTTAGACGGATTGGCCATCGCTTCGCACGTGGACAAGGAAAGTTTCAGCATCATCGCTCAATTGGGATTTATCCCGGCGGAATTGAATTTGGATGGACTGGAGGTTTCTCCGTTTATAACTTTATCTCAGGCGCGGGAGCTTTTTCCGGATGCGAATCGTTTCCCACTGCTGAAATTCTCGGACGCGCATTATCTGGACGAAATAGGCGAACAAACGACGCGTTTTTTGATTGAGGAACCAACAATTGCGGAGATGAAGAAGGCGCTTCGGGGCGAAGATGGAAGATGCATCGAAATTCGGGAAAAGTGAATCGGGATTCGTGGCCCGGGATTTGGGTTTCGGGAGAAAGAGATTGGGAAATGGGAAATAGAGAATGGGAAAATATCGATTATCGACCATCAAAAATCGAGAATCGAACATCTAATATAGAAACAATGTGGAAGATCTTTCATTACATATACTCGACATCGCTGAAAATGCGTTGAAGGCAGGGGCAACGAAAATCGAAATCCGCGTGAGTGAGGATTTTAATAATGATATTTTGCGGATACGGATCATTGATAATGGCGCCGGCATGGACGAAGAAATGGCGCGAAAAGCTGTCGAGCCCTTTGTGACAACGCGCACAGAACGTCGCGTGGGGCTGGGATTGTCTTTGCTGGCGGAATCAGCCAAATCCACCGGCGGAGAAATAAAAATCCGTTCCAGACCGAGAAAAAAAACGCGCGTTGATGCGTTATTTGGCTACAGCCATGTCGACCGGAAACCGCTTGGCGATATGAGCCAAACATTGATCATGTTAATTGCCGGAAATCCGCAAATTGATTTCTTTTATTACCACCGAAAGGATATGAAAAGTTTTTGTCTGGATACCGGTGAGCTTCGAAAGAATCTGGAGGAGATTCCCATCAATCATCCTGAGGTGGTGAAATCGATTCGAGATAATATTCAGGAAGGTCTTCAGGAAATAGGTGTGGCTCTGTGGTGATTGGTAAATAGGCGACTGGTTGATTGATTAATCGTGATCGGTTATAAAATATTCAGCTTGCACATCTTCAAATACATGGTATCAAAGGAGGAAAAAAGCGTGCAGAAGCACATTACATTGCTCGGCGCATTGCACATTGGATTGGGCATACTTGGAATTTTAATCGCGGCCATCATTTTTGTGATATTGCTGGGGGCCGGCTTCGTTTCTCACGATGAGGAAGCGTTTTTCGTTTTGTCTATCGTGGCGACAGTTATTGCGATTCTATTTTTGATTTCGTGCATCCCCGGCATTATTGGTGGCATTGGATTGCTGAAACGCAAAAGCTGGGCACGGATTCTCATCCTTATCGTGGCGGCTATCGATTTACTCGATATTCCATTCGGCACCGCATTGGGAATTTACTCGTTCTGGGTTTTGCTGCAGGATGAATCTGCTAAAATATTTAAACAAGAGGCCGAACAGAAAGTTGTTTCGTAAATCGTTCATTCTAACACACTGAGGTTGATTTTGGAATCACTCAAAATTCTTGTGATCGATGATGAGCTTGGCCTGCGTGAAGGCTGCCGTCGTATTTGTGAACCGGAAGGTTATGAGGTGCTTACTGCTGAGAACGGACGCTCTGGCCTGGATATTGCCGCGTCGAATCAAATCGATTGTGCGTTGATCGACTTAAAATTGCCTGATATGGACGGGCTGGACGTGCTTAAAAAAATCAAAGAAAATGATCCGGAAATTGTGCCAATTATCATTAGCGGCCATGGCACCATCGAAGTTGCCGTGGAAGCGATGAAACTGGGCGCGCTTGATTTTGTATCCAAACCGTTCACGCCGGATGAGTTAATGGACGTCGTGAACAAAGCACTGCGCGAAAAAATTGAAAGACAACAGGGGCTGGAAAAAACGCAAGAGCATCGCGAACGCGCAGTCGATGATTTGAACAGCATGACCATTGTCGACGAAATTATGGCGCGCTACGATTACCGTGATTCCGCGCTCATCGCTATTCTGCAGGATATTCAAAAGCAATTCAATTATCTTCCCCAGAATTTGCTTCGCTACGTTGCGCTGCGGATAAATATTCCGCTGCCGCGCGTGTACAGCATTTCCACATTTTACAAAGCATTCAGCCTGAAACCGCGGGGACGCCATCTCATCGATGTCTGCCTGGGAACGGCGTGTCACGTTCGCGGGGGCATGAATATCATGGAGCGGCTTGAGCGGGAACTGGGCATCAAAAACGGGGAGACGACCTACGACGAAAAATTCTCCGTGAAATCGGTCCGCTGCGTGGGGTGCTGCGGATTGGCCCCGGTCATTGTCATCGACGATGAATTCCACGGCAAGCTGAACCAGGAGCAAATCCCCAAGATACTGGCCAAATATTAGTTGGTGATTGGTACACTGGTGACTGGTAAATTTGTGATTGGTGGATTGGTGATTTCGTAATTGGTAAATAAGTAATTCTGTAAAAGAATAAAACTACGTTTCGAAATTTGTTTGATACATTTGGATTTGTTTTTTCGAAATTATTTGAATATTGGTATTCGGGTTTTGGGATTTTTCCGACTTTGCATTCAAACTAAAAAAACGAACAAAGAAGGGACTGCGATTTGAAGCAATACCGAACTCACTGCCTGGTCTGCGCCGGAACCGGGTGCGTGTCCAATCATGCCTTTGAAATTAAACAAGCTCTGGAAACTGAAATCGCCCGACAGGGACTGGAAAAGGAAGTCGCTGTGATAACCACCGGCTGCAACGGATTCTGCGAGCGCGGTCCGGTTATGGTGGTTCAGCCTGACAATATTTTCTACCAGGAATTGAAAGCCAAAGACATTCCCTATCTCGTGGAGGAGCATTTCGTAAAAGGCCGGCCGGTTCAAAAATTAATGTATTCGCCGCCGGCGGAAGAAATGCCCATTCCCAAAATGAGTGACATCGATTTTTTTAAGCACCAGTTACTTGTGGTGCTCCGCAACCGCGGCCGCATCGATCCGGAAATCATTGAAGAATACATTGCCTACGACGGCTACCAGGCCATGGCCAAAGCGCTTACCGAAATGACGCCGGAGCAGATTATTGACGAAATGAAAATATCGAATCTTCGCGGACGCGGCGGCGCCGGATTCCCCACCGGCATGAAATGGGAATTCTGCAAAAAGGCGCAGGGCGAGCCCAGGTACCTCATCTGCAACGCGGACGAAGGCGATCCCGGCGCGTTCATGGACCGAAGCATTCTCGAAGCCGATCCCCACGCGGTGCTGGAAGGCATGGTCATCGGCGCCAAGGCTATCGGGGCCGGCGAGGGATTTATTTACGTGCGCGACGAGTATCCCCTGGCGCTGCGCCGAATTAATATTGCCATCGAAAAAGCGACGGAGATGGGCCTGTTGGGCGATGATATTTTGGGCAGCGGATTCAGTTTTAAATTGAACGTGGTTCGCGGTGGCGGCGCGTTTGTGTGCGGCGAAGAAACCGCGCTCATCGCGTCCATCGAAGGCGAAGTGGGCCGGCCAAAACCGCGGCCTCCGTACCCGGCTCAAAAAGGACTCTGGGGCAAACCAACCAATAATAATAATGTAGAAACATGGGCCAATGTGCCGCAAATTATTCTGCGCGGCGGAAAGTGGTTCGCCGGCATGGGCACCGAAAAAAGCACCGGCACCAAAGTGTTTTCGCTGGTGGGAAAAGTAAATAACACCGGGCTGGTGGAAGTGCCCATGGGCACGTCGCTGAAAACCATCGTGTTCGATATCGGCGGCGGCATTCCCAAAGGAAAGAAATTCAAGGCCGTGCAGAGCGGCGGACCGAGCGGGGGATGCGTGCCGGAATCGCTCATTGATTTACCGGTGGATTTCGAAAAACTCGCCGAGGCCGGCGCCATCATGGGGTCCGGCGGCCTGATTGTCATGGACGAAGACACGTGCATGGTGGACGTGGCAAAATATTTCGTGGAATTTTTGGAAGAGGAATCGTGCGGAAAATGCACGCCGTGCCGCGAGGGATTGAAGCGATTGAAAGAGGTGCTTTCAGCCATTTGCGCGGGAAGGGGCGAGCCGTATCATCTTGACATTTTGGAAGATTTGGCCGAGACAATGAAAGAAACATCCCTGTGCCAGTTGGGCGCCACGGCCCCGAACCCGGTGCTGACCACCCTGAAATATTTTCGCGAGGAATACGAAGAGCATATTTTTGAGAAGAAATGCCGCGCCCGCGTGTGTAAGGATTTGATCATTTACCGCATCATTGCGGAGAAGTGCACCGGCTGCCAGCGCTGTGTGAGAGCATGTCCCACCGGCGCCATTACCGGGCCGCGCTCCCAGCCGCATAACCTGGATATTGAAAAGTGCATCAAATGCGGCGCGTGCTACGAAGTTTGTAAATTCGACGCCATTGCCGGCGACGCCATTTATATTGAATAGAGGAAAGACCATGATTTCGATTACCATTAACGATCAGAATTTCGAAGTCCCTGAAAATCTCACTGTGCTGGAAGCCGCGCGCGAGCGCAATATTTACATTCCCACATTGTGTTATCACGAAGCGCTTCTGCCTGTGGGCGCGTGCCGGCTGTGCATTGTCGAAGTCGAACTAAATGGCCGAACCCGAACCGCGGCGTCGTGCGTTACCCCGGTGGCGGAAAATATGGTCGTCCGAACCGATACGGAAAAGATCATCCGTATGCGCCGGGTGTTGATTGAATTATTGTCCGCGCGCTGCCCGGAACTGACCGTGCTGCACAAGCTTGGGAAGGAAGTGGGGCTCAAAGATGTGCGCTTTCAAAAGGAAAAAGAGGATTGCTTTCTTTGCGGACTGTGCGTTCGCGCGTGCAGCGAAATAGTCGGCGTCAATGCCATCGGATTTGGCGACCGCGGCGTGAATAATAAAGTGGAGCCGCCGTTCGTGAAAGCGTCCAATGTGTGCATCAGTTGCGGGACGTGCACCACCATTTGCCCGGCCGGCACGTTTCATTTAGAGCGCGTGGATCGGCTGACCAGCCTGCACCGCTACGCCGACGAATATCATGAAGAAAAATGCCGGATTTGCGGGGAGCATTTTATTTAATAATCTAAATTGAGCGATTAGTTGTTAGCTGTTAGCAAAAACGTATCAAGCAATATTCCCAAATTGTTGTCATTCCTGCATGTTTTTTGCAGGAATCTCGTTCTTAATCGCAAGGAGATTCCCAAAAAAATGCGGGAATGACAAAGACGGAGGTGATTATGCTTTGTATTTCGAGACATTTTTTAATTTGACTATGTAGAATTAAATAACAATAATCAAGTACCAAATCTTCCATAGGCAGATAGTTGCAATTAATTGATCCGCCGAAGGAGGAATACAAATAAATTCAAAAGATCAAAGAAATAAATTCAAAACAAAAACTATTATCGATTCACCTTTTCAGTGATTTGTGTTTTGGAGATTGAATTTTCTTATTTGTTATTTATTTGAATTTTGAGTTTTGCTTTTTGGAATTTTCGGATTTAGTAGATATCGCTTCAAATATATTAGAACCATCATTTATTCCGCGTATTCCGCGGGCAATAAAAAACCAAGGAGAAACTCAGTGCAAGGCGACAATCGAATCGGAATATATCTGTGCCAGTGCGGCGGTCTCGTATCCGACGTTCTTTCCCTGAACCGAATTGACAAAGCAGTGAAAAAGTTTCCCCAGGTGGCGCACACCGGGATCAAAAATTTTCCCTGCTCCAAAACAGGATTGAGCGCCATTCGATCGGAAATCGAAGCGGACTCGCTGAATCGTATCGTTGTTGCCGGTTGCTCGCAGCGATTGATGGGACCGTTTATTGAAAAGGCCCTGTCCGAGGCCGGAATAAACTCACAGTTGATCGAGATTGTCAACATTCGCGATTTCTGCGCGGCTGTGCATCAAAGCGAAAAAGGCGCGGCCACGGACAAAGCTATCGACATGGTCCGCGCTGCTGTCCAAAAACTCGCGCTGAAGCAGCCGCAAGACCGATTGTCCCAGAAAGTGAATCCAACGGTGGCTGTTATTGGCGGGGGAATCGCCGGCATGAGCGCGGCGCTGAGCCTGGCCCATCGCGGCGTGTCAGTGAAGCTCATCGAAAAATCGGATACGTTGGGCGGATTTCTCAATCACATCAACATTCTCTATCCCCGCGAAATTTTGGCGCACGAATTTTTGGGAGAAAAATTGCAGCAGGTCAAGGATCAATCGGAAATCGATGTCTCAACCGAAACCGAAGTGCTGGACGTTGCCGGGTCTGTGGGCAATTATCGCATTCAAGCGTCGAAGACGGGGAAAGAATTTACCATCGATGCCGGGGCCATTGTGTTAGCCACCGGGTCGCAGTATTTTTATCCGGACGGACTCTACGAATATGAATCCAGCGACCGAATCATCACCCAGCTTGAATTCGAACAAAAAATGAGCCGCGACGCCGTGGATGCCAAAGATTTGGTGTTCATTCAATGCGTTGGCTCCCGAAACGAGCAGCGTCCGTATTGCTCGCGTTTCTGCTGCCCGGAGACATTCAAAAACGTGCTGTATTTGAAACGCAAACAGCCGGCATTAAACGTGACCGTAATTTTCCGAGGTCTCACTGAATACATTCGGGAATACGACGAGGCAGTGGAGCGCGGCGTGCAGTTCATCCGTTACGACCCGGCCAATCCGCCGCAGGTTCAGAATAACAGCGTTCAAGTGAGGGACGAAAAAACAGAAAAGGAATTCGAAATCCCGTTCGATTTGATGATTTTAGCAACACCGCAAATCCCGCATGAAGATGCAAAAGTTTGGGCCAAAAAATTCCACCTGCCGGCAGATGAGAACGGCTTTATCGTGGAGCCGCACACAAAACTCCGCCCGCGAAAGTTTGCCCCGGAAGGCGTGTTCGTGGCCGGCAATGTGCACTGGCCGGGCATGGTCGGCGACGCTATTTCCCAGGGCTACAGCGCGGCCGCGCGGGCATTCTCGCTCATTCAGCAGGAAATTGTGGAGCGCGACCCGATCATCGCGCACATCGACAAAGAAACCTGCCGCGGCTGCGAGCGCTGCGTTCAGGAATGCCCGTTCCAGGCCATCATCATGGTGAGCAACGGCGACGGCTTTCAGCACGCGCAAATCGATGAATTTTTATGCAAAGGCTGCGGCATGTGTTCCGTGGTCTGCATTTGCGGCGCTGCTACCGTGCCGCATCTTTCGGACGCGCAGTTGGAGGGAGCGGTGTAGTTGAGCGTAATTCACAATTGACAATTCGCCGTTATCAATTGTCAATTGTGAACGATGAATAGTGAATTGCAAGGAATTAGCGTAAGTATTAAATAAAAAATCGAATCCATTAATCGAATAAAGGAAGTCACCAATCACGGAACCCAATCATGCCACAATTTAAACCGAACATTATTTTCTATTGTTGCGAATGGAATCCTTATATCGGCGCGGACAATGCCGGGGCCCAGGGCATTCAGTACCCGGCCAATATCCGAATTATCCCGGTGAACTGCACCGGTCGCATCACACCAAAACTGATTTTGAACGCGTTCGAGCGCGGCGCGGACGGCGTGCTCATTGGCGCGTGCGGCAAGGGCGAGTGCCACTACATTTCCGGCAATGAAACCTGCCTGGCCGTGGTGAAAGAAACCGCGGAACTGCTCAAAATATCCGGCATCGATCCGCAGCGGCTGGTTTTGGAGCTGTTCTCCGATATCAGCGGCGGGTACTTTGTCTCGGTCGTGACCTGTTTTTCGGACAAAATCGCGCAGATCGGCCCGCTGGCAGAAAAGGAGGCCGCATGAAATTAGACGCGATCATCCAGGAAACCAACGCCCATTTCTGCCTCGAATGCGGTATTTGCACAGGCAGTTGCCCCATTTCGCGGATCAATCCCGGCTATTCCCCGCGGCTGTTCGTGGAAAAATCCCTGCTCATCTCCGAAGAGGAACTGATTGCGGACAGCGATTTGTGGACGTGCCTCACCTGCGGCGCATGCAGCGCACGGTGTCCCTCGCTGGTGGATTACAACGACTTCATGCGGCGCACCCGCAGCCTGGCCATCGATATCGACAATCGCGGGATTTGCACACACGCCGGCACCATTCAGGCCATTACGTCGCTGCAAAAACAGGATTTCGTGAAAAAGGATTTGAGCTGGATTCCGTCGGATTTGAAAACGCGGGAGGCAGGCGATGTGCTTTTATTTGTCGGGTGCACGCCCTATTATGAGGTCATTTTCGAAAATATCAACGCCGGCAGTTTGAGCGCGGCCAAGTCGGCCATCAAAATTTTGAACGCGATCGGCGTGGAGCCGGTTGTTCGTGCC
Organism: uncultured Cytophagia bacterium; assembly: GCA_964605145.1. Taxonomy (GTDB): domain Bacteria; phylum Zhuqueibacterota; class Zhuqueibacteria; order Thermofontimicrobiales; family Thermofontimicrobiaceae; genus CAZSBG01. The sequence goes on along the minus strand of CAZSBG010000040.1, from coordinate 36,001 downwards.
GAAGAACGCTGCTGCGGCCATGATTCGTACTGGACCGGCGAATTGGAGAATTTCAAAATTCTGGCGCAGAAAAATCTCGACATGGTGAAAAAGGCCGGCGCCAAAAAAGTCATTTTCTCGTGCGCCGAGGGATTCAGCACGTTCAAATCTGTTTATCCAAAATTTTTCGGAGAACTGAATTTCGAAGTGCAGCACATTTCACAATTCATCGAAGAGAAAATTGAGGCAGGGGAATTGGCGCTCAATGAGCACGCCCAAAAAGTCACGTTCCACGATCCGTGCCGCCTGGGCCGGTTCGAAAAAGAATTCGATGCGCCGCGCAATGTGCTTCGTGCGATTCCGGAACTGGAATTGGCCGAGATGGCCCGAAACCGCGAAAATGCCCTGTGCTGCGGTTCCAGCACGTGGATCAATTGCACGCAGGTCAACAAGAAAATACAGGTGGAAAAACTGAAAGAAGCCCAGGCCACCGGCGCAACCACGATGGTCACGGCCTGTCCCAAATGCAAGATTCATCTGAATTGCACCAAACACGATAATGGATTTGATTTTAACATAGAAATCAAAGACCTGGCAACGCTGGTGGCTGAGGTGATTTAAAAGCGCGGTGAATTAGTTTTGGACACTGATCATGCCAAAGGCAGATGCGCTCTTCGGCGCATTTTCACAGATAATCGCTGATAAAAAACAGATAAAGTTATATTGATTGTATGCATGATCGTGCTGGATATTTATCCAACACGGACAATGGCCGGGACGAATTTCCCGGAATAAGCTCTCCGTTCGGGATGAATATCCCGAACGATCGGTGTTGAATGAGTGTGATTTGGAAAATTTATAGAGAATTAATTGCCCAAGTACGAATAAATTTAACTTCGAGCTTTTGAGTATTTGAGGCAACCCTGCAATTAATTCGGATATTTCTCTGTGGAATGCAAATAGATAAAGGAGAAAAATATTGAAAGACGTTCTGGTCATCGGAGGCGGTATTGCCGGCATTCAGGCGGCGCTTGATTTGGGAGACATGGGCATCAAAGTCCATCTCGTGGAAAAGAAGCCGAGCATCGGCGGTATCATGGCGCAGTTGGATAAAACGTTTCCCACAAACGACTGCTCTATATGAATTTTGGCGCCGAAAATGCTGGATGTCGGTCGACATCCAAATGTGAACATTCTGGCCTACAGCGAAGTGATGGACGTGAAGGGCGATATCGGGAATTTTAAGGTTGCGGTGAACAAAAAAGCGCGGTTTGTCAAAGAGGACATCTGCAATGCGTGCGGGGACTGCGTTGCCAAATGTCCCACGCGGAAAATACCGGACGCGTTCGATATGGGTTTGCGCATGCGAAGGGCGGTGTACCTGTATTTTTCACAGGGCATCCCGGCCGTGATGACCATCGATCCTGACCATTGCCTTTATTTGAAAAAGGGAAAATGCGGCGTCTGCCAGAAAGCCTGCGTCAAGGGCGCCATCGATTATGAGCAGAAGGACGAACTGCTGAACATCGATGTTGGCGCGATTGTCTTGGCCACCGGCCTGGATGTGTTCGATCCGGAGCCGCTGAGCCACTACGGCTACCGCAGGTTGAAGAACGTCATCACCGGGCTGGAATACGAACGGCTCATCAACGCGACCGGTCCCACCGGCGGACATTTGAACCGACCGTCGGATGACGAGCTTGCCCACAAAGTTGCTTATGTCCAGTGCGTGGGTTCGCGCGATTTCAACAATTGCAATTACTGTTCGAGCGTGTGCTGCATGTACGCCATCAAAGACGCCATGCTTGGGCGCGAGCACGACCCGGAATCGGATTCATACATTTTTCACACCGATTTCCGAAATGTGGGAAAATGGTTCCAGAAATATGAAATCCGCGGGAAAGAGGAATATGGCATCAATTACATCCGCGGGCGCGTGGCGGAAATTACCGATGGCGAAAATGACAATCCGATTTTGTGGTACGAAGACACGGAGGCGCGGGAGGTGAAGCAGCTTCAGGTGGACATGGTGGTGCTGTCGACCGCGGCCATGCCGGCCATCGGTTCCAATAAACTGGCCGACAAAATGGGAGTGACGCTGAACGAACACGGCTTTTTGGAAACGCATTTGCCGTTCCCAAACGATACCAATGTGCCCGGCGTTTTCGGGTGCGGATTTTGCCTGGGTCCGGCAGATATCCCTGAGTCCGTGGCGCAAGCCAGCGCCGCAGCCAATCGCGCCGCCGAAGTGATTTTTTTGAATAAAGCGAAGCAGCAGGCGTGAGTTCGGGCAAAGGGAAAGGCAGAGATAAAGAAAATCTATTATAACGCAGAGAATTCTTTAGGATTTTGACTTTTGAGCGTTTCATATATTGATAACTATTACATGTGATTCCCGCATGCCTGCAAAGTTGCATTATAGTTCTAAATGAAAGCAGACTTTGTTTTTAGCGGGATTCCCCTGTAAATGTGAATGAGATTCCTGCAAAAAGCAAGCAGGAATGACACTAGAAAGGACGTTTTGCTTAATACTTCGAGGCGTCATTAAATTTAACCAAACCGTATTTAATGAACCAATACCAATATTGATACAATACTTATTGAAAGTACCGACAAAGGAGTCACTGTGGAAGAAATTCGAATCGGGGTTTTTGTTTGTAATTGCGGCAGCAACATCGCCGGATTCCTGGAATGCAGCGATATTGCAGAATACTCGAAAGCGCTGCCTCACGTGGTTTTCACACGGGAGAACCTGTTTTCCTGTTCCGAGGCCGGGGTCACCGACATCAAGAATGCGATCGTCGAAAACAAACTCAACCGCGTGGTCGTGGCTGCATGCACACCGCGGACGCACGAACCCACGTTCCGCGCCGCGTGCCAGGAAGCCGGGATGAATCCGTTTCAGTTTGAATTTGTGAACATTCGCGAGCACTGTTCCTGGGCGCATAAAAACGAGCGGGAAGAGGCGACGGCCAAAGCCAAAGACCTGATTCGCATGGGCGTGGCGCGCGCCGCGTTGCTGGAACCCCAGGAAAGCATCGTGGCAAAAGTGGAGCCGTCGGCGCTGGTCATCGGTGGGGGCCTTGCCGGTATGACGGCTGCATTGTCGTTGGCGGACCGCGGCTTCGATGTGACGATGGTGGAGCGCGAGCCTGCCCTGGGTGGATTGATGAATCGGCTCAACAAAATCCTGCCCGGCGAATTGGACGCGGAAAATTTAATTCAGCAGAAAGTTGAAGCTATCGGCCAGAACAAACACGTTGAAGCGCTGGCCGGGCACACGGTCGTTGATATCTCCGGCTATGTGGGCAACTATGTCGCCACCATTCTCGATTCGAAAAAGAAAGAAATGAAGAAAAAGGTCGGCATCATCATCGTCGCCACCGGCGCGCAGGTGCTGACCCCGGACGGATTGTACAATTACGACGGTAAAAATATCATCACGCAATTAGATCTGGAATCGCAGTTGAAGAAGGGGAAAATCAAAGCCAAAAATGTGGTGATGATTCAATGCGCCGGCTCCAGAAATCGCGACCGGATTTACTGCTCCCGCATCTGCTGCATGACATCCATCAAAAACGGCATTCTCATCAAAGAGCAAAACCCGGAAAACAAAGTGTTCATCCTGTACCGCGACTTGATGTGCCACGGCACAGAGAATGAGGATATGCTCCGCCGGGCCAAGTCGCTGGGCGTTCGGTTCATTAAATTTTCCGAAAAAGAGCCGCCGAAAATCGACGGCACAAAAGTGACGGTTTTCAACGATGTGCTTGGCCGCGAAATGGCGCTGGATTCGGATTTGGTCGTGCTGGCAACGCCGTTCATTCCCAGCAAGGGAGCTGAGGATATTTCGAAAATGCTCAAAGTGCCGCTGGATGAGTACAAATTTTTCCTTGAGGCCCACATCAAACTGCGGCCGCTGGATTTTGCCACGGACGGGATTTATGTCTGCGGCACGGCGCACTGGCCGGTATCCACAGCGGAGTCGATTTTTCAGGCGCTGGGCGCGGCAGCCCGGGCATCCATTCATTTGACGCGGGAGGAAGTGGAAGTGGAGCCCATCGTGTCCATGCTGGTGGATGAAGATCTTTGCCGCGGCTGCGGACTCTGCGCGTCGGTGTGTCCCTACGGCTCAATCGAAATGGTGCAGACGTCGAAGGGAATTAAGGCGAATATCGTGGCAGTGGCCTGCAAGGGCTGCGGCACCTGCGGCGCCACGTGCTACACTCATGCCATTCGCATGAACCATTTCACGGACGAGCAGTTATTAGCGCAGATCGAGACGGCTTTTGGGGATTGATGAATGAATTTCACGCAAAGGCGCTAAGACGCGAAGAAAAAGATATTCTATTTGCGATCTCTGCGGCTTTGCGTGAAAAAAACATAAAAGAAAACGACCGCATCCGCGGAAAAGACAGGCGTTATTCAAAACTCAACTATTAATTAAGGAACGAAAATGCCAGAAAATTTCCATCCCAACATACTCGCATTCTGCTGCAATTGGTGAGCGTACGGCGCAGCAGACCTCGCCGGGGTTGCGAGGCTTCAGTACAGTCCTGACATCCGAATTATCCGCGTGATGTGTTCCGGGCGAGTGGACCCGGTTATGATTATCCAGGGATTTCTCAAAGGCGCGGATGGCGTGTTTATCGGGGCGTGTTTGCCCGGGGAATGCCACTATTCATCCGGAAATTTCCATGCCAAAGGCAAAATTCTTTTGACCCAGAAAATTCTGCACCATGCCGGAATTCAGCCGGAGCGGCTTGCCTTTCGAATGATGTCCAGCGCGGAAGGCGCCAAATTTGTCTCGTTCGTCACCGAGTTCCAAAACCAGGTTCGCGAGTTTGGCCCGATCGGTTCGACCGAAAATATTTCGGAAGATGAGCTTCGAATTAAACTGTCCGCTGCAAAGCGCGCGGTGGAAGGCAAGAAAGTTCGCTGGGTTGTTGGCAAACGAGAGGAATTTTTAGAGAAGGGCAATCTCTACGGTGAGCGTTTCACCGAGCACGAAATCCATCGTATGTTCGAAGAAATTGTGATGGACGAGATCGCCATTCAGGAAATTCTGATTCGCGCCAAAGATAAACCACTGAGTGTCAAAATTCTGGCCGAGCAATTACAACTCCCAACGCAACGCATCCTGCGCCAATTGGTTGACATGCGTCGGATGGGGATTGTAAAAATTGCATCGGTTGAAAATCAATCGCCATTATGGATTGCGTGCTGATTCGATAGTGTGGAAGCGATTCATTTTCTACTCAGTTCTGTCGAAAAGTCGCACTGTCACACCGAGCGGAGTCGAGGTGTGATTTAAAATCAACAAGTTATCACCCTTCGACTCCGCCCTCCAGAGGCGGATTTTCAACTCAGGGTGACTAAATTTCTCATTTGAGGAGTCTCCCTCGCACACTTCATCATCTGAGGAGGAAGGAATCATGAAAACGAAGATAATAACTACCCTGGTTTTAGGGATATTTTTCACCCTGGCGTTAGCTGGATTGACCTTCGCGCAAATCATGGTCACTGCTGCGGATGCGCCAAGCACGACGGACATTTATTTTGAAATGAATTATGCCCGCGACGTGGAAGTGAGCCCCGGCCCTGCCGGTGAAAACCAGTATTGGGATTTTAGCGGATTGAATTTCTCCGGAACCACATTCTGGCGTCCGATTGCATTGGAAGATGCACCTTACATGAATCGTTTTCCCACAGCAAATATTGTTTACAAAGTAACCGAAACAGGCAATGATACCATCACCTATAATTACGCTCAATTAACTGAAACGTCTTTGACAGAATTGGGTCGCTCGAAATTTGTGGGCGATGAAACCACGGAATTGCTTGTGGCTGATCGGGCAACGCCAAAATTGAATCTTCCAGCGACGTTTGGCGACCCGGAATGGTCTTCCGTACTTCAGGTGGACACCACCCTGGGCGCACTCTCTGTCACCCTGGTCGATTCCAGCTATAACACCATTGATGCCTGGGGAACGCTGAAAACATCGTTCGGCGAATTCCCCTGTCTTCGAATCCGGCAGGATCACAGTCAGATTGCCTACACGCTTTTAGGCGCCCTGCCCATTGAAATAAATATCAATTATTTTTGGGTGACCAATGAAAAAGGCATTTTAATGACGATGACAGGGTATCATGACGAGATGAATTCAAATTATACCCAGGCGAAAAGCGTCAACGTTATGGCAGCTTTCCTGACATCAGTTGATGAAAATCTGAACGGGGTTCAACCCATGGAATTTGCTTTGAAGCAAAATTATCCCAATCCTTTCAATCCGACCACAACGATCGCTTATCGATTGAGCCAAAAGGCAGAGGTATCGCTGAAAGTATTCAATATCGCAGGCCAGGAGGTTGGATTGCTGGTGAAAAAACAGCAAAATCCCGGGGACTATTCGGTGGACTGGAACGCGTCGCACTTGCCGTCCGGTGCCTATTATTATCAAATTCAGGCCGGTGAAAATATGCAGACGCGGAAGTGTTTGCTGATGAAATAACTTTGACGAGAATGTGGAAGAGAATGGATTTGTAAAATCACCGCACATTTGGAAAGTAAATCATCGAATATCTAAAATCGAATATCTGTGCATTGGCGTAAAATAAATCAAGCAACGATTATTATCAAAACTTATCGAGCTGTATCCAATAGATAAAAAAAGGAACCCAGGAATTCCCATGGTCGAAGAGAAAAACAAACAAACCGGATCTGTTTTAGTCTGCGGCGCTGGTATTACCGGGATGCAAGCTGCGCTGGATCTTGCCAACTCGGGCGCCAAGGTGTACCTGCTGGAAAGCAAGCCCAATATCGGCGGAGCCGTGTCCCAATTGGATCGAACATACGAAAATGGCATGCCGGCGATCTGCCAGATGGCGCCACGCTTCGATGAAATTGAACGTCATCCCAATATCGAGCTCATCACCCACGCCGATCTTTTGCGTGTGAAAAAGGACAACGGAAGGTTTGATGTCACTGTCCGAAAAAATCCCACGCGTGTGGATGAGCGCTGCATCGATTGCGGGGCCTGCGTGCAGGTCTGTCCCATCAAGCCGTTCAACACGTACGAAGAAGGGCTGTCGCTGCGAACCGCCATTGACATCAACAGCAAAGGTTTTAATTCCTTCATTTATAATATAGAGAAGGAAACGCCCATCTGCCAGGAAACATGCCCGGTTCACATCGATATTCGAAAATATATCGGGCTGATTTCCGATGGCCGATACCTGGACGCGCTGGCCGTAATTCGTGAGAAGAATCCGCTGCCGGCAATTTGCGGCCGTGTCTGCAACCATCCCTGCGAAAGCACGTGCAACCGCGGCCGGCAGGACGAGCCGGTGGCCATCGATGCGCTAAAGCGGTTTGTTTCCGATTATGAATTGCATCTTCGAAAACAGGGCAAGCTTCCCAAACCATCGGTGCCGGCCATCAACAAAAAGCTTGGCAAAGTAGCTGTGGTGGGTTCCGGCCCGGCCGGGCTGACCGTGGCCCACGACCTGGCTCAGCAGGGAATCGCTTCGACCATTTTCGAAGAAGCGCCTGTGCCCGGGGGCATGTTGTGGTTAGCCATTCCGGAGTACCGGCTGCCGCGGGATATCATACAAACCGAAGTCGACTATATTTGTGACATGGGCGCGGAGCTGAAATTGAACACACCCATCAATAAAGATTATTCCATCGACGATCTGCTCAAGGACGGCTACAAGGCTGTGTTTTTGGGAATTGGCGCCCACCAGGGATTGAAACTGGGCGTGCCCGGTGAAGACGATTTTGAAGGATTCCTCGACTGCATCGTGTTTCTACGGCGCGTGAATTTGGGTGACACCACCAAGCCGGGAAATAAAGTGGTGGTCATCGGCGGTGGCAATTCAGCCATCGATGCGGCGAGAACGGCGATGCGGCTTGGTTCTGAAGAAGTGCACATTGTATACCGGCGAACTATCGCCGAAATGCCTGCCAATCCCTGGGAGATCGAAGAAGCCCAGAAAGAGGGCGTACAAATTTCATTCCTGGCATCGCCTGTGGAAATCATCGGTGAAAATGGCAAGGTCGCCGGCATGAAATGCATTCGCATGCAATTGGGCAAGCTGGACGCCAGCGGACGACGGCGGCCGGTGCCTATCGAAGGTTCTGAATTCATTATTGAAACGGATGTTATTGTGCCGTCCATCAGTCAGCAGCCGAACCTGGAATTTCTGCACGAGGGACACGGTTTGGAAATAGACCGCTGGAATTCGTTCGATATCAATTCGCGAACCATGCAGACCAACCGGCCGGAAATATTCGCAGGGGGCGATTCGGTCACCGGTCCGGCAACGGTCATCGAAGCCATTGCTGCCGGGCATCAGGCGGCCGCGTCTATGGCCAGGTTTGTGAGAGGGGAGAAATATTAGTCGTGATCACAGGACGATATTTACAGACACGTCCTTAGGCGTACTTATTCAAGTTTAATTCAAACATCCCCTTGCCCCCCTTCAAAGTGGGGAATCGAGAAAAGTCCCCCTTTGAAGGGGGATGTATAGAGGCGATTGTACCAAAATAGAATAAAAAAATTAATTTGAATGAGCTGTATTATGTTTTGAAATTCCATTTTAGAATTTTAAGAAATGGTTTACCTGCGTGCCCTCGTGGTTAATAAAGAAAATTTTAAATACGCATCAAAAACCGGGATCGTAAATGAAAAAAGATAAGTTCATTACTGATTTTGAAGACATTCCAACTCCTCGTCAAAAAATGCCGCATCTGTCGCTGGAAGACAGACTGAATTTCAAAGAAGTGGAACTTGGTTTCTCCGAAGAAGTTGCGTTGAAAGAAACGAGCCGCTGCCTGAGCTGCCGGCGGTGCATCGGCTGTGGATTGTGCCTGGCCGAATGCGACCAGCAGGCCATTGTTTACGACCAGAAATCCGAAAACATGTCGCTGAACGTGGATTCTATTGTCGTGGCTACCGGTGCGGAAAATTTCGACGCGCGCCGCAAGCCTGAGTTGGGATATTCCTCTTTTCCCAACGTGATCACCAGCATGGAAATGGAGCGGATACTCAGCGCCAGTGGTCCGTACGGCGGAATTTTGATGCGGCCTTCGGACGGAGCCATTCCTCAACGAATTGCCTTCATTCAATGCGTTGGATCCCGGGATGAAAGTCTGGGGCAGAATTACTGTTCCAACATTTGCTGTGCAACAGCCCTGAAACAGTCCATGGCTGCGGTGAACCGAATTGAAGGCGCCGAGATCACAATTTTTTACAGTGATTTTCGGCCATTCACTAATGACGGTGAACAATACTTTCTTAAAGCCAAGCAGGAAAAAGCGATCTCATTTGTGCGAGCGAATGTTACTCAAGTGGATCAGGCAGAAGAAGGTAATAATCTCATTGTAAAATTCGCCCGGAATGATTCCGAGGAAACCGGGAAATTCGATCTCGTTGTATTATCCACCGGCATCGTACCGACTGCCGGTATCAAGCGGTTGAGCCGGCAATTTGGCGTTCGCCTCAATAAATATGGATTCTTCCCGCCTGAAGAACAATCTCCAACCGCATCATCCGGCGAGGGTGTCTGGTTCGCCGGCACCATGACGCACCCGGCTGACATTGAATCCAGCCTGAATCAGGCCCGGGCAGTCGCTGCAAAAGTGCTGCAATCGCTGAAGCAGCAGGATAAACTGCAGGGATCGGTTCAGCAGAATAATGGTAAGTTCGAGGAAAAAACAATCGGTAACCGTGTCGGGATTTTTGTTTGCCGATATGGACTGAGCACCCAGTTCAATATTGATGTGGATGATGTGATTCGATCCCTCGGAGGAAATGATGCGGACGTATTTGTCGATGATTTGGAATATTGCTGCAATTCCACCGGAAAGAAGAGAATTCGCGACGTCATCGAAACCGAAAAACTGGGTCGCGCAATTATTGCTCCGTGCTACCCAAATTCGAACGGGATCATGTTTCAAAAGACGATTACCAATGCCGGACTCCCACCTGAAAATTTAACCATCTTTTCGTCCGAGCCGAATAACAGGGGGCACAGTACAGAGGATGTCAAAAATAAAATCATGGAATTGGCATCGAATGGCGCTGAAATGAACATTGGCGCATCATCTCCAAAAATCAGCGTGAAAGAGGCCTGCGTGATCGGCGGTTCGGTCGAAGCAATACAAACAGCTCTCGAAATTGCAGACATGGATTTCAAAACCCATCTTATCTGTGAGGATGAAAACATATTGACAAACGAGGAGGAGCTGTTCTGGTATGTTCCCGGCATCGAAAAATTGACAGATGAGTTAAGAGAGAAAACTCTGAATCATCCGAGATTGGATGTGCATGTGGGAAGTTCAGTTGCAAAATTCAACGGCAAACCGGGTGATTATATCCTGACAATTAAACATAATGGCGCGGAGAAAAGCATTCGGTCCGGCGCTGTTGTTCTTGCGCCGGGGGCCAAAGCTTTTTCCCCGAATAACTTTTTTTATGGCGAGAAAAACAATGTCATCACTCAGCGAGAACTGAGTCAAAAGATAGCTGACAAAGCGGTGAATTCAAAAAATATTGTCATGATTCAGTGCGTTGGTTCCCGTGATGCAAATCGCTCTTATTGCAGCCGGGTGTGCTGCGAACAAGCCATTCAAAATGCACTGAAAATCAAAGAACACGATACAAATATTGGTGTCACAATTCTTCACCGCGATATTCGGGTGCATGATTTTGAAGAAGATAATTATGCCGAAGCCCTGGAACTTGGCGTGAAATTCGTTCGCATGGATTCCTATCCAAAAATTGATTCTGAAACTGATACCTTCAAAATTAATGTGAAGGATAGAATGTCACACGAAAAGATCAGACTGGAAGCCGACCTGCTTGTGTTGAGCGTAGGGATGGAGCCGCGTGCTGAGTCGGAAGACCTGGCGACCGTGTTTAATTTACCGCTGAACCGGGATGGTCTGTTTCAAAATAAGGGGGAAATGGCACAATCTGATCAAAATGGGCTTATTATCAAAACAGGGCTTGCAGTGCAACCGCGCCGTTTAGGTGATGTTCTCACCGAGGCAACAGCCGCCGCCGGTCAAATCAGTTTGCTTTTCTGCAATGGTTAGAGTCATTTACCTTAGAACGTACTGACAAACATCAATTTTCACTTCCCGGAAACCTGTAAAGAAAAAGCATATTTCACTTCTGTTTTTTCATCCCCTCCAGAATTGCCACCGCCTATCAAATCGCATAAGATTTGATTTTCAAAAATGTTACTGCTTTGAAAAAAATGAATGACATTCATAATTTTTAGCTTGACAATGTACAAAAATATTATTAAATTCAATTCATTTTAAATTTAAGGCTATCGCGGTTCGATGAAAATTAAGCTAATAAATTTACATGATGGACTTAATCATTTAAAAATTGAGACTGACGCCGCGGAATTAGGTTTTGAAGATGAAGAAGAATTGCAATCAATTTTCGCGGGTAAGGTTGAACTGAATATTGAGGTCCAGAAGTTAAGTGATAAATATTTTATCAAGGTGTTTACAGTTACGAACGGACATTTTGTTTGTGACCGATGTTTGTGCGATTTTCAGCAGGCAGTAAAAAATAAATTCCAATTGGTTTATTCAAAAGAGACGAGAAACAAATTTGAAGACGATGTCTATCGATTTCTTGATGAAAACGCATCGGAAATCGCTTTAACCGACGATATTCGGGAAAATTTGCTACTGTCGCTTCCCATGAAACATATTTGCTCTGAAGATTGTCAGGGATTGTGTCCGACGTGTGGTGCAAATCTCAATGAGCAAAGCTGTAATTGCTCGAAGGACGCTATCGATCCTCGATGGGAAAAGCTGAAATCTTTGAAATAAAAAATAATTCAATTAAAAATGATCCGCTCATATCGGGTTGGGTAAATATTAAAGAGGGAAAGCTCCGATATGAGCGAATTTAATTTTTAGAAATAAATATAATTTTGATGTGGATATTCACGACAGAATGAGAGGAAATTATGGCGTTACCAAAACGGAAACAGTCAAAGTCACGACGAGATAAACGACGAACCCATTGGAAATTATCGGCTCCCACGGTAGTCGAATGTTCAAACTGCAATCAACCGAAATTGCCTCATCGCGCATGCCCCAACTGTGGCTTCTACAAGGACAGAATGATTTTTATGCCAAAAGAAAGTTAATGATGAAATAGTCATGAGATTTTTTTATTTTGGAATCCATAATGAAAATCGCAGTTGATGCTATGGGCGGAGATCATGCTCCGAGATCTATTGTGTCTGGAGCCATCGGAGCCGCTCGCTTAGCCAAAAACCGCTTTGAAGTCGTCCTTGTTGGTGATAAAATTAAAATTCAACAGGAATTGGACAGGCATTTTCGCACCAATGAATTACCGATTTCCGTCGTGCACGCATCGCAACAGGTGGAAATGGATGATATCCCTGCAGTTGCTTTGAAGCAGAAGAGGGATTCATCAATTGCTGTGGCCATGCAATTGCATAAAGAAGGCGCTGTCGATGCGGTCGTCAGCGCAGGCAATACCGGCGCGGTATTGGCATCGGCGCTTATCAAATTGCGGAAAATTGCAGGTGTATTGAGACCGGCTATCGGATCCATACTTCCCAACGGTCGTGGCGCAACTTTCATGATTGATGCCGGCACCAATGTAGACTGCAAACCACGCCAGCTTTTTCAATTCGGCATCATGGGCAGCATTTTCATGAGCAAATTGTTCAATATAGAAAATCCCCGCGTGGGCTTATTAAACATTGGCACTGAAAAGAGCAAAGGAACTGAACAGGTTCAATCCACGTATGACTTGTTTCAGCAAAGCGAGCTCAATTTCATTGGCAATATTGAAGGTGGGGCGGTTTTGAAAGATTTGAGTGATGTGGTTGTGTGTGATGGATTTGTTGGAAATATTATTCTTAAATTTGCTGAATCTTTTAATTCTGTCTATTCATCCAATCTAAGAAATCGGATTGGAAAACGTCTGCAATACAACCTGGGGGCGTATTTATTGAAACCGGCTTTCAGGCGGCTGAAAAAAACATTTGACTATGCGGAATACGGAGGCGTTCCTTTATTAGGCATTAAAGGTGTGGTAATTATTGGTCATGGAAGTTCATCTCCCAAGGCAATCCTAAATGCAATCTTTGAGGCGGAAAAAATTATAAAAGAAAAAGTAAACGATCAAATTGAAAAGGAATTGAATATTAAATCTGCTGTGAAGGTCTAACTGTTCTGGAACATCGGATGATAATTCGGCTTGAGTCGACAAACTGAAACAGGAGAGAGGTTGAAAATTGGAACATAATTTTAAAGCCATGATAACGGGACTTGGCTATGCGGTCCCTGAGAAAGTATTGACGAATGCTGACCTTGAAAAAATTGTTGATACCACAGATAAATGGATACGCTCACGTACAGGTATGGAAGAACGACACATTGGTGATGATTCCATGTCAACATCAGATCTGTGCACCGAAGCTGCTAAAAAGGCAATGAAAGAGGCAGGCGTAAAAGCTAAGGATATTGATATCATTATCGTTGCCACAGTGACAGGTGATACTCCTTTCCCATCAGCGGCCTGTTACGTTCAAAAAAATCTGGGCGCTGAAAATGCAGCGGCTTTCGATATCAGCGCGGCTTGCTCCGGATTTTTGTACGGACTCTCAATGGCCAACAATCTGATTACGAATCAAACCTATAAAAATATCCTGGTCATTGGCGGTGAAATGCTAAGCAAAATCACTGACTGGACCGATCGGACAACGTGCGTATTGTTCGGCGATGGCGCCGGCGCCGCGATTGTTCAGCCTTCAGATGGCACTCGCGGCATATTTAACACAATGATAGCAAGCGACGGGCGCTTGACTGATTTACTTTTTATGCCGGGCGGTGGCAGTCGAAATCCTGCGACCCATGAAACCATCGATCAAAGACTTCATTATATTAAGATGCAAGGTCAGGAAGTATTCAAGGCAGCCGTTAAGGCAATGGGCGACGCTGCTGTGAAAATCCTCAAAGAGTCGGGAATCAGTTCAGATAAATTAGCGCTGCTCATACCGCATCAGGCCAATATTCGAATTATACAAGCCACAGCAAGGCGGATTAAATTGGATATGAGCAAAGTTTTTGTCAATGTCCATAAATATGGAAATACATCGGCGGCCTCCATACCAATCGCACTCACGGAAGCTGTGGAACAGGGACGGCTCAAAAAAGGAGATTACTGTCTACTTGTCAGTTTTGGAGGAGGATTCACAACCGGCGGAGTGCTGCTGAAATATTAAAATAGAATATTTAGTGGTGTAATTTCTCGGAGGGAGTAACTGATCCTTTAATTAAAATTCATAGATGAAGGGCGGTGTGTAATGCAGAAAAAATATATTTTTGCGCTGATGGCTTTTGTTTTCATTTCATATTTTTTCTCATGTTCTTCCGGGAATCGATTAAGGTTTTACCAGCCTTCAAAACAAAATTTGGTTGGTGTGAGAAAGTTGGTTATCGCTCCGTGCACAGAAAGCAGCGACGCTGAGTTGTTGTGCAGTCAGCTTGAAAATACATTGAAAAACACGAATTATTTCCTGGTCTTTGATAATAGTAAATTCAGCTCTGTCCTGGAGCAGTACAATCTGACTTTCGATAGTATTGCCCAATCTGATACGACAGCCAAAATTGGAAAATTGCTGAACGTAGACGCAATCATATTTGCTAAATTGAAAAATCTGGAACTGTTACCGATTGAAAAAGGGTCCGATCTTGTTGAAAAAATGGTCTGGACCGGCGAATATGAGCGCGATGAGACCGGAGAAATAGTTGAAGTTGTCAATGAACAGGGGCAACGGGAAAAGCAGAAAAAATTTAAGCTTCAGCCGGTAGACCAGCACTATCAGATTCGAAAAGCACAGATAGAGGCTGATTTTAGCTTGATTGACCTTAAAAAGGGGGAACCAATTTTTTCTCATGCGATATCAGAAAATTATGACAGCGGAAAAATTGTTCGGGATGAAGATCAGACTCTGCCAAAAGACGAAGTGGTGAAAAGACAATTGGCCCTGAAAGTAAATCGCCGTTTTTTAAGTGAGATTGCGCCTGAACAAATTGAAGTGAAACGAGTCGTGGAGGGTGGCCCCACATTGATTGATAGCGGGGCAGTGTATGCAAAAAATGGTGAATGGCGGGATGCAATGAAAATGTGGGAACAGGCCAAAAAATTGTACCCGGCCAATGCCAGCGTGTACTACAATCTCGGATTGGCCAGTGAGGCACAGGGTGATTACGAATCCGCAGAAATCTATTATCGAAAAGCTGCATTATTGAATTCAAAAAGTAAACAGTACCAGAAGGCCATCGAAAATATTCGATCCATGTGGCAGGAGCAGAAAAGGCAATAGATTTGTTCGAGAGGGAAGGAAAAAAATATGTCCAAACTTGGGTTTTTATTTCCAGGTCAGGCTTCACAATACGTAGGAATGGGCAAAGATTTATACGATGAATTTTCCTTTGCCAAAGATATTTTTGAACGCGCGAATGAAATTTTAGGTTTTAATTTAACAAAAATTTGTTTTGAAGGGCCGGAAGAAAAACTAAAACAAACCGATATTACACAACCTGCAATTTTCACGCATAGCGTTATAGCCGCACATTTGCTGGCTGAAAGAGGTGTGGCGCCGGATCTTGCTGCGGGTCATAGTCTGGGAGAATATTCGGCGCTGGTCGCAGCGGAAGCCATGAGCTTCGAAGATGCCCTGCGGGTCGTTAAAAAACGTGGCGAGCTCATGCAGCATGCTGGTGAAAAACAACCGGGAACCATGGCAGCCATAATCGGATTGAATGCAGAGGTTGTTGAAGAAATTTGTGCCAAGGTTTCGTCCTCTGGTATTGTTCAACCTGCAAATTTTAATTCCCCGCAACAAATTGCAATCTCAGGATCATTGCAAGGTATCGAAAAAGCATCGCAAATGGCCAAAGACAAAGGCGCCAAGAAAGTTATTCCACTGGTGGTTGGCGGTGCATTTCATTCCCCGCTCATGAGCAGCGCACAGGATGAATTAAAATACACGCTGGACCAAATTGAAATTTCAGAGGCAAAAATCCCTGTTTACGCCAATGTTACTGCAAAACCTGTAACCGATGCTTCAGAAATAAGAGACCTTTTGCACAAGCAGCTTACCAGTCCGGTCAGATGGGTGGAAACAATACAAAATATGATCGAGGACGGCGCAACAAATTTCAATGAAGTGGGGCCGGGCAATGTGTTATCCGGTTTATTGAAGCGAATCGATCGAAAATATCGTTCCAAAACGTTTGGTAAAGTGGAAGAATTTGTGACAGAATCAAATTAATCGAGGCATATATGGATAGGAAAGTTGCAATAGTGACCGGTTCTGCCAGAGGCATTGGCAAAGCTATCGCTGAGAAATTAGCGCGTATGGAATTTAATATCGTCATCTGTGATGTCGATGAAGAAGCCGTGAAAAAAACAACCGCGGAAATCGAATCCCTGGGTGTAAAATCGCTCGGCGTAAAAGTCGACGTCACCAAAGCAGACGAGGTGGAACATCTTTTTGAAGAAACAAATAAAGCGTTCGGAAAAGTCGACGTTTTGGTAAACAATGCAGGAATTACGCGGGACAACCTGTTAATCCGTATGAAAGAGGAAGAATGGGATTCTGTCATTGCCGTCAATTTAAAGGGAAGTTTCAATTGCCTCAGGGTTGCGGCCAAATTAATGATGAAACAGCGGGAAGGTAAAATTATCAATATCGCATCCGTTGTTGGAGTGATGGGCAATGCCGGCCAGGCGAATTATTCCGCTTCAAAAGGCGGTCTCATCAGTCTTACCAAAAGCGCTGCCAAAGAATTAGCTGCCCGCGGAATAACGGTGAATGCCGTGGCGCCCGGCTATATTGAAACAGAAATGACTAAAAATTTACCGGAAAGCGTAAAGCAGGGTTTCCTTTCAGTTGTGCCATTGAAACGACCCGGTCAGGCTGAGGACGTTGCCAATGTGGTGAGCTTCCTCGCATCACAGGATGCAGATTATATCACCGGCCAGGTGCTCCATGTTGATGGCGGAATGGTCATGTAATTACATAGGCTTATTTTCAGCATTTAGTTTTTTATACATTTAAAATAATTCCAAATGAAAACGGTAAGGAGGTGAAAACTTAATGTCTATTGAACAAAAAGTAAAAGATATTATCGTCGATCAATTGGGTGTTGATGAAAGTGAAGTTACTGAAAAAGCTCATTTTATTGAAGATTTGGGCGCTGATTCATTGGACACCGTTGAATTGGTTATGGCGTTTGAAGATGAATTCAAAGTAGAAATTCCCGATGAAGACGCTGAGAAAATAACCACAGTCGGTTCAGCAATTGAATACTTAAAAAATAAAGCAAGTGATGAATAAACAAAAACGTTAAGTCCTGTCATGCGGCAGGACTTAACGTGTTTTTACGGCTTGCTAAATTTCTTTAAGAAATCAGCTTCAATGAAACCGATATTCGGAAATTGCTCCAAACTAAAAGAAAGAGGAAGCGCTCAGGTAAATTAAGAGAAGGTCATGAGGACCCTTTTCTCGACATGGTTGCAATTGCAGAACCTGGTCTAACAATTTCATTTTATTGGTTAAAGTACGGGGAAAATTCTATATGAAAAAAAGAGTTCTGGTGACTGGAATGGGATTAATTAGTCCGGTAGGACATACCATTGATGATTACTGGCAGGCGCTCATCAATGGCAAAAGCGGGGTGGATTATATTAAAAGCTTTGATGCCAGCAATTTCGATACAAAGTTTGCCGCCGAAATAAAAAATTTTGATATCTTTTCTTATGTGGACAAAAAAGTCGCTCGACGAATGGATACATTCACCCAATTCGCAGTAGTCGCAGCTCAATTAGCCATTGAAAACTCAGGACTCAATCTGGAAAATGAAAATCCGGATCGAATCGGTGTTATTTTAGGATCAGGCATTGGGGGAATGGATACATTTGAAAGAGAATACGCGAATTATTTTGAACGAGGCCCCAGAAAAATAAGCCCCTTTTTCATTCCCATGATGATTCCGGATATTGCACCCGGCTACATTAGTATTCGGCATGGCATCAAAGGACCGAATTATTCTACGATCTCAGCGTGCGCCTCAAGCTCGCATGCAATTGGAAATGCGTTGCGATGCATCCAATATGGCGATGCAGACGTGATGGTTACAGGCGGCTCTGAAGCAACGGTAACTCCTATGGGTGTCGGGGGATTCAACGCGTTAAAAGCGCTTTCAACCAGAAATGATGCGCCACACAAAGCCAGCCGTCCTTTTGACAAAGAACGTGATGGTTTTGTTATTGGTGAGGGCGCTGGTATTTTGATTTTAGAATCTGAAGAACACGCCCTGAACCGGGGCGCAACAATTTACGGTGAAGTGTTTGGGGTGGCATATACAGGAGATGCATACCATATCACTGCGCCGCCGCCCGACGGAAATGGCGCAGAGCGAGTCATGAAGAATGCTTTAGCCGATGCCGGTATTACCATCAACGATGTCGATTATATCAACGCTCACGGTACTTCCACTCCTCCAAACGACAAAATTGAAACACTGGCTATTAAGAATGTTTTCGGGGAACGCGCCAGCGAAATTCCGATCAGCTCAACAAAATCCATGATCGGTCATCTCTTGGGCGCCTCCGGCAGCCTGGAACTTATTGCATCGTTGTTAACAACAAAATATGATAAAATACACCCGACAGCAAATTATGAGTACCCGGATCCGGAATGCGATTTGAATTATACACCCAACAAAGCAATTGATAAAAAAGTAGATATTGCCATTTCAAATTCATTCGGATTTGGCGGACACAATGTTTGTCTCGTCGTTAAAAAATATACAACCTAAAGAATTTCAACTCTGATCAGGCTATGTTAGGTAAAATTTCCTCTCTTTTCTCGAATATATTTCGAAAAAACTCTAAAGCTGACTATTTGTCCGAGAACGATATTCTACAGATTGAAGCCAGACTTAATTATCAATTTCAAAATAAGTCCCTGATAATTCAGGCGCTCAAACATCGTTCCTTTCTTTCAGTGTCCAATGAATCTCGATTGATGTCGAATGAAAGATTGGAACTGTTGGGAGATGCCGTGCTCGGCATGGTGGTTACTGAATATTTGTACAGTAAATATCCAATTAAAGAAGAGGGAGAATTAACTTCCATTAAATCTCTTTTGGTCAGTCGGAAGATATTGGCCAGAATCGCCAAGAATATTGGTGTGGGAGAGGCCATGCTTCTCAACGATGCCGAAGAGCGAGCCGGTGGGCGGCATCGCTCTTCAATTCTGGCTGATGCCATTGAGGCAATAATCGGCGCCATCTACCTGGATGGCGGATTGGATACGGTTGTCATGTTCATCAATGATAAATTGTTTGCAGAATGTGATGAGATCGTTGCGGCTGAACATAATAAAAATTTCAAAAGTATGTTGCTTGAATATTCCCAGAGCAAGAACATGGGATTGCCCCAATATATCGTAAAACACGAAGAAGGACCCGATCACGACAAAGTGTTCACTATAGAAGTTTTAATCAACAACCAGGTATTGGGTATGGGAAAAGGCAATAGCAAAAAGCGTGCAGAACAAATGTCTGCTAAAAACGCGCTTAAAAAGCTGAATTTAATTTGACCGTTTGGAGGAGAAATATGGATTATTTTTTAACCGAAGAACAGACTGAGCTTCAGAAATTGGCTCGTCAGGTTGCTGTAGAAAAAGTTAAACCTGTTGCTGCGTATTACGACCAGAACGATGAATTCCCCTGGGATCTGGTTAAATTGTTTGCTGAGCTGGACTTCTTTCGGCTCTGCATTGATGAAGAACACGGGGGAATGGGAGGCGGCGTCACAGAATTGGCGATCATTACCGAAGAATTATCCAGAGCATGCGGAGGTATCGCATTGTCTGTTGCAGCATCCGCTTTGGGTACATTTCCCATCATCATCAGTGGAAATGAAAAACAAAAGGAGAAATATCTGCCGGAACTGGCAGATGGTAAGCATTTAGCCGGTTTTTGTCTGACAGAACCCGAAGCCGGCTCTGATGCCGGCGCCATCAAAACCCGGGCAGTACGTGATGGTGATCATTATATTCTCAACGGAAAAAAACATTTTATCACAAATGGCGGTGTGGCAAAAATTTACACGGTAATTGCATCCACCGATCCTGAAAAAGGCAGCCGGGGCGCCACAGCATTTGTGGTTGAAGAGGGCTATGACGGTCTCTCTTATGGCAAAAAAGAGGATAAAATGGGGATTCGCGGTTCAGCAACAAGCGAAGTGATATTTGAAGATTGCCGGGTTCCTGCCGAAAATCGCCTGGGCGGTGAAGGACAGGGCTTTATCGTCGCCATGAAAACATTGGACAAATCAAGACCCGGAGTCGCTGCACAGGCATTGGGAATTGCGCAGGGCGCCTATGACCTGGCTGTTGAATATGCGCGCCAACGCGAACAATTTGGTCAGTCAATCCTGTCGTTCCAGGCAGTTCAATTCATGCTGGCAGACATGGCTATTCAAATTGAAGCAGCACGCTCATTGATCTATGCAACCGCAAAAATGATCGACAAGGGCGTTAAAAATATTGCCAAAGAATCTGCCATGTGCAAAGTTTTGGCTTCCGATGTTGCCATGAAAGTTGCCACCGATGCCGTTCAGATATTTGGTGGGTATGGTTACATGAAAGATTATCCCATTGAAAAATTTATGCGGGATGCAAAAATTACACAAATCTATGAAGGCACAAATCAAATTCAGAGGCTGGTGATAGCCCGCAATATTATCAGAGAGGGAGCCAGCGGTAAAAAGTAATAGTCGATTCATAAATTTATATATTATAAAGCCCTGGCATACTTTATTGCCAGGGCTTTTTACTCATGAGAAAAAGATGAATATGAGTTCTGTGCACAGTGCCAATTTAACAATGTTATGAATATGAACCTCTGAATAATAATTTTTTTATCATATATGTAATTTTTTGCTTGATTTAATGGAATAAAATTATTAGCTTAAATTTAGGTAACCTTAATAATAATGCTTTGTAATAATTTTTAGTTTATTTCATTTTGATTTATTTAAAATTTGCTTGCATATATAAGTTTATTTTCTTATATTTATCGATTTATATTTCTAACCTGGATTATTCATTGTAATTCATTAAGGAATCCAGATAGCCTGAATGGTGCTTAATTCAGAATTCGTTATATCAAACTCTGTTAAATTTTACACATCTCGTTAATCTCATTAATAACAAATGATTATATATGTTTAAGTAGTAATCTGTGAATAATTCAGGCTAAGCTTTTTATGGCATTTTACAGTATTTTCAATATCAAACTTACTAAAGGCCGATGTTTCAGGATTTATCAGACAAGTTAGAAGTTGTTCTCAAGAAACTCAAAGGACACGGTAAACTTTCCGAGAAGAATATAGCTGACTCTCTCAAAGAAGTGCGGCGAGTGTTGTTAGAAGCGGATGTAAACTATAAAGTCGCCAAAGCATTTATCGCTGCAGTCCAGGAAAGGGCTTTAGGGCAGAAGGTTTTAAAAAGCATTACTCCCGGCCAGCAGATTGTGAAAATTATCCGTGATGAGTTAGCTAAAATCATGGGACAGTCCGAAGCCCAGATGGATTTATCCGGAAAGACACCTGCAATTATTATGTTGAGCGGATTGCAGGGTTCAGGTAAAACTACATTGGCTGGAAAATTAGCCGGGTATTATAAAAATCAGGGCAAGAAGTCGGTGTTGGCTGCAGCAGATATTTATCGACCTGCTGCTGTAAGGCAACTGGAAATTGTGGGTGAGCAGATAGGTGCTCCTGTCATTTCAGAGTCTTCGAAAACGGCGGTTAAGATATGTAACAAGGCTGTTGACTATGCTAAATCAAATGGATATGATTTGGTAATTTTTGATACGGCCGGTCGATTGCATGTAGACGAAAAACTCATGCAGGAACTGCTGGACATCAAAAATGAGACACAGCCGAATGAGATTCTCTTTGTGGCAGACGGGATGACCGGTCAGGATGCAGTCAATACAGCAAAAGAATTTCTAAACTGGCTTGAATTTGATGGTGTGGTGCTCACGAAAATGGACGGAGATGCCCGCGGAGGCGCTGCGCTGTCTATTCGTATGGTCACGCAAAAGCCAATTAAATTCATTAGTACCGGTGAAAAATTAGACGCACTGGAAAAATTTCACCCGGAGAGAATGGCTTCAAGAATCCTGGGAATGGGTGATATTGTTACGCTGGTTGAAAAGGCTCAGCAAACTGTCGACCAGGAGCAGGCTGAAAAATTAGAACGCAAACTTCGGCGGCAACAATTTACATTTCAGGATTTTTACGATCAATTGCAGCAAATAAAAAAGATGGGGCCGCTTGATCAACTTATTGGAATGATGCCCGGCGTAAAAAGCAATATGCTCAAAGGATTATCTTTAGATGATCATTCCTTTGTCAAAATTGAGGCCATAATTAATTCCATGACACCTGAAGAGCGACAACGGCCGCAAATAATAAATGGGAGCCGAAGAAAGCGGATTTCTATGGGAAGTGGCACAAGGGTGCAGGATGTAAATCAACTTTTGAAGCAATTTCAAATGATGCAAAAAATGATGAAAAATATTAACAAAGTAGGATTTAAAGGTATGCCGTTTCAATTTTAATGAAACGGAAGTGAATTTTGAATTAGGAGGTAGTTGAATTGTCAGTAAAATTACGTTTAACACGCGCAGGAAAAAAGAAACAGCCGTTTTATAGAATTGTAGCTGTGGATTCACGAAATCGACGAGACGGAAAATATATTGAAAAGATTGGGCACTACAATCCCCTGCCCGATCCTGTCGATGTGGTTATAAATGAAGATAGAGCATTGCTCTGGTTGAAGAGAGGCGCCATCCCCTCGGATACTGTTCGAAATCTCTTGAGAGAACAAGGAATTATGTTTAAATGGGATTTAATGAAGCGAGGTTTTGAAGGCGCGCAAATTGACGAAGAAATGAAAAAATGGGAAGTGCTTCAATTAGAGCGGAAGAAAAAAGAGGAAGCTCTGGCCGCTCAAGCCAAGCGTGAATCAGAAGAAGATGCGCCAAAAGCGGAAGAAAAAGAAAAATCTGAGGAAAAGGAACAACCTGAACAGGAAAAAGCACCTGTAGAAAAACCAGAAGCAGAAGCCAAGCCTGACGAACCTGAAACCGAATCTGAACCAAAGCAAGAATCTCCTGCTGCAGAAGAAGAAACAGAGAAAAAAGAATCTGAATAAACGAATATATCATTTATTGATAATTCAACACACTGGATTCGTCCAGGGGGAACTTTAGAAGCGACATGATTCGTAGGATTCAATTTAATGCTGTGTTGTACATAAAAATAAACTGCACCGGAGCGTAGCCGATTTTCATACCTCACATCTATCTTTGGGAGGGCTTACTGTGTATACGGACGCTAATGAGTACATGGAAAAGGAGGTTCGGAAATGAAAGAATTTATCGAGTACATCGCAAAGCATTTAGTCGACAAACCTGACGAAGTCGTCGTCAACGAAATTGATGGCGAACGAACGGTCGTCTACGAATTAAGAGTCGGTTTTGGTGACCTTGGAAAAGTTATTGGAAAAAGAGGACAGACAGCCAAATCCATACGTGTTTTATTGGCTGCCGCTTCTGCCAAGCGAGGTAAAAGAGCTGTTCTTGAAATACTTGAATAACTTTTGCCTTATTTCGATTTCAATAAAATAGCAAGGCGACATTGCCGAAGTCAGTAAAAACTCGATGAAAAAACGTCCAGAATTCATCTCAATTGGCATTATCTCAAAAGCTCATGGAGTAAAAGGCGACGTTGTAATTACTCCGATTACTGATGAGCCCCAACAATTTGAGAGACTTCACGATGTGCTGCTTAAATGGGACCACGGACCTCGGAAATCAATTTCCATCGAACGAGGCAAAATTCGGAATGATAAAATTATTGTCAAGTTTGCCGGAATTGATACCCGAGACGCAGCTTTGGCCCTGAAAGGCGTATTCATTGACAAACGAATTGAAAACTGCGGTCCGTTACCCGAGGATCAATACTATATTTTCGATCTCATCGGCCTGGAAGTTTTCACCACAGAAAAGGTTTATCTGGGCGAAATTAAAGACGTTATGACATTAACATCGAATGATGTCTACGTCGTGCAGCACAAAAAAGAAATTTTAATTCCTGCAATCAAAGAAGTCATTAAAAAAATTGACCTTGAGCAGGGCATTGTAATTGTTCAGCCAATTGATGGATTATTGGATTAACATCGATCCTGACTAATAGTTGTTATAAAGTTTTAGTTTTGATTATTTAATTAATGAAAATACATATAATAACAGCGTTTCCTAATTTGCTTAACGGACCGTTGGATGAAAGCATAATTAAACGCGGTCGGAAAAAAAAGCTCATTGAAATCTTTATCCATGATTTAAGGCAATATAGTGAAGACAAGCACCATCGGGTGGATGATTATCCCTATGGTGGCGGGCCTGGAATGATTTTAAAACCGGAGCCTGTTTTTGCAAGTATTGAAAATGTATTAAAAACATATAAAATAGAAAATCAAAAAAACTTAATATTTTTAACACCCCAGGGAAAAACATTCAATCAAACCAAGGCAATTGAATTGTCGCAAAAAGAAGAATTGATTTTTCTCTGCGGTCATTACAAAGGGGTGGATGAACGGGTTCGTGAATTTTGGGACTTTGACGAGATTTCAATTGGTGATTATGTGCTGACCGGGGGGGAGTTGCCGGCATTGGTTGTAATTGATTCGGTAGTTCGCTTGGTGCCCGGCGTAATCAGCGACCTTAATTCGGCAAAGACCGATTCATTTTACGAGAACATACTGGATTGCCCTTATTATACGCGTCCCGAAGAATTCAGAGGTTTAAAGGTTCCTGAAGTGCTATTGTCCGGGCATCATGCGGAGATAGCGGAATGGCGCAAAAAAGAAGCGCTGAAGCGAACCATGCGAGTAAGAAGGGACTTGCTGCAAACACGTACAAAAAAAAATAACAATGAAAATATAGAAGATGAAACAGATAAGTAGGAGGTTTTTTGATGAATAAGGTGGATATGGCAATTGCGGATCAGGTGCGTAGCGATTTACCTGATTTTGGGCCTGGTGATACTGTGCAAGTACATGCCAAAGTAATTGAAGGTGATAAGGAGCGAATTCAGGTTTTTGAGGGTATTGTGATAAAAAGAAAAGGGAAGGGCATGAACGCGACATTTACAGTTCGCAAGATTTCTGAAGGGATTGGTGTAGAACGAATATTCCCCCTGCATTCACCGCGTATCACTGAAATTAAACGTTTAAGGGCTGGCAAGGTTCGACGATCCAAGTTATACTATCTTCGTGGTTTGCGAGGTAGAGCCGCACGCATTGATGAACGGCGATAGAAATATTTCGATTAGATTGCCTTGATTCAAATTTAATAAACCGTTTTCGAAAAATCGATTACGGTTTTTTAATATCATTCAAATAATGAAATTAGGGTATCTTATTTAATATCAAATATTTCAAAAGAATGAAGGTGAGGAAATTTGGGCCATGGCAAGCCAAATAAAATGTTGACTTTTTAAAATAGATTTATTATATTTTATGCCATTCTTAAATTTAATGTCATGACTTTTATTCGAGGGCCCATAGCTCAGTTGGTAGAGCAGCGGACTCATAATCCGTTAGCCGTAGGTTCGAGTCCTACTGGGCCCACAAATAAAAACAAATACTTAAGCCCATTGAAAAATGGGCTTTTTTAGTTGGTTCTCAAAATGTTATCACATATTATCATTTTTATATTTCTCTGCCCAATCAATGAACAATGTACCTGCAGATTATTTATTAATAAATTGAACCATATCTCCATTTCCTGCATCGAATATAATTAAGAGATCCAATGAACCGGGAATTCAATTTCTTCGAAGTTATCTCGGATTAAATGTCAAATTTAACGCAGGATGAAAAATGGCTAGATTCAAAATAATTTTTTTAATTGCTGTCCTTGCAATCGCTTCGTGCACCACGGTCAATTTAACTGAAAAAGATGCGTTTGATATCAAGCGAACCATCACGCCTGAGTTTTTCGAAAATTCATCTTTTGAAGTCGAAGAGGTTCAAATTCAATCCGGCGATAGCCTTGTGCTGAATGGCTGGTATATTCATCACGACTCATCAAACGGGACGGTGCTGTATTTTGGCGGAAACGGTTTCGTGATGGTGACATCTTACCACATCATCAATTCCATTATTGATCAGACTGTAAATTTACTGGTTTTTGATTATCGCGGTTACGGTGAGAATCCAGGCAAGCCAACGGTGGAAGGCTTGAAGCAAGACGGGCTCGCCGCGTATAATTTTCTTGTCAGCGAAAAGGGGATTCGACCGAAAAATTTAGCAATTCACGGGCACTCTCTGGGTAGTTACATTGCGACGTATGTGGCCAGCGAACGACAAGCCGCCGGTTTAACGCTTGAATGTCCCATAACAGATGCAAAAGACTGGACCGGAATGCTAATGCCCTGGTTTTTGAAACCGCTGGTAAAATTTGACATCGAAACTGTTTTGCTGGAGAACAGTAATTTAGAGCGAATTACAAAGATCGAAAAACCGGTGTTGATTTTAGCCGGAGAAAGTGATCCCATTACGCCGCCTGGTATGGCTGAAAAATTGTACAAAGCGGCCAAATCCTCAGATAAAACGTTGAGCATAATCAATGGCGGCGGACATAATGATTTGCCTTTACGTGAAATGTATAAGAATTCCCTGAATGAGTTTTACAGAAAAATATTTAATAATTGAAAAAAATTAAGGTTGGAAAACATCATGTTTTATGTTAAATTATATTTGATGACAGTACCCGTGTTTTTTGCGATGGATATGCTGTGGCTCGGTGTGATCGCGAAAAAATTTTACCGAGAAAAGCTCGCGGCCTTCTTAAGCCAGGAAGTCAACTGGCCGGCTGCGATTGTTTTTTATCTGATTTTCATTATTGGCATTATCTTTTTTGCTGTGACACCGGCCAGGGCAAAGGATTCGCTGTTAATTGCCGCACTTTATGGCGCGCTGTTTGGATTTTTCACTTATGCAACTTACGATTTGACCAATCTCGCCACATTAAAAAACTGGCCGTTGTCAGTTGTCTTTATAGACATTTTGTGGGGAACAGTGTTATGCTCAGTTGTCGCTTCAGTGAGTTTTATTCTATCAAAATGGGTCGGATGATTTTTCATGCATATTCGATCGAATCGTTAATAAAATAGGGAGTAAAAAATGCAGAAACATAAAATTATTTCAATAGTTTTCTTTTTATATTTTTTTCTGTTGACGCTGCCACTTCAGGCGCAATTCGAAATAGATGTGGAAAGCGGCGGTGTTTTCAGTGGTTATAACGACGTCCGAATTCCAGGAGATGGTGGAACGCTTTTTTCACTCTCCGAAGAACTGGAGATTGATCCCTCAGTGTTCTATCGAATTCGGGTTTTTTACGACTTTAATCCGCGGCACCATTTGGGCGTTTTAATTGCACCGCTTTCACTGAATTCAACCGGCCAGCTTGATCGGGATTTGATTTTTGAAGGCGAGACCTTTCCTGCGAACGCACCGTTGGATGCAACTTATCGATTTAATTCCTATCGTTTGATTTACCGCTACGATTTTCTCAGGAAGGACAAGCTCACCATGGGAATTGGTTTTACCGCTAAAATAAGAGATGCTGAAATCAGCGTTCGGGGCAATGGGGTCGAATCGAAGAAAACCAATGTTGGATTTGTCCCCATTATTCATTTCCGATTATTATGGAATTTTCATGAAAAAGTCGCGTTGCTGCTGGATGGCGATGCGCTGGCCGCACCTCAGGGCCGCGCTGAGGATGTGCTGGCAGCGCTGAATTTCCAACTCTCGGATCGGATTGGGCTTAAAATGGGATACCGTCTCCTCGAAGGCGGCGCGGATAACGATGAAGTCTATAATTTCGCACTGGTTCATTATGCATCGGTTGGCGCAATCATAAAATTTTAAATTCATCAAAAGGCAGGGAATATTCATGTATAATATTGATGAACCAATTTTTGAAGCGGAGTTCGATGGTAAAAATATTGAATCATCTGAAAATTCGGATTTGGCTGATGAGATAAAGAAACTGGTGAGCGGGCAATCGTTCTGCGTCCTTTGCACCCAGGGACAAAATCAGCCTTACGGTTCGCTCATTGCTTATGCTTTCACAGATGATTTGAAGCATTATTTTTTCACGACACCGCGGGCAACCCGAAAATTTAAATTGCTCAATGAATGTCAGCACGTGGCATTGGTTATCGACAGTCGCTGCCAACATCAGGATGATATGACGCAGGTTAGCGCTGTGACCATAACCGGCAGAGCGACTCAAATTCAAGCTGAAGATGATTTTAAAAAGGGGATCGATCTGCTGAAAAAACGCCATTCGTATCTTGAAAAATTTTTGAACTCAGAATCAACCGCCCTGTTTCGCATCGATGTGATGTGTTATTTTCATGTGACGCGATTTCAAGTGGTATCCCAATGGATTCCGTAAAACCGCTTACCATGAGCCTATCCAATGCTGCGGGTATCGACGAAAAAGTTTTTGGCGGTAAATCTGCCAAACTGGCGCAATTGGTGCAAGCAGGCTATCGCGTACCGGATGGGTTTTGCATTACCATTGATGCGTATTTTCAATTTATCAAAGCGGGTCGGCTTGATGAAAAAATCAAATTTGAACTGGGGCGTAAGCCGTTTGACTCCATGCGTTGGGAAGAAATTTGGGATGCGGCATTGCGGATTCGGTCCGCGTTTCAGTCTGCTGAAATTCCCGTTGAAATCGAAGCGAACATCATTTCCGCATTGAAAAAATTGAATGAAAATAAAACATTGGTCGTGCGATCATCGGCGCCAAAAGAAGATTCTGCAAAAGCATCATTTACCGGATTGCATGAGTCATGCGTCGGGGTGAGAGGAAGAGAGAAATTGCTGAGTGCGGTGCGACTGGTGTGGGCATTGCTCTGGTCGGATGCTACAATGAAGATAACAAATAAACTTTAAATTTCAAAAAGAGAAATTCAAAACAATATTGTTTAAAATTTTCTGCCGAAAAATAATAGAAAATGATTTGTAAGTTAATCATCTCAAAACACCATCTAGCCAAAAAACCTTTTGACTGATTTTTCATCTAAATATTAAAAATGATGGTTCCATGTTGAAATGTGTGGGTAGTTTTAGTGGATTGAAACCATATTACCGATATTTTACCCTACGGAATTATTTTGTAATTGACAACTATCAAAAACCGCGAAGCGTTTTTATATTGGTAGCATAAGTGTTCCGTATATTCATAAAACCAGGTAGTGGTGAAGTATGATAAACCCAAAATTTTAAAAGTTCAATTCCCTTCTCGCTTTTTCCACATCCATGATTTCAGATGGACCTGCCAGTTTCCCCTGAATAGTCTCAAAATGTTTAGTCAGCTTTCCGATTTCATCGATAACCGGTTGCACATATTTTTTGTGGGTAAGCAGGACTGTTGTTGGGCCGGTGTCCGTGGAGAAGTAAACCGGTATGCCTTGAAACCGCAAATCATTGCACATTCGAAACAACAAAATATTCTCCGGTTCCCATGCGAAAATTTTATTTTCGCGATTGCCGGACATGGTGATGCCGTGTAACTGAATGCTGTCCAGTTCCGCCAATTGTCCCACCGTTTTCCAATCCCCGGCCTGGACAGCGGATAAGCATTCCAGCACTTCCCGCTTTCGATTAAACATCCAGCATTTAAAAAATTGGCTGTTGGGCGCATCCCAATGGGCGTTTTCTGTTTGCAATCCAAGTCTTGATTCAATGGGAATGGTGATTAGTCGCATATCTTCGAGCTGATTTTGATTGTCGAGTCGAACTGCATAGCTGTCTTCATGGGCAATGCCCGGATGGGATAACCACAGCGCAATGCCCCCGGCAGCGCTTCGGCAGCCGGACCCGGCAAGTATTCGGGACAGGCATGATATAAATCGG
This sequence comes from uncultured Cytophagia bacterium, assembly GCA_964605145.1. Classification (GTDB taxonomy): domain Bacteria; phylum Zhuqueibacterota; class Zhuqueibacteria; order Thermofontimicrobiales; family Thermofontimicrobiaceae; genus CAZSBG01. The sequence goes on along the minus strand of CAZSBG010000040.1, from coordinate 5,926 downwards.
GTGTTTTTTGTGGCGTCATTCCCAAACAGCGCAGCGACTGCAGCGGTAGTCAAAGCTGCTGAGCCTGAAGCGCTGGTGCCAAGGCCTTTTCCTGTTTTCGTCGCTCGAACCACATTTTTGGAGACGACTCTCGCGCTTGTTTTAACGCCGGCAATGTTTCGAATTGCATCGAGTACGCGCTTTACTCGTGTCAATTCTCGTCCGGTTGATTCGATCCCGCCAATCTGGACATAGTCTTTATCCAGCTTTTTGTCGAATTCAACCAGGGTTAACGAATAAGCAGCGTCACTGTTCACAGAAATGCTGGGCAGGTAACTGATTCGCCATTCCCAGTCAGTTAGTCCGTGATATTTCAAAATTCCCTGCATGGGATAAGCTTTCGCCGCAGCGATACCTTCTTCTTTCCCTTTGTTTTTTAAGTCAGGGTAATCCACAACAGATATGCCATAATCCTGCAATCTATTGCAGATTTCCAGGTGAGCTTCTTTCATAGTCGATACGGTATCTTCAAAATTTTTTGGAATGCGGGTTACCAATTTTTCCCTCAACGTTTATTTAAAAATGACAAGACCAAAGAATATCAACTGAGCGAAATACGCATGAAAAGCGATGGTCGGATACTTTTCGTCGAAAAGCCTCAGGGCGCCGCCAATGAATGAAAAAATTAAACTTGTGATGAACCAACCGATGAAATTCTGGAATGGAATGGAATGGTTGTTCCAGGTCCAATAGTTTAATTTCAAAATGGCAGCTTCCATAATGAGATCGAACAGGACCATTAAAATAGAAATACCGAAGGCTTTTAGCAAAAGAAGCATGTTTGAAAAATTTCTGAAAAATTTCTGAAGCACTGCGTTGGAAGTGAGCAGCATACAAAGCCAGGCAAAACCGATGGCTATCGGCACGCCGAATAATCTCGGTTTTAAAATGTCGCTGTAACTATAATTTCCAAAGATATTGCTGGTCTCAACGCCAATCCATTCAATGGTGAAACTGGCGATAATAACAAAAACTGCCCAAACCCACAGTCGTGTTTTTTGACGTGCATCCTGGAGCGTCTTATAAACTGACAGGAAGATAATGATCGAGAGACCAATGAGCATAGGCGTTGCAAGAACGCGCATCAATGTCTGGAAAACATTCAGCACATGCCATAATCCGCCGGCGAATAAAAAAAAGTAGATGGCGCCAATTATCAGTCGTTCAGAATTTTTGGAGACAAATTGATTCAGTTGAAAATTCATAGAATAAGTATTTTTTCATATAGATTAAAATTCAACGGAAACACCGCCGACCGGGAGCGTGGTGTACTGTAAAACACGCTCTCTCGTGCCGTCATCATTGTAGTTATAATTCCAAATATTTTCACGATTATAAATATTCACCACATCGAAAAAGACCACCAAATTCCAGGTGTCAAAAATGAAACGTCGGTCGATACGAAAATCGAGCCGGTGATAGGCAGTAAATCGTTCCGAGTTGAGTTGCTGTTGTTCTTCAACGGCCCATTCTTTTAACTCCGGGTGATAGACCGGTGGCGTAAATGGTCTGCCGCCAAGATATCTGAATTTGGTGCTCAACTCCACTTCATCGGCCGGTAAAAAAGGCAGCCATGACAATGCATGATACCACCATTTATGCTTCATTTGAACGTACCACAGGTTATCTTTCAAATTGAATTTGTACCCGCCAATGAACGTAAAAACATCCCGGTAGTCATAATCCCAATTGTATTTCGTATTGAACCGGGGATCGACCGCCTGAGTTTTTGAATGGGCGTAACTGATAATTGTGGAAAATCCCTTTTTTATTTTCTTTTGAAAGAAGAATTCGATTCCTTTCGAATTTCCACTGCCGGCGTTGATAAACCGTCCATCATCGTAATCGTACGGATCGTTTGTAGTCAGAGTTTTATTGATCGGCACATCGTTGTATTCTTTGTAATAGGCTTCAATGACCATCTTTATATCATCTCGGAACAGATATTCAATACCGGTGATAAACTGTTCCGTGTATTTGTTCTTCAATGTTGAATTCAATTCATTTGCTGCCAGTTCCACGTAGGAGGGCGATTGGTAATGCTTGCCGTACGCCAAATTCAGCGTTGCCTTTGGTGTGACGAAATATGAGAAACCAATCCTGGGGCTCCATGAAGAGAATTCGTTCAGATCGAAATAATCGTAACGGATTCCTGATGTTAACCGAAAATGTCGCAGCAGATCGAATGAGAATTGTGTGTAAAATGCGGTCTTGTGGCTTTTCACGCCGCGCTGGATTTCATATTCCGGATAGGTTCGGAACAACCCGATTTTTGTGTCCGGATTTTGTGGATAGTCGTAAAGGAACAACGTGTCAGCGTCGTTCCAGACATCATAGTCGAAATTTACATTTTTGTAGGAAGTCCCGAAATTGGCTTCGATATTTTTGTTGAGTTGATACACAAAATCGGTTTTGAATTGAATTTCGGTTTCTTTGGATTCATTTGTAAAAAAGATGTCTTTGGTTTCAGGGGCTGGCAATTCATAGACATCGACATAATAATTATTCTGAACAGCCGAGAGCGTTGTGAAAGAATACAAATTTTTTGCCCAGAAGGTTCGCAAGGTTAGGCCGTTAATATACTGATCACTTTTGGTGTCTACGTTTTCCGCACCGCGTCCATAACCGGCTTCATCACCCTCCTCAATATTGATGTTATCATTTCCATAGACAGAGTTGACATACAATGTATTTCGCTGATTAAAATTGTATGTGATTTTCCCCTGTAAATTGTAATAATGCGGCACTGCGGTTAAGCCTGTTGAAGAAACGACCAGATCAAGGTAACTTTTGCGTGCCGAGAACATATAGCTTCCTTTTTCACTGAGAGGCCCTTCAAGAAGAAGTCCGACCCCGGCCATACCAAGACTTCCCTCTGCACGAAAACGTTCCGAGGAGCCATCGCGCAGAGAAATATCCATGACAGAGGATGCTTTATCCCCGTATTTGGCAGAAAATGCCCCGGCATAAAAATCAATATTCCGAACCATGTAACTGTTCAACATGTTAATGGGACCACCGCCGGCGCCCTGGATGGCAAAATGGTTTGGATTGGGAATTTCGATATTATCCATAATGAAAAGATTCTCCCCCGGATAACCGCCGCGAATGATAATTTCATTGATTTGATCGCTGCCTGAAACCACGGCCGGAAGCGCCTGAACTGCCCGCTGGATATCTACCAGATCACCCGGGCTCCGTCGTATCTCTTCGAAATTCATGGATCGTGTACTGACGACCGCCTCCTTGGGTTTCTCGAAATAGCTGGCAGTCACTTCAACTGATTCCATTTCAAGTGTAGTGGGCTCCATGCGAATTTCGAGGGATGTGGATCGATTTGGATTGACGATTACATTGCCGCGTGTGACACTGCTATACCCCAAGTAAAATACTTTGACATTGTAACTTCCCGGGGCTAATTTGGGGATGATAAAATTTCCCTTGTCATCCGTGGCCGCACCGCGATTGGTGTTCTCAATCACGACATTGGCGCCAATTAAACCCTGCAGCGTACGTTTATCAATCACTTTTCCGCGGATGCTGCCGGGTTTTTCTTCAGCCCATAATGTGGAAAAAATAATGGCTATCGATATGATAATAGTTAAAGATTTCATGTGAATTTCTTTCTTTAAATGCAAATCTAATGAATGAGTAAAACAAACTTTTTACTTTAAACTTTACAGATAAGGTCATTTTTTCAAAGCGTCCGCGGCAGATTTAGCATAATCTGATCCCGGCGCTTTGTCAATTGCCATCTGGTAATATTTTTCTGCCGCCGCATCATTCCCGTCTTTTTCATGGGCTTTGCCAAAATGGAGATATACAAATGCTCTTTTGGGTGAGGGCCACTCAGAAAAATGTTGATGATTTACGATGAAATCAAATTCCTCTAACGCAACATTCAGCCGGTCCAAAAATTTGGGAACCTCGTAACTATTCATGGCGCGAATTAAATGGACATTTAGGTCTTCCGATTCTGTCACTTCCGGATGGTCGAGAAGCTCTATCGCTTTTTTAGCGTGCTTGAGCTTGCTCCACGGCATGATGGAATCCCGCGCGCGGATGCTGTGAATGCTTCCCAGGTACGCCAGACCGACCCCATGGGTGGAGTCCAGCTCCAAAATTCGTTTGAAAAGCTGTTCTCCTTTTTCAACGGCTTTTTTATCGCCGTCCACGCCCAAATCATGATAAGCGATGCCCAATTGACTCATTACCTGAATATTTTTCGGATCAGTATCAACAATCATTTTCAGAGAGTCAATGTTTTTCTGGGCAAAGATTGGATTACCTATGAACAGAGATAATAATATTAATGTAAAATTTTTCATAATATTTCCCGAATTAGTTTTTTTCTTCGTCTTTCATAATTTCAATGAAATCTGAATCGATACATTCTTTTGTATCTTTATTCTCCGGTTGCTCGCATTTTTCTTTCAGCATAAAATGTTTCATCAGCTCCTTGGCCCGGTCGAATCGAACGCGGCCTTCGTGCGCCATCTGATTGGCAATTCGAATGGCCATTTCGCCGAATGCGCCGGCAAAGACAGCCACGTTTTTGGCATGCAGCGTCATGTGTCCTTTTTGGATACCTTCAGTGGCAAGTGTCCACACGGCGGCAAAATTTTGGACGAGACCTGCTGCAGCCACAACCCGGGCCAATTCTGCGCTGGTTTCGACATTCATCATTTTCAGCAAGGTTTTTACGCCCGGATGGATTTTCGTGATGCCGCCAACAATACCAATGGCCATGGGAATTTCAATTTCGCCGTGAAATTTACCGTGCTCATCGAAATAATATTTGGTGACCGGTCGGTAGCGCCCATCTCGTGAGGCATAGGTATGAACGCCGGCTTCCACCGCGCGCCAGTCGTTGCCTGTAGCGATCAATACGCCATCGATGCCATTCATCACACCCTTGTTATGGGTGGCCGCGCGATGCGAATCCGCATCCGCAAAATGGTAGGCTTTTATAATGCGCTCGGCGGCTTTCTTTCCGTCGTATGAAGCACGCGAAAGGCAATCGACATTATCCAGCTCAAAATGGACATTTACCATTCGCCGGTCAGAATAGTTCGAGACGATCTGGCAGATAACCTCTCCATCCACGAGTTCTGCAATGATGGGGCCAAGCGTTTCCGCCATGGTGTTCACAATATTGGCTCCCATAGCGTCGCGGCAATTCACCAGAAGATTGGCAATTACCATAGGACCGCTCTGGGTGTCGAGTATCTCCACTTCAATATCGCGGACGCCGCCGCCGAGACGAACAATCGTGAAATCATTTTGATTGGCCACGGCCATGAGCCGTTCTTTCTCGTCCTCGATGATTTTTTTCGCTTTCTGCGGATCAGCCACGTCCACAATTTGGATTTGGCTGAGCATAATCGGTTCGGTCGCCTGCGCCTTCATAGAACCATTTTCACGAATGAGCCGTGCAGCATTACTCGCTGCTGCCACAACAGACGACTCTTCAATGGCCATCGGCACGAGGTAATCTTTGTCGTTCAATTGTAAATTTACCGCAATACCAAGCGGCACTCCAAAAACACCAATGGCATTTTCGATCATGACATCAGCCAATTCCGGCGTGAGCGTTTCTTTTTTAAGCATCCATTTTTCATTGCGGCTTAACTTGTGCCAATCGTCCAGTTTTTCCAGGCGCTGGGCTAAATCGAGCTTGTAGAAACCAGGCAGCCGTGAACTTTTTCCATTTAGATTACTCTGATTGTTCGGTGTTTTTATATGTAAAGATGTCTCCATTTTTTCACCTCCTATTGCAACGATAATTTTTGCAGATAGAATATTTTGTTCTTTTTCCGTATTAATACTACGTAGTCAGATTACCCTTTTTCTGTCATTTCCTCTGGACTTTACCCGGGGTACTTCC
>CAZSBG010000039.1:0-50830 GCA_964605145.1 uncultured Cytophagia bacterium | reverse complement strand
GCATCCATTTGACAAAATTTTATGAGATTCCCGCCAAAAACATGCGGGAATGACATCTCTACTGAACATAATTTGAAAAGTGTCCGGTAGTGAAGTTATTTTGAGAAGATTTAAAAATATAGTGCTGCCCACGGAACACACGAAAAGCCGCTAATAGTAATTTTCAATAAAAATGATTTTAGTGTATTTCGCGTGTTCCGTGGGAAAAAAATCAAACCAAACCAGGCAGGTTCAAAATGAGCATTTTAACGCGCAATGAAATTCTCAAAGAGATCGATGCTGGAAATATTGCTGTCACACCGTTCGACGAAAACATGATCGGGCCGGGCTCCATTGACTTGCATCTTGGCGATACGTTCCGCACGTTCAAAAAAGTCCATGATATTGTGGATGTGAATGACACCATAAACTACGAGGAAATGACTGATCTACGGCACGCGCCCGAAGGAATGGTGCTCATGCCCGGGGAGACCATTTTGGGGATTACACAGGAAACGATCCGATTGGCGCCGAATATCTGCGGCTGGCTGGAAGGCCGAAGCCGTTACGCGCGTTTGGGATTGCTGGTCCATATTTCGGCCAGTTTCATGCACCCGGGAATCAACAATCAGCAGGTTCTGGAAATGACCAACTTCAGTCCCATGCCGCTGCGGATTCACCCGGGAACGGCCATTTGCCAGTTCATTTTTCAAAAAACAATTGGTGAAGCAACCTATCAGGGCCGTTTTCGCAACCAGCAGAGGGGTCAATTTTAAAAACGAAGCTTGTTAATTTTTTCAGTTATATTTTAAGTTTTATTTAAAATACTTGACAACTATAATTTTTTTTTGTATATTTAGGGTACATTTTTACCCGTAATCCCATAATCTCTATGACAAAACCAATTACCGAAACCCAGGACAGGGTATTAAAGTCCATCACTCATTTTATGGACGAAAACGGTTTCCCCCCATCGATTCGGGAAATTATGGGACTTATGGGATACGCGTCGGTGAACAATGTACAGCGAATTTTGAATATTCTTGAAAATAAGGGATACATCAGAAGAAACGTCCGTGGCGGCGCACGGTGCATCGAGGTGGTAAAAACAAGAAGTTTATCTCAAACCTCGGAAAGAAGAATCCCGATTTTAGGGAAGGTGGCAGCCGGCAGTCCCTTGTTCGCTGAACAGAATATCGAAGGATATTTTACTGTAGACACGCAAATAATGGGCATTGCCCCTGATTTTATTCTCCGCGTTTCAGGGGACAGCATGAGAGATGCTCATATTTATAATAACGACCTGATCTTTGTCAAGCAGAAAAATTTTCCGGAAAACAATGAAATTATCGTTGCATTGTTGGATGAAGAAGCAACCGTAAAACGGTACTTCCTGGAAAATGATCTGATCCGACTTCAACCCGATAACCCGGATTATCAACCGATCTATATCAACAAAAACGATCTCTATTTCAAAGTTCTTGGCAGGGTTGAAGCAGTGATTCATCGAACCCAATAATGGGGTACATATTTACCCGTTTGTAAGGAGGCTGATACAATGCAAAAGCGTATTAAAAATTTTTCCGATTGGAAAAAGCAAATCCATCATTCTAATGATCTGAAGGGATTGAAACATTCCCTGGATAATATTGACGAACTTTATGAAGAATTACGCACATCCATGGGACGAATTCTCATGTCCATGGAAATGATTGAAATTCAGGAAATTTTAGATGAACGAATTGAAGAATTGGAAAACGCCAATAAAGTTGCAGCTTAACATATTCAATTATCAAAAGATGCTTTTTTCTTACTTTTCCTTTTTATTTTCATTCCTCCCTCCAGGAGCGGATTAAAATAATTCAATCTCCTCACAAAGCTCTCTGTTCTACCCTAACAGAGAGCTTTTTTTTATTTCCCTGGAACTGTACTTTTCCACCCCTAAAATATCAGGAAATTATAAAAAAATTCTTCCATATCCGATTTTTATTTTGTATATTGTCATCGAGCAAGTTAACGTTTGTAAATATTCTGCTCGTGCTTACATGCATTGCATTTTTGTTGACTAACAGATTTACACCATTGAATCTTCAATAATACATTTTACATATTTATTATGCCAATTCTAATCTTCAATCCTTTTGAAATCCAACGGAGGTAATTATGCGAAAAACAAAAATTGGGATCGTGATGTTAACGGATGAGCGTCCCCATGTGCATTCGGCGACCAATCCCCAAAACATGGAGGTTGTAAAGGGCTGGGCCGACATCATCCAAAAAGAGGGCGTTGATTTTTATGGCGAAACGTATGACATCGAAATCGGAAAACAAATCATTTCGGACACGCGCTCGGCCCAGGCAGTTGGGGAGCAATTAGCCAAAGCCAATTGCAAGCAGATTATTTTCTGCTACAATGTCTGGAATTTTCCATTCCTGGTCTGGCCGGCGCTGAACTCGGTGGGCCGCGATATTCCCATTCTTAGCCTTTCCAACAACAACGGCAAATTCCCCGGCAATGTGGGACTGTTGGCCACCGATGGCGCGCTGCGTCAGGCAGGCATTCGCACGCATCGAATTATTGGGGAACTGAATGATCCGGACACCCGCAAGAAAGTCCTGGCCTGGGTGCGGGCCAGTCAGGCGGTGACCACCATTCGCAACGAGGTGTATGGCTGTTACGGCGGTCATTCCATGGGCATGGAAACCGGTTTTTCGCATTTAACGCCAACGCTCAAAGCGCTGGGCACAACCATCCGCCAGATTGATCAGTTGTGGCTGCTGAAACAGATGGAGCACGTGGACGAAGCCGAGGTGGAGAAAGGCCTGAAATGGTTCGAAGGCATGCTGGGCGATCGCCTGAAATACGACGGCAAGATGCTCACCCCGGAAACGTTGAAAACCCAAATCCGCCTTTATCTTGCCATGGAAATGGTGAACAAGGACAAAGGCTTCGATTTCTGCGGGCTGAAGGGACAGCGGGAATTGACCGAATACGTGTGTTTGGGCGATGTGCCGGAAATGCTGATGAACGATCCGTACGACTGGCGAGGACCCAAAGAATCCACGGTGTGCGCAACCGAAGCCGACACCTACGCAGCCGTGACCATGCAATTGCTGAAATACCTCAGCGGCGGCATGCCGGCGTTGTTCATGGATGTGCGGCTGTATCACCCGGAACTGGATATCTGGGATTTCTGCAATTCCGGCAACCACTCCAGCTACTACGCCGCGCTCAGCCGCGATCCGAAAGAGAATTTCAAAACCATCAGCTTTCACCCGGCGCTGGAATTTTACTTCAAAGCCGGCGGCGCTTCGGTGGAATTCGACGCCAAGCCGGGCCCGCTCACATTTGCCCGCCTGGGACTGTGGGATGAAAAACCGTACATGGTCATCGTTCCCGGCGAAGCCCTGGAACTGGATGCTACCAAACGGTCGGAAATCAACAAGCAGACCGATCCCACCTGGCCGCACGTTCACGCCAAGCTGGACTGCTCCATCGATGAATTTGTCAGCGTGTTCCCCTGCAATCACATTTTAGCCGTGGCCGGCGACCATGTGCAGGGTTTGATTTACCTCTGCGAAATTGCCGGCATTACGCCTGTGATACTTGGCCCGACCGGCAAGGACAGAATCGCTCCCATTTGGGACCGAGTGTAGCTTTTTCAGGGAGACAATCTGTAGGGAATGCAAATTTGCATTCCCTACGTGCCATTTATGTGGTTCACGCCTGCTAAGAGATGCCTCCTACCATTTCATTCTTTTTCTCTAAAATAGCTATAGTGACCAATTATAGTTGATAATAATAAAATTGATTACTACTTTTCAGGAAATTAGACTGAAAAATCTCCAGGAAATCTTCATGCTCTCACAAACAATCGCCATTATCGCCAACGGAGAAGCAACGCGCCCGGATTTAACCAGAAAAATCACAGAGAATGTTGATATCATCATTGCCACGGACGGTGGGATAAAAACCTGCCTAACCGCCGGAATTCAGCCGCACTACATCATCGGTGATATGGATTCGTCGACCGAGGAGGAACGCGAGTTTTTCGCGGAGGCTTCAATCATCAGGGACAGCGACCAGGAAACAACGGATATGCAGAAGGCGCTCCGATTCGCGGCTTCGTTGGAACCGCGGCTCATCAAATTGCTGTCCGCGCTGGGCAAGCGGGCGGATCATTCCATAGCCAATCTGCTGATTTTACACGAATTCAATCGCACCTGCCCCGTGGAAATCTATGACAATTACGGTAAACTTTCAGTGCTGGCCGAAGGACATCATGTATTTAAACTGAAAAAAGGCCGGACAATTTCGTTCTTTTCGTTCGGCCCGATTTCAAGGCTTTCGTTGATGGGATTTCGGTACAATTTGTCCGAGCAAGACTATCCCTCCTGTTTTGCGGGCATCAGCAACGTGGTTGAAGAAGCTGTGTGCGAGGTGAACTTCGAAAAGGGCAGTCTTTTTATGTACGAGGTTTTTGAATAAAAACTATTGGCCCGCGGAACACGCGAAATAAACGAAAAAACTTTCATTTATAGTTTCGTGTATTCCGCGGGCAAAACAAATCGAATTAAAATTCCCACTCGATTCCGCCAATGGGAATGAAGCTCCACTGATAATATTCGCCGGGTTCATTATCCACTTCATTCCAGTAATACATGGCCACATTCTGGCGATTGTAAGCATTCCATAAACTCATGTACGCCACAATACTGGAACTTTGGAAAAAGAACCTTCGATCCACGCGAATGTTCAGCGTATGATAATCCGGGTATCGCGCTTCATTTATTCTCGACTGATCGATAATCCCGACATTGAATTTCGTCGATTGCTCAATATCAAACGGAGTGTACGGGACGCCGCCGGCGTAATTCCACCGAAGGGAGAATTCCCACTTATTGTTCGGTTTGTAACCACCAATCACACTGAATAAATATTGATTATCGTAGACTCTGTCTAGCCAGACGCCATTGAAATCGCGATAGCGGCTGCGGAAATAGGACGCGCTTATCAACCCGTAAAAATCCTTTGCCAGCTTCTTTTGAATGAGAAATTCAATGCCGTGGGCGCTGGCTTCCCCTTCATCAACAAGTTGCTCATAAAATCGGAAATAGCTCATTGAACGGCCTTCATCCACAACAAACAGCGAAGGATCGCTCGGGTCCAATGGGAAATTCTCGTACTTTTTGTAGTAAGCCTCCAGCGAAATTTTGGTATCGGATGTTGCCAGCCATTCCATGCCGACGATGTAATGCGTGGCTTTCGGATTATTCAGCTCTTTGAATTCACTGTTTTGAGTAAGAATAATGGCCGGCAGTGTTTGATAAAATTCACCAAAGCCGGCATTCAGTGCAATCCTCTCATTCAACTGAAGTCGAGCCGACAACCTCGGCGAAACAGCCATGCTTTTGTTATGCGAAAAATAATCGGCGCGAACGCCCCAGTTGGTCGTCAATTTTTCCATGGGCTGCCAGGAATAATTGAAAAACAGTCCTCCTGTGGAGAACCGGACATCCTTGTTCACATCCACACTCGGGACAACGTCGCCCAATCGGGTTGTGTATTCATTAAAAGTGTAATCGTAATTTGCCGTATTCATGGAAGCATCGAGACCAAATTCGAATTTATTTTTCTTGTCCACCTGAAAATAGTTGACATTTCGAAACCGAAGCCATCCCTCGTAATACGTGCTTGCCTGCTGGTTCTTGCCATCATTGACATGATACCAGTCATCATTGCTCTTCACAAATGTGTACGAAAGTGATGTGTTGGAATAGCCCCTGCTTTTCCACAGCGTCCGCCAGTTGAGGCCAAACGTATTCTGATTCGCGAAATAATCGCCGAATGAAGATTGGCCCAGATCAGCCGCCTCATCCTGCTTGTATTTGATGGCGCTGGCTCCAAAAACATTGAGCACAGTCAGCCTGTTGGACGCATTCAAATCATAGGTTAATTTTCCATGCACATCACCATACCTCGGCGCCACGCCGGTTCCAATGGCGCCGGTAATCATATCGAGAAAGCTTCTTCGGCCGGTGAGAATCCACGATCCCTTTCCATTGCCCAGCGGTCCTTCAGCCAGGCCGCCGAAGCCGCTCATATTGAAATCAAGCTGGGATTCGAATTTCTCGCGGCTTCCTTCACGAAACTCAATATCCACGACCGAGGACAAACGGTCGCCATACGCTGCTGAGAATCCGCCTGTGTAAAATTTAACATCATCGATTAAATCCACATTGAGTATGCCGATGGGTCCGCCGGTCGCGCCCTGAACCGGGAAATGATTGATATTGGGCAACTGAATATTGTCGATGAAAAAAGCGTTTTCCATGGGACTGCCGCCGCGCACCATCAAATCATTGGAATTATCCGCGACCTTTGCAGCGCTGGGCAGCGCCATCAAAATTCGGCTCACATCCCCGGCTGAACCGGGCGAGCGTCGCACCTCTTCCGCGTTAAAGCTGTAAATGCTGACAGGCTCTGCGGCATCTTCGTGAAAATAGCCGGCAGTCACTGTAACTTCCTCCCCTTCAACAATGGTCTCTTTCATTTCAGCATTGATAAAAGAAATTCTCCCGGGATTAACCTGAACATCGGTTTTAACCAGATTGCTGAATCCCATGTACATAAAAGTGACTTTATAGCTCCCGGCCGGAACGTTCTCCACAACAAAGAATCCATCGGTTCCAGTCGCGGCGCCCAAAGCGGCGCCGTCCAGAATGACATTGACGCCAATGAGCGGCTCCTTGGTTGCGGAATTGACGACTTTGCCTTTCAGTGTACCTTTGGGGATCTGCGCTCCCAGTATCGATGAAAAAATAAACACCGCAAGTAGTAATACCAGGCTCTTTTGAATTTTCATGACATAACTCCTCTCGTTAAAATTGAAATACAGTGATTATCAATGGATTGAAAATCAATTCACGAGAGAAGATACTCATTCTTTTCAATAAAATCGTCCTGATTCGAAAGTCAGGACGTCCTGATTTATAAAGCTGGACATGTTCAGGGAATTGGCGAATAAATGTCCCTGTATTGAGAAGGAGTCAGCGACGTATGCTTTTTGAACGCCGCGTTAAAAGCAGACTTGGAATTGAAGCCCACATCGAATGCAATGGCAATCACTGAAAGGTGCTTTTTCTTCGGATCGGCCAATTGCCTTTTTGCTTCTTCAATCCGATGAAAGTTAATAAAATCAAAAAATTTTTTATCATACTCTGCGTTGATAACCTGGGAGAGCTGATAGGCAGGGATGGCTAATTTTCCGGCCAATGCGAGAAGCGTTAAATTTCCATCCAGGAAAGGTTTTTCCTGTTTCATGAGATCATCTAATTTCAATTTATATTTCTTCGTACGCTCTTTTGTCAACGGCGAACTCTCATATTTTTTCGCTGGCACAGGCTCCTCGATGCCACCAAATATTTCAGGCTGGCGCATGGCAAAATAACCGGCGCTGTAAATACAAATCGAAACCAGCAGCGCAATGATGTCGCCGCCGTAAGTGTAAACCTCGTCCTTATATCCCAAGAAGACAAACACGTAAAAAATGCCCATCACACCAAATACGCCAATGAACATATTCGTCATGGTTTTGATCCACGATAGATTGATCTTATCAATGGAGGAAAATGTATATTTTAAATTCTCGGAGAATTCCCGCTGAATTTTATTGATGACAAAAATATAAATAAAAAGGTGAATAATCTGCAATGGTGAAACAATGCCATCGACGACCCAGCCTTCGGTTTCCCAATTTTGGAGAAAATAAATTTTATGCTCACCGCTGCTGAAAAAGAAGGGGAGCAAATATCCGGCATATAATAAAAATGGCAACCCATGCAGCAGGTAAATTCGTTTGAATTTGAAATTCTTATCGGTCAGAACCGAAACATACCAGAGAAAAATCGGGCCGAACAAAAATAGCAGCGGATGGTTGGTCATGATGAGTTGAGGTATTTTCAAATACAGTCCGGTATTCACCAATGGAATATGACAGATGCTGTAGGAAAAAAAAATCATCAGCAAACCAATAAGTCGATTGGCTGCCCTGTTGCCGCGTTTTTGTGTAATCAGAATCACGCCCAGAATAACGCCCTGCAACATGCCAAAAATGGCTAAGTAAGTGATATACGGAATACCGGATTTCATCAGTCTCTTTTCATCGAATTCGTAGGTCCAAATTTTATCTGCTAAAAATAACCATTCTCGCTTTTAAAATCAAGTTTTTTTCATCACTTTACCAACACCATCCGCCTCGAAAGCAGCACGCTTTTCCCGACTTTCAAAACGCAGATGTACATGCCGCTGGCGACAAATTCGCCGGCGTCATTTCTGCCATCCCAAAAAGCGACGTAATTCCCGGCGGATTTATTTGCATCCAGAAGTGATCGCACGGAACAGCCGCGTTCATCGTAAATAGTCAACTGCGCTCTGCCGGCGTCTTTGAGAGAGAAGTGAATGGCTGTATTTTGATTGAATGGATTCGGGTAGTTTTGCCCCAGCGCGTATGTCAGCGGCAGTTCCGCGTTTTTCTCTTGAACCGAAGACGTGATATACAGTGTGGCCGAAGCAACATTTTGCACCGATTCATTTTCATTCCAGCGCAGGTATTCCAGCGCGACAGTGGAAGAATCGACCGCGAGGTTTTCTCTCACTTCAAAATTCAAATTGGCGAACAATCCGGCATCCATCGCGCTTTGCGCCCCTGCGCCGGAGATTCTGATCTCCCCGTTTGCTTCATTCATTTGCACAGCGAAATTTTCCATGGGTTCCGGCCAAAGGATATCCTGAAACGACAAATATTCCGGATTGAAATTCACCTTTCCTTCAAAGGAAAAAATATTGTGGCCGTTGCTCAACACAAGCGGAATCTGCACGGACTGGCCCGGCATCACTTCCTGATCAGCCATAAAAATTTGTCCGGATGCAGGTACATCACAGGTAGCTGAATCAGCCGGCAACGCATGAATAAGGCTGACGCCGTACTTCAAAATCATTGTCGCATCCAGCGCGGAAACTGTTGAATCGGTCGTCACGTTGGCGTTCAAAAGTTGCTGGGCCGTCAACTCGACTTTCCCAACCAAATATTGCAGAATCAGGGATGCGTCAAATGCCTGGATGAGACCGTTCAAATCCACATCGCCGTAAACGATGGGTGGCAGCACATTCACGCCGCCGGATTTTCGGACGACTTGAATCTGGCCCTGATCGAACACTGCGGATTTCAGGGTAACAGGCCAGAAGCCGGTCATTTCATTCGGAACGAAAAATTTGAAATAAAATAACGCGCCCGCCCCGGAAATGGCATCGCCGCCGGCAAGCCAGACCGAAGTCACGCTGTCTGATTCGTTAAATTGACACGTCCACCCGGCGTCCCACGTGAGGCTGGATTCAGTCGTCACATCGAGCAGCCACAGGCTGCCAAAATTGCCGGTCACTTCGATTTCCGCAGAAATGAAATGCTGGTAATCCGGGAACCGCACATTCAGCGGAACGAGGATGGTATCCCCGGCAAATGCTTCGACCACAGGAATTTCGGCGATGATAACGGATGAAATGGATGACGTTTCCAGAATCGTCACATGTTGATTCACTGAAACATCGGTCAGCACCTGATCCAGGCCGGAAGGCCATTCCACGACCACCGAATCGATTTTTTCCGCATCGCCCAGCCCGAAATGTGCGACCAGGCTGTTCTGGCTCAAATAGCCGGTTTGCGATGAAATTTCCCTGTGTTGCCAGCGCGGCTTGCCCTGAATTTCCGCCCTCACCTTCACTTTCGCCCCGATGGCCGAGGCATTGGAAATCTGTCCGACACACCGGATATTGATCCAGTGATTTTCGTTCCCATTGTTGAGATACATAAAATTAATGTGGTCATCGTGGTTGGAGCCATTGGAAACGAACAAATCCAGGTCGCCGTCCAGATCGACATCGCTGCAGCACGCAGCCATGGAAAACCCGCCATCAGAAGCGACTGCCTCGTTTTCCAGCGCGGAAAAGTTGCCATCCCCCTGGTTCAAATAAAAATAATTATTGCTGCCGTTGTTCGCCACAAAAAGGTCAAGGTTTCCATCGTTGTTGAAATCGCCCCAGCAACTGCCTGTTGAAATTGCAGGTGATTTTGTCACCATGGGGCCTTTTGTGATCCGGGTGAACGCGTCAAAGCCGTTATTTCGATAGAGCTTGTTATGGCCGTAAGCAAACGTAATAAAAATATCCATATATCCATCGTTATCATAATCGCCCCAGCTACAACCATTTGAGAATGTCGGCACATTGACAATGGCGCCGCTGGTTATTTTTGTAAAAATTCCTGCGCCCTCATTCCGGAAAAAAGCATCGCGTTCATCCCGGTTTACGATGAACAAATCCGCATCCCGGTCATTGTCAAAATCTGACCAGCCGCAACCCCGGGATTCTTCATCATTTTCAAAGATTGAAGATGAGGAGACAGGCGCGAGCGTGCCATTGCCCACATTGTGGAGCACAAAAAGTCTGTATGCCCCTGTCGCCAAAAGGTCTAACAAACCATCATTGTCGTAATCGGCCCAACTGCACGCTGTCGTATTGGAACCTTTGGTCGCCAGCTTCTTTCCGCCGACCCTGGAAAAATTGCCTGATCCGTCATTGGCAAACAGCGCGTTGTAACCACCGTAATAGTTCGTCACGAACAAATCCAGATCACCGTCGTTATCGTAATCGGCCCAACTGCTGCCAAAATTTCGTTTATTCTCCTCGATAATGGCGCCGGTGACAATTCTCGTGAACGTGCCATCGCCGTTATTTTCGTAGAAGAAATTCGGGCGATCCTCGAATTTGCTGCCGTTGCACACGTACAAGTCATCATCGCCGTCGCCATCGTAATCGCCCCAACTGCAGCCCATAGACAGCCCGCCATCGCTGACAATATCTCCGCTTGTCACGCGCGTGAAAATGGGATCGGCTTCGTTGATCTCTAAAATCCGGTTCACTTCCACATCGGTCAATACCTGAATTTTTCCGGAAGGCCACTGAACGCGAATGGAATCGATAATCGCAGCGGCGCCCAGTCCGAACGTTTCATTCAAGCAGCTCTGACTGGATTGGGCCTGGCCGGATACTTCCCGCATCTGCCAGCGCGCACCGATTGTGTCCAGGCTCGCCTTCACCAGAATTTTAGCGCCAATGCCGGCGCGATTGGATGTGCTTCCCACCAATTTGATGTTGATCCAGTTAGCTTCTGTCCCCAGGTTTCGGTATAAATCATTCGTCTCGCCATTATCGTTTGTCACGAATAAATCCAAATCCCCATCGCGGTCCATGTCGCACCAACTGGCGCCGGTGGACTGGCCATAGTCAGTGGCAATTTCCGAAGACGCCTGTTTTTGAAACGCGCCATTCCCCACATTGAAATAGAAACAATTATGCTGATTGCCGGCATTGGCGACAAACAAATCCAGATCGCCGTCTTTGTCCACATCGGCCCAGGCGCTTGCGCGGGAATCGCCCCAGTCGGAAGCGACAATGTCATCCGTAATTTTCGTGAATGTGCCGTCGCCGTTATTCGCGTACAAAAAATTGAATTGCTGGTTCGAATTCACAACGAACAAATCCAAATCCCTGTCATTATCGAAATCGACCCAATTGGCCCCGGCCGAGGCTCCAAAATCATTGGCTACAATGCCTTCGGTGATTTTGGTGAACAGGCCTTCTCCCTCATTTCGATAGAAAAAATTGTGCTCGTTATCGGTGTTTGTCACAAACAAATCGAGATCACCATCTGAATCGAAATCGCTCCAGCAGCCGTCCGTGGAACTGCCGCCGTCGTTCACGACCGGGCCATCCGTTACTTTCGTGAATGTGCCATTGTGATTATTGCGATAGAGGAAATTATTTTCTCCGTCTCCATTGGCGACAAACAAATCCACAAAACCATCGTTGTCAAAATCGCCCCAGGCGCAGGAATTTGAAGCGCCGCCATCGCCAACAATGCTGCCAGACGTGATCCGCGAAAAACTTTCGCCGCTTTTTATATTTTCATAAAAAAAATTATCGCCGCCGGCATTTGTCACAAATAGGTCGAGATCACCGTCGTTGTCAAAATCAGCCCAGCGGCTGCTCGTCGCCTGAAACGTTTCACTGACGATATCCGAATTGGTGATTCTGGTGAAAGTGCTGTTTCTCCCGCCGCGGAACAAGCTGTTATTATCTCCAAACTGGTTTGTAACGAAAAGGTCGTAATATCCATCATTGTCATAATCGGCCCAACTGGCGCCGGACGAACTTTTTGCTTCGGAAGTCACTTCCCCGGTAGTCATTTTTTGAAAAAGCTGAATGCTGAAAGGATTGGGGCTTTTTCGGCTGTACAAACCGGTGGAATCGAACGCGCTGACATAATAGTAAACTCTTGTGCCATAAGACATCGAAGGAATTTGGCCCACATAAAAATTAGTCTGTTCCAATTTACTCATTCTCGTTGAATCAAAATGCGCGCCTTCATCGGCGCTGTATGCCAGAAACGCGGCTTCAACGCCGGCCCGGTTCGGATCGGCTTCATCGATATCGGTAATTTGGGCTTCTACGGTAAACGGACCTGTCGAATGCGTGTTTCGAAGTTGCGTCGCCTGGAGAATTGCCGGCGGTTCATTCACCAGCCCGTAATATTCCACCACAACATAAATGGCCAGGCCGGCGCTGAGATGGAACCATCCGTAATGCTCGCCATCCGGCCCGGGAATTTCATTCCCCGGGTGAAAATATTTCCAGGTGTGATGTTCCATCGACTGGGCCGAATCGCTGGCGAGAAAGCCGGTTTTATTTGCAGGATCGCCATAGGGGGAAAAGACAATGCAAAAATCACCCCAACCCACATCTGGTTCATCTCCCAGCCATATCATACTCGTCCACGACCATTGACCATCCATTGCAGCAACAGGAAATTCACCCCATAACACAGCCCCGGTCGGGTAAATTCCCCAGTCACTGGGCTCCCAGATATTGTACTCATTCCATACGCCGGCCCAGCCTTTTTCATCGACGCTGTCCGGCGGCGTATCCGCGTGCCAGTTGGAGTTTTTGATCCAAAGGAAATAGCCATCACCCATTTTATTATTTACTTTTTGGGTGTACAGAGCAATTTCCTTTATACGACACGGAACACCGGGATCAAAATAAACAAAGCCGGTATCGTTGGTTGAGAAACTGAGGCTATCATCACGATAATCCCTGAAAATTACATCATCCGAAGTCGCTGCAAATTGCTTTTTCGCCTGGTCCAATTTTTTCAACAATTTTACTTTATCATCCAATTCTTCCTGGGTAATTGAAATTCGTCGGCTCACATTCCCCGGCTCAGTTGGCTGTAAAATTGCCAATTTTTTTTGTCCATGGGAAAAGGAAACACCGCTTCCCATCAATAAAATTATGGTGACCATAAAAAGTTTTTTCATCGCGCGCCTCCAAAATATCAAAGAAGCTAATTCGAAAAGAAAAATGAATAAGAGGTAGGTGAAATTACCATCATAGTGTGAAGACGGTTCTAAAGCAAAAAAAGATCAGAATCGGGTATGTATTAAAATAGAAAAAATATTCGCAGAATGCAACAAAAAAAAGCCATGCTGAAATGTCAACATGGCTTCAATAATCAAAAGTGTAGAATTCTATTTCATTATTTTTCCTGGGCTGTTCATCTGTAAAATATTTCTGTTCACTGATTTTCATTATGTCATGGAAAAAATACGCGGGGCAGGAAACCGCTAATTTGCTATTCGGTCATTTTTGATAATTATTTCAGCAATAAAATTTTCTGACACAGGCTTTGATTATTACATTGCAGCCGGGCCAGGTAAAAACCACCCGCCAGGTTGGAGCCATCCAAATTATACTGATACGTTCATGCGTCTTGACTTCGATCGACGCATAACATAACACGCTGACCATAAATATTGTAAATTACAAGCCGCACGTGTCCATCCCTGGGAATGGTATAATGGATAGTTGTGTTTGAATTAAGCGGATTGGGGAATGTAGTCAAATGTAATTTTAAAATATTTTGACGTATTATATTATTGTGTTCAGGTTCCTTCGTTAATGGTTTCGATGGATTACCTTTTATTTTTGCCAACGAAGACGGATCAGAATCTGGAGAATAATGAGTATAAGCTTTTGCATAATACCAAAAGTTATTACCACCTGGATCTATCACAATTTCATCATCAGCCCAATCTGTATCAGAAAAACCTGAATCAACCAATGCGTATTGTCCTAAATATCCACTACGATAAATTTTGTACCTAAATATAACATCTGAAGGATTGGAAGGAGCATCCCATTCGAATTTTGGATGTTGTCCAACTGAATCAGTATTAGCACAGACAAAATTACGAGGCGTTGTAGGTTGGAGAGCTTGTTTGTTTGGCGGGGTCTCATCTAAGATATCCCAGATTGTATCATGACTAAGTGAATAATAAGTTTGCCCAGCCCCACCTATCCTAACTTGATATTTTTCTTCTGTAATATTGTATCGGATAGTAACATCGATTTCAGAGTAGTTATGCGCCCAATCAGCATCTCTAAAATCTATATCAATAGGAGCGGGATCGGAATGTGGGGAGGGTAAATCCCACGATAATCGATATAATCCAAAAGCTAAGTCACGATTGCACTGGCAATCACTAAGTGGAGCTTCAAATCCATTTGGCATCGCGCCGTTTCCTACCCCACTAACAGAGGCAGAAGAATAGCCTGTTGTAAGATAACATTTATTATTATTTTCATGCCACCGAATTGAAGATTTCGCTGATGCAGTTACAGTCCAGGAAGTATCTTGACCGGTCATTCCACACACAGTCACCATTAATTCTCCCTGATACCTTTGTGCAGAGAGATTAAATGCTACCATCAAATGTAATAGAAGAATAATTGGAAGAATATTTACAATTTTAATTTTTTTATTGATTATGATGTGTCCTCCTATTTTATGCAATAAATTTGATATTTACTCGCAACATACAAATGCCCATCTTCAGATATTGATCCCATTATTAGCCAATCGGATCGATCCGGTAATTCACAAACAAATTTTTTATTACCGCCATTATCAAAAGCGATCACATATCTCCAGGACATAGCAACATAAATATATCCTTCCGAGTCTCCTATTATCGACGTAGGCCATTGCCAAATATCTCCCTCCACCAAAAAGCTCTTCCATCGTGTTTTTCCTTCATAATCAAATGATATTAGATTCAATCCACCAGCATGAGTGTAGATATTTCCATTTTTGTCCATGTGAGGGCTTGCCATATAGCCAACATTATCTTCACTTTTCCAGCGTATGGAGCCATCAGAATTAACCGAACATAGGATAAAGCCTTTTTCACTATCTTTAAAAGGAAAATAAATATGATTATCGGAATCGACCAGGGGTGCTGAACTTAAAAGGTTATAGCCAATTTTTAATTTCCACAAAATTGTTCCGTCTTCTGAATTGATAGCATTCAGGCTTGAGTCAAGCAATGCAGCATATAGCGTTGAACCATCGGGAGAAAATGACAGCGAATATGAGCCTGGTATATAGAGGTCAGTTAAGTTTTTGTTTGACCATTTCACCGAGCCGTCTTCATTTAAAGCGTATATGCTCCCTGTAACATCAACAAAATAAAATACATCATCTAATCCCAGGCCAGGTCCAAAAGTATAATTTGACGTTGGTGTATCTATATTTTTGTTTATGGTTCCATTTTTATCGAAAGAATAAAAACGACCATTTTGTCTAATAACGTAAATAGTTTCTCCCCTACCGATTATGGGCGTGGGTGACCAGTCAGTATTTGTACCGTTAAGTTTTTGTTTCCATTTTAATGATCCATCAGGATTTAAAGCGTACAAAGCATGATAACCTTCGGTACCTCTAATTCTGGCAGTGAAAAAAATAATACCGTCTGTTCCAATTACTATTCCTGATTCTTCGAATACGAAATTCTCCTCAGAGAATGTCCATACAACTTTGCCTTCCCTGGGCCCAATAAATTTACCTCTCCCAGTGCATTGCATGTCGCCATGAGTCACGGGCCAGGGACTATCCGCTAACGAAGGCCAGGGGATGTCCACCTGGGGATGTGTATTGTTTTCAGGCGGCGGCGTGGGATTTTTCTTTTCACAGGAAAATAGAACAGTCAATCCCAGCAGCAAAAGGAAGAATTTTAATTTTCTCATTGCTCCTCCTGGTTAACGTGTAAATTTTTTAATTTATTACCGGGAAAAACTTCATGAAAAAGAAATTTTATCAACATCGGTGATCACTTCCTGGTTGTGCGATTTTGACTTTTCGTCTCTATAATATAGAGTATCAAATTCGAAAAATTCCATAAAAAAAATTAGCAGAAATGAAAAAAATTGATACCGATCTCGCTACCGGACACTTTTTCCAAAATGACATTTTTGATCAAATTGTCATGCTCGAATGCCATGTCCAGCTTCCATTAAATTTATAAAGGATGACAGACTGGGCTTCTATCGGGCATCCATTTGACAAAATTTTGGGAGATTCCCGTCCTCCAAAAAGATGGCGGATCTACGACAAAAAACAAAGTCTGCTTTCATCTAAAAATATAATGCAACTTTGCAGGCATGCGACTGAAAGGAGTGCCTGTGGTACGGGAATGACAGCTCTATCGAACATAATTTTAAAAGTGTCCGGTAGTGAAATACCGATTAGAAGAAGATATTAAAGTTGCTTTAAATTTCCAAGAACCAACCGTTAATCTGCGTTCCCTTGATCAAGCATTTTTAAACACAAAAAAAAAGCCATGCTGAAATGTCAACATGGCTTTGATAAAGAGTACTTTTATAAAATTATTTTACTTTTTTCTTTGGCAATTCTTCCATCCATTTGAAGATTTTGTCGAAGGCGCTTTTGCTTACCTTGTAGACCAATCCATCTGTTCGGACATTCATGTAATAGCCTTTATCTTTTTCATATTCTTTGCCAAAGATAATATTTTTCTGATTATTGTCCGCGTCCACAAAAACGATTTGATTGCTGCGCCGCGTGAAACCATATTGTGAATTCTTGTTCAGATCACCCAGTGTATTTCCAATATGATCGACCACCTCAGTGCCGCGGACTTTTGTAATATCGCGGAAGAACTTTTCCACTTCTTTCTGGTCCAGGTCGATTTCTTTATCACGGCCCTCCAGCAGCACCCATTGATCCTCGGTTTTGGTCGTTGTGGTGGAATCCGCGTTGGTGACTTCCACTTCCCGCTCTACTTTTTTGAGGATCATTTGTTTGCTATTGGCCACAAGGCCAGCCATTTCGTATTTATCCTTGTCTTCATCCACGGCCTGCAAATCAACGAATGAGCTGTGTTTGAACACAGTCACCGTATCAATATCGCCGTAAATCCCAATTTGGGAAAGAATATTTTTGTCGGCAAAATAGACCTTATCTTTACCCATAAATCGCACAAACCCGGTGTTAATATCCTCGCCCTTCTTGCCAAGAATCAAATTTGCCAGCGGTTTGTCAGCTTCATCTTTCAAAATGAGATGAATGCCCTGTGTGTCCGTGATGAGGTATTTTTCGAAATGTTTGGGATCGGACGAGCGCACCTTGCCGGTCATTTCAATCAAATCGGTGAGCAGGCGATCGATGCGGCTTTTCTGCGCTTTGCAATTATAATGTGTGGGAATATACCAGGTTTCTTCAACCTTCTGAAACTGCATTTGCGCAGGCTGGTCCCCGGCAGTTTCCTTGTAAATTTCAATGCTGGCTACATCGTCCCTGGACATGCCAATGAGAATGCTTTGAACGAACTCATCCACATTCACGCTGGTATGCCTGGGCTTTGTTATGAAATGTATAATCAACAAGAATACAAAAACACCGGCCAAAATATACAGATGTTTTTCTTTCATTGAACAGTCCCTCTTAAATTTTTAATGAACTTCTCTTTATTTCAAATGTAAGAATCAGTATAAAATTCACACAATATGAAAAAATGGAGTCCCGGCCATTGGACCGGGATATTTTCCGTTAATCTTTCTTTCGTTTGATAGTAATAAAAATTCCGAGCGCAACAAACACCAAAGGCGGAAACCAAACGACAAACGCCTTGGCCATAGCCTTACCCATGCTGCTGGTCGCTTTAATTTTGCGCGCCACAATGTTTTTGGAACGAATATTGATCAGTTCGTCCCCCAGAGTCAGGGCATCCACGCTGTTTAGCAGCAGGAATTTATGGCTGTTCACCGACCGAAGCACATCGTTCTTGAACATGTTGGAGCAGCCCATGGCAATGATTTTGTTTTCTTTCGGGTCACCCACAATTTCCGATGGTTTATCCGGTTCTTCTTCCGCTTCAACCTGTGCGTCTGGGCCTGGCTGCCTGGGCCATTTGGGAATATTTTGATCGACGTACTTTGGCTTGAACGCTCCTTCGACCAAAATCCCCAGGGGTTGATGCCGGAGCAGGTCTTCTTCAGCCGGCGGGGTTACATTGATGGCACCATAGCCATACCCTTCACGCGTCCAACTGAAATTGCTGGAAGTGAACAGGGTTCTGAAATTCAAATTATTCTCGTCCATAATTTCTTCATGAACGAGCAACCGACCGCCGTACATGTAAAACAGTTCGGAAATTTTATTC
This sequence comes from uncultured Cytophagia bacterium, assembly GCA_964605145.1. Taxonomy (GTDB): domain Bacteria; phylum Zhuqueibacterota; class Zhuqueibacteria; order Thermofontimicrobiales; family Thermofontimicrobiaceae; genus CAZSBG01. Next base: position 32,215 of record CAZSBG010000039.1, on the reverse strand, counting down.
GAAATAGAAAGATCGGAATTGATATTTTCTGCATTAATTTTGATGATGACCGGCTTGGTCACCGGTTCGTAACGCTGTTCCTGAAATTGAAACATGCCCATCTTTCGGGTTTGGTATACCGGCACCTGAATGTAGGCCGTGCTTTTGTCCATGAACATTTTCTCGTCCAATTCGAAGCCATAATTTTTGGTCAGCGTGTTGATGTTCAACCTCGAGGGCATTCCGGACAAATCGAATTCCCCGGGATTATTCCGCGACGGGGCAATTCGGTAATTGTACTGCTGCCCGGCCAAAATGATGTGCACGCCTTTGTGAACGAGTTTGTCGATTTCATAGAGCTGGCGTTCATTCAGCATCTGGTCTACCATAACGACCATGGTTTGAATATCTTCCGGAATCGGATCGTCTTTGGTGATGTTGGTTCGCGTTACATCGTACCCTGATTCTTTGAGCAACTGCACCGCGAAATCGTACATATCCGGCGGCGGACCCTGCTGGTAATATTGCGGAACCTGGGGTGCCTCCGGTTTCCCGGGGTAGAATCCAACTTTGGGCCGCTGGTTGGAAATCAACTTATAAATACGCGTCATGATTTCGTATTCCAGATTACCAAAGGTTTCAGGCCGAACCTCGGCAATTACGTCTTCTTTGCGATCCAGGTAAGAAAGCACAATGGACGAATAAACTCGCTTCACAGCAAATTCATCCCGCTCTGTGCTCTGCACACCAAATGGGATTACGCCGCGCTCATAAAGGCGTTCCGCTATTTTTTTGCGAGTAATTTTTGGTTTCTGGCTTTGACCAAGAACATCCTCTTCTTCTTCCTGTTTTTGCGCCTCCAGCGCTTCTTTTTCCTCCTCGGCAGAGGGATCAAAAACCGTATAGTCCAGTTTTCCCTTGGAAACGAGCTTCAATTCTTTCAATTTATCGATAACATCCCGCTCCAGATTTTTCCACTGAGTCGGCATTTTCTCAGAGGACGACACATAATAAGTTACTTCGATAGGCGCTTCCAGCTTCTCCAGAATTTTTTCCACGGATGGTGAAATATTATATATCTGGTTCGCTGTTAAATCGAATCGGCCGATATTGATATTGTCAAAGATCATGTTAATTAAAATGACAATGCCGGCCAGCAGCACAGCGCCAATGACAAATGTTTGTATGAATTGTTTTTTCAAATCTTTCATGATTAATATTTCCTCCTTTCCAATGATTTCGCATTCAGGTAGAGGAATAAAGCAGTAAAGGACAGAAAATAAACGATGCTTTTTATGTCGACAACACCGCGCTCAATATCGTTGAAATGCCGCGTTACACCGACATAGCTGTAGAGAAATTCTCCCAGACCGGGCATCCAGCCGTCGATGACCATAGGCACGTACTGCCATCCGATGAGCGCCAGGAATCCGCAGGCCAAACTGGTGATGATGAGGGAAACAATCTGGTCTGCGAAAAAGCTGGAGATGAAAATACCCACGGCCAGAAAGAACGCTCCCAGTAAAACAGCGCCGAAATATCCGCCAATGATCGGTCCGAAATCAGGTTTGCCTAAAATAACCAGCAGCACGGGAATGACAAGCGTGCCTGCCAGCGCCACCAGGTAAAACAGGAAGCTGGCAAAAAACTTCCCGATTACAATGTGTTCCACCTTCATCGGTAATGTGAGCAACAGCTCCACTGTGCCCAGCTTATGCTCTTCCGACCAGAGCCGCATGGAGACAGCCGGGATAAAAATGAGTCCCAAAGTTAATGGCAGGGACGAAAAGAACGCCCGCATATCTGCATTTCCAAAGAAGAAGAAATGGAACATGTAAAGGCCTGAATTCAGAATGATGAAAATAATGCTGAACACATACGCGATGGGCGAATAAAAATAGGTTCGGAATTCACGTCGAAAAATGATTCCAATGTCTCTCATGCGTCACCTCCTTCCTCGGTTTTCTGGCTTTTCTTTTCAACCGAAGCTGATTCTTCTGCATCATCATCCGATTGAGTTAAACGGATGAAGGAATCTTCGAGCGAGAGTTTTTCCTGCTGAAACTCCAGAATGTCCCAATTGTGTTCACGAATTAATTCGTTAATTTTTGGTGTGATATCATTCTTCGATGAAGTATAGAGATGACCGCCAATGACACCTCGGGGCCCGGAGCCGTCGTAGAGCACATCTTCGATTTCCGGGATAGATTTAATGGCAGACTCAAAATCTTTTTTCGTGCTTTTCACAGCGATGTAAAGCGACCGACGTTTCGTTACTTTCTGTCGCAATTCTTCAAATGTGCCATCAGCGACAAGCTTCCCGCCGTTTATGACGAGGATCCGATCGGAAATTGTGGCAACCTCAGGCAGAATGTGCGTACTTAGAATGATTGTTTTTTCGTGGGCCAGATCTTTGACGAGATTTCGAATGCCGATAATCTGCAGCGGATCGAGCCCGGATGTCGGTTCATCGAGGATAAGTACATCCGGATCGTGAATGAGCGCCTGGGCCAGGCAGGTTCGCTGTTTGTATCCTTTAGACAGGACACCGATTTTGCGCTTTAAAACCGACCCCAATCCAGTGGCGTCCACCACCCAATCGTAACGTTGCTTGAATTGGCCGTTCAAATGTCTCGCTTCACCGATGAATTCAAGATATTCTGAAACGAGCATATCATAATAAAGCGGCACTGTTTCAGGCAGGTATCCAATCAGTTTGCGCACTTCGAGCGGATTTTCCATCACATCGAATCCGCCAATGGAAGCCGTTCCCGAAGTTGGCGCTGTGTACGTTGTGATGATTTTCATCGCAGTCGATTTGCCAGCGCCATTCGGTCCAACAAAACCGACAATCTCTCCTTTTTTCACGGAGAAACTAACATCATTTAAAGCTTTTGTTGGTCCATAATTTTTACTTACATTTTTTAATTCAATCATAACATGTCCCTCAGTTACGATTCAAAATTAATATTTATTTGATTTGATTATAGTTAAAACAGGAGTTGTATAACGTGAGAGAAAAAGAAGAAATTCAATTTTGAAAAAATCTCCTCCAAATTCGGTAATCCCAATAACAATTGACACGGAAAACTTTATAACATCCAAAGTTTTTATGGATTATTCGGTCTGGCGAAAACGTCAAAACATATAACGACATAAGTATAATCTAAGTTCCATCGATATGATTTTTTCGGGATGAAACAAATAATTTTACCTTTATTTCTCATTTTTAATTATTTGAATCAAATATAATCTGTGTCGATCAGAGTAAATCAGTGTCCAATTTTTTATCTGTCAAATATAATAAAACCTTCCCACGATTGCAAGTACAATATCTTTTAAGAATTGCGTTTTTCTCCAAATATTACCAAAAAATATCTTGAAAAAGTCATCAAATTTTCTAATATATAGTTTTACTGTATCACATTTAAAATTGGGGAAAGCCAGTGGCAGAAGCCAAAGGACTCCCGCTGTATTAATCTGATCTTACAACGTAAAAAAAGGAAATTCACCAAATACTTTTTTATTTAACTTAAGGCAGTATTTTGAAAATTTTAAAAAGCACACTTTTCATTTCTTTCACTATTCTAATTCTTTTCTCGAATTGCGCCAGGCTTCTAAGAAAAGGCCCGGAATACATTGCAAAAAAAGAACAAAAATTACAGACCGAAGCGTTGCTACAGGCCAACAGATGTATCGATGAAAATATGTCTGCAGATAGTGCCGGGCCAATTCCCATTCATACCAATGTTGATTCTATTTCCCTGTATTTGAGTAAATTACAGCTCAAAATCTATCTGTCCAAATATTTTTCATACCAGCCTTTTCGGGAAGAAACTGTTGAAGCGATCAATGCTCTATTCAGAGAATATCTTGGAAAAAAATTTGATCATTTCAACCTGACATTGTTTACCCTCGACCGTCCCATTGAAAATCTCATCCCTAATTTTTACAGGTCCGATACCTCCCGGTACGATGATTCGCGGATGCCAAAAGCCGGCATTCAAAATCCGCCACCGATTTTGTACCCGCTTTACAGGGAAAATCGATTGCCTCGGCAGGGCTTGTTCAACCGGCACATCGTGATTCGGCACAGCCACGGTTTCTACTATTCCAATGAAAAAGACCGCTGGGAGTGGCAGAGGCCTCGGCTGTTCAACACAGTGGAAGATTTATTCCCAATGTCCTTCGTCATCCCCTATCTGGCGCCCATGTTGGAAAACGCCGGCGCTGTTGTGTTCCTTTCACGGGAGCGCGATATTCAAACACAAGAAGTGATTGTCGACAACGATTCCACATCTGCCGGCGAATACAGAGAAACTGATTCACAAATGTGGGAGAATGGATACACCCCGGGATTCGTCATTGGGGATCCCCCTTACCCGGTGAATTACAATCCGTTCGAACACGGCAGTTTCCGGTATTGTTTGGCGGATACAGCAGAAAGCGCCCGGATCGAATGGATCCCGGATATTCCGGAAACTGGCGAGTACAGCGTGCAAATTTCCTATTCAGCCTCGGACCAAAATGTGACGGACGCGCGTTACACGGTATTTCATAGCGGCGGTAAAACCGATGTTTTAATCAATCAACAAATCGGCGGCAACACCTGGCTGTATGTGGGACGGTTCAAATTTGAAAAAGGTTTTAAGCCGGAAAAGGGCAAGGTTATTTTGAGCAATAAAAATGCCGAGCCCGGTAAAATAGTTTCTGCTGATGCAGTGCGGTTTGGAGGCGGCATGGGAAATATCAAACGAGGTGGCAAAGTGAGCGGCTACCCGCGTTTCGCCGAAGGGTCGCGTTATTACCTGCAATATGCAGGCATGCAGGACACACTGGTTTATAGTTTCCATGGGGATAGCATCGACTACAACGATGATTACAAATCCCGCGCTGAATTTGTAAATTATCTGAGGGGCAGGCCGTTCGGCCCCAACGTGAATCGTGATGCTGACGGACTGGGTATCCCCATCGATCTGACGCTTTCATTCCACACCGACGCCGGCATTGGGGACAGCACCATTGGCACGCTTATGATTTACTCGATTCCGGACGTCGATACCAGCGTCTTCTTCCCGGATGGTATGTCGAGACTGGCCAACCGGGATATGGCCGATATTTTACAGACTGAGATCGTCGAAGATATCCGGTTGAAATACAATCACGATTGGAACCGCCGCGCTCTCATGAACGGAAATTATGCAGAGGCCCGACGACCTAATGTTCCCTCGTGCCTGCTGGAATTGCTGTCCCACCAAAATTTCATTGACATGCAGTACGGTCTCTCGCCGCAATTCAGGTTTGACGTCTCGCGCTCACTGTACAAAGGCATGCTGAAATTTTTGTCCGCACAATACCGCACAGACTATGTGGTCCAGCCATTGCCTGTTTCACATTTTTCCACTTTTTTCTCGGATTCCGCCGAAGTGACATTGCACTGGCGCCCTATCGAGGATCCATTGGAGCCTTCAGCGCAGCCGCAAAAATTCGTGGTCTACACGAGAATTGAAAATGAGGGATTCGACAACGGCACCCCGGTCGATTCGACCAACTATACTCTCGGGAAACTGGAGAATGGGCTTATTTACAGCTTCAAAGTAACAGCCATCAATGCCGGCGGTGAAAGTTTTCCCTCGGAAATTCTATCTGTCTGCTGGATCGACAGCGCACGCCAGCCTGTGCTCATCGTCAATGGTTTCGATCGAATTGCGCCGCCCACTTTTGTTGACGAACCGAATTTTAAAGGGTTCGCCAATTTTCTGGATGCCGGTGTACCGGATAAATATGACTTCAATTTCACCGGGACACAATTCGACTACTTTACCAATTCCGCATATCAAAGCAACGATGCGCCCGGCCACGGCGCCAGTCATGCAAATTTTGAAACCGAAATCATTTCTGGAAATTCATTTGATATTCCCTTTATTCACGGCAGCGCTATCAGAAATTATGGCACCTCGTTTATCAGCGCCAGCGATGAAGCGCTCATGGACAGTTGCCGGGATTTTCCCGGAATCCGCATTATGGATTTAATACTGGGTGAAGAAAAGACCACGCTTTTTCCGGAAATGCAAAATGAATATAACCCACACAAAAAACTGAACGATGACTACCGGGCGTTCCCGGAGAAATTAAAAACCTATTTGAATGCATTCTGTGAAGCCGGGGGATGTCTGTTTGTGTCAGGGGCGTATGTGGGAAGCGATTTGCACAGCAGCTTCAATATTGCGGATAAGCTTTTCGCTGAAAACACGCTTCGGTTTCGCTGGCAGACGGATCATGCTGCTGCAACCGGCGGTGTATTCACAACCGATTCAACCTTCTCGCTGAAATTACCCCATTTTCAATTCAACACTTCAGCCTCTTCCGAGCTTTACCCGGTGGAATCGCCGGATGCCATCGATCCGCTCCCGGGAGCAAAAACCATTTTGCGATATGCAGAAAACCGGTTCAGCGCCGGCATTTCCTATTCAGGCGATTACCAGCTCATTGTGTTCGGTTTCCCGTTTGAGTCAATTATAAAGGAATCGTGGCGAGACAGAATGATGTCCGCTATTTTAAATTATTTCTCGGCTAAAAAAGCCGGAAAAATCACAACCAATTGAAAGGAGTAGTCCGATGAAAAAACATCTATTAATTGCACTGCTGCTGCCTGCTCTTTTAATGAGTTGTTCAACCATGAAAGTGGTTGTCGATTATGACGATCAGGTGAATTTCAGGAGTTACAAGACGTTTCATTTTGTGACCCCCAAAAAAATGAAGGCCAAACAAAAGGGAACGCCGGAGGTAATTAAAGATCCCATTTTTATGAAGCAGGCAAGAAATGAAATCGGTACGGTTCTCTCAGAAAAGGGATTTCAAAGAGCAGAAACACAGAAACAAGCCGATTTTGTCATTGCCTTTTACGCGACAGCAAAACACAAAGCACAAATTACGCCGCCCACGTATCACATCGGGCGCTTCGGCAGGCGATGGGTCAGACCAGGTCATGTGCACCATTACAAACAGGGCACGCTGATTGTCGATATTGTTGATCGGGAGAAACACGAGTTAGTGTGGCGTGGTGTAGGCTCGGGCGTTTTGGACAGGAATGATCCGAGGAAAAATTTGCTTGAAGCTGTACAAAAAGTTTTGGCGAAGTTTCCGCCGGAATAATTACAATACCTCCCGAATCCCAATGAAAGGATTCGGGAGGTTCAAATGACTACTTCTTAGGTTGCGGTGTTTTCACCGGGTATGGCGGAATTTCAGGAATAGTTTTTTCCTTTGTTTTCAATTCATCCAAAATCACTTCAATTGCTTTATTCAACTGCTGATCGATGCCGGCAAATTCTTTTGCAGGATCATTATCAACATAAATATCCGGCTCCACACCGTGCCCTTCCATGATCCATTCTTTGCCCTCCACATCGTAGCGGGAGAATTCCGGTTTGTTCAAAGAACCGCCATCGAGCAGGGGCAGGCTTCCGCGAATTCCTACAACACCGCCCCAGGTTCGCTTGCCTATCAATTTTCCCAGTCCATGTTTTTTGAACCGATACGGAAAAATATCGCCGTCGGAAGCGGAAAACTCATCGATGAGGCACACCTTGGGGCCCCAGAGAAGACCGGATGGATTCACGTCCGGCACGGTATTTCGGGCCATAGTGATCATGGCAACCTCTCGCCGCAATCGCTCGATAAGCATGGGCGATACATTGCCACCGCCGTTGCCGCGCACATCGATGATGAGCGCTTTTTTCTTCAACTGCGGATAATAGTACTTCACAAATTCATTCAATCCATTGACGCCCATATCCGGCACGTGAATGTAACCGACTTTGCCATCAGTCGCTTCATTCACTTTCTTGATATTATTTTCCACCCAGTTGTAATAATACAGCGTGGACTCATCCGCAATGGGTACGACAACAGATTCGTGACTGCCGCTTTCTGTTGGTTTGGAATTGATTTTGAGCGTTACTTGTTTGCCTACAGTGTTGACCAGCGCCTCGTAGATGTTTTTCATCTCTTTGGTCGATTCGCCGTTGACCTCAAGGATATAATCGCCTTCGCCGGCATCAACTCCAATTTCCGTGAGCGGTGATCGATAACTCTTATTCCAATTCTGGCCTTTCAGAATTTTTTTGATCTGAAAATAACCAGAGTTCGAGTCCTTCACCAATTGGGCTCCCAGCAATCCGGTGCGCACACGTTTGGGTCTCACCATATCACCGCCGCCGGTGTAGGTGTGGCCTACATTCAGCTCGCCGATCATTTCCCCGATGATATAAGTTAAATCGACACGATGATTCACGTGCTTCACCATTGGCTCATATTTTTCTCTGACAGCGTCCCAATCCACACCGTGCATGTTTGGCGCATAGAAGAATTCCCGCATCTGTCGCCAGCTTTCTTCATAAATTTGAGACCACTCCTTGTAATGGTTCAATTTCATTTCCATGCCGGAAAGATTTAGCTTGTCTGTGATTTTAATAGGCCCACCGGGCAAATCGATGATTGCGTAAGTACCATTCTGCGACACGAGCATTTTTTTCTGATCCGCGGAAATTTCATACCCATTTATCTGACCCAACTCGGTTTCTTTCTTCTTCTTCAAATCATACATGAGAAGAAGCGGCTTTTTATCTTTGCTGCCGAGACGGCCATAGTATAGCTTATCTCCGACAGATGTCAGGCTGTTATATGCAGAAGCCTGAATCGGCAGCCCAATGATGCGCTGGCTTAAACCATCAGCATCCATCGTGACAACCATCTCCTGATTTTTCTTTTCTTCGCCGGATTTTTTCTTTGTTTTGCTGTTGTCGCCTGAAGATTTGTCCTCTTTTTTAACTTCCACCTCATCGCTTTCCGGTTTGAACGGAGATTCGACGTTTTTGGCCAGCGTCACCAGGTAAATTCGGGACATGTCCTGATAGGCATGATTCCACTCGGTCCAGCTATAGATCGGATTGAAATCGCGGTTCGAAACAAAGAACAAATACTTCCCGTCAGAGCTGAAAGCCGGGCTTGAGGACGAATACCAGCCTTCGGTCACTTCGATGATTTTATCCTGGTCGAGCGAATAGAGACAGACTTTGTTCATCACATCCGCTTCCGGACGCGTAAATGCAATCCACTTACTGTCCGGTGACCATGTGTAGTCCCTTATTTCCCACACTTTGGAGTGAAAAATATCTTTCACTTTTTTGGTATGAATATCCACAAAGCGTAGTCGCTGAAGCCGGTCACCCCAGAGGATTTTTTTGCTGTCCGGAGACCAGTAGATCTGGTATTTATATGTTTCGCCATTTTTAGTTATTTGAACCGGCTCGCCGGAACCGTCTTGTGCGACGATATAAATTTCATCCTCGCCGGTTCTGTCCGAAATAAAGGCAATCCATTTGCCATCCGGCGACCATTTTGAATTTCGGTCGTGAATGCCGGAGGAATTGGTTAAATTGCGCGTCGGGCCATTTTCTGCCGGCACTGTAAACACTTCACCGCGAGCGCCGAACAACGCGCGCCTGCCATCCGGGGAAATTTCGAAATTGGTGATATTTTTGCCCACGTTTTTAATTTCAGCGCGGCCGGTGACTTTGTCTTCCGCTATAATCACGGAGACTTTCTTTTCCTGCTCAGAAGCCAGGTCGAAATTGTAGATGTAACCACCATTTTCGAACACGATGGCATTCTTGCCCAGTGATGGAAATTTAATGTCGAATTCAGTAAAATCAGTGAGACGTTTCGTGGATTTTGTATTCAAATCATACACGTACAGATTCATTCGCTTCAAAGGACCGCGATCGGACAGGTAATAAATTTTGTCGCCCTTCCACATGGGGATGATATCCTGGGCCGGATTATCCGTAATATTTTCGATTTTTTTTGTGGCAAAATCGTATACCCAGACATCATCGGCCATACCGCCGCGGTATCGTTTCCAGGTTCGGAATTCACGAAACACGCGGTTATAGGCCAACTTGCTGTTATCCGGCGAGAACGAGCAGAAACCGCCGCGTGGCAGAGGCAATTGTTCGGGCATTGTTCCCTCTGTGGACACCACGAACAGTTCGCCGTTGAACGGGTTGTAGGATTTCATTCTGGAACGGAATACGATTTCATTATTACCATTTTTCCATCCCATGACGATATTGTTGGGTCCCATCCTGTCCGACACATCATCGCGTCCCAGAGTTGCCGTGAACGTCAATCGTTTTGGGATGCCGCCTTCAGCCGGCATGAGATAAACCTCGGTATTGCCATCATACTGGCCGGTAAACGCCAGCCATTTTCCATCTGTAGAAAAGCGAGGAAACAGTTCCATACCATCATGATTGGTCAACTTTCGTGCGATGCCACCCTCAGCAGTCACTGTATACAAATCGCCGGCATACGTGAATACAATTTGATCTTCATAGATGGCAGGAAAACGCAATAAACGTGCTTCCTCCTGTCCCATAGCGCTAACCGCTGTGAAAAACACGAACAGTAATAGGAATAGATTTTTTTTCATGAAGCCTCCCATTGATTTTGTTAAATATAGTATATTTTTTTCAAAAATTCAAAACGTATATTTTTACCCTTTGGCAGAATAATAGTTCCTTGGTTACGCATTTTTCGTCAGTTTTGTTACGGTGTGAGTGAAGCAATAACTACCTGAAACAATAAATTTTCGAACCACATAAAAAAAGGGAACAGATGATTTTCCATTCCCTTTTATCGATAGCGTTTTTTAATCAGATATTTATTTCAGCGATGCGATCAAAGCCACCATAAAATCCCATACTTTTCCAATGGTGCCAATGTGAATTTTTTCATCAGGTGAATGCGGATAGCGCAAATCAGGGCCGATTGAAATCATATCCATTCCCGGATTTTTATCACCGATGATGCCGCATTCTAAACCGGCATGTATTACTTCCACAACCGGTTCTTTATTGAACATTTCCTTATACAGCTTCACGCTTTTGGCCAACAATGGAGAATCCATATTGGGCTGCCACGGGGGATAGCCATCGCCGGTCTTGGCTTCACCGCCGGCCAGGCGAGCCAGGGCTTCAATTTTGCTGGTGTGCGCCTGCAGACGAGAAACAACTGAACTTCGTTGGCTGGTCAGCACCTTTAAATTGCCATCATCCACTGAAATGTTCGCGAAATTGTTGGATGTTTCCACCAAGCCCTCAATATTTGGGGACATGGCAGCAACACCATGCGGCATGGCAAGAATATAATCAACAACGTGCCTCGTTTCTTTGACTGATAGCAATTCATTAAACTTTCCATCTCCGTCCGCAGCGAGCGAGATTTTCAAATCAGGATCAGTTGTTTTGTATTCTTCCAGCAATGTCGCAGTGGCCTGATCCACAATTTTTTTCACTTTTTCCACTTCAGTATCAGCAATGAACACAACCACTTCGGCGTCGCGAGGAATGGCGTTGTGTGCGCTGCCACCTTTGATATCGGCAATTCGAACATCGACATTTTCATTCAAAATCATGTGCAGAGCGCGTCCCAAAACCTGAATTGCATTTGCTTTGCCAATGGCAATATCAATCCCTGAGTGACCGCCTTTCATGCCGCCGCCAATCAGTTTGTGGGATTTGTAGCCAACCGGCACGCTTTCGAATTTCAGCGGCAGGGTTGAATAGGTATTGGCGCCGCCGGCACAGCCCACCGTGAATACGCCTTCATCTTCAGAATCGACATTGATCAATATTTTTCCATCGATAAAACCCGGCTCCAATTCATTCGCGCCCGTCAGTCCTGTTTCTTCATCCACAGTGAAAAGCAATTCCAGCGGAGGATGCTGCACATCGTTGTCCATCGCCATTGCCATTGCCATTGCAATTGCAATTCCATTATCAGCGCCAAGCGTGGTTTTGTCAGCGGTCAACCATTCATCTTCATACACCAGTTTAATCGGATCTTTTGTGAAATCATGATCTGAATCCGGTGTTTTTTCGCAGACCATATCCATGTGACCCTGGATAACCACGGCGGGTGAACTCTCAAAACCTGGTGAGGCAGGCACCTTGATCACAATATTTTTCACCTTGTCCATCTTCGATTCAAAACCATTTTCCTTTGCCCAATCCAGCAACCAGGCTGCAATTTGATCTTCATTTTTTGAACAACGCGGAATTTTTGTAATTTCTTCAAACCACTTCATTATTTCATTTGTTGGCCCATGATCAAATTTCATACTTGACTCCTTATTTTTCAAACGTGATTATGATTAAAAATTGATATTCCGTAACAGTTTATCCCAAGAGTGACTTCTTCTACGAAAATAAAGATCGAAATGTTCCACACGTCCTGTTTGATCACTTCTTTAGTGTCATATATATAATAACTTATTTTATAAAAGTCAAATCATTTTTTCAAAAAATACAACACATTGCAGAATTTATAATCCATAACCCACTATCTGGTGCCATATTGTCACGAGTTTGCTCAAAAGTTAGGTATTGCTGCGACCTCACACCTTCAATCCGTATTCAGTCTCTCGGACTCAACGAACGGCTCAACATGGATCAGCGTATTCACAGGACGTGCAATTTTATTCTGGATTTCCCGCTCGATATTAACTGTCATGCGATGACTTTCTTCAACTGTCAGCGAAGGTGTCACTAATATGTGGACGTCAACAAAAAATTCCGGGCCAATTTTTCGGGACCGCAGTTTATGCCATTCGAAGACTTCATTATAATCATCCAGTATGGATTTAATTATCTTCACTGTTTTTTCATCAAGTGCATGTTCCGACAATTCTTTCAAGCCGGCTAAAATTATCTTCCACCCCACAGCGATTACCATCAATCCGACCACCACACCGGCTAAATGATCTCCATATCCGAACCCGAACAAGCTCAATCCGCTTCCGATCATTACCGCAATCGATGAAAGGGCGTCAGTTCGATGATGCCACGCATTTGCGTAGAGTGAAGGACTCTTTGTTTTCACTGCGACTTTCCGTGTAAGATGGAAAATTATCTCTTTCAATATTACCGACAACAATGCGATGATCATTACTGTCGAACCCGGAAAATTTTGCTCATGATTGTAGAGCGATACCAGGGCTGACCAGGCAATTTTTCCCCCAACAATGATGAGAACAAGTCCAATTAGCTGTCCGCCAAATGTTTCAAATTTCCCGTGTCCATAGGGATGGTTAGGATCTGGTGGACGTTTTGCCGCACGACTGCTTATAATGACGACAACATCGGTCAACAAATCCGAAATCGAATGTAAGCCGTCTGCAATTAAAGCATAAGAATGTATGAATGTACCCCAGGTGATTTTCAAAAAGGATAGCGTTATGTTGACAACTACTCCCCAAAGGGTAACTTTTATAATCTCTTTTTGATCCTGGCTGGTTTTATTTTCCTTTTCCATGATGTGGCCGATTGTAAAAAAACCAAGCGATATTTGTCTTGAATAAATTTGATTATCAGCTTAATTGAGCAATTCGCTGTCAGGTTTTAGCCGTCAGCTCTAAAAAAATCAATCAGCTAAGCTTGACAAACTTTTCCATCAATAGGTGATATCAATACCTGTACTCAACGCACTGTTATTTCTTTTGCTGAGTGCTGTAAGCTGACCGCTTATTTTACGTACAATTTAAGAAGAATTTAGGATGAAATCAATAAAAATCTATTATACCCTGGGACGATCCACCATTCTGTTGGATTCTGATCTGAGAATTAAAACGAAGAAAAATTGATCTAAAAATCTGCGATGATGTGAGATTGTATTTCAATTCAGGGATTTTGCTGACAAAGGCGGGATTAATACAAATTTCAATTTAACACATATTTCTGTACAATTTCAAACAGCTCTTCCACATTCAATGGCTTGGCAACATAATCATCCATACCGGTTTCAAGGCATCGTTCTCGATCACCTTTCATGGCATTGGCTGTCATGGCAACGATGGGAATATTGGGATTAATATGCTTAGAAGTTGAATTTCGAATTTTTCGGGTGGTTTCGAATCCGTCCATTTCAGGCATTTGAACATCCATGAATATGAGGTCATATTTATGTTTCTCAAGCTCCACCAGGGCTTCTCTTCCGTTATTTGCAATTGTTATGGAGTGCCCCCATTTCTCAAGAATATTTGTCGCGACCTTTTGATTGATCAGATTATCTTCAGCAAGCAGAATGTGCAAACGTTGTTGAGTATTAAATTCCAATATGGCTTCATTTTCAGTGAGCTTTTTTGTTTTCATTTCACCAATGGAGTTTTGAAGAATTTTTAACAATTCACTCTGTGATATCGGCTTTCTCAGATATCCCGCAATCCCCAATTGTTTGCATCTCTCAATATCTGCTTTTTCATTCACCGATGTCATAATGACAATTTCGATGTCTTGAAATTTGGAATGAGACCTGACTTTTTCAGCCAATTCAAGTCCCTGCATTTCCGGCATTTTAGAATCCAGTAAAATCAGATGTATCGGTTTCATCGCTGCATCTGCAAGATTGAGCTCAAACAGCGCTTCTGAACCGGTGTTAACAATATTCGTTTCAATCCCCCAATTTTCCATGAGTTCCTGGAGTATATTACAGTAAGTGACGCTATCGTCTACAATTAACACATGTTTATCCGAAAGATTAACAGTAGTGACTCCATTCCGTTGAGCTTCTGCCACACTGGCTCTTTTAAACTGCGCTGTAAAATGAAAAGCACTGCCTTTGGCGATTTCACTTTCCACCCAGATTTCGCCATTCATCAATCCGACAATTTTCTTGGATATGGTCAACCCCAAACCGGTTCCGCCATATTTCCTCGTGGTCGTGCCATCGGCCTGAGAAAAACTGTCAAAAATTTTCTCCAGTTTATTTTCAGGGATACCTATGCCGGTATCTTTCACAGAAAATTGCAGGGTGCATGTGCCCTCTGTATTTGGATGCGCATTAATATCTGAACTACAATTTTCATCGTTCAAATTTATCTGTGGAAAAAGACCAACCCGAACAATAATTTCTCCCTGCTCAGTAAATTTAACCGCGTTTCCTACAAGATTAACGATGACCTGTCTCAGCCGCCACGGATCCCCGATTAAAACTGAAGGTAAATCAGGCCGTAAATCAGCAATGAACTCCAGACCTTTTTTGTGGGGCTGAATTGCCAGTGTCGCCAGTGTCTCATCCAGCATATTGTTCAGATTGAACTCAATTTCTTCAAGTTCCAGCCGTCCTGCTTCTATTTTTGAATAATCGAGAATATCATTCAAAAGTCCCAGTAAGGAATCGGCAGAGTATTTCACAATTTCAATATATTCGCGCTGCTGCTGCGTAAGTTTAGTGCCCAGGGAAAGCTCTGCCATTCCGATGATGCCGTTCATTGGCGTGCGAATTTCGTGACTCATATTTGCAAGGAACTCACTTTTTAGCCGGTTCGCAGATTCAGCAGTTAACTTTGCTTTGCGCATTTCTTTTTCAGCTTTTTTGCGCTCATTAATTTCCTGTTTTGCCTGGTCATACAGCATTGCATTTTCTATGGCCGTCGCAATTTGGGTGCTCAATGTTTCCATTGCCGCCACATCTGTTTTATCGAATGCATTGATACGATCGCTCTGCACATCCAGCACGCCTGTCACCATTTGCCTGCGTTTTATCGGCACCGCCAATTCAGACTTTGTTATTTCCTGATTTGTTCGAATGTAATATGGCGAACCGGTGACATCATTACTGAGCATTATGGTTCCATTTTCTGCAGCTTTACCGATTATTCCTTCCCCAATTTCAATGGAAAGATCCTCTGGAAACACATCGATATACCCTCCGGCAATTGCCTGCTTCACCAACAAGTTTTTTTTCTCATCATACAATAAAAGCATAACGCCGTAATAATTGAACGCATCCCTGACAGCGGAAACAATTTCCTGGAAGAGCGTTTTCAACTTAAGCTCGCCGCTCACTCGCTTACCGATTTCATAGAGCAGCGATGCCTGGGCTGCCCGACGTTTTGCGTCTTCTTCAAGTTGTTTTCTGACAATCACTTCCTGAGTTAGCTCGTCATTGATTTTTTTCAATTCTGCCGTTCGCTGTTCCACACTCTGTTCGAGTAATTTGTTTCTATTTCGAATTGATTTTGTTTTATTTTGAAATACAAGCGCAAAAGCAAAAAGAATGAGAAATGCCAGCCCCCCGCGAAACCACGAAGTTTGCCAGTATGGTGGAAGAATGCGAATTTTCATTGAATCTCCGACCCGATTCCACACCCCATCACAATTGGAACCTTTGATGTGAAATACATAATCGCCGGGAGGCAATCTGTTGTATGGGACATACCTTCGTGTACCCAAATAAATCCAATCGTCGTCTATGCCCTCCATCATGTACGCGTATTGATTTCTTTCAGGAATGCTGTAATGAAGTGCAACGAATTCGAATGAAAACACATTGTCTTTGTAGGATAATTCAATTTCATCTGTTTCAGAAACATGTTTTTTAAGTGGTGATTTACTGCCGATGGGAACAGGTTCATTGAAAAGTTTGAAATCAGTGAACACAATGGGAGGAATATGAGAATTACTACGGATACTATTTGGGAAGAATGCATTCACACCATTGATGCCTCCAAAAAACATCTGACCTTTTCTGGTTACGCACGCGGCGCCCAGTGTAAATTCATTGCTTTGCAATCCATCACTGACATCGAAGTTATTGAATGTTTCTTTAACCGGATTGAACTTTGAGATACCTTTGTTGGTGCTCACCCATAAGTTTCCGTGGTTATCTTCAAGAATGGCATAAATCAAATCATTGGGTAAACCATGTTTTTCTGAATAGCAGGAAAAGCTGTCATTTAGCCGATCATATTTATTCAGGCCCCCTGGCGTACCAAACCACAATGTTTGGGTCGAGTCTTCATAAATGGAAAGCACTTCGCTATTGCTCAGGCTTTTGGGATCATTTGGGATTGCAAAGAATGTTGTAAATGTTTCATTATGGGGATCCATCATGTTCAACCCATTCAATGTTCCTACCCATAAAAAGCCATCGCTATCCTCATAAATGGTGTAAATAAAATTATTGCTGATTGAATTTGATACAGCAGGATCAGCCTTGAAGTGATGAAAAATTTCTTTTTCCCGATCAAATTTGTTCAATCCGTTATCGGTCCCCACCCACAATGTACCGCGATGATCTTCGAAAATAACCCGAACAATCTCACTGCTTAAGCTATGAGGATCGTTCTCGTCATGATGATAATGGATAAACTGTTTCGACTTTTGATCGAATTTATCCAGTCCGGCTGCAGTTCCAATCCAGAATTCATCAAATCTATCCTGATAAATGCAATAGACAAGATTGTTGCTCAGGCTATTCGTATTCTCCGAATCGTGACAAAGGTGATCCATGCTTTGATCATTTACATTATAAATGTTAATCCCGCGATATGTCCCAATCCAGATTGAACCATCCCTGGCTTCGCAGATGGAACGAATGAACTTACTGCATAAGGAATTCGGGTCGTTTGCATGGTAGGTATAATGAACAAAATTTTTACGTTCCAAATCGAGTTTATTCAAACCGAAATGCGTGCCCACCCAGAGGATGCCGGAAGGAATTTTGCCGATGGAATGAATTTCATTGCTGCTGATAGTTTTCGGATTATTGGGATCGGACTTATACTGACTAAATACAGGCTGTTGGTTTTTGCTATTCGGAATTTCCAATTTATTCAGTCCATTTTTCGTGCCGATCCATATTACATCGGAAGATTCACTGAATAGAGAAAGAATTTCATTGCTGCACAGGCCGGCCGAATGATCATTATCCGCATAAAATCGATAAAACTTTTCGGGTTTGTCCGGAAATAATTTGTTCAATCCATACTTGGTACCTATCCATAGCGCGCCTGCAGCATCCTTGCATAAGGAAAGCACTTCATTGTTACTTAGACTGAATAAATCATTTTTCTCATGAACAAATCGAACAAAAATTGGCGCGCCCGTTTCATTGTTGTAATCCTGAAGTTTATTCAAACCCTGTTCAGTGCCAACCCAAAGGCTGCCCTGATCATCTTCGATAATAGATGTAATTTTATTGCTGGCTAAACTGAATGTATCGTCAGGATGGTGATAAAACCGTTCGAAAAATACGGACGAGTCGCCGGCACAGTTCCATTGTATTTTGTTCAACCCATTTTCTGTGCCAATCCAAATCGCACCCTGTGTGTCTTCATAAATGACATTGATAAAATTGTCACTTAAGCTGGATAAATCATCAGGTTCATGGAAGAACCGTTCAAATCTCTCACTCTCACAATTGAATCGGTTCAGGCCGCCGCCATAGGTTCCAACCCAAATTCTGCCCCCCTCATCTTCGAATACAGCTCTGACATAGTTATAGCTAAGACTGTTTAAATTTTCTCGCTCGTTCTTATATACTTTGAACGCGTAGCCGTCGTATTTATTCAACCCATCTTCTGTACCGAACCACATAAAACCGGTTCTATCCTGGCAAATGCTGTAAATTGAACTTTGTGAAAGTCCATCCTCAATGGATAAACGTTCAAAATTTACATCAACATGCTGAGCATTCAGCTTAACAGGAAATAGTATCAGAAAAAATAATATAGTAAAGCTATATTTTTCTTTCATCTTTTCGAACATTTCATTCATAAATCAGAAAATTATACGTTCGTTTTTGTAAAACAACTTTTCCAGATCAGATAAAAAATGTTTAGGCCGGCAGCCACGATCCAGACTCTGCGCACGTCATGATTTGTTTCTGTTATCTCACTAATTTCAAACAAAGTTTTTGAATTGGTATTTGAGAAATTCAGCTTAAACTGGACTTTTCACCAGTGCCAGCGGCCACCGGTTCAACCAATTTTTTATTGAGACAAATGAGTATTAATTTTATGTGATAAATATTTTGTTTGAGATGCATTTTATACCACTATATTATCGGTATTTAAATAAAATAATTCATTATTTTTCCTGAGATACTTCCCAGCCATTGCAGTTCGTTTGAGAATAAAAAAACCCGAACCTGCTTTGATTAAAGCACATTCGGGTCACAGCCGTTTTGTGTAGACGTGTGTTAATCTATTTTGATATCGCCCTGATAGAGCGTTACTCCCATGGGTGTCTGACCAATTTTATAGCCAAATGGTTTGGTAAAATAAGGATCATCGATTACCGATGATATCAATTGATCCCGATACTTTGGATGGGCAATGCTGGCGACTGCAAGCGCTTTTTCGCCGGCAGTTAATCCGCGTAAATCGGCAATACCGTATTCATTTACAATAACAACGTGATCGTACGCCGAGGCAGTGAGGCTCACTCCGGGCGGATGCGTGGGAACAATTTTCGATTCTCCTTTATTGGTAACGCTGCGCATGGCAATGATCGGCACACCATAGGTAGGATCGTTCAGCGCGCGAATAAAATCCGGTTGTCCGCCGACCCCGCTGTAATAATGGCGGGCATCAATGAAATCTGCCCATACATTCCCATACAGATCAACGCCAATGGCTGTATTCACCGAAATAAATGGTGCATTCCTGCGTATGGTTTCAGCCGAGTTGGTATAGCCGCAAGGACGCATTTGAACGCCTGTACGCATGTGAACGAAGTCGTAGAGTTCCTTTGAGCCCATTATTAAACTGGTCGTGCTGTAACCTGTATTTGCTTTTTTCTTCCTGTTGGTGACGATTTCCATTTTTTGAAGAATCATCAGGCCATCGCCGTAGAGCTCTGTTTGAATTCCCAGGTCTTTATATCCCGCGTCTCGTATCACGGCAATCACGGCGTCCGGTATTTTGCCAATTCCGACCTGCAATGTGCAATCATCGCGGACGAAATTACATGCAATAAGCTCGCCAATCCGTTTTTCCACAGGTTTCAGATTATCAAAATCCGGCGCCGGCAATTCATAGACCGGTTTCACCTGATCATCTACAATCAGATAATCAATTGAACTGGCATCTACAATGCTTTGTCCCTGGGTAAACGGCATAGTCAAATCCAATTCTGCGATTACCAATTCGGAATAATCGATCGCTGTATGAACGGCCTCAACCGACAAACCCAGACTGAATTCACCTGTTCTTTCATGCTGTCGCACTTTCATAATTGTCAGGTCCGGTTCGTATTGACGATTCTTGCCGATCAGGCTATCGAGGTTATCAAGGGTACACGGCAGGTAAAATGCGCGTCCTTCATTTGCTGCTTTCCGAACCTGATCACCGGAAAATACCGAATAGGTGATAATTCTGTCCTGTAAGCCAGGTTTAATGTAAGGCACAGGCCCTTGCAACAAAATATGCACCATTTTCATAAATGGCAGTTTAACTGAACCGCTTTCAATTGCATCAGTGAGGGATTCCAGCGCAGCAGTGGGCGCTGCAGAATTGGAACCAACATAACATGATATCGCATCCCTGTTTTTGAACCGCGCAGAAATAACATCAGCGACCTGACTTAATTTAATTTGCTCGGGTTGTTTACTCATACACCGTTCTCCTTAATCTGATTATTTTCACAATTATACCTTTTCTCGCTTTTATCCGTCACTCTAACTGTGAATTATTGTGCTGGTTATCAAAAAAACGTACTATCAACGATTCTGTAGACTCTAATTTTGCTTCAATATAAGTGTTTAATTATTAAAAATCAAGCAGCGAATTCCACTATTTTTTCTACACAAAGAGATAATTTCGACAAGGAAACATATTTGAGCTGTTAATCATATAAACTTGGAATACTCTTTTGAAAGAGAATACAGAATAGACAAACACCTTTCTTGAAAAACTTAATTGTTGTTGTGAACATCGATCGAATCATATAAATCATCAAATCAATACGGGATAAAAATATCTTGCATTTTTTTAATCGAATCACTATATTAAAAGTCTTTTAGTATAAACATGCTAATATAGTTATTCATTGTTAAATATAAAAAAAATATATGGTTTATTTTTTACTACTTCAAATTTTTATTAAGGAGCTATCATGGCAATCATGAACAAAATGCGTGAAAACACGCATATTATTTTGTTTGGCTTATTGGTCATGTTTATTTTAAGTATGACCATAGGCGGACTTGTTGGAGGAGCAGACATCACGCATTTATTTGGAAGGAAACCGGATACGATCGTCTCTATCAATGGTGAAGACATACCTTATGAACAATATCGCGACTATTATCAGCAACAAATTGATACATATCAACAGCAATACCAGCGCTATCCCGAAGGTGTAGAGCTTCAAAATCTTGAAGAGCAAATCTGGGAATCTTTAATTCGCGAAGTCCTGATCAGACAAAAGACCGAAGAAATGGGAATTGTCGCGACAAAAAAAGAGATTGCATTTCACATCTTTGAGAATCCACCCCAGTTTCTCACGCAGAATCCAAATTTCACCGATGAAGAGGGCAATTTTGATATGAAAAAATATCAGGCAGCCCTGTCGGATCAGCGGAATGCAAATTACTGGACATTTGTGCAAAATTATCTCGCCAGCACTATTCCATTCAACAAACTCCAGCAGGAAGTAGTTTCTTCGGTTTTTGTTACCGACGAAGAAGTGAAACAGGACTTCATCAACCGAAACCAAAAAATAAAGGTCAAATATGTATTTTTTGACCAGAACAAATTTGAAATCGATGAACTGGAAATTCGGAAACAGGACATAGAAAAATATTATAAAGAGAATGAAGATAAATACATTGAAGAAGAAAAACGCCAAATCCAATTTGTGAAATTCGATCTTGTACCGACTTCTTCGGATACGGATGAGGTAAAATACACGGCCGAAACAGTTCTGGATAGTATTCGATTGGGTGTGGACTTTGCAACTCTGGCAGAAACCTATTCGGACGATGCCGTAACAGCCGGTAAGGGCGGCGATCTCGGCTACCTCGAAAAAGGAATGAAAGATGAAGCCCTGGAAAATGCGGCTTTCTCTGCCAAAGTCGGGGATGTTGTCGGCCCGATAATCACAAAGAATGGCATGCATATTATTAAAGTTACTGATAAGAAAAAAGAAGACGGAAAAGAGAAAGTTAAAGCCAGCCATATCCTGCTCGAAATTAAGCCATCCAGAGGTACTCAGGAAGCCCGTCGGGATGATGCTGATTATTTCGTTGAAGTCGCATCTGAAGAAGGCTTTAACACTGCTGCAATGAATGAAAAATTAAAGGCCGACACCACCAGTTATTTCACCCAGAGTGGATTCATTCCCCAACTCGGTTTACAGCGCAGAATTGTAGAAACAGTTTTTCATTCCAAAGTCGGTAAAATTACTCGACCCTATTTCATTGAAAATCAGGGATATGTCGTGTGCCAGGTATTGGATATTCAAAAAGAGCGAACCAAGCCGCTTGAAGATGTAGAAACGACAATTCGCAATATTCTTGTTCGGGAGAAGAAGAAAGAGCTTGCTGCTGAAGCCGCGCGGAAATTCAGAGATAAAAAATCAACGGAAGAACAATTTGATCAATTGGCAGCCCAGGATTCCCTGGAAATTCAGGAATCAGAATTCTTCGCGCTTACCGGTGGATATGTCAGGAATGTCGGAAATGATGTTAATTTCAAAGGCGCAGCCTTTTCACTGGAGCCCAATGAAATTTCTCAGGTCGTGGAAGGGAATCGAGGCGCCTATATTATTCAGTTGACAGAAAAACAACCGTTTGATGAATCCACATTCGAGTTACAAAAGGATAATTTGAAAACATCTTTGTTGGAAGAAAAACAGCGGAGAGCCTACAATAACTGGTACCAAAATCTGAAAGAAAACGCCAAGATAAAAGATTATAGATATCTATTCTTATAATATGCCCCAAACAGCATTGTAAGGCAGAAAACAAAAAGTTGTGATCTAAGGAATTGCGGAAACACTTTTCGCCGCAGCCAAATAAAAACCCGTCCTTAAGTCACAACTTTTTTTTATTAATACAGATTCAATTTGTCAACAGCTATTTGCTTGAGAGCGCGCACAACTTCAGGATGAAACTGTGTGCCGCTGGCTCGGGTTAAGATTTCAATAGCGTTTTCATACGATTGTTTTAATCGATAAGGTCGATCCGTTGTAATGGTATCATAAGCGTCGGCTACAGCGAGAATGGAACCGGCAAGCGGGACTTCGCTATTCCGTAAATTCCGGGGATAACCGTCGCCATTGTACCACTCATGATGACAATAGACAGCCTCAGCAACATCGCACAGGCGAGTGATATGCTTCAAAATATTATAACCTTTTTCAGGGTGAGTTTTAATAATTTCATACTCTTCCACCGATAACGGGCCTGGTTTCAGCAAAATTTCATCCCGGATGCCAATTTTGCCCATATCGTGCAACACCCCGGCATGGCGCAGTGTTTCCTGCTCATGCTCGGACAATTGCATGATATTTCCAATAGCCCTGGATATTTTTGCCACGCGGTGCGAATGGCCATGAGTAAACGGGTCGCGCTCATCCAGCGTTTTTGCCAGGGATTTCATGGATTCTAAAAACAGTATTTCCAGATCCAAAATCAATTCAGCATTATCCAGCGCAATGGAAGCCTGAGAAGTGAGAATAGCCGCAATATCCTTATCTGCCTCGGTAAACCCGATACTTTGCCCATTTTTAAACAGAGAAAGCACTCCCATAATTTTTTCTTTGCTAAGCATGGGAATGGCCATGGCAGAATTCCCCAACTCCTTTTCAACAGGATGGGGATATGTCGAATCATCCGAGAAAAAATCCCGAACGAGCACAGGATTCCGATTTTGAAAAGCGGAGCCTACAATTCCTTCACTAAATGGAACGCGGATGGCATCTATTTCATCTTCTCCGACACCGATGGCATACCGTGCATAGAGCTCATTGGTCTCCGTATCAGGATAATAGATGACCGCCTTTTTGGAATCAGTCTCCTTCATGACCGCAGAAGCAACGGTTCCGAGCAAATCTTTTATCTCCAACGTACTTGAAATCTGCTCACTCACCTTGAAAAGACTGACAAGTGTTTTCAGTCGAATATTTTCCTGAATCAATCGCTGGCGTTCCAGCGCATTTTTTACAGCCAGGGCCATTTCATTTACGTGAAATGGTTTATGAACAAAGCTGTAAGCCCCGTCATTCACCGCTTTAATGGCAACTTCCATTGTCGCATACGCTGTCATAACGACAACGGCGACATCTGGATGGGATTCCATTAACCGGCGCAATATTTCCAGGCCATCCAAATTGGGCATTTTAATATCGGTCAGAACTAAATTTATATTTTCCTTCTGGACGATGCCCAAAACATTTTCAGGCTGGCACGTAGTGAAAACGTGGTAACCTTCATTTCGCAAACTGTTTCCACATAATTTACAGATATTTTCATCGTCATCAACAACTAACACTTTTTTTCTGTTATTCAACATGCTCATCAATATCGCCTTCTTCAATTATATGGTTTTCAATTGGCAAAATTACTGTAAATTCTGCACCTTTTCCAAGTTCACTGGCAACCTTCATTCTTCCTTTGTGAGCTTCCGAAATCGCTTTGGCAATATTCAGCCCAATTCCTAATCCTCCTCCCATAAAATTTGTTTTACTTGTGCTATGATGATCCGGATTTTGAACTTCATAGAATTTCTCGAATATTTTGCTCTTTTGCGATTCACTTAATCCAATACCATTATCAACCACGGAAACGTAACAATATTTCTCATCCGTGCTGGTCGAAAATTCTATTTTCCCTCCATCCGGTGTAAATTTAATGGCATTTTGAAATAATTCATTGATCATTTGCTTTAACTTCAACCGATCCCCAATAATTTCAGGACACTCATCAGATTGATTAAATGTTACATTGAGCTTTCTTTCTTTTGTAACCAGTTGACTTTCTTTGATAATCTGCTCGATAGTATGATTTAATGAGACCTCTTCCAATAATAACTTAATCGAATTGTTCTCAAGCTGGTAAATGTGAAACATATTTAAAACGATATGCTCCAAATCCTCCACTGCTGAATTGATAATATTTATAAATTCTTGTCGTTCCTCCTGAGAAATGGTGTCTCTGTAAGTTTCATCCGTGAGTATCGTGAGATATCCTTTAATGTGACTCACGGGTGTTCGTAATTCGTGACTCGTAATGGCGATGAAGCGCTCTTTCATTTCCTGTAATTCTCTGAGTTTTTCATTTGTCACCTTCAGGTCTTTTATTTCCTGACTCATATCCAAATTTTCAGCGCATTTGTCCACCACCATTCTGATTCGTTCTGCATTGAACGGTTTCAGTATAAAATCAATTGCATTGTATTTCATCGCCTGAACTGCGTTTTCGATAGTGGCATAACCGGTCATAATGATGACTTGAAGATGCGGATATTCCCGACTGATATTCTCCAATAATTCCATGCCCCCCATCAATGGCATTTTCAGATCGATGATCACGATTTCTGGATCGTATTTGGAAAGAATGTTTAAAGCTTCCACCCCATTGCTGACGGTCTTGACTTCATATCCAACACGTGTGAGTGACAGTTCACAGGTTCTCCTCACTACAGCCTCGTCATCAACAACCAAAACTCTTTTCTTAAATTTCTTTTTACCGAATATATTTTTCATTAACGACTCTTGATTTAAGCTTTTATTTTTCAATCGTAATTCTAACCTGAATTATTCACAAATTTCAAACAATAGATATTTAACTTATTGTTATCAATAAAATTAATCAGATATATGAAATTTAACCAAGTTAGATATACTGAATTCGGAATGAAGCACCATTCAGGCAATCTGGATTCCTTAATGCTTCACAATGAATAATCCAGGCTAAAAAAGGATACAAAATATTTTTTTAAACAAAAATTCATGAATTATGGATATCCAACATATCATCGTCTCCGAAATATTCCTTTTTCTCAACCCTGGCCAAACTTTGAATTTTTGTGATCAATTCATTAAGTCTGTTCGCCTGCACATCGATTTCCGAAATTTCCTCATAATTTTTATCCCCTTCCTTCATATCTTCCAATAAGAGTGAACAATAGCACGTAATTCCAGTAAGTGGTTGATTCAATTCGTGAGCAACCGCAGCGGCCAAATTAAGCACGGCCTTGTATTTTTCAGACTGAATCAACTCAACCTCATATCGTTTTTTATGCGTGATGTCACTCATAACTGTCAATATGCCCGTTACATTATTTGAGATTTTAATTGGGGAAAAAGAAATGGAATAAATTTCATTTTGCGGTGATTTCACCTCCATAACAGGTAATTTTTCATGAAAAGCTTTGCGCAAGTCAGTTACTTTGAATTTCGGATTGATTCGGGTAAAAATAGAATCGCATCGCTGATTCACGACCTCTTCCCCGAAACGCTCCACCATCCATTCATTCATATAGTTGATGTTGTAATCGGAATCAATTATTGAAACTCCTTCGTCAAGATTGTGCAATATTTCTTCGAGCTTCTCCTTGCCGATCTTGATCATTTGATAAAGTTGCGCATTTTCCAGCATTTGAGCCAAATGAAAAGCAATATTTTCCATTATTGGGACATCATTTTCGCTGAAAGAAAATGCCTCAAGATTTTCAATATTAAACACACCATAAACTTTGTCACCTCTTTTAATCGGCACACAAAGCTCCGCACGAGTGTGACCTATTTTGTAGGAAAGGAAATCCTCATCTTTTTCGACATCATTTACCAGACGAGTTTTTTTGTGAAGTGCAGTCCAACCAATTAAGCCCTGCCCCATTTGAACCTGATGCCCAATAGGTAATCCAGAAGATTTGTCTTTGCTCGCGTACGCTTTTTTCACCAAATGATTACCATCACGATCCATTACGAACACGGAGATGTAGTCGAAATTCATATTCGCAATTATGGAATTCGACACACTGTTCACCATCTCATCAATATCCAAAGTCGAGGTTATTGTGCGCTCGATTTGATTGATTACAGTAAGCTGAGAAACAGTAGTCTTTTCCTGTTCATACAACCGTGCATTTTCCAGAGCAATCGCTGATTGATTTGCAATGGCAGTTAAAAGCTCCAGGTGTTGCTGTGAATAACTGTTAAAACTATAACTCTGCGCCGAAATAGCACCGATAACCTTATCCCGCACCATAATAGGGGCAGCCATCAGCGAACGGCACAGTCTCTTTCGATTGCCAAAAGGATTCGCATCCGACAGTTTCGTTTTTTCATATTCTTGCGGCGTTCTATTAATCACAATGGCTCTCTTCTGCCGAATGGCCTGACTGGCAACACCAGGCCCCAACGGTTCTTTAATTTTTCCAAACCGTTTTCCGCTATCAACCACAAATTCCATGTTGACATAGTCGCTATTCTCTTCATAGCAGCAGATAAAAAAGGCATCCACATCCATCACCAATCCCACCTGCTCATATATTTTTTCAAAGAGCTCATCGAGATTCAATACAGACGTTAATGCCTGCCCGATCTCAACAAGTGTATTCAATTGATTTGCCCGCACCTCCAGTTCGCGAAATTTGGTAACATCCTTAATCGCGTTGACAGCGATTTCGCTGTAATTCATCACGCGGGCCAGGTCTTGATTGCTGAATGGATATTCAGAAGATTGCTCCAGCCCAATCACACCGATGCACGCTTTTTCATACATAACAGGGACATACAGAACCGAATCCAAATCTTTTGGAATTTTAAATCGATTTTCATTTCGAAAATCTTCAATCAGCAAGTTTTCTTTGTTTTCAGTGACCCATAACGCAAACTGATTGTCATATTCTATTTCATCCTGGAGTCGCTCTCCTAACTGATGCATCAGCTTTAGTTTGTTATCAGCTTCATGATAGAAGTACAGACCTCCCCATGAAAAATTAATCACCCCATTTATATCATAGAGCAGCCCGGATAATAATTGCGTGTTTTCAATATAACCCTTTTCAGGTGAAGAGGCAGAGAAATTTTTCTTTTCAATTGTTTTTGATACTGAGACGGCTTTTTCTTTTAATTTTGGCATGTCATCACATGGTTTGCAAATTCAGGAAATGGTTGAAGAAGGTAATTTATATTGATATCCGATTCGTTTCGAACCATTTATTACATTTTTCTAATCACATAACTCAACTTAGATTTTAGGTTTAATAGTACTATCGGCACGCTTGCAATTTTCTGAATCATGAAAGACAAATTATTTTAATAATTGAATCATCATTTTTTTTTAAGTCACATTTTTGTATATACAACGTTTCCAATAAAATGATGGGGAAAACTCAGATAAAATATTTCAGATCCATGCAATTGCATTTTTCCCAATAAATTCCAAGTAATAATAAAATAACATTTAATACTTAAAAAAGTCAAGAATAATATTTCTTATTACACAATTTTAATATGATGAACATGATTTATTGGACTTCAACAATCCAAAAATGCTGAAATGGAATTCCTAAAATATAGCATGAATTGAAAATCATTTTATTAGAGTTCAATTATTGTGTATTGTTGGAAATTTATTTGATTTCTATTGAGCGAAACAGGTAAAAAGCAGAGAATGCCCGGATTTATTTAACTTTTGACCGATAAGGAATTTAATGCTGAAATATAGCGATTTTGTAGATTTGATATTTTGAGGAATAATTACTGAAGCAGAACAAAGCTATTTTAGCGAGTGTTTATGCAAGTTCAGAGCAAACGATTTTATATTAGTAATCCATCCATATTTGTATGACAATTTACACAAGCGCCTGACTCCAAATTTTTATCTTTTATTTGGTAGCTGGACCTTTCGATGAGAAGAGCGCCGCATTTATGGCAATAGGTATTTTCTGTTTTTTCACCCAAGACATTACCGATATAGACGTAGCGCAAACCTTCGGCTTTACCAATTTCATACGCGTTTTTTAGGGTGGAAACCGGCGTTGGCGGATAATGAGCGAATTTATACTGCGGGTAAAATCGGCTGATATGCCACGGCGTTTCCGGTCCTAATTCAGTTTTAATAAAAGCCGCAATATCCTTTAACTCCTGTTCAGAATCATTTTCACCCGGTATGACCAGGGTTGTAATTTCAAGCCAAAAATTTAATTTTTTCATGGTTTTTACAGATTCCAAAACAGGATTTAAACGAGCGCCAATATTTTTTTTGTAAAAACTTTCTCGGAAGCTTTTTATATCTATATTTAAAGCATTCAAATAATCTTTGATGGCATATAGCGGTTCCTGATTGATGTACCCATTACTCACAAATACATTCAATATGCCGGTTTCATGGGCTAATTTTGCCGTGTCCAATGCATATTCGAAATATACAGTCGGTTCAGTGTACGTGTAGGCGATGGAAGCGCAGTCATATTTTTTTGCAGTGGCAACAATTTCTTCCGGGGAAATTTTTTGGCCTACGTGCTGTAAATCAACATTACCTCGCAGTTGTGAGATTTCATGATTTTGACAGAATTGACATCTGAAATTACAGCCGGCGGTTGCCATGGAGAATGATTTTGAACCTGGCGCCACATGAAATAGTGGTTTTTTTTCAATTGGATCCACGTGCGTGGCTATGGAACGACCGTAAACCAGGCTATACAATGTGCCTGATACATTTTGCCTCACGCCGCAAATACCAATCTGATTATTTTTGAGTTTGCATAAATGAGGGCATAAATCGCATTGGATTATTCTCTCATCAATTCTATGATAAAACATTGCCTCTTTCATCGTCCGACTCCAATCATTTTATTTATCTCTGCAACTATAAATACAGCCGCAGTAATTCTGTCGATACAAATTGTAAATTTTGCTCATCTCGATGCTGCGTTTGTAGCCATCTTTTTTCTTGAAATTCGATTCAAGAAATGAAACATTCATGCGCTCTGCAATTTCACTACCGATTTTATTGATCAATAGAGCATTTTTGTGAGGGCTTATCGTTAAAGTGGTTGTAAATAAATCGAAACCGTTTTCATGTGCAAATTGGGCAGTCTTTTCCATTCTCATACGAAAACAAATCTCGCATCGCTTGCCACCTTCAGGTTCATTTTCGAGACCTCTTACACGATCAAACCAAGCATCCGGGTCATATTTTGGCAGGACTAACTTGAAATCCATTTGTTTTGATAAATTTTTCAATTCACGTACTCGTGACTGATGTTCTGTTGCAGGATGAATATTTGGATTGTACCCAAAACAGACGATTTCATATTCGGACTGGAGCCGCTCGATGGGTACGGTGGTGCAGGGTCCGCAGCAACTATGTAGCAGTAATTTTTTTTTGGTCATGAGAATTATAATAGTGTTGCCAAAAATATTTTCTATGAAATTGAAGCGCTTGCCTTATTTCATACTCCCAACGCGGCAACGCCGCACATAATAATATTTGATGATCGATTCAAATAAATTCTTTTGCACAAATTTGCAAAAGCTGCTGGGGAATAACATAAGCAAGTTAAATTGAAAGCGGGGCGTCATGAAAGTCAGCCCCGCCACACATGCAATTACGGGGTTGACGATAGCACAACATCAATTCGCCGATTTTGGGCCCGCCCCATTTGATTTTCGTTGGATGCAATTGGTTTGCTCTCCCCATAACCAATCGCTGATATTTGCTGAACCGAAAGATCCATATTTGCCATGAGGTACGTCATCACCGCTTTTGCGCGCTTCAGCGAAAGAGACTGGTTGAGCCGTTCATCCCCAATGTTGTCGGTATGGCCTTCAATAGTAATGTAGTGGTTGGGGAATAATCGGATAACGCGTTGCAGTTGCGTCAATAAATTGAAAAAGTCAGGTTCAATAATTGCTTTGCCGCTTCTAAAATTGAGGCCTGCCAATCGAATTCTAATCTGGTCCCCTTCTCGAAACACTTTTGCCTGCTCTCTTCCAAGAATGGATTCAATCTTTTTAAATTTATCTCTTTCTTGCTGTTCGAGCAGTAATTTTGCTTTTAATCCTTCCTGTTTTTCTTTTGATTTATCGAGTTCAGCTTTTAAATTATTCAGGTCAGACTGTAACGAAGCCATCATCTGGTCTTGTGAGGATATTTCATCCGACATTTGCTTAATTTCTTTTTTTAGATCCTGAATTGCCGTGGCTGCTGATTTCACAGGTTTCTCAAAGCCCTCATCAAATGCAGGTTCGAATCCTAAATTGGTGAGAACTTTAGCCAAATAATTTTCATGTTTCAGTATGAGTTTCTCCCAATTCCCATCATCACCCTTGAGTGATTTAATTTGATTGGCTAAATATATGGCATGTTTGACCTCATAGCTTGCTGCTTCTGCCTTTTCTCTGGCATCTGTTTTTGCGCTTCGATTGCTGTTCAATATTTTTTCAGCTTCCATCAGTAACGCCTGAGACCTTTTTAAGGAAATGGGCGCGTACTTATGGACATTTTGCTCTTCAGCCTGATTGAGTAATTTCTTAACATTTCCAATAATACTAACCTTGATGGCAACCAATTCTGCTTCGCGAAAAAGTTTTTCAACTTTTATGGATTTTTCCTTTGCTTTATTTACAGAGCCCTTTTCAAGCGTTTTTGCTGCATCTAAAAATTTATCCTCTGCCTTTTCATATAAGTCCTGAGAGAATTCTATGGCGTTAGCTTCCAACGCATCCTCACGCGCGATAAG
This sequence comes from uncultured Cytophagia bacterium, assembly GCA_964605145.1. Lineage (GTDB taxonomy): Bacteria > Zhuqueibacterota > Zhuqueibacteria > Thermofontimicrobiales > Thermofontimicrobiaceae > CAZSBG01. The sequence continues at coordinate 693 of CAZSBG010000039.1, read as the reverse complement.
CAGATGTTCGAATGTTATTTTTGCCAATTTAGAATTTTCAATTGCAGACTCCAATAGTGAATTTATCTCTTCCACTTTTTTCTGTATGTTTTTACCCTTATCGAAATCTTTGGATGCATCCTCGTATTTTTCCAAAGCTTTGGCATAATTTGAGGGCGATAACAAATCAGATTGCTCGGCTTTTGCCTGCTTCAAAAGCAAGTCGATTTTTTGGAATATTCGGGATTTGATATCATCCTGAGCAACTCCCGCGTCGACCAAAATTATCAGGCACAATACCATTAACGAAAAAGCGTACAACAGTTCTGATGTGGATTTATTCTTTGAAAATTTTTTTGCCTTCATGTATCACCTCCGTGTAAGATCAATCGACACTTTTAATGCATCTATTCCAGCTATTGAAATTTCTTTATTCTTTTTTTGAGGAAAAATATTCACTTTGTTTTCCAATTAAAACAATTCAATCATAAAAATATACTTGAACACGACCAAAAAGTCAAGCGAATTATTAATTTTTGGCGAAATCATTACTGATACGACCTTGAAAGACAATCCTATAAAAAAAGCTCCTCATCTGTAAAATACAGGGAAAGGAGCTTTGAAATATTTGATATTAGTTTCTAAAAATTAGAATGTGCCGGGAGCAATTCCCAAAAGTTGTAGAAATTAAGATGGAGAGATTCTTTTTAGAAA
>CAZSBG010000038.1:0-52105 GCA_964605145.1 uncultured Cytophagia bacterium | reverse complement strand
ACGTGATTCTGTCTTCAGAAATAGCAAATTCGTTAACTCTCTTTATCTTCCTTAAGCTCTATTGAACTCCCTTCTCCCACCGGGAGAAGGGCCGGGGATGAGGGAAAGAATTATTACAATATATCTAATTTTTTTTGAAGTCAATCTGAATAGTGTCAGAGATTCGGTGACGCATCGAACCTAATTCAATATGAAAAACTTATAATTCGCCAGGCGCTAAATTTTTGAATTGAATTTCAAATTCTGTAAAATTAATAGATTCCCGATTAAAACATTCGGGAAAAACATCGTGACAAGATTCAAGTTTCTTGAAAGTTACTAAAAATCATAAAAAATGATACACGATTGTTGATTTAAATTTTAATCTGTTTCGCTGCTATCTATCAGGAAATTCAGATGGAGTATCGGAATTAATATTTGAATTACATTCCGCTGCTCCATCGTTTTATTTGCGAGAGAAAAAGAATGTTGAGGGCGCGAATCATTTTGAATTCTATCTCGCTTAAAATTGGTTTCAAAAAATTATGAAGCAAAATTTTCAACACGGACAATTACGATTCGGGTTCGGCGGCGGTTACATGACGCCTGCGGTGCAGTATATAATTTTCGCCAATGGAATTGTCTTTTTATTCCAAATTCTTGTAGGCAATCAATTAATTGCCTGGTTCGGTCTACACCCTTCGGAAATATTTAGTCGTTTCGCGGTGTGGCAATTTGTCACGTATTTGTTTTTGCATGGCGGTTTCGTCCATATATTATTCAACATGCTAATTCTTTGGATGTTTGGCTGCGAAGTGGAGCGCCACTGGGGGAGCAGGGAATTTGTGAAGTACTATTTTATTTGCGGTATCGGTGCAGGTGTGTTTCATCTCATTTTCAATATCTCTTCACCAATCCCTGTGGTCGGTGCCTCCGGTGCCATCTATGGAATTATCCTTGCTTTTGCCATGCTATTTCCTGATCGACCCATTATTTTATTCCCGTTTTTTATTGCACTGAAGGCGAAGTACTGGGCCATTATCATTGCTTCCATGCAACTAATTTTCGGATTGTTAGGCGGCGGTGGTGTGGCACATTTTGCACATTTGGGCGGAATGTTGGTCGGTTACATTACACTGAAATTGGGATGGAGGGTATCATTGATCAGAGATTATGCCAGCCAGAAGCGAACGGAATGGCAGCTCAGACAAATGATCCGTGACCGTCAGAAAAAACTGACGCTGCGCGAGGAGATAGATCTGATTCTTGACAAAATCAATGAAGTGGGTTACGAAAACCTGACTGACGAGGAGAAAAAATTACTGGAGGATGCAAGTCATTCCTTAGCTGATGATGATGAATTTAAACCGCTTGGTTAAAACATCCATGACGAGACGTAATCGATTCACAACACAATTATTCTGCTGTTTACTTCCATTCTTTTTGATCTATGCAAAGGTCTGCTCTCAGGAATTTTCCATATTTTATAAAGGCGATGTCAGCTATACGGAAACCGTGCCAACAATTACCCTCGAAGGCGTACAATTTGTTTCAGTAGATGAGCTTTCCCGTATCTTCAATGCATACCTCATAAATAACGATTTGAACAGAAAATCGTTGTTAAAATTGGACGACAAATCCATCAAGATTACTGCGTTCAATCCGTTCATACAGGTGGACGATAGAGTCTTCCAACTTCCCCTCGACACGATTTTTAGAAATAATGAAATATATGTGCCGTTAAAATATTTCAGCGACATTTTATATGAACTCTACCCCAACCGCTATTTATATGACGCTGGCAGAAATCAGTTGACATTGCGTCATTATAAAATATACAATGTTGATGATATTGACATTGAGTCAAAAGTCAATGGCACACTCATTCGAATCAAAACGCTTCGCGATTTTCAAAATTCTGATATAAGTCTCAGGGCAAGTCAAGGATGGTTGTATGTCGATGTATACGGAGGCAAAGCTGATTCCAGTTCATTGCATGATCGATTTCACAGGGGACTGATCTCCCGAATTGTTGCCAGCCAGGTATCTGACGATATGGTGCAGATTGGGTTTCGATTACGCGATGAGCTCGTGGAGAAGCATGTTACTATCCAGAATCCACGGGAGATTTTGGTGTCCGTGAAAACAAAGAAGGATTTGTCAGCAGAAATTACGAAAAATTTGGAGAGTGAAAAAAGAAAATGGCTGATCGATAAAATTGTCATTGATCCTGGTCATGGCGGGAAAGATCCCGGCGCAGTGGGCCGAAGATATGGAACATACGAGAAAGATGTGGTGCTGGCAATTTCAAAATTTTTGAAAGAAATGTTGGTGCGGGAACTTGGAATCGAAGTGTTGATGACGCGGGAGGATGATCGCTTCATCGAGCTATATCAGCGAACGGAATTTGCAAACAAAAATGAGGCGAAACTGTTTATCAGTATTCACGCCAATTCAGTTGAGAACGGCCGTCGCGTTCGAGGCGTCAGCACTTTCTTTTTAGGCCCTGGTAAATCAGATGAAGCACGCCAGGTCGCTCAGTTAGAAAATTCAGTCATAAAGTATGAAAATGAGAGTAAGTACGCTGATTTGACACAGGAGAATTTCATCCTGTCGACGATGGCGCAGAATGTTTATAATCTGGAAAGCCAGGACCTGGCGGAAATGGTGCAGAAAGAGATATCCAAATCATGCGGACTGAAAGACCGGGGCGTCAAGCAGGCTGAGTTTTATGTTCTGTGGAAAGCCTCCATGCCCAATATTCTTATTGAAACTGCCTTTATATCCAATCCACACGAGGAAAACTTATTGCGCTCAACCTCTTTTCAGAGAAAACAGGCGAGAGCGATTTTTCGAAGTATTAAAATGTTTAAAGAAAAATATGAGTCTGAACTATAACCTGAATCATTCACTCGCTTGGTTTGAACATGATCCGTTGTCAATGAGGTTCTTTGTTTGAGTTAGCATCAATCTTTGAATAATTATAAGTATGGATATTTAGTTATATCACCATTCAGTAAATTGAGGATGTTGGGGTGTAATAAAAAAAGCCCCCAGCTTTCACCAGGGGCTTCGGAGGGAGGAAAAAATGAGATGTTACAGAAATCTATAACCTGTTCCGTGAATAGTCTCAATGTATTGTGAGGGGTATTTGTACTCGCCCAATTTTTCGCGCAGTCGCTTGATGTGCACGTCAACAGTTCTATTGGTGACATACACTTTTCGTCCCCACACTTTCTCTAAAATTTCTTTTCGTGAAAAAACATTTTCTCGTCGCGATGCTAAGAGATATAACAATTTAAATTGAATATATGTTAAGTCAATTGGCTTTCCAGATTTCTTTACTTTGTGTTCATCAAGATCGATTTCAATATCTTTGACTTTAATTTTTTTGCTTTCGGTCCTCTCAACTCTGTCAATGACAGCTTTCATGCGTGCGACGATCGCTTTGTTGCTGAAAGGCTTAATCACATAATCATCAGCGCCAATTTGGAAAGCTTTGATGACATCATTCTCATTATCATTGGATGAGACGACGATGAGGGCAGCCTTGCGTGTGTCAAAATCATCTTTCAGATTTTTACAAACGTCCCAGATGTCTTCACCGAAATCATCATGATCGACAATGATTGCTTTTGGCCGCTCAGCCAAAACAATTTCCTGTACCCTATTAGGATCGTTCAGACTGATTGATACAAAACCCTCATCCTCTACAATCTTGGCCATGGAGTTGGGGTTGCCGTTCTGAGCATCAACAACCAATACTTTTCCCTTATCCATTTTTCATTCCTCTTCTTTAACTTCGGTTCAATGTTTCAATAATTTATGGAGTAGCAAATGATTAGACAGTAGCAGAAATAATGACCTCGTATCGAGATGTGATGCAGTACTTAATTTCCCAAAACCCTTCACCCCAACCATCAACATCCTGGATTAGAGCTGTGAACCTGATCTCGATACGAGGTGCAAGCCCATAGTTAGAAAATCTTTAACAATCAAACATCAATCATCAAAAGACAATCTATACTTTAGCAAACATTATGCCATATTGTAAATTAAATTTTATTATTGAAATTTGGTTTTGAAATTAATTGTATTCTTTTAATAAACTATTGATATATTAATATGTTATGAATTAAACATATTTGATTCGCAGAAAATATATATATGTGAAATTTGTTGTATTTTTTCTACTATTGAACAGTTTGTAAATCAGATGGACGGAAATTTACCAATTTATTATCAAACTGAAAGATTCAAATCGGTACACTTTTTTAATAATTTTTTTGATTTGAATACAAAATATAAGTTTTATCCTTAATATGAATGACAATAATGAAAAAAATAACTGGGCTAACTGCATTAAAATAAAAGTTACTATAATGAAATTTGACAACAATTGTTAAAAAATTGTATCACACTAAATCGTGTTTCAATATGGAACAATGCAAATGTAACACCAATGAAATTTATCGAGTTAAAATTGACCACTTAGACTGATGGATATTTGTTCACTATCGTATGAAATAAACACGAAAAAACAGGGAGGATCGTTTGACAATCCGGAAATTTGTGGTAGGGCAGGTTGAAATTTATTCTATCTTGGGAGGTACAAAACTTTTTGTTTGGATGATTTGATTTAAATCACAAAATAATTGGGAGGGATAAAATTTCACCTCCGGTTAGAAAATAGGGTGTAGTAAAAACCAGTTTTTCAGCAATGTTCAGGATGAGAATTCAGCGCAGGGCGAACCAGGCGTAATCGGCCTGGCGCTTTTTTTTTATTTTGACAGAATAACCCGCATCGTTGTCCCCTCGCCCAGTTTCGTATCCTTTATAATGAGCCTTCCGCGATGATAATCTTCGATAATTCGTTTTGCCAGATTGAGACCCAAGCCCCAGCCGCGTTTTTTGGTACTGAAACCCGGCCGAAAGATGAGCCGCCTTTCATTGGGATTTATACCTTTGCCGTTATCCTTGATATCAATGAAAACATGCCGCTTGAAATCCTGCGAAAGACCTGTCGTAATTTCAATCAGTCCCGGATCTTTTTCGATCGCGTCTAACGAATTTTTGATGAGATTTTCAATGACCCATTCAAATAAGTCCCGATTGAGGTTGACCGGGGGAATGGGGGCGAATTTTTCAGTGAGACGGATTTTTTTGCCCATGTGGGGGAGACGTCGCTTGAAATATTCAATGGTGTCGGATATGATTGCATTAATGTCATGCTTTTTCAAATCCGAACGCGAGCCGATTTGGGAAAAACGTGTGGCAACTTTATTTAATCGATCCAGGTCGTTTTCCATGTCCGGTAGAATTTTGGTCACATTATTCGAAGATTGACCGGTTCGGAGCAATTCCAGCCAGCCCATTAGCGAAGATAATGGCGTCCCTAATTGATGTGCCGTTTCTTTGGCCATGCCCACCCAAATATATTGAGCTTCACTTTTTTTGATGCTCCGAAATCCCAGGAAAGCGACCAGAATAAATAAACTGATCACACCAATTTCAACATAAGGAAACCAGATGAGCCGGGTAATGAGCCGGGAATCGCCATAATAAAGATATTGCTGGAGCAGTAACTCATCTGTTTCATCATCATGAATCTGGATGGAAACAGGATCGACTTCCTTTTCAAGATTCATCACCATTTTCTTTACTTTCTCGACGGCAACCGGCGATCTGTCGTCCGGGTCTACGGAAACTCCCACCCAATAGATTGGATTTTTTTCTGAATCGGTCAGAATAATTGGAAAATTGGTTTTTTGGATTATTTGTTCAAAAAGAAAGTTCAGATTCTCCACATCATTTTCTGCTGTGGCCCTGGAATGAAGATTGGCGTAAAACTCCAGAATGCTTCGAGATTGAACCCTCATGTCCTGAACAATTGATTGAGAATAATACAACAGAAGCAGAATGAGCAATAGCGCGACGGTAAATAAAATTAATGTGAATCGATCGGATAAAAGGAATAGAGATTTCTTCATGAGCCGGATTCCTGATTATTTGTATTTTTCTGCAACGACAAGCATTTCATCGCCAATGTGAAGCATTGAAGCCGTTTTGTAAACAATATTATGCGCTTTAACCAGCAGCCAAAGTAGCCATCGGGGTTTTTTGGTAAGCTTGTTGAAGGCTTGTTGCCGTTCCGAAGCAGTGATCGGTTTTGTGTTCTTATTTTTTCTTTTAATTTTCGGCATGATCACATAATTATAAATATTTTTCAGTTCGATGGAGGATTTGATCTTTCGAACCTTAAATCCATGAGCCTCCAGCAATTGTTTGATCGTTTTTTTCGAAAAGTAATTCACGTGGTCCAGGCCCATAGCCCACCACTTATCTTTCAGCAAAGCGGCGAAAAAACTTTCCCACTGGGGAACCTGGATGAATAAAAATCCACCTGTTGGCATAATTCGCGACGCTTTTTTGAGAAATTCATCGGCGGCATCTATGTGTTCCAGTACATCCCACATAGTTACAATGTCGTATTTTATATCTTCACCCACATCCAAAAAGCTGCCCTGTTCAATTTCCAGTTTCAATTCATTTTTTACAAATTCGGCATTTGCCCTGGAAAGTTCAACGCCGTATACCTCGTGGCCCAGCTCTTTACCGGTCAGAATGAAATGTCCGAAACCAACGCCCACGTCGTACACTGCCCCCTGTTTTTTGAATCGATGAATGAGTTGATATCGCAGAAGATTTCGCTGAATTTTGATCCACATATCAGCCTGTTTCACCTGGGCTGCGACATCCTGCGATTTGTATTCAGTGTAATCTACCGTACTGCGAAAGTAGGGTGGAATAAAATGGAAGCCACAGTTTTCGCATTGAACAATCGTAGAATCGGATCTTTGAAATCGAATTCTGAATTTGGTCTTATCAGAGTTCTGACAGACAATACATTTAATGTCTTTAAAAATTTCTGCTTCTTGGATTTGGGAATTCATTTTTCCTCTAAGAAAATTCTCGCTACCGGACACTTTATACAAAATGACATTTTTTGATCAAATTGTCATGCCCGAAAGTTTCTTCGGGCATCCATTTGACAAAAATTTAGGAGATTCCCGCGTTCCCCCACAACACAATTGAAGTTTATCGTCACGTGATACCAGTTCTGATTTTGATAGGAGATGCCGGTATCCAGCCTTGTCAATTCTCCGTTGTTGAAATCGTGGACGTGAATGCTGTTGTTTTTCCATCTCATATACACACCCCACTGCAAGGTGCCACCCCTTTTAGGCGTTCCTAAGGACGAAATATATTCAGACCCATACAGGATTATAATTGACTGGCTTCATTTCAATTCATCAGGTTTTTCTCATCTTTAAGCTTCAGCGAAATATGTGTCGAATAGCGAATTGCGTTCGGATTATTTTTCATCCTCTATTTTTCTCGCAGAAAAGAATAACGCTCCTACGAGAATAATTGACGTTACCAGGCTAATTATCAGCCCGATTTTAAACGAGGCCGGATCGAACACAAATTCAATTTCGTGTTGTCCCGGTTCAAGAAAAATAGATCGCAGAATGTAATTGGTTTTGTAAATTTTGGTTTCTTTGCCATTCACGAATGCTTTCCAACCTTTGGGATAATAAATTTCGGAAAGCACCATCAATGATGGTGAAACGACGGTTGCCTTCAATTTGATGTTGTGAATGCTGAATGATGTGAATTCAACTGTGTTGCCTGAATCCGGTTGAATTTCGAACGGCGCTTCCTTTTCGAGAATTGCGATATGCGCCGGATCGAATTCAGGTGATTTCATAAAATCAAAAATATTGTCTTTCCCCTGGATGTTTCTAATTTCATCCACAAAGAAAGCCCGGGGCAGGCTGGTTCTGTTCTCATAAACATTGGGCTGCCCTCTTGAAACAAGCTGATAGTGGGGATCATTTATCGGATACAACGATGTGATATATTTCGCGTTGAGCATACTCAGCCAGTTGTTGTCGGTTTTTAACCGCTGTTGAGGTATTTCCTGTGGAGGCACCATTTCAATGGTGGGCTGATTATTTTGAAGCACTTCCCGGTAATATTTGGATAGAAAATAGGGAATGGGTCTGCCCGTGTATGGCAGCCTCACATTGCCATCAATTCCTGTTTCTTCCAAAAACTCCTGGTAAATTCGTAACTTGGCAGCGTGGTATCCGCTCACATTCTGAATTCGGTGATACATGTACCAGTTTGCAGGTTTATCATCTGCGGCTGAAAATATACGGAACGGCTGCTCTTGTTGTTCAAGATAAGACACTGCGCTTGTCTTGCGGAAATATGCCTCCTCAGTGGTTTCCGGCTTGGGTTCAACGATTTTATAATCCACTATCCAGAAATCGACAATGGCCAATATGATGACGATGAACGCTAACAGGTTGGATTGTATTTTTCCTCTGAGATAATATAAAATGGAATACCCGCAAATACCCAATAAAAATAAAAGCTTCACTGCATCGGTCAGCGCCATTTCGTACGCGCGGACCTGGCCGGCCTGATTCAGATTTTTCCCGGAATTTGCCATCCAGCCAAACATTGTTCCTTTGCCAACAATGATAAACAGCGTAATCAAAATTGCCGCTCCGCCAAAGATATAGAAATATTTCTTTACGAGGTCGGTTTTTTTCGCAGTCAAATTTTTGTCGGTCGATTGTCGTATGTTGAAAAGCTGCTGCAATCCCATTGCTGCCATGAAAACTAATGACAGATCCAGCAAAATGTGAATCATGCTCGGCACCCGGAATTTATTGAAAAAAGGCAGAAGCTTGAACATGGGATCGTACAGTATGGGGAAATGTTTGCCAAAGGAAATAATCAGCGAAAGCGCTGCTACGATGGTCAGGAAAATGACGTAGCGATCCCGCTTCAGCACAAGAGCCAGTCCGGCCAGAAACAACACAATAATGCCCATGTAGAGCGGATAGTCTGTAAACGGCATTTTCCCCCAGTAGGTCGCTGAGCCGCCAAACCCAAAAAATGAAGGCACCAGAAATGTGATCATTTCCGCAGGAGAAAACGACCAGTCCGAAGCGTACGAGTATGTCAGACCGCCCTCAGCGCCTCCTCCGCGGATCGAGTAGTGCGAATATTCATACACCGGAATGTAGAGCACGGAGGACATCAGCAGCGCCACCGCAACCGCGCCGACCAGCAGACCCAGACCTTTGAGAATGTCGGGCATCTGTTTCGATTCTTTATATGCGATAATGGAATGGAAGATGAAGTATAATCCAATGAACATAAATGTGTAATACGACACCTGGATATGGGCGCGTAGCATCTGAAAGCCAATGGCAAATGCAGCTAACAGAAAATAGAGCAGGTTTTTCTTTTCCAGCATTCGGTTCACGGCCCAGAAAATGAGCGGGATGACAACCACCGATAAAAATTTGCTGTTATGTCCGAACGCTGTGAACGCGACAAATTGAGGCAAAAACATAACAGCAATGGCTGCAAAAAGGGAGGCAAGTCGATTCACTTTCAGGGAGAGCAAAAGCAAATAGGTCAGCATTCCCAGAAATACGTAGTTCAGAAGAATTCGCATGAACGACGTCAGCGGAAGAATGGCGCTGATCCCTTTCAAAGAATAGTTGATGACGGTATCAATGACATTAATGAGCGGCGCCAAAAAACTGCCGAGCGATGGCATCCCTGAGAAGATGTAAGGGTTCCACAGTGGATACGTGCCACTTTTCAGCGCATCATGAATGAACGTTCGGTAGCTTTGCGACGTCAGCGAATCCGGCGGCATCAGTGTTTTACCGCCGAAAACAATCGGATAGTAAAAAATGAGTAGCAGCACGAACAGAATAATCGCTGCAGACCAGTGAGGGTGTTTTTCATAAAAATTAAATTGTGTCTGTTTTTTCGATTCTTTTTTCTGGACCTGTTTTTTGGTTTGCTTTTTCTTGGCCATGGATTTATCTCCCTTTTCGATTGAAAGCTTCCCTGATTAAAGTTTTGTACCCGGCGATTTCGGTCTCCCTGAAAAAATTCATGTAATACAGCAGAGCCGGGTACAAGACTAACAACACAATTTTGAATAATATTTTCAAAGTTAAGGACGACACCGGAATGAACGTTCCAATGAAATATAATGAAGCGCCAACGCCAATAATTTTAACGATGCGGGCTTTTTCATAGTTCACTCGATAGAGCCGCGATGACACAAAATACATTAAAATTAAAATGATAAAATAAGAAATAGCAGTGTTCACGGCAGCGGCCATCATCCCGTATTTTGGCATGAAGACAATGTTGGAGGCGATGTTGATAACCGCGCCAATGGTGATGATGATGGTGTAAAAAATGGTTTTTGTTTTCAGCAACACGCCGATGTCCACAATGTAGTAAAGCCCGAAAAAAATATACGCCAGTGCGATGTACGGAATGGCGTTCACCCCGGGCAGGTACGCGGCCGTGCTCACAACGATGATGATTTCTTTCACAAAAAATGTCAACGCCAAAAACAGGAAAACCGCGGCCAGCAGAAAATAGGTCAGCGCCCCGGAATAAATTTTGTTCGCCTCCGGTTTTTTCTGGACGGAAAACACAAACGGCAGCCAGGCGGTTCGGAACGGCATCACCAATACCATTTGAATGATCATGCCGAATTTGTACGCGATGTCATAAAGCCCCACCTGATCGGTGGTTGAAAAGATGTTCAGCAAATAGCGATCGGACATGGTTAACAGGTAGCCGGCCACACTGCCGGGCACCATGGGCAAACCGAATTGCAGCAGCTTGTGCAGGGCAGCCTTTGAAAATGAAACGCCGGTAATTCGAAAGACCGAAACCATCACCACCAAAAACAGAATGGACGATGTGTACAAGCTGCTTTTCACGACGCCTAAAATGCCTTCCCGCAGAATCAGCACATGAAAAATATTGAACCCGACGAGCAGCGTGAAATGCAAAATATTTAACACGGAATAGTGAACCGGTTTTTCCAGCGTGCGCAGATAAGCCAGGGCCAGCAGTCGGAACAGGTTGAAAAAAACTGAGCAGAAAATGATTTTCAAATACGGCGCGTTTTCAGGATTTTGAAAAATGATGCGGGAAAAAAAATCCGCATTCAAGAAAAGAACAAGCAGCGCCGGTAGCGCAATGGCCGCGGTGAACAGGGCTGCGGACGAAAAAACAGTTTTGCGTTCCTTCTCGGATTCGAAATCGTGGAAAACCTTAAGCACGGCTGCGTTCAAGCTGAATGAGAGCACCAGCCATAACATGATTTCAACAATGTTCAGCAGCGAAATGATGCCCACCTGCTCCTGGGTTAGCAATCGCGTGTACAATGGAATCAGAAAGAAAGCAATTGCCTTGATGACAGCGTCGCCCAAACCATAGACAAGAGTCTGGCCGGAGAGACGTTTGAAGTGTTCGATCATAAAAAAATCAGACTTTTCGTTTGAAGAGAGCCGCCAGCCAGTAAGGCCGCCGGCGCGTAAAAATTTTATTAATACCTTCGCATAAAAAAATAACCGGATTCATTTTGAATCGCGGAAAATTCGTGTTTTCGCATTTGGGACACATCACCGTTCGCTGCGGTGGAATGGGAAACCAGCCGCTACCGAGTCGCTGCCGAATTTTCAAGAGAAACGGGATATACCGTCGCCAGCCTCTGCCAACTTCGGTAATTTTCAGGCATTCGAATTCGGGAAATAATTTTTCCAGCCGCTTCCTGGTGAACGACTGAAAGTGATACGACACATTGAATACGGTTCCGCATTTCGGACATCGGACCGCGTTTTTGGCTAACAACTCATTGTTCGGCACGGAGATGAGCAGGTACTTTCCCGCAACTCGCTGCATTTCCCGAATGGCTGCGGAGAGCAGGGTATCGTCCAGGTGCTCCAGCATTTCGCTGGAAAAGACCAGATCGACCGAATCATTTGGCAGTGGAAGTGCATCGGCCTGACCTTGTACTTTCGGACCCTGAACTTGCTGCAACGCCGCGAAACTTCGGTCCAGTCCCCAAATTTGATACTTTCTCCCCAGGGAATTGGTGATCAGTCCATTGCCGCAACCGACATCCAAAATGGTTTTTACATCTTCTGGCATCAATTCTTCGACCAAATCGATCTTGGATTGAAGGTGATCGTCGACTTGAAATACTTCCCAGTTATCCGCAATTTCGTAGCACTTTTTATTGTCTTGCGTGTTCATTTTTTCCCGGATTCAATTCGCTGATACAACTGAATTAATTGTTCGGCGCTTTTCTCCCAATTAAATTCCCGGAGGATAGCATTGTGCCCGTTTACTCCATATACTTTTCTCTGCTCGGAATTTTTGGCTAATTGCATAATTTTATCGGCCAGGTCTTCGGGATTGCCGCTTTGAAAAACCAGCCCGGCATTGGATTTTTTTACGATGCGCTTTAACGGCGCGCAATCCGACACCAGCACCGGTTTGCGTTTATACATATAATGAAACAACTTGTGCGGGATGGTGAAATCGGTCTGCTCGTTCTTCAAATGAGGGATGACGCCGATGTCACATTTTTCGATGAACGAGGGGATGGCACGTTCCTTTTGCCAGCCGTAAAGTTCCACATTGTGAATGTGCTCGCTGTTCGCTTTTTCCCGAAGACTTGCCTCTGTCCGTCCAGCGCCCGCCAGGTGGAGCCGGATATTCTCCTGTCGTGTTTGAATTATTTTCATGCCATCCAACAGCGTCTCCAGCCCGCGATGTAAATCAAAGCCCCCTGAATATATCAGGGAAATTTCATTATTTTGTTTTTTCAGATTCACAGGAATTTTTTTAACATCGAACGATTCCATGTCGATGTAATTGGGAACCACAAAAAGATTTTCGCCAGGCGCGTTCAGCGAAAGAATTCGCTCCTTCATTTCTTCGATGACCGATACGATAAACGTGGCAAAACCGACCTGCCGCTGCTCGTAGCGCTCCCATTGTTTGATTGAGACGAGGAGTCGGCCCAAAAATGTATTGGAAAACGCGTACACCTTCAGCGCGGCCGGATAGTTTTCGTGGAGGTCCAGCACATAGGGAATATTGAATTTGTTTTTTGTTCGTCGGCCGACCTCAGCCAGGCGAAGATCGTGCACATGGATTATATCGATTTTTTGCTGTTCAATAAATTTGACAGCCTGCTTTGTCCAAAAATGAAAATAGATTGGAAGCGATAACGCCACAACATTGAATTTATTGTGAAAATTTTTTGAGATTTGAAATCGGTGCACCGTTATGTTTTTATCGAAAAGTTCAGTGGGTGGCCTGGTTCCGGAAAAATCGTAACACAGCAAATGGACGTCGTAACCGGCAGCGGCCAACGACCGCATTTCATTTTCCACGCGAAGGTCGGGCGGGAATTCGACATCCAAAAGCATTCCAATTTTAATTTTCGACATTTGATTTTTCCAGCAAAAATTTTAATTCCGAGATAATTTAATAAACATATTCAGCAACTTTCAAGAAACTTGAATTTTTTCTCGTTGTCATTCCCGCACGTTTTTAGCGGGAATCCATTAATTTTATAGATGTTGAAATGCATGTCGAAAAATCAACAACTGACGAATTAGGCGTTTCTCTTATAAAATTAGATTCGATGCATTTCCGAATCTCTGACACTATTCAGCTAAAATTCAAAAATTTGAATATAATGTAATAATTCTTTCCCTCATCCCCGGCCCTTCTCCCAGTGGGAGAAGGGAGTTCAATAGAACCTGAGGGGAGGTAAGGTGAGTTGACGAATTTGCAATGCCTGAAGACAGAATCAAGGCAAAAAAATAAATTTCGAGTTTTTGAGTCTTGTAGGCTTAATAGTAAAATATTCAAACCCTAAATTATAAAGAAATAATATGAAAAAATCAATTCATTTATTTAAAATTCAGAACAAAAACAGCGCGCACGGATTGTGGTCGAAATGATTATAAAAGGAATGAAAGACGGTGGAAGGACTGCAAAGCGCGGAATTATTTTTGAGTCGTTTCTTCAAATATTGTGTGTAAAACTTTCAACTGCTCCGCCCGGCTGTACCTGTCAATTCTGCGCGTATCGGTCGGCTGCCAGCAGCCTTTTTGCCAGTTCGAATAATGTAGCTGCAAAAATTTTTTCATGCCGGCAATGTCGTCGTGTTCAAAAATAGAGCCGACGCCGGTTTCGTGCAGAATTTTTGCGGCGTCGCCATCCCCGGGACCGATGCCAAAGACATGGCGCTGGCTGGCCAGGTATTCGAAAATTTTTCCAGGGACAATGGCTTTTTGCGTGGCGGATTTGTTGATGATCAGCAGCAGCAGATGCGAGCGGCAGATTTTTTCCATGGCCTGGTCGTGCGAAACGAATCCGTGAAAATGAAGGAATTCATCGATTCCGAACGCTGCCAATTCCTGCCGGGAGGAATTATCAATATCGCCATAAAAATGAAGCTGAAACGTTTCCTGCGAAATTTGATTTTCGTTTTTCAATTGGGAAATGGCTGTGAAAAACGCCGGGATTATTCGCGAATGCGGGAGATTGCCGATGTACGTGAGAACGAATGCGTCCTGTGGCGGATTCGGAATTTTCTCGGGAAACGTCTCGGCGTCGAAGCCATTGTAAACGATGTGAAAACGATCGTGGTTCACATTCCGATGGCCCTGAGTAATCAAATCGCGATAGCCCTGGCTTACGGCGACGCAGGCCGCAGCGTCGCGGATAACCTTGCCTTCCAGCCAGTGGTCGAGGGCGACGGTGAGAGCAGAACGTTTGATTCCCGAGTAGAATTCGATATTGACCCAGGGATCGCGGAAGTCGGCCACAAATGGCAGGCCTGTTTTTTGGGCAATTTTCCGCGCGATTAAATGCACCGTGTGCGGCGGACCGGACGAAAAGACCAACTGGATGTCTTTGTCTTCTTTTATTGCCCGAACGCCGGCTTTCACGCCCGAACGATACCAGCCAATGCGTCCGTCCGGGATGAAAAAATTGGCGCGGATGAAATTGGCGATTCTTTCCTTCCAGCCGGCTTTTTTGTTGGCGGAAAGCACTGCTAACGGAATTTTTTCATCCTTTTTCTTGCCCAGGAAAGCGCGGTAAAAATTGTACGGCTCAAAAATTTCCGTGCGGATAATTTTTACCAGCGGCGGAATCACTTTTTCAAGGCTGGGATCGAGGCTGGTGTAATCGCCGTTTTTTACCGTGAGCACCACCGGCTCCCAGCCCATGCCGGTCGTATGCTGAATAATGCGAATGATCCGCTGCACCGAAGGTCCGCCGGCCGGCGGGAAATAATATGTGACAAATAAAAATTTATTCAAAAAGTGAATCCTTTTTGGTAGAGATATTTTTCATTCAAATTGATGTGAGCTTCACATTTAATTTTTCGATTTTTTTTTAATACTACAAGGAATGGATGAGCGCTGCATCCACATCATCCAAATCGGTGTTGCGAGCAATGTGTTCGACTTTCGCTGGTTCGACCGGGTATAATTCGATTTCGAGATTGAGTAATTTATCAGTCAATATCTGCAAATGCGCAGGATTCCGAATTAAATCTTCCTTGCTTTTTCGGCTCCGGGTTTTAATGAGCCGCTCAATTTTCAGCGCAGTGCCGATGGTTCCTTCGAACCGCCAGCATTGCGCGATTCGCACCGGGCGGAAGCTTCGCGTGTATCGCGAATTTGCCTTGCCGTCCAGATGCTGGCGGAACCGCTTCACCAAATTTTGGGAATAGCCGGTGTAATAATTCCCGTTGCTGCACTCTAAAATATAAATCCAGTAGATTTTACTTTTTTTCATTTTTGCTATTCGGTGCGTGAGCCGGTCCATTGAAAAAATGTTCGCCAAACGGATTGAAAATAACATTGAGCCTGGATGGCAAAATTCCAACTTCAAATTTCCGATTGAAATAAAGCTCGCCATCCAGGTGAGCCGGCACTTCATTTTCAAATTCGAAGACAATATTGTCGGTGGAAAAATAGTTCACCACCTCGTCGTGGGTATGAGCTTTTTTCATCACCCGAAGCAATTCTTTCACGCGTCCGGCCAGAGCTAATTCCTGAATGATGCAGACATCCAGCAGCCCGTCGTTGGCAATGGCGTCCGGCGTTAAATAGAATCCACCGGCGAGCCTGCGGCCCACCGCGATGGTGTTCAAGAACGTTTTGGCGTCTCTGGTTTCGCCGTTAACCGTGAGCTGCATTTCTTTTTCTTTATACGTGACCAGTGTTTTCAGAATGTGCCACCAGTATTTTGATTTGCTCCCGCCTTTGACCTTGCGGCTGTTCTGCGATTCATAATTTTCGCAGGCAACCTGGGCGTCGTAACCCAGGCCCATGCCATTGATGAAATACCGGTCATTGCATTTTCCCACATCCATTTTAATGATATTTTCCTGAAACAGAATCTCCCAGTCCCGATCCTTGAAATGTTCGGAAAATCCAAGAATGTTGATGAAATCGTTGCCGGTGCCGGCAGAGATGGCGCCAAAAACCACATCCGGGGCGTCCACCAGGCTTTGAATGACTTCGCTGAATGTGCCGTCACCGCCCACAGCCATAATGCGTTTGAATCCTTTTTGCATGAATTGTTTCGCGATTTCTGTGGCATGTCCTTTTTTCTCGGTGTACACGAGTTCAGCGTTTAGATTGTGGCTATCTATCTTTTCTTTGACTTTTTCTGCATAGGTTCCGGCATAGCCATTCCCGGCAACCGGATTGATGATGAAAACCCAGCCTGTATCGTTACTCATTTTCCCTCCATCCGAAATGAATATGCTATTCAGTTTTGTCAACAGAATAGCGTTTGTCTATTACCACGTTTCGTGGAAAATAGGCTGAATTATAAAACACCGCCGCCGATGACCAGGCGAATGATGCCGAACATGACGGCCAGAGCGCAGCAGACAGTTCCTCCGATAGCAGCTCCCCGGGTCTGGTCGTCAGACGACGCAAGGGCGATAACGCTAAAAATGAGTCCAATACCTGAGAAAGGGATGTTCAACCAATTCAGAGAACCGAAACAGGGAATGAATCCAAATATCATTCCCAAAATTGCCAGGATACCCCAGACAAGACTAAGTGTTTGCATTAAAACCTCCTGTGTTGGACATGCCGGAACCTTGTGACCGGGTTCAGGCAATGTTCAAATTTTGAATGATTCTTCAGGCACGAAAATGTCCTATGCCTTCACTGGTTTATTCATGATCAATTCTTTATTTACCGTACGCTTTAAGAATTTTCCGCGAACACGATGAGCAAGATAAATCAGAAAAATGATTTCATTGAAGAAGAGCATGGAAAAGAATGGGATGCTCAACTGATTACTGGCGTTTGCTTCCAAAAAATTTCCTTGAGAAATATGGATGAATGCAGTTGTCATGCCACAAAAAAAGCATTCCTTGTTGTATTTATTTCGCCATTCGCAGGTTGGCGTTAGTTGGTAAATTTCTTCGCTTGAAAGAAAAAATGGCGCAATGAAAATTGCGAAGAAAATAGCGCTCAGAATGAGCCATACAATCAGAAATGCGTGCTTTGTTTGAGTGGAAATCATCGATATGAAAATCCGGGATCAGTTTGTGAAAAAGTCGAATATATTGCCTAACTTGCTGGAATCTGTTTTGTAGATTTCAGTATATTTACATCGGCTGCATGTCACTGTGGAAAATCGCTGGCCCTGCACATCAAATATTTTTGACCAGAAACCACCTGCCGCCCGGAATTCTCCAATTTCATACTGTGTGTTGGAGCATTTGGGACAGGTAAAGTTTAATTGCTGCATAATTCGCCTCTTGATTTGTAATAATAAAACAAACACAGCCAAAAATTTAATCCTCTGTGGGAAGCCGCCAAAGTTTCAGGTCTTTGAGAACATCGCTTCTCGTTTTTTGCTGTTTCATCAGTTCGGCTTGTTTGAACAATAAATTCTCACCGACAACAACTTTGTAAGTGGAATCAGCGCCAAAGGGCGCGTAAATTTCGGCTTTTACTTCCTTGTGATTTTCATTGATTTGCGTTGCCTGCTTATTGGCGTCCTCCAATTTTTCATGGGACCCGGCGATGACGAACCAGACTTTACGGGTGTTGCTGCTTCGGCCGGTCAATCCGCGGAGAAGCTGCTGCCAGCCGGTTTCTTTAGGCATGGAAAACGTTTTGACTTCTTCTTTTTTCTCCGGCTCCTGAGCATAGGCGGTCGCAACAATACTCAGGCTGCCGGTTTGTGTGGCGCTGGATTGAAGATTGACATTGGGCACTTCCACATGGCCGGCGTTTAGCAGCGCGGTAATCAGGGCCGGGGCGACAATGCCCAACTCAAAAACTTTGACCGGGCTTTTTTCATCTTTGTGAAGATAGGCAACCACGCCGCCCAGATAAAAGAGCACAATCACACGAATGGCATAGCCGATCAATGCCATAACGGTCAAATTAATAAGAAGTATATTTAAATCCACCACCAGCAAATTCATGATAATGGGCGTGAGTGCGCCAAGGCCGCCAATCATAATTTTTTTTCCTGTTGTCATGATTATTTACTCCCCTCAAATGTATAAATAAAATTTTAATTTTTTCTCGAATTGTATTGTAAAAAATGGTTCAAGCGAAATCAAAAAAATAATGACTGAAAAGAATTAAACAGGCTAATGAAAATCAATATAAAAAAAATGTATTAGCAAGTCAAGAAAATATTACAGTTCGATAAAATTAGTCTGAAGAAGTGAAGCGAAGTTCAGAAGGGTATAATTGAGCAACGCGGTTAGTCTTCCACCACGTATTCGAAAAGAAGGCTCGAAAGTACGAGGAAAATAATGTCGAACGCGACCAAAATTTTCAGCCAGGACAAAGCGCCGTCAAGCGAACCGGTCTGAATAAGCGAGCCGGTCGCCTTTACAGCAGAGAGAATAATTGGAATGGAGACAGGGAACAACAGCACAGGCAGCATAATTTCTCGTGCACGTGTATTCACCGAGATGGCGGAAAGCAGCGTGCCCACTGCAGCGAATCCCAGCGTTCCCAAAAAAACGATGAGCGCCAACGGCAGCAGGATCGAAGCAATGTTGAGATTAAAAAGTATAATCATCAGCGGGATGATGATGATTTCCATAATGAGCATAAAAAAGAAGTTGCCCAACATTTTGCCCAAATAAACGACAATGTGATCCACCGGGCAGAGCAGAAGCCCCAACAGGCAGCCCTGGTCAACTTCGTAAATGAATGAGCGGTTCAACCCAAGGATTCCTGCAAATGTAATGGCAACCCAGAGAATGCCGGGAATCATCTCCAACACCGATGTGCTGCCCGGCTCGAACATGAAGTTGAAAATGATCACCACGATCAGGCAGAAAATCAACATGGAGGAGATCGTCTCGCGGCTTCGGAATTCTGAAATAATATCTTTCCAGGCGATTGTCAGGATGGCGCGTGTTTGCATCAGAATTTCGCTCCCCCTGTTAACGACCGATATTGTTTCTGAAAATCTTCAAAACTCTTGTCTGTGCACGCCTTTTGCTCCATAAGCCTGCCCCTGGCAATAATGGCGTAATGACTCGCCAACTGCCAGCCCAATTGAAGATTGTGTGTTGTCATTATCAGCAGGCGATTCGGAGAGAGGAGGGAAGACAGCAGTTTGGTAAAAATATCGATTCCCTGCTGATCCAGTCCGCTGAACGGTTCGTCCAGCAGAATAATCTTCGGATTGTTCAACAACGCCCGCGCGATGGTGAGGCGTTGCTGCATGCCGCGGGAAAAATTTCGAACCAGGTCTTCCCGGCGATCAAAAAGGCTGACCTGGTCTAAAATTCGTTCGATGTCAGATTCGTTGTTTTTTAGAAGGTACATCCGGGAATAAAAACGGAGATTTTCTTCCGCGGTTAGATTGTCGTACAGAAAACTTTGATGTCCGATAAAACCAATCTGTTTCCGCACTTCCAGTTTCGATTTCTGGGAATCGGACCCATCGATTTTCATTTCTCCGTCTGTGGCGCGGGAAAGCGTGGCAATGATTTTGAGCAGCGTTGTTTTCCCTGCGCCATTGGGCCCGACGATTATCCAGAATTCACCTGCGTTCAATGTGAGATCGATGCCCCGCAATGCGTAAAATGAACCAAATGATTTTGTCAGATTTTCTATGGCTATCATGATTTTCTTAAGGTATATCCGAAACCGATAATTAACAACACACCAACCGCAATGAGAACAATCCATTTCACAGAAACAGATTTGCCGGGAAGATTTGTCACCGTAAGTTCCAGGTCCATCCCCGGCATCAGGCTCCGCACGGAAAAACGTTTGTAATTCGTATTTCGGATGGGAAAATTACCCATGGGAGTTA
The DNA here is from genome assembly GCA_964605145.1 of uncultured Cytophagia bacterium. Taxonomy (GTDB): domain Bacteria; phylum Zhuqueibacterota; class Zhuqueibacteria; order Thermofontimicrobiales; family Thermofontimicrobiaceae; genus CAZSBG01. The sequence goes on along the minus strand of CAZSBG010000038.1, from coordinate 31,864 downwards.
TATTAGGTCCCTCCAGCGTAAGTTCCTGATTCGACACGAAAATATTCACTTCGCCGATAGGATATTCTATGGGTCGCGTGTAGTGCCATTCTCCCTTTTTGTGCGGTATGTGGTAGCGATATGAAAATTGCCTTGACCCTGGTGAAAGCAAGTCTGTTGTCATTAAGGATTGATCTTTCAGGAAAACAGATTGCTGGGCTTCCGGGGTGAGGATTTCCAGATCGTGAAAATTATCCGGGAGCGGGAATTCCAAAACCCAATTTTCGTTGGCATCGTCGTAATTGCTGCCGACGTATGTCTTTTTTCCCAAATTATTGATGATAAATATTTCCCGAATATTAATTTTTCCCGGCTCTGTTTCGATGAACAGATGCTCTAATTGGAGCATAATTTTACTTTTCTGCGAAGTTGTATCATAGACCACCACATCACTTTTGAATGCATTGTGGCCGCTGGAGAATCGCACGCCGCGTGCATAATATACCACATTGCTGTAGGTGGTTCTGGGATAGTATGTTATTGTAGTATCCATCGGTATCCCAGTGAATGAAAATTCACCGCGGGAATTTGATTTATCGGTGTAGGTCGAGTCATCGACGAGCGTATGGCCCTGGTAGACCAGCAGTTCAACGTCGATGCCGGCCACAGTGGCGCTGTCAGCCGAGCCATTGTACACGAATCCGGTAATTTTACCGGTCTGGCTAAAAGCCTGCGATGCGACAACGCATAAAATTAGAGTGAATAATATTAAAAATTTTTTCATTTTTTTTACCGCTATGTTAAATGAATGGATTCAAAATGATTATTTTAATTTCCTGAAAAATATTGAATAATTAAAAAGTGCACAAAGTTTGCAAAGAAAATAACTGAATTTTTTGAATAGAAATAATACTTGCCTTTGTGAATGCGTCTGGATTTTTATTCGTACGACGCAAAAATTCCGGATTACTTTTTCGTGCTTTTCTTCTTTCCCGACTTGCTGGATTTTTTGGGAGTAGGTGGCAATGCATTTTGCTTTCTTTTCGTCTTGCTCACATGGATGAGAATAATCGCCACGCCCACGGTCATAAAAAATCCGCCGATCCACATCCAGTTCATGAGCGGATTGACCATTAACACAAACGTGGCTGATTCATCCGTCTGGTAGCTGGCCAGGCTGACGTAAAGGTCTTCGGCCAGCGTGAAACGAACCGCGACTTCGGTGGTGTACTGTTGCTGCCCCATGCTGGATTTGTAAAAAAACCGTCTCGGAACGAGCGTGTCAATTTTCTCATCTCCGACGTAAATGGACATTTCAGCCGTGAGCACATCCTTGTTCGAGTCGTGATACTCGCCCATTTTTTCATAAACCAGCTTATATTTGCCGATGGTCGTTGCTTCGCCTTTTTGCAGGGTGATTTCTTTTTCCAGCTTGTACACTGTGGTGCCTACGATGGCGATATAAATCAGCATCACCCCCACATGAATCAAATAGCCGGAATAACGCCTTGCATTGTGCTTCATGGCATGGGTGAAAGACGTCATGAAATTTTTATGCTGGGATTTCATGTGCGATGTAATGTTGCTCAAAATTTCTGTAAGAATGATGGCCACGCCCAAAAAGGCGATGCCCAGGGTGAGCAATGCATTTATGTGCCTGATTCCTAAAATAAACAGGATCACAAGAAACACGAACGACACAACGACCGGCGGAATGAACCGCTGAAACATTTTCTTCGAGGTTTCACGCCAGGAAAAGGTCGGACAAATCGCAAGAAGTAAAAGCAGGAAAATACCGAAGGGCACTGAAATTTTGTTGAAAAACGGTTCGCCCAAAGCAATCTGCTTGCCGATAAATAATTCGGTGAACGCCGGGTACAACGTGCCCCATAAAATCGCGATCGTCAGAATTGAGAAGACAATGTTGGTCAGCAGAAAACTAAAATCCCGGCTCAAAAGTGATTCAATACTTTTCTGGGATTTTATCTTATTCCATCGCCACGGAATGAGAAACAGCGCCGCCAGCGCCACGATGCCCATAAAAACGAGGAAAAGCGTGCCAATGTTGGATCTGCCAAACGCGTGCACAGAAGAAATGATCCCGCTGCGCGTGATGAACGTTCCCAGAATGGTCAGCAGAAACGTGGTGATAATGAGAACCACGTTCCACACTTTCATCATATCTCGTGATTTTTGAACCATGATCGAGTGGACGAATGCGGTGCCGGTCAGCCAGGGAAGCAGGGACGCATTTTCCACCGGGTCCCAGGCCCAGTACCCGCCCCAGCCCAATTCCACGTAGGCCCATTGCGCGCCTAACAGGTTTCCGATGGTCAGCGAAATCCAGGCGAACAAAGACCAGTTTCGGCTTCTGTCCAGCCATTCATTGGAAATGTCGCCTTTAATCAGCGCAGCCAATGCATAAGCAAATGGCACAGTGAATCCGACAAATCCAAGGAACAGGGTTGGCGGATGAAAGATCATCATCGGATTTTGCAGCAATGGATTGAGACCATAGCCATCCGCCAGGGGAGACGGCAGTTTTTCAAACGGATTGGACACATAGCTGACCAGAATCATAAAAAACAATGTCACCACACTGTGAAGTGTAAAGACATACGGTTTGAATTGATTTTCATTTTTTCTGTTCCAGAAAACGAACAGCGCGTTAAAGACTGTGAGAAGCCAGGCCCAGAACAACAATGAACCATTCTGTCCGGCCCACACCGAAGAAATCGTATAGAGTAAAGGCAAGTGGCTGTCTGAATACTCCGCCACATAGCGGATTGAAAAATCCCGCGTTAAAAATGCGTATGTCAATAGAAGAATAGCCGCCGTAGTAAAAAGAAACTGCCCGTAAATGGCAGTTTCGGCATTTTTGATGAGTGATTTTTTATTTAATTTAATTCCAGAGAAGCCGGCCCAGATTGAATATGCGGTTAAAATAAACGCAGTCAGTAAAAAATAATATCCGAAAGCCAAATGGTATCTCCTGTAATTTATTCCTGTTTTGCTTCATATTTAGATGGACATTTCGTCATAATTTGGGTTGCATTGAAAACGCCGTTTTCGTATTTTCCTTCCACCACAACAGAAAGATCTTCTGTGAAAGTGTCCGGCGCGACCCCGTTGTAACGCACGTCCAAAACGCTGTCGCCTTTTGAAATTTGAAATGTCAGCAACAGATTTTTAGCGTCCCAGTTAATGGAACCTGCAACAATATCACCATTGACGCGTGTACCTTTTCCGATAAATTGTTCCTGTTGCGCAAAAAATTCATCCACTTCCAAAAAGTAAACAGATGAACTTTTCATGCCGGACCAGAACAGGTACCCCACAACAATGAGGATAATGCTCCCGCCAATCATTAGTTTTTTATTCATTTTTTTTCTCCTCCTTCACTTGATAATATCTGTGCCCATAAAGTCGCGGAGCACTTCAGGGACAATCACAGTGCCTTCATCGGTCTGAAAATTTTCCAGGATGGCGATGACCGTTCTCGGCAGGGCCAATCCGGAGCCGTTCAGCGTGTGCACATATTCCGGTTTCGCTGAAGCATTTCGTTTGAACCGAATATTCATCCGCCTTGCCTGGAAATCTTCGAAGTTGCTGCACGAAGAAACTTCCAGCCATTTTCCCAGTCCGCTGGCCCAGACTTCGATGTCATAACATTTGGCCGCCGCAAAACTCAAATCACCGGTGGACAGGTTAAGCACCCGGTAAGGCAGTTCTAACAATTGCAGCACTTCCTCGGCGTTTTGAAGCAGCGATTCCAATTCGTCGTAAGACGATTCCGGCCGAACGAATTTCACCATTTCCACTTTGTCGAACTGGTGCACGCGAATGAGCCCGCGTGTGTCTTTGCCGTAGGTTCCGGCTTCCCGCCGAAAACAGGGCGTGTACGCTGTGTAATAAACCGGCAGTTGCTCATCGTTCAACGTAACATCGCGGAGCAGGTTGGTCACGGTGACTTCGGCCGTTGGAATCAGGAAAAGATCGTCCACTGCGGCATGGTACATGTCTTCTTCTAACTTTGGCAATTGCCCGGTGCCGAACATGCTGTCCCTGTTGGCAAGGTACGGTGGCGAAACTTCCGTATACCCATGCTTTTTTGTGTGCAAGTCCAGCATGAACGCAATCAACGCACGCTGCAACCGCGCGCCCAGGCCGATGCTGTTGATGAACGACGAACCTGCCACTTTTGCGCCGCCGGCCAAATCGAGGATTCCCAGTTTTTCACCGATCTCCCAGTGAGGGAGTGGGGTGAAATCGTGCTCCGTCAATTCACCCCATTTCCGAACTTCCACATTGGCAGATTCATCTTTGCCTTCCGGAACAGAGGGATGGGGTATGTTGGGAATTCGAATCAGAGTATCGTTTATTTCTTCATCTAACGATTTTATTCTTTCATCGAACTGTTTTATCTGTTCGGAAACGTCCTTCATTTTTTTAATGATGTCGGACGCATCCTGCTTTTGCTTCTTCATTCTGCCAATTTCTTCTGAAACGGTGTTACGCTGATGTTTCAGCTCTTCCACTTCAGTGAGAAGCTGGCGTTTCTCAGAGTCCATTGCCAGTAATTTATCAATATCAGCGTAATCATTCTTTAACTCAATCGCACGCTTAACAGTTTCAACATTTTTTCGAATATAGCGGATATCTAACATATTTTCCCTCGGTGTTTAACAGGATTCAGATGTATTTGATGATTAAAATCTTCTTTCATTTTACGAACCATTCCGAATTGCCGACGTCGAGTCTACTGCCCTTTGCCGGCAATCATTACATACAGCGTATTCAACATTATTTTTAAATCCATTCTCAGAGACATATTTTCAAGATAGAATAAATCGTACTCCAGTTTTTTGCGAACATTTTCCACGCTGGTGTCGTAGCCGGCTTTAATTTGCGCCCAGCCTGTAATCCCGGGTTTCATTCGAAGCCTTCGCGCATACAGCGGCACTTCGCGTTTCAGCTTGTCCACGAAAAACGGCCGTTCCGGGCGCGGACCAATCAGACTCATGTCATTGATGAGGATGTTGAAGAATTGAGGTATTTCATCGATTCTCAATTTGCGCATGATTTTCCCGATATGGGTCACGCGTGGATCAACTTCATCGGCCCAGACCGGTCCGGTCTCTTTTTCCGCACGATGCACCATGGAACGGAATTTGAATATGGTAAAAATTCTGCCGTTCATTCCCACGCGTTTTTGTTTGAACAGCACCGGTCCCGGCGATTCCAGTTTAATAGCCAGCGCAACCAAAATCCAAATAGGGGAGAAGACGATTAACACGAACAGCGAAATGACAATGTCCATGGTGCGCTTCACCCGCTTTTCCCACGGCGGCATCAACTGCGGTAAGATTTCAATGAGCGGCAGGCCGTAAAGCTGATTGGTGCGGCCATAGCCCATAACAATGTCGTAAATGTCCGGAACGATTTTCAAATTGACCGGCAGCGAATCGCACCGTGAAATGATATTCAGCACCTGTTTGGGCGAAACTTCTTTGGGCGCAATGATGATTTCTTCGATTGCATATTCATCAACAATTTTTATAATTTCTTTCACTGAGCCAATAACACGTGTGCCATCGTGAGATTCCCCAACACTGCTTTTGGAGAGGGAAATGAAGCCTATCAGCTCATATCCCATCGCCGGAGATTTTTTTAGCTGTTCGTAAATTTCCCTTGATTTATCGCTCCATCCAATAATTACAGTATTCCGACGACCAATACCCATTTGGAGGAGCTTCCTCTGAAACGTCCTGATTAAAATGCGCCCCAAACTCACGAAAAAAACGAGCATGAACCAGTAAGAAATAATCATGATTCTGCTCAGAGGGGGCGTCGAGTTCAAATCAACGCGAACATCGGACGTCATTAAAAATATGATAAAAACACCGATACTGACCGTTTTCAATACTGCAACAAATTCGTCGAATCTGGAATGTGCATACCAGGACTTATAGAGTCCATAAAAAAAGAACAGAAAAAACCAGAAAAGAAATATGAGATTCGAAAGGAAAAAATTGTAAAATACACTGTCTTCGGTATAGTACCCTAACTGCTGCCGGATGACGCCCCAGAAAAAAAAGGTCACATGAATGGCGAGATAGTCAATCGCAATGAGAAATATTTTTTCAATAGCTTTGGGCATTTATTAATTCTTATTACGAATGGGTTCCCAGGTTACAACTGTTGTTTTTTTGGTGAAGAATAACACTGTTGCCTTGAATGAGGCGATGTTTACGAGACAATAATAAAACGGTACATAGAAAAATATATTATGCCAATTGTTCTTTTCAAGGAAATATCCGAAACCGGCAAATATATAAAAGAGAATTTGAAAAACAAGCGCGATCTGGAAAAAAAGTGAATCCAGCAAAAATAAGTTAGTTACGAATATGACGGGTAAATACATCGGAATTAGCCAGCGCAAAATTTTATGAGACCACAGTTGAAAACTCAGAAGCGGGTATTTCAGCGGATTCAAAAATGTTTTGTACGATAATAATGAATAAAAACTTCGGTTAATAATTCTTTCTTTTCTGCGGTACTCCTGCCTGAAATTTGTTGTAGATTGTTCAAACGAGAATGCACTCGGTTCATAAATGACGCGATACCCCTGCTCGATAATTTTTAGCGGTTCGATAAAATCACTGATGATGTTACCCGGAAGCGGTGCGTAAAGTTCTTTCCTAACAGCATATATAGAACCATTGGCTCCCAAAATTGAGGCAGCCCGGTTTTCCTGGCGTTTGATGAATTTTTCATAATTCCAGTACGCGTCCTCCGCATCGCCGATGAGCGTTCGGTTGTCTTTGAAATAAACCAGTTCTCCGCAAATACAGCCAATTGACTTGTCAGCGAAATTACGCACTATTTTTTGAATAGCATCTTTCTGATAGAAAGCATTGGCATCGGAAAATACAATTATTTCTCCAATGCCGTGGGACACGGCAAAATTTTGTCCTGCAGTCTTTCCTTTCCTTTCTTTGGTCCGCAGAAGCTTTACCCCGTCCTTTTCGAATTTTTCGACAATCTCATTCGTGCGGTCAGTCGAACCATCTGAAAATACAATGATTTCAAGCTTGTTTTTAGGGTAGTCAATTTCAAAGCTGTTTTTGATTTTTTCTTCTATGACGTGTTCTTCATTATATGCAGCAATTATAAGCGTCACATGTGGACGAAATTGATCGTCTGTTTTAATGGTTTTCCAATTAAATTTTCCTATTAAATAGATAATGAGCGGGTAACCAAAATAGACGTAAAGAATGAGAAAGAAAAGAATAAAAAAAATCGCTTCCAGCATAAAAATTCCGCTTCGTGTGTTCTAAATTGCAATGAATAATACTACATAGTCAGATTACCTATTTTCTGTCATTTCCTCTGGACTTTACCCGGGGTACTTCCGTTGGTCGCCTTCGGTCGCCTGCACGTCTTTTGTCGTAGATCCGCCATCTTTTTGGAGGACAGGAATCTCATTCTAAATCATGAGGAGATTCCGCCAGAAGCATGCGACTGAAAGGAGTGCCTGTGGTACGGGAATGACAACAATAGGGAAATATTGCCTTACATTTTGAGATATTTTTTAATTTGACCAGGTAGTAATAAAACTTGCAAATAATATAGTGATTACACTTTTATAGGGGTAACTTCGTTCCAACGGCTCTGCCGAAAACCGTAGAAACACAGGTTGTTCATACCATTGAGTTGTGCCGTTCCAAAACGTCAACAATTCGCGATGCAGCATGGCCGTCCCACAGGGGTGGGATGCTGCCATTTTTTTTCTTGTCTGAAAGAATATCGAATGTTTCGGCGACTATTTTCTCAGTATCCATGCCAACGAGCACGTTGGTGCCGATGTCGATGGTTACCGGGCGTTCGGTATTTTCCCGCATGGTGAGACAGGGAATGCCGATTACGGTCGTTTCTTCCTGAATCCCGCCGGAATCGGTGAGCACCAGTGTTGCGTTTATCATTAAATGGAGAAAGTCCAGATATCCCAATGGCTCAGTCAGGATTAATTGCTTCATTGATTCGATATTTTCACTGAATTTGAATTTATCTATCATTTTGCGTGCCCGGGGATGAATGGGAAAAATAATCGGAATTTCTTTTTCGATCTGCTCGAGTGCTTTCAAGATTTTTTTGAAATGAGACGGATCGTCGACATTGGCCGGACGATGCAATGTTAGCAGCGCGTAAGCTGCTGAATTTAGCTTGAGTTCATTCAAAATTTTCGATTGTGCTGATTTTTTCTGGTAGAAGAGCAATGAGTCGATCATTACATTTCCCACAAAATGAATTTTTTCTTCGGGCACACCTTCTTTCAGCAGATTCACGCGACCGCTTTCCTCGGTCACAAACAGCCAGTCAGCAAGTGAATCGGTGACGATTCGGTTGATTTCTTCCGGCATGGTTCTGTCGAAGCTTCGCAGCCCGGCTTCCACGTGAGCGATGGGAATGCAGAGCTTCGAAGCGACGAGAGACGCTGCCATGGTTGAATTGACATCTCCCACCACGAGCACCATGTCCGGCTTCTGTTCGATCATCACCTCTTCCAGTTTGACCATTACATCGCCTGTTTGCTGAGCGTGAGAGCCTGATCCAACTCCGAGATAGATATCAGGTTCCGGCAATTCCAGGTCTTCGAAAAAAATTTTCGACATGGCCCGATCATAATGCTGACCGGTATGAATTAAAACAGGTTCAAAATTTTCTGACTTGAGCATGAGTCGGTGAATGGGCGCTATTTTCATGAAATTGGGTCGCGCGCCTACAATGTTCAAAACTTTCATTAAAAACTTCCGATGCAATTTAAAGTTAAAAAAATCTCATAGTACAGTTTAATGTACCAATGCTTCGACAAAAGTATCGAAGCATTGGATTGATAAAATAAAATGTTATTTTTGTATGTATTTGGTTACATGATGGATAGCTCAGGAATTACCATTCTCAGGCAGGTCGAAATAAAAGCCGCGACCTGAGCCTAATTTGACAATTTTGTGAAGATCGGTTTTCACATGTTTCGTCAGATTTCGGGTGTCGACCACTGATTTCGAATATTTTACGATAAACTCCGCGTCGTAGGCCGAATGATCTGCAGTAATCACAACGATATCCTGTTTTTGAAGCAGTTCTTTGGTGAGCGGTTGCGATTGGTATTTTTTTCCACCGATTTTTATCTCAGAAATAAATGGATCGTTATAGCTTAATCCCACTGCGCCGCGTTGCAAAAGTAGCTCCATAATTTTGAGCGCCGGAGAGTTGCGTAAATCATCCACATCTTTTTTAAACGATACGCCGAGCATCAGAATTTTGCCCTTGCGAATGGAAGAGTCCACATTGCCCAACGCCTTGCGGATGTTGCCGATAACGTAGAACGGCATCTCTTCATTGGTTTCCGCGGCTAATTCAATAAATTTTGTGTGGAAATCATATTCGCGCGCTTTCCAGGCCAAGTAATACGGATCGACGAGAATGCAATGGCCGCCGATGCCCGGGCCGGGATAGAACGGCATGTAGCCAAATGGTTTGGTGGCTGCCGCTTCAACCACTTCCCAAATATCCACGCCGCCCATTCGGTCGCACAATTTAGCCATTTCGTTCACCAGGGCAATGTTCACGCTGCGGAATATATTTTCCAGCAATTTTTCCATCTCAGCAACGCGCGGATTTGAAACTACATGCACGTGGTTGACGATCTGGGCTATGGCGGTTCTCGCCACTTCTGTACATTTTTCTGTTACACCACCCACCACAACAGGGGTGTTTTCGGTTGTAAAGGTTTTGTTGCCCGGGTCAATTCTTTCCGGTGAAAAAGCCAGAAAGTAATCCTGCCCCACCTTTAAACCAGTTTTATCGAAAATAGGCAGCACGACCTTTTCCGTGGTTTCCGGGAACGTGGTGCTCTTCAGAATGACAACCTGATCTTTTCTGAGACCACTGGCAACTCCATTTGTTGAGTCGATAATATAGCTGATATCCGGTTCTTTGTTCGGTGTGAACGGTGTTGGCACGCAAATATAAATGATATCGCATTCCGAAATCAATTTGTAGTCTGTGTGAGCCTCAAATTTCTTGTCTTTGAGGGCTTTGTTAAATTTGCCCGATTCGATATCATCGATATAATTTTCGCCTTTATCGAGCTTTGCTTTTTTTTTCGAATCGACATCGATTCCAACCACCGAAAATCCATTCACAGCGTATTCGATCGCCAGGGGTAAGCCGACATAACCCAGGCCAATAATACCGACTTTCGCGCTCTTATCATGAATTTTTTCGATTAACCCCATACGCACTCCACTAGTTAATAATTTAAGGGTGAAATAGTATTTAATAATAATAGGTTACAAATTATAATGCTCTTTATAGAATTTCAGATATTCTCCGCTTTTTATTTTCTTCCACCACCAGTCGTTTTCTTTATACCAGCCGATTGTTGATTCCATAGCTTCTTCAAAAGTATGACCGGGATTCCAGCCAAGCGCGGAAATTTTATCGCAATTCAACGAATAGCGCCTGTCGTGACCGGGGCGGTCTTTCACATACTTTACCAGGCTCTTTGGTTTGTCCAGGCCTTTCAGAATCAAATCCGTGATTTCCAGATTGCTTTTTTCATTCTTGCCGCCGATGTTGTACACCTCGCCATCCGTGCCGTTGTGCAGCACAAAATCGATGGCATCGCAATGGTCCTGAACGTGAATCCAGTCGCGGATATTTTTACCATCGCCATAAAGAGGCAGTTGCTTGTCTTCGATGGCATTGGTGACAAATAGCGGGATCAGTTTTTCCGGGTATTGGTACGGGCCGAAATTGTTGGAGCAGCGGGTAATGATTATCGGTATATTATAGGTCACAAAATAGGAAAACGCGAGCCGATCTGCTCCTGCTTTTGATGCCGAATACGGGCTGGATGGCATGAGGGGATCAGTTTCGGTGAATGAACCTTTTTCAATGCTGCCATAGACTTCGTCGGTACTGATCTGGATGAATTTTTTAACAGGATTTTTTCGCGCGCTTTCCAGGAGCACAAACGTGCCGTAAATATCGGTTTTGATGAAATCGTCCGGCGAGCCAATGGAACGATCCACGTGACTTTCAGCAGCGAAATTGATCACATAATCCACATCTTTCATCAATTCTTCAACGAGCTGACTATCGGCAATATCGCCCTTGGCAAACTTATAATTTGGATTTTTTTCAACATCTTTGAGATTATCCAGGTTGCCGGCATAGGTTAATTTGTCGAGATTGATGACATGAATATCTTTAGATTTTTTGAACAAATAATGGATATAATTACTTCCTATGAATCCAGCCCCACCAGTAACTAAATATGTTGCCATAAAAACATTCCTTTTTTTAGTTAGCCCATCTTAATATCCCAGTCATAGGGTATTTTCTCAGAATCGAACGGTTCCCGAAATTCATCCGGATTTTCATAATTGTACGACATGGTCACATTGTTTACCACCACCGCCTCTTTTTCGCTGATGCACTTCCAGCCGTGGTAGACGCCAATGGGCACATGAACAAGAATTGGGTTGTATTCCCCGGCAAAGAATTCGTTCACTTCACCATTAGTCGGTGAATTTTCCCGCGCATCGTAAAGCACAATTTTCAACATGCCGGAAATGCATGTGATGTTGTCTTCTTGCAATTTATGAAAATGCCAGCCTTTGATGACGCCGGGATAGGTGGTTGTCATATAGACCTGGCCGAATTTCTTGAAAAGCGGATCATCGGCGCGGAGGATTTCCATTAGCCGGCCGCGTTCATCCGGGATGACTTTTAACTTTTTAACCTGAACTCCATCGATCATGGTGCCTTCCTTCGTCGCGGTTTGAGGTTCATAATTTCACAGATTGAATGTTGAAAGAAGTCAAAAAATGTACAAAATTCTTTCCTAAAAGTCAATGATTTAATTTCAGTTAGTTGCCTGAATATACTATTGATATATCGTAAACAAAAGATTAATCTTTAATGGATTATCTATATTCGACAATATCACTATCTATATTATTTTTTTGTAATTAAAATGGTGATGTTCAGCCTCGAAGTCTCTAAGACTCGAAAGACTTTGATGAAAAGATTTGTAACTTTCAAGAAACTTGATTTTTCCTCCAATGTCATTCCCGTACCACAGGCATTCCCTTCGGTCACATGCCTGCAAAGTTTCATTATATTTTTAAATGAATGCAGACTTTGCTTTTAGTCGCAGATCCGCCATTTTTTTGGAGGATGGGAATCTCCTCGCGAGATAGAGTGAGATTCCTGCAAAAGACGTGCAGGAATGACAGAAAAAAGGTAATCTGACTATGTAGTATTATTAAAATAAAAAAAACTCTGCGAACTCTGTGCATTCTCCGGGTGCTCGGTGGTTAGTTTTTGATTGATTTAAAATTACCCGCACTATTTAGAATAGAACCTTATTGGGAAAGGTATTATTTGATCATGTGGAGACTTTTCAAATCGTGGCTTGAACGTACTTGGTTTGAAAGCTTATAGCTGAGGGCTGAACGCTGATGCCCAAAATTGTAACTCAAATAAATACCTTGATTTTTAGGCTGAAATTATGTATTATTGTTAATATTTTTTTCTCTCAACCAAAAAACCAAAGGAGTCCTCATTGGAATCTTATGGCTGGATATCGATTTTACCTCCTCTTCTGGCAATTATTTTAGCGATTAAAACTAAGCAGGTTTATCCATCTCTTTTCCTCGGCATTTGGCTGGGCTGGACCGCGGTGAACCGGTGGAATCCTCTTGCCGGCCTGCGTGATGCATTGGAAGCCTCTGTCGATGTTTTCAAGGATTCAGGCAATACCAAGGTGATTATTTTCAGCATGATGGTGGGCGCGCTCATTATTTTGATGCAGCATTCCGGCGGTGTGCAGGGTTTCATTCAGTGGATCAGCCGAAAGGGGCTGGTGCAAAACCGACGCAGCGCCGGACTGCTGTTGTGGGTGATCGGCGTGCTGATTTTCATCGAAAGCAACATGATTAACCTGGTCATTGGTTCTATTGGCCGTCCCATTTTTGATAAATTCAAAGTCCCGCGCGAAAAGCTGGCTTACCTGGCGCATTCCACGTCTGCCCCGGTGTGCGTGATGATTCCGTTCAACGGGTGGGGCGCAGTGCTCACCGGGCTGCTCGTGGCCCAGCAAATCGAAAATCCATTTTTCACAGTACTGAAAGCGGTGACCACAAATTTTTACGCGATATTCACCATTCTGCTGGTGCTTTTTATCATCATCACTCAGAAGGATTTTGGTCCCATGGCAAAAGCGGAGAAACGGGCCAGAGAAACCGGCAAGCTCATTCGAGATGGCGCCCAATTGTTGGTCTCCGAAGAAACCATTGCCATGCCGGTGAAGGAGGGCGTGAAACCGCGGCCGGTGAACATGATTGTCCCACTCGTAGCCATGGTGCTGACAGTCCCGCTGGGATTGCTGGTTACCGGGAACGGACACATCGAGCAGGGTTCCGGTTCCACATCTGTGTTCTGGGCCGTTTTGATGGGCGTGTTTGCCGCAGCCATCATTTACAAAGTTCAAAAGATTTTTTCGCTAAAGGAAATCCTCGACCTGGTCATGAAGGGAATGGGGGGACTCATTCCCATGGGATTGCTGATGGTGTTTGCATTCACCATGGGCGCGACGTGCAAAACGATGGGCACCGGACCGTATGTTGCCGGCCTGGCCACGGCAGCGATTCACCCTGTTTTTATTGTGCCGCTTGTATTTCTTGTGGCGTGTTTCATCTCGTTTGCGACCGGCACCTCGTGGGGCACATTTGCAATTATGATGCCCATTGCGGTGCCTCTGGCGCTGAATATGGATATTAACCTGGCATTGATGGTCAGCGCTGTTATGGGCGGCGGCGTTTTTGGCGACCACTGTTCCCCGGTTTCCGATACGACGATCATTTCATCCATGGCCACGGCCTGCGACCACATCGATCATGTCGATACCCAGTTGCCCTATGCGTTCATAGCTGCCGGGTTGGCACTGGTGTTTTATCTGGGAGTGAGCTATTTGTCACTTGTTTGAGATTGTAAATCAGTGGTTCGGATTGTATTTTGAGGGATCTGCTGAAAAATGAATTGATTCTGATTTGCTTTTTTAATAAATTGAATGAATTGAAAATATAACCGGAGGAAATATTCTTGGAAAAAATAAAAGTCGGTGTCATTGGCGTTGGTCATCTCGGTCGGTTTCATGTGATGAATTATAAAAATATTCCTGAGGCGGAAATTATCGGTGTGTACGACGCGAATGCAAAGCGCTGCCAGGAAATCGCCGATGAATTTCAGGTGCCTGCATTCACGAAGCTCGAAGAACTTCTGCCGAAAATAGGGGCGGCCAGCATTGTGGTGCCAACGAGTAATCATTTTGATATCACCAAACAATGCTTCGAACAGGGAATTCACTGTCTTGTTGAAAAACCGGTGACCACCACGCTGGCCCAGGCAGACGAGCTCATTAAATTAGCCCATGCGAAGAATCTGTTCTTCCAGGTCGGGCATATCGAGCGGTTCAACCCTGCCATTCTGGCGCTCAACGATTTCCCGCTGAATCCCATGTTCATCGAAAGCCATCGCCTGGCTTCGTTCAATCCGCGCGGCACCGACGTGGCGGTTGTACTGGATTTGATGATTCACGACATCGATATCATTCTCCATCTGGTGAAGAGCCCGGTAACAAAAATCGATGCCAGTGGTGTGGCGGTCATTTCCAATGAAGTGGATATTGCTAACGCGCGCCTTAGTTTCGAGAACGGGGGCGTGGCCAATGTCACGGCCAGTCGGATTTCCCAGAAAGCCATGCGCAAAATGCGGCTGTTTCAGCGCAGCGGGTACATCGGCATCGATTTTCTCCAGAAGTTTTCCGAAATTTATCGGCTCGTTGGGCAGGACGATGTTTCGACGCTTCAGCCCAATCAAATTCCCATCGAATTGGGGCAGGTGGATCAGTTCAATCGTCCCCAGAAAATAATTTACGAAAGGCGGGAAGTTGGCGAAGCCAACGCGCTGAAAATGGAGTTGGAATCCTTTCTTGAATCCGTAAAAAATGGAACGCGGCCGGCGGTCAGCGGCGAGGACGGCCGGGAAGCATTGCGCGTGGCCATTGAAATCACTGAAAAAATAAAGGCGCAGATTTCAAAGCTGCTTAAATGATATGCGCAGCATCTAAACTTATAATGATTTTACATGAGCTATAACTGTTTTTATTCTCAGGAAAATTTTTGAATGAACCATAAAGTATTAATCATTGCCGGCGAAGCTTCCGGCGATTTGCATGCATCCGGCCTGGTGCGAGAAATTCAAAAGGCAGCGCCGGGCACTGAAATATTCGGCATCGGCGGCGATCGCATGCGCGATCTCGGGGTGAAGCTGTTTTATCATATTTCCGAAATGAGCGTTCTCGGTTTTGTGGATGTATTGAAGCAGATTCGTTTTTTTAAAAGAGTTTACCGGGAGCTCGTGGCAGTCATGGAAAATGATCAGCCGGATCTTCTGATTTTAATCGATTATCCCGGGCTGAATCTCAAATTGGCGAAAGCTGCCCGGGAGCGCGGCATCAAAGTGCTCTATTACATTGCGCCTCAGGTTTGGGCATGGGGCGCCGGCCGCGTCAAGAAAATGGCGAAGTGGGTGGACAAGATGGCGGTGATCATTCCATTTGAAGAAAAATTATACTGCGATGCCGGCATCGACGCCACGTTTGTGGGGCATCCACTTTTGGAAGTGGTGAAACCCGGTCTGGGCAAAGATGAATTTTTGAATCAGCACGGGCTGGATTCCACAAAAAAAACAATCGGACTTCTGCCCGGCAGCCGGCATCTTGAAGTGAAGCGACTGCTTCCTGAAATGCTGCGTGCAGTTGAAAAATTACGTTCGGATTACCCGACCGTTCAGGCGATTATTGGTCAGGCAGACACCGTCGATGAATCGGATTACAAGGATATTCTCGCCCCATTTCTGTCCGTGAAATTGGTGAAAAATAATACTTATAATATAATGAAGCATTCCGATTTATTGCTTGTTGCCTCAGGAACTGCCACGCTGGAATCTGCTTTATTTACAACGCCTTTGATCATAGTTTACAAGGTGGATCCGATTTCCTATTTCATTGGCAGACAACTGGTAAAAATAGACTCCATCGGTCTGGTGAATGTGATTGCGGAAAAGAAAATCGTGCCTGAGTTCATCCAGGGTCAATTTCGCGCAGCGAATATTGTCCCTGAAATGAAAAAACTGCTGTTCGAAAAAGATGATAGAGAAAAAATGATTGGCGAGCTTCACCAGATCAGGAAAAAATTGGGTGAACCGGGCGCTTCTGCGCAGGCTGCGAATATGGCTGTAGAAATGATGCGACCTTGATTTCTAATCCGAAAACCGATTCAATTGATACGAACATGAAAAAAAAGACCATTCAGAAAATTTCTTTTTATTTAGCGACAAAACTTGGCTGGCTCCTTATTGTTGCATTGGGCAAATCTACGTTCATCAAGGTTATCAACAGACATTATCTGGACAAGCTTCTTTCAGAACAGGCAAGAATATTGTATGTACTGTGGCACGGCAGAATGTTCCTTCCGATTTTTTGTCATCGAAACGAGGGAATTACCGCCATGGTGAGCCAGCATGCTGACGGCGAAATGATTGCGCAAACAATCCATAAACTTGGATATCAAACTGTTCGCGGATCAAGCACGCGGGGGGGCAATGAAGCGTTCCATGGTTTGTTGAACACCTTAAAAGAGGGTGGCCACGGGGCTATCATTCCGGATGGACCTCAGGGTCCCCGCCACACGTTGAAAAAGGGCACGCTCTTTCTCTCACAACAGGCAGACGCGTATCTGGTGCCGCTTACATTCGCTTCCAATCGAAAAAAGGAATTTAATAGCTGGGATAGATTTACACTTCCTGCCCCGTTTTCAAAGAGCGTTTTAGTCTATGGAGAACCGATTAAAGTGCCGCAAAATATTTCAGCCGAAGAACTTGAGCAAATTCGAATGAATTTTGAGCAACACATGATTGACTTGGAAAATAAGGCTGATGACTATTTTAGATCATAAGTTCTTAAAATATATATTGTACCCCTTTTCAGTGGTCTATGGCTTAATTGTTCGGGTGCGAAATTTCTGTTACGATTTTAATATTTTGAGAACCACGAAGATTGAAAATTGCCGGGTAATCAGCGTTGGAAATATTTCTGTGGGCGGAACCGGGAAGACACCGGTGATTAAATATTT
Source organism: uncultured Cytophagia bacterium (assembly GCA_964605145.1). Classification (GTDB taxonomy): domain Bacteria; phylum Zhuqueibacterota; class Zhuqueibacteria; order Thermofontimicrobiales; family Thermofontimicrobiaceae; genus CAZSBG01. Next base: position 14,618 of record CAZSBG010000038.1, on the reverse strand, counting down.
AGCGCTTTATTTGAAAAAGAAAAAACTGAATGTGGCCGTGCTGAGTCGCGGTTATGGCAGAAAAAGCGCCGGCACCAGGATTGTATCAGATGGAAACACCATACTTTGTGATTTCCTGGAGAGTGGTGATGAACCAATGCTGCTTGCCGGGCAGCTAAAAGGTGTGCCTGTGGTGGTGGAGGCTGATCGCAGCACAGGCGCCAGATTTATTGTGGAACAATTTCGCCCGGATGTCATTTTATTAGATGATGGTTATCAACATCGAAGGTTGGCAAGAGATTTCAATATTGCTCTCGTGGATGCCAGTGTTGGTTTCGGAAGTGAATTTTTATTGCCCGCCGGCTTCCTGCGCGAGCCGGTCAGCAGTCTTAAAAGAGCCGATTTAATCTGGTTGACTCGGGTCGACCAGGCAGAAACCGTGCAGCCGTTAATCCATCGAATCAGGGAAGTTACTGATAATAAAATTCTTAAAAGTGTGCACCAGGTGAATGGGATTCTGTCTGCCAAAAATGGGCGATTTCATGCTGTTGATTTCATTCAAAATAAGAAAGTCGTTCTTTTTTCAGGAATAGCAAATACTGACTCGTTCGAGACTACGGTGATAAACCTGGGCGCAAAACTTTTGTATCACGCTCGTTATTCTGATCATCACATGTATACAAAGCAGGATCTAAAAAGCATTGAGCAGAAATCCCGGGCGCTGGATGCAGAAATCATTCTAACCACTGAAAAGGATTATGTAAAACTTGCCGAACTAATCGATGGTTTCTCCAATTTATATTATTTATCAATAAACATAAATATAATCGGAGAAGCGGATTTGAACCAATCGGGGTTGTGTAAAATATTCAATTAAGCAGTGAATTTCAAAATAAGATATATTTTCAAAAAGAGTAAAAAATACTTGTAAGTTTGAATAATATTTTTTATTATAAGAAGCAAAGATAATCGAATGAAAGTAACAGGAGAATAAAGTGGCCACTGCCGGACGAATTTATAATATATTAGTTGTTGATGATGACAAAAATATCGGAAAGCTCGTCAAGAGCATTCTGCTTTTGGAGAAAAATTATGAAGTTTTCAATGTGATCAATGGTGAGGCAGGTCTGAAATTTATTCGGGAACAGTTGCCAGACCTTGTGATAATGGATATCCAAATGCCCGGCATTGATGGAATTGAGGCTTTGAAGAAGATAAAAGAATACGATTCCCGAATTCCGGTTGTTATGATGTCTGCTCATGGTAGTATTGAAAAAGCAGTGAAATCAATGAAGCTTGGTGCGTACGATTTTATCACCAAACCGGTGGATCGCGATCGCTTGTTGATCACAGTAAAAAATGCGTTAATGACCAGTTCGCTCAAGCAGGAAGTGGATGAACTGAAAAGCGAATTGAAACAGAAATACACGTTCAGCAATATTGTCGGTCAAAGCGGTGTGATGCAGGAAGTTTTCAAATCCGTCGAAAAAGTGGTGAACAGCAATGTGACCGTTTTGATTCAGGGTGAAAGCGGCACCGGAAAAGAATTGATCGCTCGGGCGATTCATTACCACAGCCAGGCGCGTGCGAACAAAGCTTTTGTCGCGGTCAATTGCACGGCACTGCCTGAATCGCTGCTGGAGAGTGAGCTTTTCGGTCATGAAAAAGGATCGTTTACCGGCGCATCCGGACGGCGCATAGGGCGATTCGAGCAGGCAAACAATGGAACCATTTTCCTGGATGAAGTGGGATTGATGTCCCCAACGACCCAGGCAAAAGTGTTGCGCGTATTGCAGGAACGAGAATTTGAACGCGTTGGGGGCACGGATTTAATCAAGGTCGATGTGCGTGTCATTTCAGCGACCAATCGTGATCTGGAAGATGCCATGAAAAAGGGAGAGTTCCGCGAAGATTTATATTATCGTATTTCGGTTTTCCCGATCAAGTTGCCTTCCTTGCGCGAACGCAAGGAAGATATTCCGCTACTATCAGCTCATTTTCTAAAGAAATACTCTGATCAGGAAAATAAAGAAATTGAAGGGATTTCTCCGGAAGCCCTCGAACTTCTCATGGCGTATAATTGGCCCGGAAACGTCAGAGAATTGGAAAATGCCATTGAGCGCGCAGTGGTACTGGCAAATGACAATGAATTGACTGTCAAAGAACTTCCCTCGGCGGTTCGTTCACTCGGTGAGAAAAAATTATATGAGACCGACAATACCCTTTCAAGTTGGATCGAAAAACTGGAAGAAGAAGCCCTGAGACAGGCGCTTTTAGAGAATGAGGGAAATATTTCCAAAACCGCAAAAAAACTTGGCATTGGTCGCGCCACAATATACCGTAAAGCCAAGAAGTATGGCCTTCCCATGATGAAATAAGAAGAATAGAATTTCTAAAAATCGAAAGACCGGTCAGGTTAATGACCGGTCTTTTTTTTTACCCAAACTTCCGTTGTCAAATAAAATGCTAAAACAATTCGTGACTCCAATGATTTATATTTTGGAAGCATTGTGAATTTTTTTTAAATGAGATTCAATGGGAAAAGGAATCAATCTCTCCTGTTTTATTCACTCTTCAGACACAATGAGGATGCTATTCGAAATGAAAATTTCGTCCATTCTGCAAAGCTTCTCTGAGTACCTGCATTAAGTTATTGTTCAATCGATTAGTGCCCTGTGAGATGAGTATTATTCACGTCTCAATAAGAGAACATGTTCTGTAATGAAAATCCAGTTCAAATGAATTAGAAGGCTATATTGTAATTAAATGTTTACCATAGGGATAAGGCGAGCATTAAGTGAGCGTCGTGAGCGAATGAGAGCTTGTGTCTCAATATGATATTTGCGGACTGTGCTATATTGAAACATTTGTTTCACAAATATACATTGTATCAGTGTATTACAAATTAAGCACTATTTATAAGTTTAGTATAATCAATATTAATAAGCTAATAACATTGCCTATATATTTAAAATATAATGGTATAATAATTGCAATTAATGAAAAATATCAAATTTATAATATATTAACCCAAAATTTGACAAGTGAATGGAATCAGGAAAAATAGTCCCATTAGTGCGCAAGATTTGTGCCTGTAGATATTCTCCCAGTGATCTCACGGATTTTGTAAACATTTCCCAAAAAATAGCCATCAGCTATTTGAAATATTTAGAGGTCATAGGACGGAATATCCGGCCCAAAAAATCGGAGGGGGTAAATGAATTAGAAGATGTTGCAATTGATTGCATTGCCGGCTTATTCATGCGAAATGAGAACGGTGAATTTGTTCAATTGCAGCGTTATTTTAGTTCAAAAATTGAGGCAGATTCTGAATTCAGTGAGATAGAAGCTGCCAGCATGCTTCGAAGGTTAATTGTCAAAAAGACGAAGCAGGAGTTGTCGCGTATTTTCAGAGAGCGTGATCCTGAAGGCGCGAAAATAATTCGAAATATCAAAGTAGCCATACGCAGTTCGGATGAACTGGTGTCGTTCAAAGAAATGGGGCGGGAGTTTGTTTATCTGGTTGATGATACGACAGAAGCTGATTTTCCGGAAGATGAATCTCTCGATGGCGGAGACGTCTCGGTTGCGATGAACGTGCAGTCGAAAATATCTCTGAAGGCAGAACGACTAAAAAATCCAATCCCTGAAAAAATCCTTTTTCAGAATTTCCTTCATAAGTACAATCCATCCGATTCCGTGGCGGCGATGATGAAGAAAATGTTGACGATAGTTGGAGAATTCCCTGATTATCAAAATTTTTTAGCTATCGATGTTATTGCGACTATCATCCGTGATGTCACATTTCAGCATGTTCGGGAAAGGTTGTCGAACACGGTGGACAATCATTCACCTATAAACGATCTGCAGACAAAAGAGATCGATCAGGTGAATACGGTCATTATTGAAATCATTCAACAGAAAATTAGCAAACAATATTTGCGCAAGGAAAAAATATCTTCTGAGAAAGCTGAAATCTACAGCAAAGCAATTGTTGATTTTGTACATGAAATGACGCAGGGCAAGGAAACAGATTCAAATTTCAAATATTTAAAACGGTATATTCCAAACTTGACGCAACAGCAATACCGTGAGAATGAACGATCGATTTTTGAGTACCTTGTAAAAATTACAAAAAAATCACTAAGAAAAAGACTAAAAGAATTATTATAATTTTACGTAAAATAGGAGGCTTGTCTGTATATACTATGTAAAATTAAATAGAAATTAACGCCTCAAGGCAACAGAACGGGACTTAAATATTTGAGGGAAATTGAGCAAAAAAACAAAATTGTAATTGAAAAGAAAACTCACCCTCATTTTAAATTTACTTAAGTCCTTTTTTGTTTTGAGCGATTTCGATGATTCCAAAAAATCATGAGAAATAATACAAAAGACAAATGCCCTGATCTGCTTCTTATTGAAGCCTATGTTTCAAATCAGAAACTATCTGATAAAGATACAGCGTTGCTGAAAACTCATCTTGAACTGTGTGAACGATGTAAAGATTTGGCTACCGAGCTCCAGCAATATTATAAAATTTTCGAGGAAGAAATAACAAAACCGGTGAACAGTTCTCTGTTCAAATTGATCGATAAAATTGAACGGGGGCGTGTCATCATCGCCGGAGTGCTGTTGCATCCGCAGGAGCCATTAAATGGCCATACATCATTGGGCTATCACTCCGAAATTGTCCTCACCAATGAAAATTGTGAAGATGTCGACCTTGAAGATTTGGAATGCATTCCTGTGGCGGATGATGATATTTTCATCCGCGCCGTACAATCAATTTCTACTCTGGAGACGACGTTATACCTTTATTCCAGTGAAGAAAGATTATACCACAATGTAAAAATAGAAATGGGATCCGGTCGTAAGATTTATTCAAGCGATAAAATAGGCAAGATAGAATTAGGAAGCTTTGATCTGAACAGCCTGGATAACCAGTACATTATGGTGACACCACAACTCGAAGAAGCATTAAAATAGTTCCCCCTATTAGTTTTCAGTTTTAAACGAAAGATTAATTCCCACATTATTAATTCCCCAAGAGTCAACATCTTTATCCTGGATTATTCATTGTAATGCATTAAGGAATCCAGATAGCCTGAATGGTGCTTCATTCCGAATTCAGTGTATCTAACTTTGTTAAATTTCATATATCTGATTAATTTTATTGATAACATTAAGTTAAATATCTATTGTTTGAAATTTGTGAATAATTCAGGTTATAATGTTCCGATTCTGAAAACAAGTTGTATTTAATTTATTTTCAGTTTTTCTATCCGCTATGAAGATAAGAGAATATATTCGCATACTGATAATTATTGTCACTTTTTTCGATTTTATTTCCGGAAAAGTGGAAGCGACAGAGGCTATCGATTTTGTTCAGGCACCTCAATTGAGCTTTGAAGATCGAATTGAGGCGGCACTCAGGTTGGCTATAAAAAAATATGACGGTAAGGAAATTTGGGTGGCTTATTCCATTGATTCCCTAATTCAAATGGAATCGCGCGCTAATTTGAGCCAGGAGGCCTCTGTCTTTTCATTATTGATGCAGTCAATGTTCATAGATTCGGCGCGCAACCGTTATTTAATCCTATTAGATTATTCGCTTGAATCCGGTTACCCATATTTGCACCAGGTCCATATAAATCAGGTGCCTCACGATCTCGTTTATCAGCGGCGCCCAGTTGTTTGGCTGGGGAAACAGGAGGGCAGATATAGTCTGACCTGGTTGAAAAAGCAGTTCTGCAAATCGCGATATGAATTGCTGAGCAAACAAATTGTGAATTCAATCGGACTCCACACACAAACTCAGGAAGTCGTTGATTTCAATCGAGCGATTTTATTATCGCAATTTCCCGATGCCCTTAAATACGAGGCGATTAATGGGTTGGGTCGACACAATACTCTTCCGAGCATTCGCGTGCTCATAAAGATATTAAATGAATCACCATCAGTGAATATAAAAAAGCGGGCTATTACGGTTTTGAGTCAGATGAAGGATAAAAGAGCCCACAAAATAGTTTATGCTCTGGCAAAGCGGGGAAAAAATCCGGTGTTGCGCAAAGAGGCCATATTTTGGTTATCTCATATGGCAACAGAGGAAGCGATTGATGTATTGAATTATATTGTGGTAAAAGAGACTGATCTCTCACTGAAGGAATATGCTATTTTCGCTATCGGGCAATTACCCGGAGGACAGGGAAATGCAATTTTATGCCACATTGCAAATAACAACTCTAATCCACGAATGCGCGAGAAAGCAAGATTTTGGATGGGGCAATCTCAGGATCATCGCTTGTTTCAATTACTGAACGATTTATCAGAGACTGAAACTGTAAAATAAAATAAGACGGTTGGGGGGTACGATCAATTCAACGCAATGATAAAGGGCGAATTGCAGAATTCGCCCTTTGTCAATTATTTTTTGTCAGATTCTTCAGTTTTTGAACCAGCTTTATTTTCCGCTTTAGCGATTTGTTTGTTTGTGTATTTCAATTGATCCTTATTTTTTAGTATTTTCTTCGCAACTCTTTTCTTCATATTTTCCTCCAATGATTAAAACTCATTATCTTCAAATTTTACATCGGTATATTCCCGTAACTTTTTCTTGAAAATTGAAATAATTTCATTCAAACGCTCTTCAGTTTTGGCTTCAAACCGAAGGACAAGTACAGGTTGTGTATTGGATGCGCGAACCAGTCCCCAGCCGTCACCGAACAATACCCTGGCGCCGTCGATGTCTATGGTGTCGTACTCCTGTTTAAAACTTTTAGCGATATCGGCAACCACATCGAATTTTGTTTCGTCAGAACATTCAATCCGCACTTCCGGCGTGCTAATGAAATAGGGAATATCATCGATGAGTTCGGATAATTTTTTATCAGAATTGGCCACGATTTCCATAAGCCTGCCTGATGCGTATATTGCATCATCAAAACCGTAATAATCATCTCCGAAAAATATATGACCGGACATTTCGCCGGCAAAGGGTGAATTCTCTTCTTTCATTTTGGCTTTTAGCAATGAATGACCTGTTTTCCACATCAGTGGCTTTCCGCCAAATTTTTCGATGTATTCCGGCAGCGCCTGGGAACACTTTACATCGAATACAATGCTTGCGCCGGGTTCTCTTTGCAGCACATCAGTGCTGAACAGAGCGATCAGCCGGTCAGCATAAATTTGTCGCCCGGTTTCATCGATGGCGCCTATTCTGTCGCTGTCGCCGTCGTAGCCTATGCCAATATCCGCGTTTGTCTCCAATACTTTTTGCTGAAGGTCGACTACGTATTTGGGAACGGTTGGATCAGGCAAATGATTGGGGAATCGCCCGTCCGGTTCACAATAAAGCTGAATGACTTCACAGCCCAGATCTTCCCAGAGTTTCGGCGCAATTACCCCGGCGGTGCCATTGCCTGCATCGACGACGATTTTCAGCTTTCGTTTCAAATTGATTTTTGACTTAATGACATCCATGTATTTGGGTACCAGGTCCATGGTTTCGGTTGTGCCCTGGCCTGATTCGAATTTGTTTTCTTCGATGATTCGTTTTAAATTCTGAATGCCATCGCCATAAATGGAGGCGATGCCTTCGCACAATTTTAATCCGTTAAATTCAATGGGATTATGGCTGCCTGTAACCATGACGCCGCCGTCTAATTTCTGGTCGACGATGGCAAAATAGAGCACCGGTGTGGGTATTTCCCCGAGGATTACAACATCGCCACCGGTTGAATTTATGCCCTTCACTAAAGCATTCTGAATGCGTTCCGAGGATAGTCTCACATCACGTCCCACGACGAATTTTTTCAAGCCCTGTCGCCGCATGTATGTGCCGTACGCTTTGCCAATACGTTCAATGACATCGTCCGTCAAATCGTTTTCAGCAATCCCCCGAATATCGTACTCCCTGAAGATGTTTGGATTGATCACGCCAACCTCCTTACGATTAATTCCAAAAAATTATTTTGCGAAAACAATTCGCGGTAAATTATTTAGATCGCGAATGATTTCAATGGATTGGAAATGTGTTTTAGTTTCAAAAATTTGCTGAACTGATTCTGCCTGATTCGCACCGATTTCAACCGCAACAAAACCGTCGTCCCTGAGAATGTTTAGAGCCAATTCAGAAATTCGGTGATAAAATTGGGTTCCTTCTTTGTCAGCTTTTAATGCAATCGTGGGTTCGAAATTTTTCACGTCCGCTGGCAAATCTTCGTATTCCTGTTCCGAAATATATGGCGGATTGGAGACGATGACATGAAAAGCCTTTGCTGGTTCAAATAACGGCTGAAAAATATCTCCCTCCAGGAATTCAATCTTGTGAAGAACCTGGTGATAACCCGCATTCTGTCTCGCGACATGAAGCGGGTCCGCATGAATATCAAGGGCAGTGATATTTGATTTTTCGATATTTTTTGAAAGCGCAACGGCAATATTACCGCTGCCGGTGCCAATGTCTAATATTTGTATGACTTCATGCTGATTGTGAAACTCAGCGCATTTTTTTATCACTGTCTCAACAAGAAGTTCTGTTTCCGGTCGCGGAATCAGCGTGTTCCTGTTGACATAAAATTTAAGTGAGAAGAATTCTGTTTCACCTGTAAGATATTGAATGGGTTCGTGTTGCGTTCTTCTTTTCAGTAATTGCCGCACTTTCACCAGTTCATCGTCTGTCAGGGGTTTTTCAAAATTAAGGTAGAGTTGAACCCTGTTCATTTTCATCACATGAGATGTGATGAGTTCGGCATTTAAGCGAGCATTTTCAAATCCACGACTTTTGAGGTGTTCAGTAGAAAGGTTGATTATGTCAATAACCCGGTAAATTTTAGCGTCCATGAGCGCTACTCGGATTCCAGTCGTTCTGTTCGGTCGGCGATTTGTAGTTGCTCAATTAACTCATCCAGTTCCCCTTCCAGAATTTTATCCAACTTATACAGTGTCAGGTTAATTCGGTGGTCGGTCACTCTGTTTTGCGGATAATTGAATGTTCGGATCTTTGCGCTTCTGTCCCCGGTGCTCACCATGGAACGGCGAGATGCATCGAGTTTCGCGTGTTCTTCTTCCATTTTCTTTTCGTAAAGCCTGGCCCTCAATACTTTCAGGGCTTTTGCTTTGTTTTTATGCTGGGATTTTTCGTCCTGACAGGTGACCACCATTCCTGAGGGAACATGCGTGATTCTCACGGCAGAATCAGTCGTGTTTACACTCTGGCCTCCCGGGCCTGACGACCTGTAAACATCAATTTTCAGGTCATTGGCGTCAATCTCAATATCAACTTCTTCTGCCTCAGGCAGAACCGCGACAGAAGCAGCAGATGTGTGAATTCTGCCGCTTGCTTCCGTGGCAGGAACTCTTTGCACGCGATGAACGCCGCCCTCGAATTTCAGTTTGCCAAATGCATCTTTGCCGTTCACAGAAAATGATACTTCTTTGAAACCGCCAATTTCCTGGGGGTGCGACGAGAGAATTTCGATTTTCAGGTTTTGCTGTTCAGCATATTTCAAGTACATCCGAAACAGATTACCGGCGAACAGGCATGCTTCATCACCACCGGTCCCGGCGCGTATTTCAACGATGGCATTTTTCTTGTCATTAGGATCTTTTGGTGTCAGCATCAGCTTCAGCTCATGTTCATCGGTCTCAAGCTGGCCTTCCAATTCTTTAATTTCTTCTTCAGCCAATTCAATGAGTTCTCTATCCTGTTCGTTTTGAATGATCTCTCTGGCCTCTTTTATCCGGTTCAGCTTATGAATGTATTCGTCAGCTTTTTCAACAATTTCCGAAAGTTCGCTCTGTTCTTTTGCCATCGAGCGAAACCGATTCTGGTCTTTGAATACATCCGGATCGCTGAGGAGATTTTCAAGCTCTTTATGGCGCTCTTTAATTTTTTCTATTTTGTCTAACATGGGGTGATAACTCCAAATCAATGCCCGGGTTCCACTGCGGATACGACGTTGGGATCATCTTTAAATTGTACACCAAGCGATCCCTTTAATGCTACAATAGCAACTTCCAACATGGATTCATCCGGTTCGCGTGCAGTTATTTTTTGCAACCACAATCCCGGTTTGATGAACAATTTTACGATTGGATTGTTCTGCCTTTTATCGGATAGTTTTATTATTTCATACGACAGCCCGCCAATCAGCGGCACAAAAGCCAGCCGTAATAGTCGGTCGAAAATTGTTTCCGGTCTGCCAAGCGCCATAAAAACGAATATACTTACAAGTAGCACTGTCAGAATAAAACTGGTTCCGCAACGCGGGTGATAGGGGGTATACTTTTTCGAGTTCTCAACTGTTAAATTTAGCCCATCCTCGAACGCAAAAATTGTTTTATGCTCGGCGCCGTGGTATTGAAATATGCGCTGGATGTCCTTCCAGAGCGTGATTAAACCAAGATAGGCGAGAAAAATGACTACCCGAAAAAATCCATCGACAATATTAAACCAGAAGCCACTTTGCGCACCGACAAGATCGGTGAGAATCAGAGGCAGGTAAAAGAATAATGCCAATCCGATAGCGAGCGAGAAAACAACGGTGCTGATTAACCAGAGATTGGATAGCCCTGTTTTTTTATTCTCTTTTTTTCCCGATGCCTGTTTATTTTTTTCTTCCTCTTCGATGGCAATATCGCCGGAAAATGTGAGCGCTTTGATGCCAAGAATCATGGATTCGATCAGGATGATGCCCCCGCGAATGACGGGGAGTCCCCAAAATTTATTGCGTTTGGTCAAAGAAATGTAGGAATCGTTTTTCAGAACGATTTTTCCATCCGGACGTCGGACAGCAACAGAGACACGCTCGGGAGATCTCATCATCACACCCTCAATAACTGCCTGTCCGCCAACTTGAATTTTATTGTTCATAAGTAGTTCCGCATTAATACGAAAAATGTGTGATCGTCAATTATCTAACTGTATCATTTTCAGGTAACATTTTTGATGAGTACTCAAAAATGAAAAAACGGAATACGAGATCCTGCTGGATCGATATCCGTATTCCGTTCGATGTTCAAAAAGAATAGCTAAGAGTTGTTTTTTGTCTCGCTCTTATTTTTCTTGTCCAAACCATATTTTTTCATAAATTTTTCAACACGGCCGGTGGAGTCGATAAGTTTCTGCTTACCTGTAAAGAAAGGATGACAGTTTGAGCAAATATCCAGCCTCATATCTCCAACTGTAGACCGTACCTGGAATGTATTTCCACATGCACATGTGACGGTTCCGACCTTATATTTTGGATGAATTTTTTCTTTCAATTTTAATAACCTCCCAAAAACGAGCTAATTTACATGAATAGCATGGTTGTTCTTTTTTCGAGAATTTCTTACGTAATCATATTGTTTCAATAGAATTAATCGAATAATATAAGCAAAATTTATTTCGAATGCAAGTAAAAAATCATCTAAGATTGCATTGATTCCAGAAATTTCTTGTTCGATCGGGTGCCGCGCATTCTTTCGAGGATAAATTCAATACTCTCTGTTGTGGTGAATTCGCTCAGCAGTTTTCGAATGATCCAGACACGGTTTAATTCGGTTTTTGTAAGCAGCAATTCTTCTTTTCGTGTGCTGGATTTATTGACGTCAATCGAGGGGAATATTCGTCTGTCAGCGAGATTCCTGTCGAGGACCAGTTCCATATTGCCGGTGCCTTTAAATTCTTCGAAAATGACTTCATCCATTCGGCTGCCAGTGTCAATCAACGCCGTGGCAATAATGGTCAAACTGCCGCCTTCCTCGATATTTCGGGCAGCTCCGAAAAAACGCTTGGGTCGTTGCAGCGCGCTTGCATCCACTCCACCGGAGAGGATTTTGCCGCTGTGAGGGACGACCGTGTTATAGGCTCTGGCCAAACGGGTGATGCTGTCCAGCAATATCACCACATCGTGTTTGTATTCAACGAGACGTTTGGATTTTTCGATGACCATTTCAGCCACCTGAACGTGCCGTTCTGCCGGCTCGTCAAAAGTTGAGCTAACTACTTCCGCATCAACCGATCGTTCCATGTCTGTAACTTCTTCGGGGCGTTCATCGATTAAAAGGACGATTAGCTTTATATCAGGATGATTGGATGTAATTGCATTGGCGGTGGATTGGAGCAGGGTGGTCTTTCCAGTTTTGGGTTGAGCAACAATGAGACCACGCTGACCTTTCCCGATTGGCGTAAGCAAATCCATGATACGGGTGGCATAATTGGTAGCCGTATATTCCAGTTTCACTCTTTCCATTGGGTAGAGCGGCGTCAGATTATCGAAAAGGATTTTGGTTTTCGCTTCTTCCGGATTCTCATAATTAACCGCCTCAACCTTGAGTAATGCAAAAAATCTTTCGTTCTCTTTGGGAGGACGAATCTGGCCGGAAACGGTGTCGCCCGTTCGCAATCCGAATCGTTTGATCTGAGATGGTGACACGTAAATATCTGCCGGCCCGGGCAGGTAATTATAATCTGTAGACCTTAGGAAACCGTAGCCGTCAGGAAGAATTTCCAAAACGCCTTCTGCAAAAATTAAACCTTCCTGTTTCGTCTGCTCCTCCAAAATCTTGAAAATAAGTTCCTGTTTTTTCAAGCCGGTGGAGCCGGAAATTTTTAAGTCTTGAGCTACTTTCGTGAGCTCTGAAATTCGTAACGCCTTTAACTCTGCAATATCCATGGCATCGTCCCTTCTTAAGTATTTATAATGCTTTTAATAATTGTCAATAGAATGCTTAATCTATCGGTTTTTCCGGTATTATCTTTACCAGACTTTACTTAAATTTTCGTTATTAATAAAGTTACCTTGCCGACCAAGCATGGATTTCCTTTTATTTGTCGTGGTACAAAACGAGAGGTGTTGCTTTTGAGGAAATTGTGGTACTTAAAAAATGAAGTAATTTATCTGCCCAAAATTTCTGATTCTAATAACTTCATCGAGTGTCTTTACCTGGTCATCTTGTACAGTTAGTTTGAATCATGAATTTGAAATAATTCAAAAAAATATTGAAAATAAAAAAATTTTAAAGAACGAAATGTTAACTAACCTGGATTATTTATTGTAATTCATTAAGGAATCCAGATAGCCTGAATGGTGTTTGATTCAGAATTCGTTATATCAAACTCTCTTAAATTTCACACACCTCTTTAATCTCTTTAATAACATAAAGTTAGACATGTTCAGGATGAAATCTATGAATAATTCAGGCTAAATGTGATGTTCGGTTTCCATGTCAAAAAAATGACATTTATCCATATTAAACGTGATTTGTATATTTTTATCGACTTCGAAACTGTCAGCCGTATTAACACGCGAAACAAATTGATGTTTTCCTGTATTGAGGTACAGGAAAATTTCATTTCCCATCGGTTCTACCACTTCCAGCAAGCTTTCCACCCGTGCCGCGTTTTTCAGGGCCGGTTCGAATCGGGAATCATAAATATTTTCGGGACGAATTCCAAAAACGATATCTTTGCCAATGTAATTGGCCAATTTTGATTTGAATTCATCCGGAACTGGGAAACTGATTTTTCCTTCCTGAAACGTGAGACTGTTGTTTTCGACTAATGTACCATTCATAAAATTCATGGCCGGGCTTCCAATAAAACCTGCTACGAACTTATTGACCGGAAAATTGTACAAATTTAATGGAGAATCGATCTGTTGTATAAATCCATCTTTCATTACAACAATGCGGTCGCCCATGGTCATGGCTTCCATCTGGTCGTGGGTCACATAAATCATCGTTGTTTCGAGACGCGTATGGAGCTTGGAGATTTCCGTGCGCATCTGAACACGCAATTTTGCATCGAGATTGGATAACGGCTCATCGAATAGAAAAACTTTAGGCTTTCGAACGATCGCACGCCCCACAGCAACTCGCTGGCGTTGTCCTCCGGATAAAGCTTTTGGTTTTCTGCCAAGCAAGTTGTGAATTTCCAGGATTTCGGCAGCTTCCTGGACGCGTTTTTCGATTTCTTTCTTGGGAAATTTTCTAAGCTTTAAACCAAATGCCATGTTCTGGTAGACTGTCATGTGGGGATATAAGGCATAATTCTGAAATACCATGGCAATATCGCGGTCTTTGGGCGGAATATCATTCACTAATCGGTCGCCGATAAATATTTTCCCATCGGTTATTTCTTCTAAGCCGGCAATCATTCTGAGAGTAGTCGATTTCCCGCAGCCAGAAGGCCCTACCAGCACCATGAATTCTTTATCCTGAATGTCGATGTCTACTTTATCGACTGCGGTTACATTCTTATCAAACGTCTTTGAAACTTTCTCTAATTTAACGCTTGCCATATTTTTTCTGAAATTCCTGCAATTGAATATTAAATATTAAAATGTGTTTCTGTACAACGATCTATCAACTTCTATCTTTTTCCTTAATAAGATTAAACCTATATTATTCGGATAAAATAGTTACTTCAAGCATTGAGGCAGTTAGAAAAGAATCCTGTCACGAAACTCAAGCTCTATAAATAGTTCACCTAATACTTTGTAGTTCATTGATTAATCGGTTTTTTAAAGGATAAGTCACCGAAGGATTAAAGGAGTAAACGATAAGTTTTTTATACTATTTTACCAGGTGAGTTTAACCTGAATTATTCACAGATTTCAACCTAAATATATTTAACTTTATGTTATTAGTGA
>CAZSBG010000037.1:0-52632 GCA_964605145.1 uncultured Cytophagia bacterium | reverse complement strand
ATGACGACTGAAAAATATCTCCTTCTTTTTTGAAGGGTGCGGAATGTAAAATATTTAATTCAAAAATTAAATTTTATGAGTTTAAAATTTACCTGCCTTCTGAAAAAACATTTGCAGTTATCAATTCTATCTTTGATTTTAAGAATCGTCATGGGTATTCTATTCATTTTTTCGGGTGTTGTAAAAATTTTTCATCTGCATGAATTTATTATAACCGTGACAAACTACAAAATATTACCAGAGTTTTTTGTGCCATATTTTGCCCTTTGTTTACCAATTTTAGAATATATACTGGGATTTTTTTTAATTTTTCGGGTATATGTTTATTATGTTTCACGAATATTATTTTTTCTTGTAGTCACATTTATTATAGCTATTCTCATAAACATTGGACGCAACAATCTTGTAGAGTGTGGCTGTTTTGGGTATTTTTTTAGTGATATAATCGGTTGGAAGACGCTCATAAGAGACTTATTTATTTTAGCCGCGCTATTCTATTTATCACTTAACCCTAAAAAAAAGCATACTTCATTGAAATCAAAACAATGACCTACATAAGGAGGTCTTTCTTGGAAAATAAAAGATCAAACATTACACAAGCGCTTGTAATTACATCACTTTCTCTTGTGATTGCAGCAGTCGTTTTAAGTTTTTATAATTTCATACTTAAAAAAGAAAAAAGAAGAATTGAGACCGCTCCCTATTACTATAAAGCAAAAGACTTGGCAAGGCTTTCTAAGGAAAGGAATCCTGAAGTGCCCATTGTTTTAAATGATGAAATCGGTAAATGGGATAGGGATGAAAACAAGAATTTACAATTAATTAAGGACTTAGCGATAGGCGGACCAGGTGAGACTGATCCAATTAAGCAGTTTTACAGGGCAGCTCCGGTATTTGCTGACAACGACGGCAATATTTACGTTGGAGAATATGCCGACGGAACCATTAAAAAATTTAATAAAGATGGTGACTACCTTATTACAATTGCCGGTCAGGGAAACGGCCCGGGCGAAATCTCTTTTATATTCTGGGCATTAATTGACCAGCACAATATTATCAATGTCATCGACAGAGGAAATCAAAGAATTAGTTATTTCGACAGAGATGGAAGATTTTTAAAATCCTATCAAATTGAAAACAGTCAAATCAAAAGACCAACGTTCATATTGGCAAATGATATGTTTATTATAAGTTATTATGACCACAAATCTGAAAAAGTAATCCATACTTTCGACAAAAAAGGAAAATACATTGACTCATTTGGAGAATCTGTCATTTTTTACAAGCCGATTAGCCACCTTTTCCACCAAATTCCATCACAGATTTCCAGCGGAAGGATGTGCCACTTTAAGAATAAACTTTATTTCACCAGATTAAATCCTTATGAAATTCATATTTTTAATTTAAACGGAGTGTTGGAAAAGAAAATATTCAGGAAAAATGCATTTATGCCACCGGTCTCAGTGGAAATTATGGGAAAAGATAATATTCGGTACTCTGTATTTCCAAATTCAATGTTCCTTGGTATCTTGGAAAATCATATTCTTAATTACATCTGGTTCCCACCGATTCACAAAAGGAAAGTTTACGGAATTATTGACTTATTTGATATGTCTGGTAAACTATTAACCAGCCTAAAATTCAATAAAAAAATTGTTTTCCATTCTATTGATAAATATGGAAATTTATATGGAGTTGAAAACTATGATGGTGAACCAGAGATTGTACGCTACAAATTAAAAATAAATAAAAACCTGGCTTACTTAAAACCATCGAAAGGAGGTGAATTAAATTGAAAAAAGTATTCATATTGATTCTGGTAGCTATTTTTTTAATAATTAATGTATCATTATTAACACTAACAGCTAACGCCGATCAACCAGGTCAATGCTGGCACTGCATGTTCTATCCTGAGATACCGGGTTTCACGTGTGAAATGATAGAAAGCGGACAACTGCATTGTGAACAACAGAGTCAATGGCACTGTAATGATTATGGTGGCGCATGTTCGATAAGTTAAATATTTTTTAATTAATATTTTACATATTATAAACAGTCATTCTCCCATCGCACGAACAACGAATATAATTTTCACAAAGTAAGCCAGTCTATAATATTTGCTAAATTTTTGATCTCTCATTCAGCACAAATAATTTTCAGGCAGTATTGAATTGCTTGAAATTAATATCACTTTTACAATATTCAATAGAAAACAATTATTAACATTTCGTCTATTGGTTCTCAACAACAAGCGCAGTCTCACAGGGCAATTCCACAACTCTCGTTTTCCAGCCCTTTTTGGCGAACCAGTGTTTTGCTACGTCCACAGTCCAGCCGATACGCGCATGGCTTTTCCCTTCGCTCCTGTGGATTTTCTCCAAAATGTCCTGGCCGGTATCGTTAATATCAGACATGATGATCAGGCCGCCCGGTTTACACACACGAATCATTTCCAATAACACAGGTTCCGGTTGAATGAGGTGGTGCAGCAGGTCCGCGCTGACCACGGCATCGAATGTATTGTCTTGCAGATCCAGCTTCCGCGCATCGCCTTCCATAAATTCTATTTTTTCATCCAATTGAAAATAGATGGCGTTCAGCCGCGCGTAATAAATTTCGTCTTTGGAGGTATCTACCGACGTGCAGCTTCGGCCGCTTCGGGCGATGGCCAGGGCAAGGTGTCCTTTGCCGGTTCCCACATCCAGAATTTTCGCATCGGTTGAAATTCCATTCAAATGCTCCACTAACTTTTCCCGATGAAGCGGCATATCATAGCCGGCTGCGCGGTATTTTTCAATTCGCTCCGTATATTTTTTGTGGTTGTTCTTCACTAAAAAATCGGCGATGGCCGCGCGAAGTCCGTTCACACCCAACAGCGAGCAATGCTGTTTATTTTCAGGAATGCCACCCAATTGTTTTATCACATCGTCGTCTGTGATTTTGATGGCGTCTTTCAAATGTTTGCCAATGGCCAGCTCCGAGGCAACGCTTGTCGTTGAAATTGCGCCGCCGCATCCGAACACCTTATATTTAAAATCCGTGACCACCTCATCCTTCACTGTTATCCACACTTTGATGAAATCACCGCACGAGGGATCGCCCACTTTTGCGTAGCCATCGGCCTCCGCGATTTCCCCAATATTTCTGGGATTGAGAAAGTGATCGATATAATTTTGGGTCAACGTTTCATTGCTGTATGCTTCATCACTCATGTGCTGCGTCCTTCAAAATAAAAAAAGTGCCTCTCTCCATTTTCTTCGAAAAAATGCGTTGACTTTTCAACAGCGTTTCGATATATTTGTTAATCTCGTTGATGTGAAGTCCCAATGTTTCGGACAGGTCTTCCAGCGTGCAGGGACGCCGTTTAATCAACTCGATAATGCCGCTTTCGATGTCGGTGTGATACGCCTGGCTGGTGCGCCGATCCTTGACTTTGGCAATGATTTCGGTCGGCCAATCTAAAAATGCAGCGATCTTTTCCAGTTGAGTTCGGGTAGCCGGCTGGACCCAATCCTCGATGCCGGGGCGATCCAGTGTGTTTAATTGCACTTTGTCCGGCCGAATTAAGTGAATTTTTTCTTTGAGCTTTTGCAGGTGTTCCGGGCCATCGTTCACGCCGGGGCTGATAAATACTTCCAGCAGCATCTGGCCTTTGTATATTTTTTTGAATTCAGCCAGGCCTTTGATGATCTCATCCAAATGAATGCGAAAATGGGGCTGGTTGATTTTTTTGAACACGGCGTCTTCCGCTGCATCCAGCGAAGGCAGAATAAGATCGACCGGCAAAATTTCCTGCTGCAATTTTTTGTTCCACATAAGCGACGCGTTTGTGAGCAGCGCCAGCTTGTATTGCGGGAAATTCGTTTTAATGAATTGAACGATTTCGCCGATCCCGCTGTGAAGCGTGGGTTCGCCGGAACCGGAGAAGGTGATAAAATCCAGGTTGGGATTTGGCGAAAGAAAATGCTCTAATTCATCCAGAATTTCGCTTGTCGGGACGTACTCTTTCCGGCGATCTGTTAAATGGGTAGTGCGCCCGCTCTCGCAGTAGATGCAATTATACGAGCAGGTCTTGTACGGAATCAAATCAACGCCCAGGGAAACGCCCAATCGCCGCGAGGGAACCGGACCGAACAGATATTTATATTTCATAGTTTATCCAATAATTCAGATTTAGAAAATGGGAAATGGGAATTAGAAAATAGAAAATAGAATTTAGAAAATAGGAAATAGGAATCCATATATCACTATCAATAATTTAATCAGTATTTCGATTTTAAGCCTATCACAGCCAAAACAAAAATGAATATACGAAAAAAATAAAATGTTCGCAAGGAATTCATAGGGAAAATTTGAGGAATTTAACCACTTTAGGCATTTTAGTCGCTGTAGACATTTTAGTTCACTCGTTTAAAAGAAGCTGTATGTGGAACTTTTAATTATATTTAAAATTCAACAATTGTAAAAATAAGCGTGAATTGAAATTGCGGATTTTATAACATAGGAGGCTGCATGATTACCAGAGAAAAGTATGAAGAAACGCGGGATAAAACCATTCAATTTTTCGAGAAGGCAGGTATTGTCCTCACCGACGAAGAAAAAGAAAATATCGAAGTGGCTGACTTTGGCCTGGGTGAATTGGAGCGCACCGGGCTTGAAATTGTGACGTATGTGAACACGGATCGTGTTTGCGCAAAGGAGCTTGTTCTCTTCCCGAGGCAGACCTGTCCGGAACACCGCCATCCGCCGGTGATGGGGGAGAAGGGCAAAGAGGAAACATTCCGCTGCCGCGCAGGGGAAGTTTACCTGTATGTACCCGGGGAAGCAGCTAAAAATCCCAGGGCCAAAGCGCCCAGGGGACGGGAGCAATGGTACACGGTCTGGCACGAAATTGTCCTGAAACCCGGGGAACAGTATACGCTTTTGCCGAACACGCTGCACTGGTTCCAGGCCGGGGACAAGGGCGCGATTGTCTCGGAGTTCTCGACCCGCAGCCGAGACGACAGCGATGTTTTTACCGATCCGGATATTGCCCGCGCACCGGAGATTGGTTGATTGGTAAACTGGTGATTGGTGGATTGGTGAACTGGTGAATTGGTGAATTGGTGAATGGTAAATTGGTGAATTGTGGATTGGTGAATTAGTGATTGGTGACTTGTAAAATGTTTAATTCACCGCTCACCAATAACCACTCACGATTAACCAATAACCAATAACCACTCACCACTTACCAAAAAAATCTTGACTTTTAGCAGAATATTTGATATTTTAACCTTTTAAATTTAAAGCAAATGGTGAAGACAAAAAAAGAAAAATCTCAGTTTACCTGTCAGTCCTGTGGATTTGTTTCGCCGCGGTGGTTGGGGCGCTGCACCGACTGCGGGGAGTGGAACAGCTTTGTTGAAGAAAAAGTAGTGAAACAAGCCGCTGCCTCGCCAATTCTGGAGAAACCTGCGTTAGCGCCCATGCCGCTGGGACAAATTCAGTATCGCCATGAAGATCGCATTCGCTGCTCCAGCGAGGAATTCGACCGCGTATTGGGCGGCGGCATCGTGCCCGGTTCGCTGGTGCTTATTGGCGGCGATCCCGGCATTGGCAAATCTACCATTATGCTTCAGGAAGCGGCTCGCATTTCGAACGATAACTTCAAAGTGCTGTATGTTTCCGGCGAAGAGTCGCTGATGCAAACAAAGCTGCGGGCGGATCGGCTCAATCTGAATTCGGACAATCTGTTCATTCTGACAGAAAACAATCTCGACTTCATCGTCAATGAAGTGGAAAAATTAGCTCCCGGGCTGGTCGTCATCGATTCCATTCAAACCATGTACCGGGCGGTGTTAGAGAGCGCGCCGGGCAGCATCAGTCAGGTGCGGGAATGCGCGCACCAGTTTTTGAATTTGTCCAAAACGCGCAATGTGCCGGTGTTTTTAATCGGGCACGTGACCAAAGAGGGATACATTGCCGGCCCCAAAGTGCTGGAACATACGGTGGATACGCTGCTCTATTTTGAGGGGGATGGCGACCACTTTTTCCGAATCCTGCGGGCAGTGAAGAACCGATTCGGTTCCACCAATGAAATCGGCGTTTTTGAAATGACCGACAAAGGATTGATGGAAGTGACCAATCCGTCGGAAATGTTTTTATCCAACCGCACATCGGACAGTTCGGGCTCGGCGGTGATTTGCGTGCTGGAAGGCTCGCGCCCTTTGCTGCTGGAAGTGCAGGCCCTGGTGAGTCCTTCCAATTACGGACTGCCACAGCGAAGTTCCACAGGCTTCGATCCGAAGCGGTTGTCCATGCTGTTGGCCGTGCTCGAAAAGCGTGTTGGCATGCGGGTCGGCACGCACGATGTGTTCATCAATGCGGTGGGCGGCGTGCGGATCGATGAGACCGCCGCGGACCTCGGCATTGCCATGGCCATCGCATCCAGTTTGAAAAACCGGCTCATTCCTTCGGACGTGGCTGTGGTTGGCGAAATTGGTCTGGCCGGGGAAATTCGCCCTGTGGCGCAGATTGACCGGCGCATTGCCGAAGTCGCCAAACTAGGATTCAAAAAAATAATTGTTCCGGCAAATAATTCGAAAACAGTAAAACACAAAGGGCAGATTGCGATTCTTCCGGTTGGAAAATTATCCCAGGCTGTAGAAATTTTATTAAATTGAAATTCGAACTTGAACATAAAGACACAACGTCCGGCGCACGCGCCGGAAAATTGACCCTGGCGCACGGCGTCGTTCAAACACCTATTTTTATGCCGGTGGGCACTCAGGGGACGGTGAAAACGCTTTCTTCGCATGAATTGCAGCAGATCGGTTCGCACATCATTTTGGGGAATACGTATCACTTGTATTTACGTCCCGGCCAGGATCTGATGCAACAGGCTGGTGGACTTCACAAATTCATGAACTGGTCGTTACCGATTTTGACGGATAGCGGCGGTTACCAGGTGTTCAGTCTCGCCGAGTTGAACAAGGTGAAGCTAAATGGCGTTCGTTTCCAGTCGCACCTGGATGGCTCGTATCACTACTTCACCCCGGAGAGCGTGGTGCACACGCAGCGCTGCCTGGGTTCGGATATCATGATGGTGCTGGATGAATGCACGCCATATCCCTGCACCCGCGAGGTGGCGATTTCTTCCAACGAGATTACCATGAACTGGGCAAAGCGCTCGCTGGATGCGTTCCTGGCCAGCGATCCGCTTTACAGCCACGAGCAGACGATTTTCGCCATTGTGCAGGGCAGCACGTACGAAGATGTGCGCCGAATAAGCGCCAACGCGCTGGTGGAGATGGAATTTCCCGGTTACGCCATCGGGGGACTTTCGGTGGGCGAACCCAAAGACGCCATGTTCGAAATGACGGACGTGTGCACGTCGATTTTGCCGGAGGACAAGCCGCGGTACCTGATGGGCGTTGGCAAGCCGGAGGACCTGGTGGAAGGCGTTGGGCTTGGCGTGGATATGTTCGATTGCGTCATGCCGACGCGGAACGGCCGCAAGGGAACAGTGTTCACCTGGAGTGGGCCGAAAGTTGTGAAAAACGCCACGTTCAAGGAAGATTTTTTGCCCATCGATTCGGAATGCGGCTGCTACGCGTGTCAGAATTATTCGCGGGCATATATTCGGCATTTGTTCAAGGCCGAAGAAATTTTGGGCATGCGTTTGGCCAGTTTGCATAATTTGTATTTTTATTTGGAATTGATGCAAAAGGCTCGGGAGGCTATTTTCGGGAATCGTTACGCACGCTGGAAAAAAGAATTTTACAGTCGGTATTTTTCTGAAGGCCAGGATAGCGATTGATTTATTGCATCGAAGGCGCGGAGGCTCGAAGAAAAAATTATTGAGGCTTTGGGATAAAGCAGCTGTTCGAGAAGGAAAAATTTTGTCACCCTTCGACTCCGCCCCCCGGAGGCGAATTTTCAACTCAGGGTGACATATCGTATGTCATATCGAGCGGAGTCGAGATATGACAAGGCACGAAGTTTATTAAAATCATTTTGTTATATCATCAAACACTTGAGTAGTTACATTTTTATATTTGCAATCACATTTAAATTCATACAGTTATAATCAATTATTCCTAACAGGAGGGTAGTATAGTGCAATTATTTTCGATTATGTTAAACATGGGAGCGCCACAAGGCGGTGGCGGTACTGGTGGTAGTCAGTTGGGATTTTTCCTTCCCATGATCATAATTTTCGCAATTATGTATTTTCTCATTTTCAGGCCGCAGGCAAAAAAACAAAAGCAGCAAAAGCAGATGATAGAAGCATTGAAAAAAGGAGATAAAATTGTCACCATCGGTGGTATTCACGGGCAAATCGTGGGCATCAAAGAAAAAGAAAACACGATTCTGGTGAAAATCGCTGAGAATACGAAGGTTGAGCTATTGCGTTCCTCAGTCGCAAAAGTGATAGGATCAGAGTAATTATGGAAAACCTACGAGTCATAAAATATGGTAATCCAATTTTGCGAATGAAGGCGGAGAAGATAGAAAATATTGATGAATCTATCAAAGATTTGGCCGCTCAAATGATGGATATCATGCGCGTTGAAGAAGGCATTGGCCTGGCTGCGCCGCAGGTGGCCAAGTCATTGTCGCTTCTGGTGATTGATGAAAGCCTGATTTTCGAAGATGGAAAACCCATGGCTTATCTCAATCCTGAAATATTGGATTCAGAAGGCGAATCCATCGTCGAGGAAGGCTGCCTGAGTCTGCCCGGAATTCGGGAAGATGTGAAACGCCCGGAAGGGATAACGCTCCGCTATCAGAATATTGACGGCGAAACCGTTGAGAGAAAAATTGAAGGACTTTTGGCCAGGGTGCTGCAACATGAAATGGATCATCTCAATGGTGTGCTTTTTGTCGACCGCATCAGCTCGTTGAAAAAACAATTGCTCAAAAAGAAATTGAAAGAAATCTCCGAGCAGGAAACTGTGGAGATGGAAAAACAGGTCGCCTGAATTCGCGGATAAGATGTTTGCGCGGTTAACAACAATGCGCTCGCATGAAATTTTGGATAATTTTTAATTGGATCGGTACATGAAGATAGTTTTCATGGGAACACCTGAGTTTGCGCTGCCCAGTCTGGAGAAGTTGTGGAATAGTCATCACCAGGTTGTGGCAGTCGTTACCGGTGTGGATAAACCGGTGGGACGGGGTCGAAAAATGGCCCCGACCCCGGTGAAAAAAATGGCGGAAGAATTCCGGATACAAGTGCTCACACCTGTCAGATTTAAAGAATCCGAATTTATTGACCAACTGCAAAATTTCGATGCTGATTTGTTTGTGGTGGTCGCTTTCCGTATTTTGCCGAAACAGGTGTTCACCATACCGCCCAGGGGAACGATTAATTTACATTCTTCCCTGTTGCCGAAATATCGCGGAGCTGCGCCGATTAATTGGGCAATTATCAATGGTGAGAAGGAAACCGGGGTGACAACTTTTTTCATCGAAGAAAAAGTCGATACCGGCGAATGGATTTTGCAGGAAAAAACCGCCATCGGTAAAGATGAGAATGCAGGACAACTTCACGATCGGTTGATGATTCTCGGAGCGGATGTGTTGCTGAAAACAGTGGACCTGATTGAAAAAGGAGAGGCGCCGCGGATAAAACAGCTTGGCGAGGTCACCAAAGCGCCCAAAATTACCAAAGAGATTTGCAGAATTGATTGGTCGCAGGATTGTATTTCAATCTATAATAAAATCAGGGGACTCTCGCCTTATCCACGGGCGTTCACCCATTTCAAGGGCGAGGAATTTAAAATCTGTAATTCAGCTATAGAGTCCATGGAATCAGTCGAGGGTGCCGAACCCGGCATGATTTTATTTGTCGATAAATTTAAATTTACAGTCGCGACCGGACGAGGCATACTTGCAATCACTGAAGTTCAATGTGAAAACAGACGGCGTATGTCAACCCCGGATTATTTACGCGGACATCCAATCTGTGCCGGCGAACGGTTTGAATGAAAATATTTTTATTTCAAAACAAGTACTATCTTGGAAATCAAAATAAATCGGGAGATCGAGCATGTTTCCCGTTTATATGATTCCACTGGGTCCGATTCTCATCGCAGTGTTTTATTTGCTGAAGCATTACATTGAATACGATCGGCTTCTGAAGATATCAACACTCCTCGATGAAATAATGAAAAGAGCAAAATTACAACATGGAATTTCTTTCGCCAGTGCGCCCAAATCGGTGCTCTTCAACAAAGTGGATGTGTATCGCCGAATTGAAAATCAATTAAAGCAATTACTCAACCGGGAAAATCATAAGTTTGGTTTTAGAACCACAACCCGGTTGAAGTTTGAATCCGATGCATACAGGGCTTATTCGGAACTGGACAGAAAGATCGATCTTTTGTTAAAACAATTCGAAGTCCCTTTTCTGTTTAAAAAGATTGCCATGCTGGATACGATGATCGAAAAACTAAACTCGATTTTAAAGCAGAAAAAATATTTATCTTCTGTTCAGAGTACGTAAATTTTTCTCACTGGGTTCGAGTACACAGGCCGCACCGAATCAATCATAAAATTTGCATTTGAATGTATAAAGACAATTAACTACTAAAATATGTCACCACGACTTCGCGTCATAAAATTACTCGAACGGCTGGAGAAAAGCGACGTTTACGCTGATATTCTGTTAACCCGGGAATTGCGCAACGCGAAGCTCACAGGTCAGGATAAAGCGTTCATTCAGGAATTATTTTATGGTGTAATTCGCTGGCGCGTTCGGTTGGACTGGATCATTCAAGATTTTTTTCGAGGTTCTTTTTCAAAAAGCCCTCGGTTCGTAAAATATATTTTACAGGTGAGTTTTTATCAGCTCATTTTCCTGAAAAATATTCCGACTTATGCGGTCATCAATGAAGCCGTAAGACTTGCAAAAAAAAGGGGTGGAATCTATTGGGGAAATAAAATAAATGCTATCCTGAGAAAGTTTACGCGCGAAGAGCAGAGCATTGTCTGGCCGGATGCCCGAACAAAGCCTGCGAAAAATATTGCTGTTCGGTTTTCTCATCCCTTATGGCTCGTCGAGCGGTGGATTTCTCAGTGGGGCATCGAGGAAACAGAAGCGCTTTGCCAGACCAATAATCAAATTCCGGCTATATCGGTTCGGGTGAATCGGCTGAAGACTACCACAGAAAAATTGGTTGACATTTTTGAGAAAGCGGGTATTAAAGCATCGGTATCAGATTTCAATTCGGATTTTCTGTTGCTAAAACGATTGCCGGATGTAGAAAATTTCGAACCGTTTCAAAAAGGACTGTTCACGATACAGGATGTGAGCGCAGGATTCCCGTGCCTTTTGCTCGATCCGAAACCCGGAGAAAAGATAATTGATTTGTGCTCCGCGCCAGGGGGGAAGGCCACGTATCTTGCTGAGCTCAGCAGTGATCGCGGGGCGATTGTTGCGGCTGACCGAAATTTTTCCCGGTTGAATTTAGTCAGCCAGAATAAAGATCGGCTGAAATTGAAATTCGTTCATTTATTGCAGGCTGATGGCATAAATTTTTACAGCAAACAGGTCGACAAAGTACTTGTGGATGCACCCTGCTCCGGGCTGGGTGTACTGGCAAAACGCGTGGATTTACGGTGGAAACGCACGATTTCCCAGATAGACGAGTTGAGGAACATTCAACTGAATTTGTTGCGCAACGCGGCTGATCTGGTCAGACCCGGCGGGGTGATTGTGTATTGCACCTGTACGATTGAACCGGATGAAAATGAGCGCGTTGTCGCTGACTTTTTGGCCGAAAATAAAAAATTTCGTATCGAGGACGCCGCAGCTTTTATTCCGAAAGAATTGACACAAACCGATGGATTTATTAAAACATTCCCGCACCGACATGGGATGGATGGGTCTTTTGCAGCTCGATTGATTAAAAAGAGTGAGAGGTGAATTGAGAATGATTGATTGGATTAAAAATAACTGGGTCATTATTGCTAAATCTGTTGCCCTGCTTTTTGCAATTCTGTTCGTTTTGTATTTGCTTTTTGATTTGCTGATTATGCCTGCCTATACCCGCCATGGACAGGAAATTATTGTGCCTGATCTGACGAGTTTAATTTATGAAGATGCGCGCGAGCATCTTGAAAGTCTGGAGCTGGAAATCGTTGAAGATGCGAAAAAGTTCGATTCCAACAATGAATTCCCGATTGGGACTATTATGGGACAAAATCCACGGCCCGGCTCAACCGTTAAAAAAGGGCGACGCATTTATGTCATCGTGAGTAAGGGAGAACCGACCATCGAAATGCCCCAGTTGGTGCATCGATCCGAAAGAAATGCCATTTTTATGATCAAAAATCTTGGGCTCGAATTACGCGATGTTTATTACGAACATTCAGATATTTTCCCAAACGGCGCAGTTTCGCATCAAAGTATTCCGCCCGGTTCTGATGTGAAAACCGGCACGTATGTCGACATTATTGTCAGCCTGGGACGATTTCCGGATAAGTTTATCGTCCCATCGTTAATCGGTAGAAGCCTTAAAGATGCCAAAAAAATAATTATCCAGGCGGGATTGGCGATTGGTGAAATTAATTACAGGACAAAGGAAGACCTGCTTCCGGATACAATTATCGATCAATCATTAAAAGAAAATGAAGAGGTCAGCCAGGGCGACAGTATCAGTCTGGTTGTCAGCAAATTGCCGGGCAGACGAGAGGAGAAAATTCAGTGACATTAATTGCTCCCTCAATATTAGCTGCTGATTTTTCATGTTTGAAAGATCAATTGGCCCTCGTTGAAAATGCCGGGGCCGACTGGATTCATGTGGACATTATGGATGGTCACTTTGTCCCCAATCTTACATTTGGTCCGGACGTCGTGGCTGCTGTGAGAAAAATGACCGGTCTGTTCCTGGATGTTCATCTCATGGTAGAGGAGCCGGATTTCATCATTCCACGTTTCAGAGAAGCCGGCGCTGATATGATAACGGTTCAGGTTGAAGCAGTCAGACATATTCACAGGTCGGTTCAATTAATACAGGAAAGCGGTGCCATAGCTGGTGTCTCTTTAAACCCGGGCACTCCGGCATCGAGCTTAAAGGCAATTTTACCGGAGGTGCACCTCGTTTTAGCGATGACAGTAAATCCCGGCTATGGCGGACAAAAATTCATTCATTCAGTTGTTCCCAAAATAACCGAGATCGCGGATATGATTCATCGCCTCGGCAACGATATTCATCTGCAAGTGGATGGCGGTATCGACGTTGAAACCACGCCTATCGTCACACGGGCCGGCGCTAATGTGCTTGTGGCCGGCACGTCAATTTTCAGACAGGAAAATATTCCTGATGCAATTGTGAAATTGAAACAATCAGTAGCGCCGGATGTGAGTCACATTGTTTAGGCAATTATTTAATGTGGCACAAAATTCTAATCAACCATTTGAAGGAGGAGATACGTGACATTTCGAGGTGTTGTGAAGTGGTTCGATGAGATTAAGGGATACGGTTACATTCAATGCGATGGAAAAAAGGAGGAAGTGTTTGTTCATTTTTCAGATATTATACAGGAAAAAGGGTTCAGAACACTGGCTCCCGGCACGGTCGTGGAATTTGAAATGATCTCCGGCGATCATGGCCCGCGCGCGATGAATGTCGTCAAGCTTGCCGAGCAAATAGTCAACCGGGAACGGTAAGTTCGGTTGGCAGGTATTTGCTGTAACTCAAATAAAAAACGAAAATTGGTTCATTTAAATTTGTCAACGTACTTTTTACTGAGGCGCCGATGAGAAAATTATTCAACGAAGCCGACATCAGCAAAATTGCCAGGATCCTTAACTGCGATTGGAAGCTCAGAGGGAATAACTATCGATTTACGCTTGAAGATGAGGAAAATCAGCGGAAATTATCCCTTGAAATTTACCCTGACATTCAAATCGGCCGGCAACATGGAAGCCTGGTTTCGGTGTATACTGCAAACACTCACTTACAGCTTCATTTCTGCGAGGGATACGTTGTCAGCGAAATGCTGGGTGAAGTGACTTTCTACAATGAAAGAGACGGACACGTGAATGGACTCATTGTCGAGCGAGAGGTGGGATGCTCCATGTACTCCAATGTCGATCGCGACGTGCTTTCCGGCGATTTTTCCAATATGGGCCCTGAAGTGATGTTGAGCGGAATTGCGATGTCACTGACAGAACACATTCTGGATACCGAACCGGAAAGCGATAATTAAGCCCCCGATAGAATCATGGAAAATTATGTTGATGACTTCATTAATTTTTTAATTGTTGAACGAAATTTAGCGAAAAACACCATCGAAGCCTATGCAACCGATTTAAAACATTATGTCGATGTGATGTATCAGCGCGGTGTTAAAAATGTTGAAAATATAGAAATTGAAGATGTTTTGGCGTATCTCACCGTAGTTCAAAAACAACAATTTTCACCCCTGACAATTGCCCGGCATTTATCTGCGATCAGGATGTTCCACAGGTTTTTAATCGGTGAAAATATAATTACCGAAAATCCCGTAGAAAAAGTCGATTCTCCAAAATTAGCAAAAAAATTGCCGGTAATTCTCGACCAGGTGGAAATCGAACATTTGCTGGCCCAACCTGACATTGAGAAACCGCGAGGCCTTCGGGACAGAGCCTTGTTGGAATTCGCCTATGCCACCGGGGTGAGAGTTTCTGAGTTGCTGGCAGTAGAAAGACAGAATATTTTCCATGAAGAGGAACTGGTTCGTATCTTTGGAAAAGGAGCCAAAGAACGCCTCGTTCCCATTGGAGAACAAGCGCTGTATTTCGTGGATCAATATGAAAGAAAGAGCAGGCCGCTGCTCCACAAAAATGAAAATCCCAGCGACACGCTTTTTCTGAACCATTTCGGTCGGCCGTTATCGCGGATGGGCTTCTGGAAAATTCTCAGAAAATATGCGGTTCAGGCGAATCTTAGTAAACATATCTCACCCCACAGCATTCGCCATTCATTCGCTTCCCATTTAATTGAAGGCGGTGCAGATTTAAGAGCTGTGCAGGAAATGCTGGGGCATGAGAATATTTCGACGACACAAATTTATACCCATTTAGATCGCGAGTATTTGAAGGAAGTTCATCGGACATTTCATCCAAGAGAACAGGAATTTTACAAAAAAAATCATTAACGAATAAGAGGTAAACAGGATAATTATGACAAGCGGATTCAGTTTTGAATTGTTATCAGAGGACAGAATTAAAGCATCTCTTGGCAGTAGTTCACTTGTGGATAGAATCTATGCTTTTTGGACAGTGAGTTCTACCAACGATTTCGCTTATAAACGCGCCCTGCACGACGATAATGAAGGAACATTGGTGGTTGCTGAAGAACAGACACGGGGACGCGGCAGAAAGGCTCGGGTGTGGGACTCTCAATTCAATTTGGGATTGTGGTTTTCGTTGATTTTACGACCGGAAATCTCAGCATCAAAAGCCGGATTGTTGCCATTTCTGGCCAGTGTTTCAGTTGCCGAAGCACTTGAGGGATTTTTAAATTTGAAACCAGATTTAAAATGGCCGAATGATGCACTGCTCTCCAACAGAAAATTCTGCGGTATTTTATCTGAAGCCGAATTCATCGATGGTCATGTGAAATTCATCATTCTCGGCATCGGGATTAATGTGAATCATAAATCAGAAAACTTGCCTGAAGACATTCGCGGGCAATCTACATCCGTGAGAATCCAAAGCCAGATGCGCGTTGACCGGGCCGATCTTCTTGCTGCCATCTTGAAGGGCTTTGAAAGTAATTACACCACGTTTAAATCGAATGGCATTCTTCCCATTCTGGAAAAATGGAAGGCGCGCTGCTCCAGGCTGGGGAAATCAGTTGAAGTCGTTCAGGATGACGGACAGTGGGAAGGAATTTTTCAGGATATTGATGCAGAAGGCCGAATGTTGCTGCAATTAAAAAGCGGAGAAATCAAGAAGATTGTGGCAGCCGATGTTCTGTTTTAACCCGAAATGGCGGAAATAATGCTTCTCACTATTGATATTGGCAACACTAATATTGTTATTGGAATATTTGACCGGGAAAAACTCGTCGCGAACTGGCGCATTTCCAGCCTGTATGCGCGTACCGGCGATGAGTGCTGGATTCTTTTATCCTCGTTATTCTATTCCCATTCCATTCCTGTCGATTCTATTAATGGGGGTATTATTTCTTCAGTTGTTCCCAACTTGACCCCGTCGTTCCAGCAAATTTTGGAAGATTATTTTCATGTCAGTCCTGTCATCGTAAGCTCGGAACTCGATTTCGATTTGAAAATATTGTACGAGAATCCCGCAGCCGTGGGTGCAGATCGGATTTGCAATGCAGTGGCCGGGTTTCATAAATTCGGCGGCCCTTTGATTATTCTTGATTTTGGCACTGCAACAACGTTCGATGTGATTACCGGACAAAAAGAATATCTCGGCGGCATTATTGCGCCTGGTATTGAAATGAGCGCTTCTGTGCTGCATCAGAGAGCGGCGCGCTTGCCCAAAGTCGGCCTCAATTTTCCTGAATCTGTAGTAGGCCGGACGACCGAAAGCAGCATTCAGGCAGGACTGATGTATGGCACTGTTGAACTCATTAATGGCCTGATCGCTCGAATTGAAAACGAATTGGGCTCCCCGGTAACAACGGTCGCAACTGGCGGTTTGGCTAAAATCGTCACACCGCATACAGATAGAGTCACCACAGTTGAACCCTTCCTTACACTCGAAGGCCTTCGAATTATATTTGATCAGGTAACCGTAAAATAGTAAAATCGGTGTAAAATTTTAATAACATCGTAAAGTGTCACTTCTCCTGATTCGACAAAACATTATCTGCAAAGAATTCTTCAAAATTTTCCCTCGATGAAAAACTTCTTTCAATGTTGTCTCGAAAATGTTACTGCCAGCAAATAATTAGTCCCGAATAAATATTTTTATTCAGAGAAAAAATATTGTGATTTTTTAAGGCAAGAATTTTAACTCATTTTTGTATCAATAAAATACTATGTTATTCCACTGAAATATAAAATACTTGCTTATTCCGGAACTAATTCTTGTATTTTTATTCCAGTATTGGCAAAATGTTGAAAAATCAAAACATCAGGGCTGTGCATGATAAAACGGAACTTTTTTGAACGTTCGAATAATTTCAGTACAGTTCGAACACATCGTGGATAGCTGAGATGAGAATGCAAATATTTGATGACATGATCCGCAAATAATATTAGTAATAATTTAATTATTTAACTAACTAATAATTATAACATTAAAAAAAGAATCAAAAAACATAAAACTGAGTTCACATACGTAACGCAAAGTTAATTTGGCTTTTTAAGTTGTTGAAAATATATAATTAAAAAGCAAGTGGCGATATTACCTATTAAAAATAATGGTATAATGTTTGCCTTAAATAACGCTAATGTATATTTTGCTCTAAACTGGATGATTTTATTTCAATTCAATAAAAATAAGTATCATAGGATGTTACAGACTCTATAACTTAAGATAAATCAAAAAAATAAATGGCTAATTAATATTATTTGTGGTTCGTATCAATAAAAACATCCCCCGGGGTTATTTTTTTTGGAAATAATCAAATAAAGCGATTAGATTTTTTTAACCTGGATTATTCATTGTAATGCATTAAGGAATCCAGGTAGCCTGAATGGTGCTTAATTCCGAATTCATTATCTCTAACTTTGTTAAATTTCATATATCTGATAATTTTTATGAATAACATTAAGTTAAACATCTTTTATTTGAAATTTGTGAATAATTCAGGTTAAAAAGATAAAAGTCATTTTCCGCACACAAATCGGTTGATAATCGATCAATTGCAAAAAAGCATTTGCATAATTGAGAAGGCCACTGCCTGAATTGGGCCTTCAACCATGAAAGAGCTGACGCCCGAGTTCAATCGGGTAACCGTGAGTTATAAACGAATCGTCTATTCGAATTTTAACCACCAATCTGAAAAATATGGTAAAAGACATACAGACTTCTCAACAGCCTCTTGATGTTCAGCAAACTACATTGACACACGAGGGGGGACACGAGCAACCAGATTTTTGGGATACTTTGATGTGCATCGTGCATGATCTCCGGAATTCATTGGGAGCAATGAAGGGGTATGCCACGCTCATGTTCAATGACCTGAATACCGGTGACAAAAAATATGCCTGTACGAAAAAGATACTGGATTGTATCGATGGCATCGAAGAATTATTTCAGGACATACAGGCTGTGGCCAGAAGAGGGAATGTGCGGATCGAAACTGTTTTGCTGCAAGATATTTTGTCCAAAAATACCGGAAATCAAGTGTTGAAAAAGCGCAAGCAAGCTGTTGAGATATCCGAACTCTTTCCTGACAAACCGATTTATATTCAATTTTCAGATCCGATGTTTTCCCGAATGGTCGATATTATTGTTGACGAGATGTCATCATTGTATGATAAGATCGATATCGAAATTAAAGAAAAACCTGCCAATAAGGTTCGAATTACTTTCAAAGGCAGTGCAAAGTTCGATGAAAATGTGGACGTACTATTAGAACTGGCTGATTATAAAACGAAGAAAACGATGAACGAAGTCGCTTATCTCATTCTTAAAAAGATTGTGGAAATACATCAGGGTGAAATTGGTTTTGAAGTGAGTGATGATTTATGTGAAAAATATTGGATTGAACTTCCAGTCATCCAAAAAGAATGCTTGTGAGAATGTCGAAAGGTATCGGAGGTTTACCGGCTATGTGTAAACGAATATTGATTGTTGATGATGAACCGCATATGACAGATTTGCTCAAAGAGGCACTTTCGAGGGATACATATGAAATAGAAACCAGCCACACGGCAGAAATTGGTTTCAAGAATGTTAAAAAATCGAATTTTCATCTGGTTATTACAGATGTCCGGCTTCCAAGACGGAGTGGTATTGATTTGTTGAAATTAATTAAGCAGTATGATGAAAGTATCGGGGTTATTGTAATGACCGCCTATGGCACTATTGATTCCGCTGTTGAAGCAATGAAAATGGGCGCTTACAATTATGTGACGAAACCCTTTACTGTGGATGAAATTCGTCTGACCGTGTCCAAATATTTTGAATTCTGCCAACTTAAAAATGAAAATAAAATTTTAAAGAACCAGTTACAAGAAAAGTACGGTCTGGATAATATTATTGGCAAGAGCAAAGCCATGAAAGAAGTGTTCAAAACCGTTAATACTGTTGCTCAGAGCGATTGTACCGTGTTAATTAAGGGCGCGAGCGGCACCGGGAAAGAGCTCATCGCGCGGGCCATTCATGCACAAAGCCCCCGAAAAAATAATGCGTTTGTTACGACAAACTGCGCTGCATGGCCGGAAACATTGATTGAATCCGAACTGTTTGGTTATGTAAAGGGAGCGTTCACCGGCGCGAATCAGGATAAAAAAGGCATATTTGAAGATGCGGATGGTGGCACCATCCTTCTTGATGAAGTTAGCGAACTCAGTTATAATCTTCAGGCCAAACTTCTTCGCGTTTTGCAGGAAAAAGAAGTGAATCGGGTGGGAAGCACTGAATCCATTCCAGTGGACGTTAGAATTATTGCCACTACGAATCGTGATTTGAAAAAAATGGTTTCCCAGGGAACGTTTCGTGAAGATTTGTTTTTCAGATTGAATGTCGTGCCTATCAAATTGCCCGAGTTGAAAGATAAGAAAGAGGACATCCTGCCGCTGATCGAACATTTTTTAATAAAATTTTCTGAAAAAAATAATAAAGGACCTAAAGGGTTTACAAATGAAGTGAAGGATTTGTTTTTAGCCTATGACTGGCCAGGGAATGTGCGTGAACTGGAGAATTTAATTGAGCGGGCTATTGTCACATCTGCCAATGGTGATCTGCTTACAACCAATAATTTTAAAGAACTGGTGCAGGATGTGGAACAAAGCTCAAATAAAGTCATTCAGGTGATTGAAGGCGAGCCATTAACGCTGAAAGAAGTGGAAAAGCGGCATATTCATAATATTCTTCAAATGTTTAAGGGAAATAAAACCCGAGCAGCAAATGCTTTGGGTATTAGCGTCCGTACGCTTCGAAATAAATTCAAGGAATACCAGGTGGAAAAGGAGAAATCCGAAGCAGGTGAATAAATTTCAAATATAGAGTGAAGATAAAAGCCAATTCATGTCACTGGTTCACTGAATTGGCTTTTTATTTTTTGGTTCTGTCCTGTTTCGTGTGGGTAAATAGATTCAACGCAAGGAACGCAACGATTAAATAAATGATCGCAATCATAAACAATAACGCTTGTGTTTATCATATTTCACCACTCCGTGGTTTTATGAATATGGTGAACACTTATGCTACCAATATACAACCGCTACGCGGTTTTGATAATTGCCAATCACAAAATAATCCCGTAGGGATGGAATATCGGTAGAAAAATCAGCCACCGGATTGAGGTAAACCCCGTCAGGGGTGACATATTTTTTAAAATCAAACACCAGAATAACAGGCCACCTTTTTCCGAATACAGATAGATTATTGTTATCTAGGTTATTATCCAGTTTTATCCATAACCGTTCACAGGAGAGAAGAACGCCTGACTAACTCTGTGCTTCAGCGCGGAGGTGCCAAATTCCAGCACGCCGGGCTTTAGCCCTTTAACTTTTACACTTTGCTCGAAGATGCTGGGCTAAATCCCGAAAGCCTTTTTATCGTTGGTCTCCGCCTTGAAAGGCGGAGTTAGTCAATATGCATCGGTTACTTTTATTCTGTTTTGTACAAAATAATTATAGATGAAATACAATCTGGTATTATTATTTGCGTTTTCACCGCGCTGGGAAATATCAGTAAAATGGTTTCAATTCACTAAAACACCACACACGTTTCAACATAGAACCTTATTTTTTAGTCGAAATCACAAAACTCTGTGATGAACGAAAAAAACTCCTAATATTTCATTTCTTCAATTAAATGGTCATCAATTTTGTTGATGACGCGGACCACAGGATAAAAATTCTTTTCCTCATCCCAGTAGGGGGAACGTTCGTAAAAGAACTGCAACCGCAAGCGTGGATTGGCTGCGAACTCCTTATCTTGCCTTAGTTTTTTTTCAAATTCCTGTTTAAGCGCCGGGTCGTTTGCCATCATTTCCTGTGCCATGGGTTCCATCATGTAGTCTTCGAAATACTCGCGTTGTTCGAAAATTGTGCTGAAAAATCCCCAACCGACCAGAGCATCCGGCGCCTGTGGTTCAAGAATGTGCATAATGATTTTCGATTCAGGGCAACCCAGCGGCACAAACACGGTGCCGGGCAGGAATGTCATGGAGCGTCTTTCGCTGTGTGTATCGTAGCTGACCAGGTGCCTGCCCTCGTACGGCACTCTGCGGAAGTTCACATCACTGAAGCGATAGCATTCGAATTCATCGGTAAAATTTTGTCTGAGTTGAAATAATGAAACGCCGTGATACTTCAGTACATTGATCGCCTCAGTCCATTGCTGGGGGATGAGGTAGCCCAGCGGTGGCGCTATGCTGATGCCCGGTTCGACTGTTTCAAACAGAACGGTTTGCACATTTCTGATTTTATCCGTGTATTTGAGATGATTTGAATTGGAAATGATTCCTTTTTCAACTATTGTTTCATAGCCGCGGAAAATCAAGGTATCCCCGGTATCGGTGCGTGTTTTGTATCGCAGGGCAAATTTAGCGTCAGGATCGAATTTTGCACCGAGAGTTGAAGCGCGTTCATCTTCCTGTTCAACAGCCTGGATGAGCCTTTCCGGATGCCGCGCAATTTCTTCCAGGCCCACCAGTATAAAATCGTACGTCGCTTTGACACGCTGGTGATACGGCTTGAGGCTGTGCGTTTCGATCAGCATGCCGCCGCGATTGCGGACAGTCCCGTATGGATTTGAAAGCATGGGACGCCATACTCCGCCCATAAGTCCTTTTTCCGGATGCAGCTTGTCCAGCGGTCCTGCAAATGGTCCGACAAAGTGCCCCTTGGCTTCGCAGGCAGGCAGAACAACAGGCAAAAACTCGTCGCGAGCCCATTTGGAAACGGCCCCGCCAAAATCAGGATGCGTGTCGATTTTATATGTGAGCACATACTGATGATCCATGCCGTCCGTGGTGTGGCAGTCATAGAACAGGTGAGGCTGCCACGAATTGTACATCACCAGCCAGGCCTGCATTTCCGGGGCATCCGCCTTGACAAAATCCCGATTGAGATTCAGTCGTGTTGATGTGACGCGCCAGCCCATTTCTTTTGGGCCGTTCTGATTGATCCGGTTATAGGGACCAAATCGCTCGTGGCCATCCACATTGAAAATCGGGATCATTAAAATATCAATTTTATCAAGAATTTCCGGATAGCGATCGTGAATGAGTAAATCCCTGGCGAACATCATAGCTGCGTCTTTGCCCTCAGATTCTCCGGGGTGAATACAGCACTGAATGAGTACAAGCGGTTTACCGCTTTGTCGCACTTTCTCCGGCGTGAAGTTTCTGTCGGATGAAATGATGAACAACATTAAATTCCGACTTTCAGGACTGGTGCCAAAATTTGTGAGTCGGGCGAGCGGGGAAGCATTATCAAGCTTGCTGAAATAGCTTTTTGTCTCAGCAAAACGCGGCGTTTCCAGTTCTCCTGATTTTTCATAGAAAGTCAGCCAGTCCTGGTTTTGGGCGTGCTCGTTTTTATTGCAGGTAATGAGTACCGATAAAAGCAAAAATGTGATTGGCAAAAATCGATTGAAAAAAGTCATGCCGTTTTTCCTCTCTAATTAATACAATGCGCTGAATTGTTTTCACCAGTGGAAAGTACTAAAAATTGAAAAAGGAATCAAGCAAATTATGTTTGAATGTAGCTGGCATTAAAATTTGTAACCGATTATTTTTTCGAATTGGAAAGGAGCGTATGAACCGTGATTTCCGGAGGACAAAAAAATCTGACGGGAATTCCCGAAGAGCCAGTTCCTGTAGAAGTATAGCCAGCCATGTTTTTATATCTCCAGTTTTTGATGCAAAATCTTCTTGGGCAAGAAGCATTGAGATAAACGGGAATATTCCCGGGCAAGCAGATCTGTCCGCCGTGCGTGTGTCCTGCCAGATACAGGTCGAATCCCAGGGACTGGGCAGATTTATACAATTCAGGAGAATGGGCCAGCAAGATTTTTACCTGTTCATCCGCAATGTCCTGCTCGGCGCGGCGCAGGTCGTGCAGGCCATAGAAATGAGGATCGTCAACCCCGGCGAGCCCGAGAGATTGACCGTCGGAGATGATTCGGGCGGATTCATTGATTAATACCTGAATATTCATTTTTTCGAGAAATGGCACCATTTCAATAAAATCGTGATTGCCGAGTATGGCATAAACGCCATGTTTGCATTCCATGTGCATGCGAATTTTTTCGATGTCTGACATGGAACGCTCATACGTGCCTTTGGTGAGAAGCCTGAAATCACCAGTTATCACGCACAGGTCGAAACTGATGTCCTGCAGTCGCTCGATAATTAAGTTCGGCAGAAGGGGATCGATATCCAAGTGCATGTCACTGAGGTGCAAAATTTTTAAATTTTCGAAATTCCGAGGCAGGTTTTTTATGTGAATTCGATTCTCTGTCACTTCAATTGTTTGGAAATTTTTGTACCCATATGCATATAATCCGATGAATTTGAAAAATAATTTGGAAACAAAAAGAATCCAATCCATATTTTCGAAATGAAAATGGCCTTTTCCCTTGCCAAAATATTGGTTCATGTGGTTGAGCTGAATGGTTATTCTTCGTTCGAGAAAATCCGGATCAAAGCGTTCAAGTAAAAATTGCAGATTCGGCTTTTGATTATCGATTTCGAATATATAGGGATTTTTTGGGATTCCCAGGTTTTGCGCGGCGTCTTTCACTGTATTTTGTCACCTTTGATTGTGATTCAATCTCTATCTATGTGCTGTAATGTACCGGCAGAATGTTCGGTTTGAGTTAATCTGGTTCAATTTATTTCATGATTTAATATCATACTCACAATTTTTAAAATTGTTCAAAAAAAATGCAAAGCCAGATGTTAAAATAAAATAATACTTGACAATTATTGCGAAAAGTTATATATTATTTTTTAATAACAAAATTTCCTTCCAGTTACTGACTACCAGAAAATTACACTTCACTCTCAACATTTTTGGAAATTAATCGTCATGGCAAATGGATGATTTGACAAAAAATGTCTGATACTGTAATGACTCCCATTCGCACGACAACCGACTCAACTTAAATCCAACCAGATTCGAGGAGGTTTGATCATGAAAGCGAGAAATAAAATCAAAGAATATTACTATTTCCGAATTATTGCATGTGGGTCAATTGGTGCAGGGTGTTATTTGATTTTTGCTTTCCAGGTACAAAATCCCATTCCACAATACCCAAATTTGTGGGAAATTCTCATCACCGGATTCGGTGGTTTAATGATTAGTATTGCAACCTACTTTTTCTCGAAATTGAGAACAATACGAAATATTGACAATCTATTGATGTCTGGGATTGATGATGCATGTGATATTCTAGCCTTAGCGGATGATTCTGAAAAGTTAAAGCAACAAGGGGCTAATGGCCCCCCGAAATTATTGATTAAACAAATAGATGAGTTTGGGACAAGTATTTTGAAATTTTTTTGTCGTAAAAAGTTTTTTCCGCTTGTAGATGGTGGTATATTCGCGATTCGTGATCCGTTGCTTCCTGAGCATGAACCAACGGTGTATCTACCGAAATATGAAAAAAAAATTGATCCAAATATATGGAAACTACTTGAAATGTACGTTGAACATTTTCCTGAGGAATTAGGGATTATTGATACCCAGGGACCCAATATTGTATCGAAAATATATGATATTCAATATAATTTAAAGGATTTAAGTGCTACTGGAATAATGGAATTCATTCAAGAAAAAAAAGTTAAAATTCCTTCGCAAAGGGCAACAATTTCGCCAATAGAAATGGAGAGGGTAAATCTTGGATATCTAATTTTGTTTTATCATAGGCAAAAAACGATTTTGAAAATTTTTGAACCACGTGAGATGATTGATAATTATATGCTAAAAAATATAGAGGACTGGAAACTCAATAATTCTATTCGTTCCATCTTGGACAAAGAACGATATTTGCTGGTATTTTTCCTCATCAATCAATTAGATAAAATTTTTAATGAACTTATTATAGATTATAAAAAACATAATGGTGAATATAAATTAAAACCTCGTGATATTCATGTTAAAATATTGGAGATATTAACTAATTTATTAAAGGCGGAAAAAGGAGGATATGTATGGATTAATAAAACGAACAGGATGACAACTTATCAAGTTAAAGCTCCGAAACAACAAATATTGTCCAAGATAGTTCCGTATGTTCAGCGAAGTCAATATGACAAAAATAACAAAGCAGATCATGTTGAGTTGAAAAAGATATTTAGAAAGAATAATCCATTCGATTTTAATAACTTGCTTTTTGTGAACGTTGCGCTTGAAGAAGATTACATCGGTCAAATTGGGCTTTTCAGTGATCGAGATTTTGAGCGGTTCGATGTAATGGCCCTGGATTTAGCCGAAGACATTAAACTCGATGATATGCTATCAGTGATTCACCGAAGTCTGGATAAATAGGATTAAAACGCATGACCCACAGAAAAGTAAAATTCACCGGCAGATTCACCCGGCTCACGGTTGATTTTTAAACCATAATCAATGCGCAGAATGCCCAGGGGGGAATGATATCGTAAACCAATCCCGGCGCCGCCTCGTAATTTCAATGGCGTCAAATGCGAGTTATCGGGCCACACATTGCCAATATCCGTAAAAGCGATGACGCTAAATTTTTTAATCAGCAGATACCGCAGTTCGATCACATTAAGCACAAGGTGAATATTGCCGCCAATGGGATTATTCGCCTCATTCTTGGGGCCGAGAAATTTTTCTTTGAATCCTCTCACAGAATTCGCTCCGCCGCTGAAGAACCGTTCCTGTATCGGGATTTCTTTGGATTCCCCATAGTTTCCCATCCAGCCGCAACTCACAGCCGAACCAATCACGAATTTTTTGGTGACCCGGAAAAACTGCTTTCTCCGGGCAGTGAATTTTATGAACGTCGAGGTCCCCGCAAGAAAAGCGCCGGCGCTTTCAACGTCAAATGACGTGAGCGAGCCTCGCGTGGTGTTGATCATATCATCCCGGGAATCACGGATGACCGTGAATGTCAAACTCCGGGTATTTCCTCTTTCCTCCTCTTTCAGGTTGTGGTGAATGTCCTTGAGATTGACATCCACAATTTCGTAGCGATATGCCAGGGAGAAGTTGGTGTAATCACCAAATTTTCGGCCGAGAGTCAGCCGCAGACCATGACGGTCGAGATCATAGCCCGGTTCTTCGCGGCGTTCAATGAAGCCGTTCAGGTCTGTTTTTGTACGTGTGGAAAAAAGCCATGGATCAGTTAAGGATGTTTCGAGTCGTCGGGCAATGAAACTGGCAAATGCGGAAATGCCCACCTGCCTGCCGGTACCAATTAAATTGTTTTGCAGCAGTTCAATGGAACCGCGCCATTTGTCCAGTGTGCCCCAGCCAAAACCGAAATTCAATTCCGCATTTTTTTTCTCTTCGATTTCAATGCGAATATCGCGCACAGATTCGCTTTGATCCGATTTTTCCTCGGGTTTAATAAATACGCTTTTGAACAGCCCTGTCAAATACAATTGTCGCTGGCTCTGAAGAATTTTGGCATAATTATAAACATCGTCTGTCTTAAATGTGAGTTCCCGAAAGATGACGTGAGGTTTGGTCTTTTTGAGCCCTTTAATTTTAATGTTTCCAATTTTAACTTTGGGCCCTTCAGATATTTTGAAATCAATTAAAATCTCATGCTTTTCCTGGCTCAACTTCAAAGATGGCTTTATATCAGCTTCGATGTAACCACGATTGGCATAATAGATGAGCAAATTGTAATTGTCTTTTTCGAGGACAGTTTTCTTAAATGGCTGATCTTTTTTTGAATTTATTCGTTGCGACAGAACGGAGTCGCTAAAAACCCGATTGCCAAAAAATGAAATGCCGGTGATAGTCGTTTGTTGTCCTTCTTCAATTTCGATTTGTAAATCGACCTGGTTATTCGATGTGTCTTTTTTGATGGTATAGTTTTTTATTTCCGCCTCAAGAAATCCTTCATTGTGATAAAAATTGGCAATCACATCCAGATCATCCAAAAACAGGTTGCGGCGGAAATGGTCTCGGTTTAGCCAGGAGTATTTTCTGGTGAGCATCAATTTTTTGAGCGTGTGCGCCGAATAATGCTTGTTTCCCATAAAAGTGATCTCATTGACTTTGTATTTCTCCTGGCTAAAGCCTTGCATCGCAGTCATGAGAAAAAACAGTTTCAGGAAAAATAAGATTATAACTAATTTTTGAATTCGAAAATGTATCATATTCGGTTTAATAGAATTTGAAATGAAATTTCAGGTCCAGACCAGATTGACCGGTTTGCCCCGTATTACCGATGATGGATAAATATTTGAAGAGCTCATACCCCAGTTTAATCTGCTGTTCGTTGGCGTGTCCAACGACTGTTGAATAGGTGATGTTGATTCTATCGGATAATTGTTTTGTTGCGGTCACCCTTGGTCCCCAATTTTTATCCACCTGAAAAAGGTTGCCGTCGATGGAGATGCTCTCCAGAGCCAGCGCGCGTCCGATGCGTTGCTCTGTCATGCCGGCGATTTTTCGGCTGGTAAGTTCCTTGAAACGATCGACTAACAATTCCTGAAATGTTGTTGTATTATCCGTGTCAGAACCGGAAAAGATTGTTTCCCTGGTGCGCCCCACAGTTAAAACTGCAACAATATCGGCTTTGTCCAGCGGTGGATTCGAGGTTAACACGAAATCCGGTTTTTCTAATAAACCGGATAGTTTTAGGGTAATTTCATAACTGGTTTCCTGGATGCTCTGGTAATCTGTTACCGTGCAGGTTGCTGTAAGATTGATGTATGGATTAATACGCAGCGGATCTGTAAAATCGATCAGGCCTTCGGTAATCGTAAATTTTCGATCCAGGTATAGCACATAGCCCTTGTTAATCGCAACTCGACCCGAAAGATTTGGTTTTGCAGCCGTTCCAAATATATTGACATTTGATGTTAATTTGATTTTTGCGATGTTATTCTCGACCCAGATGTTTTCCTGCCCCTGAATATTGATATCTAATTGAATATTTTCAAGGAGCCGGGTTGATTCCTGTTGTGGATGGTTCGGTATTTGAGTGAGGATTTCTCGAATTCTGGGTTTGAAATCCTGGACATATTTTGCTTCACCCAATTTTATTTCACCTTTGAGCTTCAGGTTTTCCTCATTTTGTGTGAGCGTTAATTTTCCTTCGCTGATCGCCAACTGAAAAACATTTGGATAATTGATCTCGGGTTTGTCGAGAATGAGGTTCAACGATGATTCTGTTGGCGCGTTGGCAACGATCTGCGTTTGCCCTTTTAACTTAAAAGTTCCTTTGCCCAAACCGCCGGACAGGTCGTCCAGAACTATTTCATTATTTTCAGCCTGTAAAGCGACATTCAGTGATTGAACCGGCGTTTTTAAATTTTTCATTTTCAATTTTCCATCCTGCAGAAAAAAATATCCATCGACGACCGGTTCTTTAGTCGATCCCGTGATAAATATTTTGCAATTCGCCAGACCCTGAATCGTTTCCAGGGCAGGCAGAAAAGGCTTCACCCAGTTGATGTTCATGTTTTCTGCGTGCGCAAAGAAATCGATATCTCTGAGTTTTGCCGCAGAGCTATCGCTTTGAAGAGTGATGGGTAAATCACCCCCAAATTTTACCCATCCATTATTGATTTTGAAACCGGATTCGGACAGTCTGAGATATTGATCCCGAACCTGAGCGCGAATTCGAAGCGAATCGAGAACCGCTCTGTCCACGCCCAATCTGTCGCTGATCATTGAAAAATCTATTGCCGGACTATCTGAGGAATCAGTGTAGGAAAATAACACATCTGCATAACCACCTAAACTGAAATCCAGCGGGTAAACGGTGTTTATAGAGTTGAGATTCAGGCGATTAATTTTAAGTATTGCCGATTGTTCTCTTTCGTTGTTCAAGATGCCGGATAGTTCAATCTGAGCCAAATCCGTAATTTTACCTTTGAGCGACGCGCGATATGAATCCTTTTCAACCAATTCGCCTTCTCCCTGAAAAGAGAAGTTGAGCGTATTCAAGGTTCCACTTATGTTTTGAAATTCAAGGCGGTGGCCATCAAATTTGGTGCTGATGCGCGTTGTATCCACATGAATAAAATCTCCAGAGATAAAACGGGCATTGTTGAGTTCGAGAAAACCCTCAAGTTCGGGCTGAGGCAGTTCTCCGGAAATGTCAAGATTTGCCGAAAGGATCCCACCGAAATTTAAGCTGTCCGGCAAAAAAGAATTAATAAAATTCAAATCAAATTCATGGGCAGCAATGTTGAATCGCGGCGCAGGAGAGGAGAGAAGTTTGGCCTGGAACAGGTTCATGGGTGCCAGACCGGTAATTAAAAAATGGCCGTTACGTTCAATTGCGCGTATCTCTGGTATCGAAATAAGATTTTGTGCATACGAGATTTTACCGTTCAATGAATCCAGTTTGACCTTTTCGGAACCGATTTCGGATGCCATCCAGGTGATATTGAATTCAGGTGAATTCAACGGACCGTAAATATAGGTATCAAAGGAAAGGTTGCCATCGAAAATTGCCGGAACGGAGGATAGGGTGAATATCGGTTCGAAACGCATATTTTCACCGACGACAACGGCAGTGACATTGTCATTCGCAATGGTCCCGGTGATGTTCATTTTTCCGGCTGGTTGTAATTTCTGCGTGGAATCAAATGATGATATGTCGAGGCCCAGATCTGCAACCAGTTCATTCTGCTTATGGATTGTCCCATGAAGCATCGCCTGACTATTTTCCTCATTCAACAAAAACCGATTCACTGTAATTTGATCGTCTGAGTATTCTGCATCAATCTGAAGACTATCCAGGTTGAATGTGTTGAACATGCAGTTTTTCCAGGCTAATTGTACAGAAGCCCGGAGATTTTCCGGCGTGCCGCCGGCATTTAGTTCGTAATGGAGTC
Source organism: uncultured Cytophagia bacterium (assembly GCA_964605145.1). Lineage (GTDB taxonomy): Bacteria > Zhuqueibacterota > Zhuqueibacteria > Thermofontimicrobiales > Thermofontimicrobiaceae > CAZSBG01. Next base: position 22,507 of record CAZSBG010000037.1, on the reverse strand, counting down.
TGCCCCGGAGCGAATCGACAGGCCAGTAGTGCGCAAGAACACTCAAATCCTCGCTCTCTCCTGAGACTTGAATGCCAGAAAGGGAAATCACGCTATCCTGATATGCTGCAGCACCGCTGGCATGACTTATCGGCAACCCTCTGAATGCTCCGTTCTGAAATTTAAAATCAAGGGTGGCGGCCGGATTTGCGAGGTTGCCCTGAAGCTGGCCATCGAAAGTTAGCTGACCATTCAAATTTTGAACGTTCGCCAGGCTGGCAATGGATTCAATGTCCGAGAGCATTCCGTCAATCTGCCCGTTAATGGTGCTATCCTGCCGAACGGTGGTGGCCAATTTAATGAATGACTGTTTCTGGTTCAGCTCGAATGAAAATGTACCGTCATCGACGCGAACGTTTGCAGCCAAATCTTCAACTTTTTGGTCGCGAATGCGCAATTTGGTGATGGCAATATTGCCTGTTGCCGAAGCCGCCCGCCAGTTTCTACCGTTTCCCTGCAAAGCAAAATTCCCTGAGATCCGTCCGCGCGGTTCAAAGTTTGGTTCGCGATAAATAGTGCGAAGAAGTTGGTTCAGTTCGATATATCTCAGGGATAATGTAATGTCAAAATCAGGAAGATTATTTTCGATGGATACTGTCCCTGTTCCTTCGAACTGTCCTTCGAATGCATCGAGGCGTACGCGCGACAGGCGATATGTCTGGTCGCTGACTGCCAAGTCAAGAAATAGATTTTGGACCGGAATGTTGTTCAATCTTCCTGAAGCCAAATCCAGGGTGATTGTTCCATTCAAACGCGGTATTTTTCCTTGCAGTTCCGCCTGGATATTCAATGTGCCTTCAAAGTTCCTTATTGTGTCTTCTGTGCTCCTGGCAAGTATACTGTTGAATATTGCCATATTCACCGCGCCACTGATTGTCCCATTGGCGAGCTGTTGATCGTTAATATTATATGTGCCGGACGCCTTTAAATTAATGGCATCGGTTTTCAGCGCGATTGAAGATATATGAATGCGGTCATCAGCAATTTTATATTCGATGGTGAGTTCATTGAATTTTTCTTTGATATCTGACCATTGAATGTCACCATTGCCTATGCGGAGATTCCCTTTATATTGATCTGAAAAAGCGGCGGCGTCCAAGTTGGCATCGATTTCAGGGAGAATGACATGGAGAGTATCAAAATAGTCGTGAAATGTCACATTCAGTCCTGCAATTTTTGCCCGATTAAATTGAATCGAAAAACCATTAGTTTCCTGAGTCTCTTTTTTTGAAGTATCCGCAGGCTGACTGAAAAATACTTCAGGCAGATTGTATTTACCAGTGGCGTCCCGTTTTATGAATATTTTGGATTCAACCAGTTCAACTGAATTGATTGTGATTTTCTTGACCAACAGTCCCCAAAGATTGTATGCCACATACAATTGCTTGAATGCAAGCACATTATCCGCTGAATCAACTTCAGCACTTCCCATTCGAAAATTTTCAATTCGGATATAGCTGAATAGATTTGTGCGCAATCGGTCAATTTCTACCCGCTGCCCGGTCAGCGCGGATAATTGTTTTTGCGCAATATTTTTAATGATGTTCTGACCCGGTGGAAGGATGATGAAAACATACATGCCAATGAAAATAATGATGACAGCAATTGTAGATATTTTCAGGATTTTTTTCATCAGTCTTTTTCAGTTAAGTAGTAGAACAGAGATTATTGTTTACTTCGGAGCTGAAAAATTATTATTTAATGCTGCATAGAAGAATTTAATTATTTTTTATCAATGAGTCAATAGATTATTTCGTGAAATTCGCCTCTTTAGATTTAAACACATCGTCAAAATGTTTCAAGAATTTTAATTGACTGTCGATAAATTTATGTAATAAAAGTTGAAGATGTTATGTTCCTGCTATGGAGGAAAAATGAAAAAAGTCCTGATTGTGGATGATGATCCCAATGTATGCCGATTGTTCGAAGTGACGCTGAGGAAGGCCGGTTATCATGTGCGCTGTGCTCTGAGTGCGAAAAATGGCCTGAAAATGGCGATTGATGAAAATCCGGATGTGATACTTTCAGATTATATGATGCCGGATCAGGATGGTAAGGAATTTTGCCAGGTGGTGCGAAATCACAAAGAGCTTTCATCCACGCCGTTTATTGTGATCACCGGAAAGGGCACACCAAACCTGAAAACACAGGGGCTCAGTGAACTGTTCGATGATTATCTTGAAAAACCTGTGAACTTGTCATTCCTCGTGGCAAAAGTGAATGCAACGGTCCGGCGTCAGGATGATACAAAGCAAAAGAATCGACGTCGCGTCAATCGATTGTGGTCGATGGTCGTTACATTGATGGTAACGATTATCATTGCCGGAGGGATAGCGTTGGGCTTCAGAATGCAAATTGAGACTCAGGCGGCTGAGATTCAAAAATTGCAGGCGCTCAAGGAACGCTATGATAAACGCATTCTTTCCATTGAAAATCAACTGGATTCTTTGGGCTATGGACTGGATGATCTCGATTTTGAACGACTCAACAGTGAATTGAATCAATTGATTCGCAAGGCAAAATTGATTTCCAGGGAATTGCCTCAGAAAGAAGACCGGGATATCATCATTCGCGGCATCAAAGAGGTGATGGCTGAATTTGGGGAGGAAGATTATGTTGTGCCACCTCTATTTGCCAAGGAAGTTGCCAAAATGGTGGATTTCTATGTCCGTGAAAAGCGGTATCATACCATGAATAATCTGAGAAGAGCAAAAGAATATTTGCCCATGATCAAAGAAAAATTTGCAGAAAAAGGTTTGCCGGAAGGGCTTGCATACATTGCAATGGTGGAGAGCGGTTTTAAACCGGATGCCCTGAATAAACGCTCCGGTGCCTGTGGCATGTGGCAGTTGATGCCGGGAACTGCCCGGGAATATGGATTAAGGGTCGGGCGAAAACTTGACGAACGCAAACATCCTGAAAAATCCACTGTTGTGGCGCGTGAATACATTATGGATCTCATCGGAATTTTCGGCAAAGAATCTTTCCTTCTCGCTCTTGCCTCGTACAATGTAGGTGACGGTCGCGTTCGATACCATCTAAAACAGCTTTATAATCCTTTTGAAGAGCGCGATTTCTGGTATCTTTTCCGAAAAAGAGCTCTGCCCCAGGAGACCCGGGAATATGTCCCGAAAGTTATTGCATCGATCATTATTCACAGAAATCAGAATAAGTTCGGCTTCAACACCGGTTGAAGCCGTTTTACTCTGAAATAAAAGAATTGGAATTTAATGCAGCCTGTTTATTGGATTCAACAGAGCGGCAACACATTTTGCTTGATACACCTCCCACAGATTCGGGTGCCCTCATTTCCCTGAAAACTCGTTTATACGGCTGTACGAAATTCTGTCAACTTCATATTTTCTTTCCTTTTCCTGCCAAAACATTCTGACATATACATTATATTTTAGAAATGAATAAAAAATAAAATTATTTAAGGTGTTGATTTTTAATTGCAAAATATTGGTAAAAACTCTTTATAATTATTTAACAGAGATTTAAATGGCATTAGTATGGAAATTGCACAATCACATGATGTGTTATTTGACTATTCAAATGAATGAGGAACAGTATAACAACTTAACCTGGATTATTCATTGTAATGCATTAAGGAATCCAGGTAGCCTGAATGGTGCTTCATTCCGAATTCAGTGTATCTAACTTTGTTAAATTTCATGTATCTGATTAATTTCATGAATAACATTAACTTAAACATCTTTTATTTGAAATTTGTGAATAATTCAGGTTAAAAATAAATTTCTGAACATGTATGGCAGAAAATCACAAAAACAAAATTCAATGCGCCAGAGGACGCACAAGCCTTCAGCTGATAACAATTAATTTCCCAAATACAAAAGTTCAATTTTCAAACTTAATTCGAAAATGAACAATCAGCCGATCCTGTCGAGTTTGATTTTTTGGATTTTGGTATTTTAGTTTGCTTGTTATTTGGTTATTGATTTTTGCAATTCCCGGTTTATCCGGCTTAGGAGGTAGAGTATGCAAAAGATCTATTCAGATGATGTGACGAAGATCAGGAAAAAAATGAATCTGACTCAGGAGGAATTTGCTCAACGAGTGGGAGTGACGCTTTCAACGATTTATCGATGGGAAAAAGGGAAATCATTGCCATCCAAGCTGGCGATACAGCGATTGGTCATGCTTGAAAAGGGATTGCAATTAAACAGGTAAATCAGCACTCTATTCAAATCGGTTTCCAGTTAAGGCATGCAAGTCGATTATGGAGCTTGTCATGAATATTTTCAAATTTTTCAGGATAAAACCCAACCGTGTTCCTGGTGTCCGGCTACAAAAACAATTCAACAGGGAAAAATTAACAGGCAGAGGTGGCTTTCTCTGACCACAACAAGATGCCGGGCTGGCGTGACATGGCGTTTTAGCCCGGCATAAGGAGGGATGACAAGCACGAGGTGGCGATCGTCTATATCAAAGATATTTCAGCCCAGGAGGAAACTGAAAATGATTTGCGGTGTGAAAAAGAGAAATGAGCAAAATAGCGGGATTGGCCCAAAAATCGAAAAAAAATGAACTGTATATTTGAGCGAGGTCATAATGGAAGAAAAACTGAAAATACTGATATTGGAAGACACTCCAACAGATGCAAATCTGATGAAAGAAGCGTTTCACTTGGATAACATAAATTTCATTTCCAGAACGGTCGTGACAGAGAATGATTTTCAATGTGAACTCGAAAAATTTAAGCCGGATGTCGTTTTATCCGATTATAACTTGCCACAATACAATGGACTGGATGCGCTTGAAGTTGTAAAAAAGAAACGTCCCAATACACCGTTTATCATTGTTACCGGCACGCTGGATGAGGAAACTGCGGTCAAGTGCATGAAATTTGGCGCGGTTGATTATGTGCTGAAAGAACAGCTTGTGAGGTTGGGCCCTGCGGTCAAAAAAGCCCTGGAATTGAAAAAGGAGAAGGAGCAGAAAGAACTCGCCGAAGATGCGCTTCGGGAGAGTGAAGAAAAATACCGAATGCTGGTGGAGAACGCAAATGAAGCGATTGTTGTATTGCAAAATAATCGCTTTCAATTTTTTAATTCCAAAACCGAAGAAATCACAGGCTACAGTAAACAGGGATTACTGAAAAGATCGTTTATTGATTTAATTATCCCGCAAATGCGTAATGAAATACAAAAGAATCATCGTATGTGGATGGATGGTGACATTGAAGTCGGAGTGCTTCAGTATAGAATTATTGACAATGATGGAAATATTAAATGGCTGGGCGGTAAGGGGGTGCGCATTTTCTGGAATAATCAGCCGGCTATGCTGGCTTTTATCAGTGATATTACAAAGCGCAAAGAAGCGGAAATTGCGCTATCGGAAAGCGAACAAAAATTCAGAGCATTTTTTGAAAACGCGCCGGAATATTGTTATATCGTAGCTCCCAATGGCGAGATTATTGACATAAACAACAGTGCACTCAAAGTACTATGTTATGAGAAAAAAGAAGTCGTAGGCAGGTCTTTTTTTTCAATGGTATTTGAGAATTCGAACCAGAAGAAAGCAAAAGAGTTTTTCAGGGAGTGTAAAACCCGGGGGCAGATACGAAACAAAGAAGTAGACATCGTTACACGATCAGGAGACAAACGCAGCGTTCTTCTGAGCGCCGACGTTGTCGTGAATGCAGATGATGAAATTGCTTATTCGCTGTTCGTGCAAAGGGATATCACAGATCGTAATGAAGCCGCTGCCTTGATAAATGAGCAGGGACGTTTTCTTGAACTTTTCTTCAGCTATACTTTGGATTGTATCATCATGATGGATCAGCACTTCAACTATATTCGCGTGAACGAAGCTTTTGCGAAAGCGTGCCACCGCAAAAAGACTGAATTCCCCGGGAAAAATCATTTTGATTTTTTTCCATCTGAACCAAAAGATATTTTTGATATGGTTGTCCGTACAAAAAAACCCTGCACCGCCGTGGCAAGACCCATTATTTTTCAGAAAAATAAAAAAAGAGAGTTGTCCTATTGGGACTGGGCTTTGGTTCCCATTCTAAATGGTAATAATGATGTCGATTTGCTGATTTTTTCCATGCGAGATGTGACTGATAGAAAGAAAGCGGAAGAAAAATTGAAAATGAGTGAAGAGCGGTTTCGTTCGCTCATATTTAAAATTCAGGCCGCTGTGATGGTATATGATTCCAACAAGAAAATTTTGATGAGCAATACCATCGCGCGGGATATATTCGGAATTCAAAGAGACACTAAAACTTTGGAAAGGAAAATGGGAACTGCTCGGGAATATTACCGCGAGGACGGTTCGATTTTGCCTGAAGAAGAATACCCGGTAAACCGTGTATTGAAAAATCAGGAATTATTGCGTGATGTTATTCTTGGTGTAAATAATCCAGTTAAAAAAGCGATAGTATGGATTCTTGTAAATGCAGATCCTGTGTTAGATGAGGCGGGAAATGTAAAACAAATAATCGTCAGTTTTGTCGATATCACTGAACGGAAAAAGTATGAAGAAAAACTACGTGAGCTGAACCAGGAGTTGATTCGTTCGAACAGGGAATTGGAGGAGTTTACATACGTTGTTTCCCATGACCTGAAAGAACCCTTGAGAAAAATGGCATCATTCAGTGAATTCCTTAATTCAGACTATTCCGGCGTGATTGATGAGGATGGCATATCATATCTCAATCGAATTCAGGATGCAGCCGATCGGATGAAAGATTTGATCGATAATTTGCTGGAAATTTCTCGTATCGGAACCCGGAAAAAAGAACTTCTGGTTATCGATACCCGGCGACTGGTTGAGGATGTACTCCGATTGTTGCAATTTCGTGACAAAGGAAATATTAATAAAGGCTCTAAAAGATTTGACGATACTAACAATAACACAATTACTCTTTCAAGATTACCCAATGTATTAGCAGATCCCACTCAACTATTTCAGGTATTTCAGAATATCATTTCAAATGGAGTGAAATTTCATAAACCAGATACCCCGGCAAAAATTAAAATTAAAGCAAAAAAGCGAGGAGAATGGATTACTTTCTCGATACAGGATAATGGGATTGGTATGGAAGAACAATACCTTGAGAAAATCTTTGTCATTTTTCAAAGACTTCATACAAAAGATCGCTATGCAGGCACCGGTGTTGGATTGGCATTATGCAAAAAAATCATCGAACGACATAATGGCAAAATATGGGCAGAATCTAAAATCGGAGAAGGTAGTACGTTTTATTTTACGCTAAAAGAGGGAATTTCAAATGAAATTAAAAGATGAACTCACACCGATTTTACTGGTTGAGGATGACCCTGATGATATTGAAATTACAAAAAGAGCATTCAAGGAAAATAAGATAAAAAATCCGCTCGTTATTGTTCGTGATGGAGAGGAACTACTGGAATTGTTGAAAAAAACCGGACGATATGGAAACGGTAGCCAGGTACCACGTCCCGGCCTCATTTTGCTTGATCTGAATATTCCGCGTGTAGACGGCCGTGAAGTGCTGAAAATAATTAAACAAGACCCTGAATTGAGATCGATTCCAACGGTGGTGCTTACAACCTCAAAATTTGAAGAAGATATATTTCAGTCCTATGACAGCGGTGCCAATACATTCATCACCAAGTCGTTGCATTTCAGGGATTATTCAAAGATGATTGGTATTGTTACAGAATACTGGCTGGAAGTTGCTGAAGTGCCCAACGGTTCGCACGGGGTGATGGGATAGTTCGGAATGGCGTTGCAATTATTGGAAAATGGAATTTCGTAGCAAAATAAATACGATTTTTGTGCAGGGATGTTGATAGATATTAGTTCTACTTTGTCAGATTTAATTAAATCAGCGGGGAGGTCAGTGGCCTCAGCCACTGACTTTATAATTTCCAGTTTTTAATTCGTTGTTGCAGATAATTTCATCGATATTTTATTAACAAACCAATATAAAATGGATTTCTCACCAGTGGCAGAGGCCACTGGTTTACTCAATTTTTAAATGTGACAAAGTAAAATTAGTATACAAAAAATCTGAAAGTTATGAATAATTGGAATGTTGACACATGGTTAAGGTGCTTTACATAGAAGATGATCCGGATGATGCAATCATTGTGAGGCGATATCTCGGTCAGAGTAAAAATCAATTCACCGTCGAAGTCGCTGCTTCAGGAGCAGAAGCGAGGGAAAAACTCTTAAGCGATTCCTTTGACTGTGTGTTGCTGGATCAGAACTTGCCGGATACCAATGGTTTAGTGATTCTTCAGGATATTAAATCAAAATGGCCAAAAGTTCCGGTGCTTATGCTCACCGGCCAGAAAGATGATCGTCTCTCCATCGGTTCATCCAAGCTGGGCGCTGATGAATTCATTCTTAAAGATGAAATGAATACCGCTGTTTTGACCGAGACCATTTTCAGCGTCATTCATCTCGGCGAAGAAGTCGAAGATGATACGTCCCGAGATACGCAGGACAAAACCGAGTCGTCCATATCACGATATTCCAAAGAGGGCGCGACAGGAATTTACGAAACCCTTGTAAACACAATGACAGAGGGCATGTTGTCGCTGGATCTGAATCAAACAATTTTGTTTGTAAATCAGCAGGCTGGCGATATATTGAAAGGTTCTGCTGATTCATTTCTGGGGCTGAGAGCAGCATCGCTTTTCGATAAATCAGGATTTGAGCTTTTCCTTGAGAAATTCAACAAAACAATCGAAGGAGAACAGGAAAAATATGAATCTGAATTGATCTGTCAGGATGGACAGAGGCTGCCGGTCATTATCAGCCAGAGTCCGTATTATGATCGGAGAAATAATTTAGCCGGCTGTTTGATGGTTGTGACAGATATCAGCGAAAGGAAAAAGGCAGAAAATGAACTGGTTCTGTCGGAAAAACGTTTCCGGGACATTGCTGAGAATACAACCGATTTAATCTGGGAAATGGATCTGGATGGTCGATTCGTGTATGTAAATCCAATGGTCAAACACATTCTGGGATTTGAACCCGACGAGTTGATTGGCAAGCACATCGATAAATTTGCGATCAGTTCAGAGAAAAAGAACAGACTGAAATTTATTAAATCTGAATTCAACAGTCGAGTCCTGGTGAGGTTCGTTGAAGGAAAATGGTGTCACAAACGCGGGCATGAAATTTTCCTTGAAATGAGCAGCATACCAATTTACAACATGTATGGCGAAATTGTCGGTTACCGCGGGATCAATCGTGATATTACTCAGCGGAAACATAATGAGGAAAAGCAAATCCGAGAAAGTGAGGCCGATCTAAAGATCGAGCGTTGTATCTCATCGGTTGCAAAAAATTTGTACGAGATTGAAGATTTTGAAAAGGCAATTTTAGCAAGCGTTGAAGCAATTGGGAAGTCTTTTGGTGCGGCGCACTGTTGCTTATATTTTCTCGCAGACGGTGAAAATAATCATTATCTGCCCACATATTGTTACCGGGACCACGCGCAATGTAAAAAAGAACGATACCCTATAGAGATTGAAAGGTTTCCTTCATGGCAAAATTGTTTATCCGATAACAAATATATCAAAATAAATGATGCGTCTCAAACAATGAAATTGGATAATCCAGAGCGGCAATTTTTACTGGATTCTAACATTGCTTCAATCCTTATCGTGCCTCTGTTTATCCAGGATTCTTTTTTGGGCTGTATCGGAATTGATTATGTAAAACAGCAACATGTGTGGCGCATGACAGAAATCGCTGCAGTGCGGTCCATTGCTGAAAATATCAGCAAAGTAATTGAGCGAAAACAGGCGCAGGCAACATTTTTACATCAAAAAGCGAAATACGAATCCGTGATAAAAAATACCGGGGATGGTGTGGTTTTGCTGGACAATGATTTTAAAATTACATTGATAAATCCCGCTGCACGGAAAATGCTATATTCGTTCCAGAAGAATATTTGGGCAGGCTCTGTCATGAAAAAGATAGGAGGGATTTGCATTGAAGATGTTGTCAGTACCATGGAAAAACAAAATGTCAACTCAATCTCCAAAGAGATGAGATCAGTAATTGGCAGGTCAAGATTTTTTACGCTTGTTTTTTCTTCGGTGAAAAATTCCAAAAACGAGGTTACCGGCCTGGTTCTGAATATTCACGAGATTACTGAAATTCGCCGAGCCCATGAACAGCTTCTGCAATCTTCCAAATTAGCCTCCCTCGGTCAGCTGGCAGCTGGCGTGGCCCACGAATTGAATAATCCGTTGACGTACATGCTGGGCTATGCAGAATTGTTGTTGTCCACCCATAGCGATGCTGAAACCAAAGCGAAATTAACGAAAATTCTGGATGGTGGTCGCAGGGTCAAAAATATTATTGACAATATGCTGGAGTTTTCGCGTAATCAGACCACAAATATGGAATTGGCAGATATTACCAAAATCATTGAAAACACGCTTTCGCTCATGGGAAGAAGACTCTCGACGCATGATATTAAAATAATAAAAACAATTGATAAAAAGCTATCCCTGATATATTGCAATAAGGGTGAGCTGCAACAGGTATTCCTTAATTTGATTAAAAATGCTTTCGACGAAATGATTCGCAGCAAAACAGGCGATAAAATTGAGATTGTGACAGAACAACTGTCCGCCCAAAGAATTCGTTTGAAATTTATCGATAATGGACCGGGAATGGCGGAACAAGTCCGTCAGCGAATTTTCGATCCTTTTTATACGACAAAGGCCCCCGGTCAGGGAACCGGGTTAGGATTAAGTATCAGCTATAAAATAATTCAGAAGCACGAAGGCACCATTTCAGTAAAAAGTGAATTGGGCAGAGGTTCAACTTTTATCATTGAGCTTCCCACAAAGCAAAATGAAGTGGATTACAGATATGATGAAATCTATGAATCATCTGAGCTGGAAAAAGAAAGTAGTTTTAGGGATTCTGGAAATATATTGATTTTTGAAGATTCGAAAAAGTGTGAACGGCTGACCAAAATACTTTATCGAACCTGCCATCGTGTTGTGACCTGTAATGATGTGCATCAAGCTCTGGAAATGTTTTGCAATGATAACGTGGATTTGCTCTTCCTTGATATCAAACAATTAAAAAAAATAAAATATTATATTTTGAATGGTAAAATTCATGACTGGAAAAAGCGAATTATATTTCTTTTCGATTATCCTATGAATGTAACGGTGAAGAAATCGCTTCTTTCACGTGGTGTTGGATGTATTGCCAAGCCATTTAAAATAGATGAGGTCATTCGATTGGTAAATAGTGCCCTGGCGAGGGTAAAAAGCAATTCCTGAATAAAAACAAACGTTGATAAGGAAGGGGGAACATGGTGATTCGAAATTGTTAATATCAGGAACAGCTAAGTTTTAAACAATTCATTCAACCTTTCTTTCAAAATTGCCCACCAGAAAATTCGCTCAAATTAGACCTTCAAATTTGGTTGGAAATTTGCCAAAATCTATTTGATTCATGCGTACATTTTTACCACTAATAATCGGTTATTTCAATCCATTCATAATTATTGAAGATAGTTATGAAATGATCGTAATAATTGTTTTCAAATTATTGAAATTCAAGAAATAAAGAAAAATTAGTATGATTATTGCTTATTCAAATGCTATTGCATTAGCATAGTTAAAGCCTTGGTTATAAATTATTACAGTTCGAGGAGTTAAATGAAAACAATGACAGCAGTGGAAATTCAGCAAATCAGGAATAATTTGAAATTAACGCAGGAAGAAATGGCATATAAAATAGGCGTGGCACATTCCACCATCCATCGATGGGAAAGCGGTAAAACCAGGCCTTCGAGAATGGCGATACGCATTTTAAACGAATTAAGAAATGAAGTATATGACGAAAGGCTGTGATGAAAAGTCCTGCTATACGGATGATCGATGATGTGCTCGTTTATTCGAGGGTGGCTGCTCTTGGCAACTCTTTTTCACAGGCTGTCTTGAATTATGCTGTATCTCAAGCTATCAAGAATTTGGAAAAATGCATTGAGGAATCCTCTGCAGTTACAGCTCTATAACATTTGCAGGTGCTTTCAGTAGATAACATTCAAATTATACAATTATTTCAAAATTTAATAAAAAACGCAATCGAATTCAGAAATAAAGCCAGGCCTGAAATTCAAATTAAGGCACGACAATTGGAAAATGTCTGGCATTTTCAGAGCATGATAACAGAATTGGATTCAGCCCTGAACACAAAGAACGAATGTTCCATCCGTTTCAGCGTTTGAATGGCGAGACCGATAAGAATGGCACCGGCATTGGATTGGCCGTTTGCAGACGAATTGTTGCATGGCACGGTGGAGCTGTTCATGCTAAGGCTGAACCTGGCAATGGAGCAATATTTTATTTTACTTTGCCTTGGTGGAAAAAACGGTAAATGAGCGCGTGGAGTGAAACTAAATTTAGATCGCCACATTGCCATCGTTAAAAAGTTATTCGATTGGAGTTATTTAACAAAATTGCAGATGATTGGAAATCTGAGAACATATCTGTGTGCACATAAAAAAGATGTTTCGATAATTCGGAGTTCGAATGGGTAAACTGTCAGTTAAAATATTGCTGATTGATGATAATCCTGGTGATGCGAGGTTGATTCGGGGGATTTTATCTGAGATTGAGGAATTTCAAGTCCAAACACTATGGTGCACTCGATTGGATGAAGGCTTGCGGGCAACAGAAAAAAATAGTTTCGATTTGGTTTTATTGGACCTTATGCTGCCGGATAGTGAAGGCCGGAATACAATAATTCAGGCAAATAAAGAAATATCCGACATACCCATCATTGTCGTGACCGGATATTATGATGAATCGCTTGCCCTGGAAGTGGTCAAGTTGGGGGCACAGGATTATCTTTTAAAAGGCCATATAGGCAGCAATACGCTGACTCGTTGCATTCGTTATGCGCTGGAGCGGCATCGAATGCGTACGGAATTGGCGCGCCAGGCTGAAATGCTACGGGCAAGCGAGTCGAATCTTCGCAACTTAATTACTCAAAATGCTGACGGAATAGTCGTTTTAGATAAGCAGAATAAAATTATTTTTATCAATCCCTCGGCTGAAAAAATGTATGGGATGAAAAAGGAGGAGCTGGTAGGTGAAACATTCCGTTTTCCGGAAATGAAAGGACAGCGAACAGAATTAAGTCTGATACGCCCGGACAAACAAAAAGTAATTGTTGAAATTCGTGTGTCCGATACTGAATGGAAAGGCAGAAAAGCCAAGCTCATTTCCCTGAGAGATATCACCCGTCGAAAACAGACAGAGGAAGAACTGCATATTTTATCCAGCCGAAATCAGGCTCTTCTGAAAGCCATTCCTGATATCATCATGGAAGTGGATCAAAATAAAATTTATACGTGGGCCAATGCGGAAGGATATAGATTTTTTGGCAATGATGTTCTTGGAAAACCTGCAGATCAGTTTGTTGCGGCGGATCAGGATACAATGCAAAAAGTGGAACCGCTTTTCTGCGGTGAGGTAGAGACATGCTATTTGGAGGTCTGGCAGATCAATCAGTTTGGCGAAAAACGGTTGTTGGCTTGGTGGTGTCGTGTCCTGCGAAATGACTTCAACGAGATTGTTGGCGCGTTGTCCACGGCCAGAGATATTACGGAACAGAAACTCGCTGAAAATCTGATTCGAAGCCGGGAAGCAATTTTAGGCGCTGTCAGTTTTGCCGCGGAACGCTTGATCGAGGCCAATCGCTGGGAAGATTGTATTCAGGACGTGTTGCAGGAATTGGGTCAGGCAGCCGGCGTAAGTCGAACTTATCTTTTTGAAAATATCGTTGATGAAAAAAGCAGGTTGCGGACCAGCCAGCGATTCGAGTGGGTGAAATCCGGTGTGGAAGCTCAAATTGGAAATCAGGCGTTGCTAAATGCCCAATTTGATTCGCCGGGTTTCCATTTACTGGTGGACGCCCTGGCCCACGATGACATATTTCACTGCGTAGTAAGCGACTTGAATGAAACAGATAGAAAATTTTTCGAAAGTCAGGCTATCAAATCGCTGATCGTTGTGCCAATTTTTTTGGAAAATACATGGTGGGGATTCCTGGGATTCGATGATTGTGAGCACAAGAGAGAATGGGCACAGGTAGAAGTGGAGGCCATACGCGCCGGTGCCGATATTCTGGCTGCTGCGATACAGCGAAAGCTCGCAGAGAAAAAGCTTGTGGATTCGGAAAGACGATTTCGGGATATTTCCGAAAACACATCCGATCTCATTTGGGAGATGGACAAACGCGGTCGGTTCATCTATGTCAATCAAATTGTTGAAAATATATTGGGCTTTAAAACCCAGGAAGTGGTGGGTAAGTATGTTTGGGATTTTGCCGTGCCAGCGGACAGCGATAATATCAAGGCTTTTATTGAGCATGTATTGGAACACAAAACACCAATTCGCGATCTGGAGGCGAAATATCAGCACAAAAATGGAAAATCAGTTTATCTGGAAATGAATGGTATTCCGGTTTTCGATGCTGAACAGAATCTAAAAGCTTATCGCGGCGTGAATCGGAATTTTACTGACCGTAAATTAAAAGAGTCCGAGCAGCAAAAGGAAAATCAGTACGAATTAAATCTCGAAAAGTGCATAGCGCGGGTGTCATCCACTTTGCTTAAATCCAAAAACTTAATTGCAGCAATTGAGCAGACGCTGGAGGATCTGGCCAAAACGATGGGGGTGTGCAGAGCGTACTATTTTCAGAAAGAGCAGGCTGATAACTATGATTTACGCAGCATTGGCTGGGCAATTTCATCTAAAAGCGAGTGCCTGAAATTTCTGGAAACACTGGAACTGCGAGAACTTAAGAATTGGGATTCACTTTTAAAAGACAATATTATTGTAAAAATTGATGATGTTCAAAAATATAAATCTGACCTGAAAATTGAAAAGGATCTCCTGGAACGGTTTAAGATGAAATCCTTCATCGCAGTTCCGATATTTGTGCAGGGGATTTTTTATGGCCTGTTGGGATGCGATGCAACGCGGGAAAAACGTAAGTGGAAACTGAAAGAAGGGGTTGCGCTTCGTACCATTGCAGAAAATATCAGCCGTTCTATTGAACGACAAGGAGTCAGCGAGCAAATAAAAAGCCAGAAAATTAAATTCGAATCAGTCGTCAAAAATTCTTCCGAAGGTATTATACTCATCGATCAAAATCATAGGATCAATCTTATTAATCCTGCAGGCAGAACAATGCTCCGTAGTCTGGCTTGCTCACAAAAATCAAACCAGTTTTTGAAGCAGATCAGTGATGTTTCCATCCCGGAAATCTGGAAGGAGTTGTCATCCGAAAATACAGGCTTCATCAAAAAAGAAGTGGTGACGAGTAGCAAAAATAAACGATTCTTTTCCGCGACGTTTTCTGCTGTGAAGAATGTGTCCCAAAAACTCACCGGCATTGTAATTAACCTGTCCGATATGACGGAAAGCCGGCAAACCCAGGAAAAACTGGTTCAATCTTCCAAGCTTGCGTCGCTCGGTCAGTTGGCTGCCGGTGTGGCCCACGAACTGAATAATCCGCTGACATCAATTATGGGATTTACTCAGTTGTCGCTTAAGGAAAGGCTGTCGCCGGACTTACGCGAAAATCTCGAAAAGATCCTGAAAGATGGGAAACGTGCGCAATCGATTGTAAAGAATATGCTGGACTTTTCCCATCGGGGAAACTCAAAATTTGAAAAGGGAAACATAAATGAGACTATAGATCATGCACTTGTTCTAATGGGAAAACAACTTGAAGTGAATGATATAAAATTAGTCAGAAACTTCGATGACAATGCACCTCTGGCATTTTATGATCGTGGCGAACTTCAGCAAGTGTTTTTGAATCTTATTCAAAATACATTTGATGCGATTGTCAATGACCAGGTTGGAAATTTTCTGGAAATTCGAACTAAAAATATAAATGGCGAAAAAATTATTATCCATTTCACGGATGATGGTCCAGGCATACCAGAGGATGTTCAACACCGAATCTTTGATCCGTTTTTTACGACAAAAGATCCCGGGGCAGGCACCGGTCTGGGACTTAGTATTTCATACAAGATAATTCAAAAGCATGGCGGCGCTATGACTGTTAAAAGTGAACCTGGAAACGGAACTATATTTACAATTGTTCTGCCAACGCGCTTAAAGGAAATGGATGAGGATGAGTACGAAATGGCAGCAGAATTGTTTTCTGGTGCCAAAGGCAAAATAATGCTGTTTGATGATGGTCAGGAAAGATCAAATATTGTGAATATGCTGAACTGTGACGGCCATGAAGTTGTTGAAAATTACGATATTGAAGATTCGATGAAAAAATTGGCTGACAGGGAATTCGATCTGTTGATCATCGATTTAAAGCGATTACAATATATAAAAAATTCTATGATTGAAGAGTTGGAAAATGATTGGAAAAATCATATTTTATTTGTCGCTGACTTTTCCATTGGGCCGCGCTTCAAGGAAAAGTTCCTGGAAGAGGGTATCCTCGTTGTTTCAAAAGATGTAAAGTCCCGGGAATTTGCCAGAGTTGTGAACCAAACTCTGAAAATGTTTCAGCCAGTCGGTATTCCAGATTAACTTCACAATGGTGACATGAAAAGCTCCCTGCTTCAAAATTATTCTAAAGCGATCCATAATAATTCCACGCAGCAAATGACCTCAGAGACCTTATCAAGATCGACCGGTTTGTTGATGTATTCAAATGCGCCTATTTCAAGTGTCTCTTTAGCAATCTCCTCGGTGGCATTGCCTGAGATCATAATAACAGCGATATCCGGGTATTTTTTCTTGACCTCCTTCAGAATTACCACTCCGTCCATGCCAGGCAATTGAATATCCAGAAAAATGAGGTCCGGTTTTTTTATCGTTATGATCTCGAAGGCTTCTTCTCCATTCTGGGCTAAATAGGTGGTGAATCCCTGCTTTGTGAGATAAGATTCCATCAGGGAGCGAATGTGTTCTTCGTCATCTACAATCAAGATTTTCTCTACACTCATAAAAATACCTTTATACTCGCTAATTCACAATTTTTGAAATATGAATCAAAGGATAATCCATTAAATTCCTGGTATCAGAAAAGTTTTGATTACCTTCATTTTCAGATTGAATTATTTTCACAATTGGACGAAGCGGCTGTTGTTCATTAATGTCAATGACTTCTGCTGTTTCGCCTGTGTTTAAAATTACATTGCTGCCAATTGGATAAAACGATAGTTTTGTTACCAGCAATTTTTTCAGTTGATTTGGGAAATATTTCTTATCCAATTTGATCAAATTTTTGATGGCAAGCGTCGGATTCATTCGCTGGCGCCAGGGCCGTTCATGGGTCATCGCTTCGAAATAATCGCATACGCCAATGATTTGCGAAAGACTGTTGATGTCCTTCAGCGATTTTTGATTCGGATAACCTATGCCACCACTGCGTTCGTGTTCCTGCAAAATTATCTCTGCTATTTCACCTTTCAGATCGATGGATTGAAATTCCGCAAACGAGGTCACCAGTTTTTTGCCCCAGATTGGGTGCAGCTTCACCTGATCTGTTTCCGCCCGGGTCAATGAACTTTTTTTATACAGAATTTCTCGCGGCAATTTTACCATTCCAATATCATGAATCAATGCAGCGGTAATCAGCAAGCCCAGCCTCTTTTTGTCGGAGAAAAACGCTGTGCCAATGAGTGAAACCAGTATCGCTACATTCACTGAATGAGAAATGATATTGTATTTCTGTTGCGCGTCCAGTGCAATTTTTAGAATTTCCTTGTTTTTGCTCAATCTCTGGTACAAATGTTCAGCCAATTCCCAGACATCTTTCAATGGAATTAATTTGTTCGCAAAAGCAAATGAGTATTTTTCATTCACTTTTAAATTCAACATATCGTAAAACTCTACATCACTCACCGGCGGGGAGAATATTCGCGGAATTTTTTCTTCGGAGGTTTCAGGGGGATGTAAAAAATCAGCGCCATTGCCGTGCGGCGCGGCCAAGTCAGCTTCAAACGAAGCGTCTGAAAAAGTGGAATCGACCACCGCAGCATCAACGCCCTGTGATTGCTTCGAATAAGTCGCATGGCTATGATTTTGAATCTCATTTAGTGTTGCAATGTCTATCGTATTAACGTTCTTTTCATACCCTCTCACAAGACTTTTTTCGCATAATTTTTCAATACTTCTTGGATTACCATTCGTATATTCATAGATTTTTATGAGGACGTCTTCATTGAAAATTTTTTCAAGCTGTCCTCTGGCAGCTTTCAATTTATGATTGATATAGTCTCGTGTTTCTTTGTAATCCAGATGCGCAATTTCACTATCGGAATAAATACGGTGTTTGAACTGCGGTGCAGTGTTTAAGTTGTTCATTAATTGAAAATGTCCAGTGAGAATCAAGTGAATGAAATATCTTTGATTGTGCTCAAAATTGATGAGCAACCGAAGATTCTCAAAAATGGAACTATTTTCAATAAGATGCGCATCGTCGATAATCATGACAAGTTTTTTGTAATTACGGGCCAGTTGGCTCAACCGCTGATTCAATTGCTCAGATTGAAGAGTGTAGCTGCTGGAAAAATCTCTTTCCCCAAGTTTGGTGAGCAGAAATGGGTAAAATTCATTGACAAGACCATAGGGATTCTTGATATATAATGTTTTAACTTCCTGATTATTAATGTGCTGCAACACGAAATTGATAAATGTAGATTTCCCGGACCCGAAATCACCCGTAATGACCACGAGCTCTTTGTGGTGCTGAATACCGTAAAGAATGGCGTTCAAATTCTTCTGAAAAGAATCGCTCACAAATATTTCTTGTATTTGCGGTGCATTGCCGAATGGATTTTTGATCAAATTCCAATATTTTGGATTCATAGAACGGAAATATATAGACAATGTGTGATGTCGAGTTTATTGTTTTATCGGGTATCCACTCCCGGAATTAAAATTGATGAATAGTATTTGCCGGGATTTCTTTTCATGACGCTTGCTGCATCTCATCAGACAAATTGGAGAAAGCCAGCCGAATTTGCTGAACCGATTTTTGCATCATCAAAACGAATAGCCGATATTCCGAATTCTTTGTTGTATTTCTAATTTTGACGTTAAGTAAATGCGATAAGTTGAAGTTACTATAAATATATCGGCCGATTTTTCAATTTTATTAAAATGTCTCTTGCGGACAATAATGGTTCAAATTTTTCCCGGAATTAATGGCCCTGAATGAATTCTAAATGTGTCTGTCAGATAAGCCCGTTCATGTCGATTCCGAACCGTTTCGGAAGAGGCCCCGGATGTTATTATCCGGAGTACGGGAATGGGAATAAAATAACAAGGAACTTAAAGTAACTACTAAATCTATCAAAATTGATAGAGGAAGATGATTAAAGTCTCTCATAAACGGGAGATGCAGATAAATGATGGTCGTCTAACTTAATTAAAAATAATAAGAAGCGTAGAATGATAAATTTTGGTACACTGTTTGTAACTTATTATGTAGTACGCAGGCTGCAAAACTGTAAAATGAATCGAATATTGACTTTAATAGATGAAGAGCCATGGATAAAATTGTAATCGCATCAGCGGACAACGCATTGAACACAGCTCTGAATTTTTTGTTTCAGGGACATTATAACACGATTCCGGTAGAATTGAACAATCAATTTGTATCCATGATGCAAAATGAAAACATCGAGTTATTGATTGTTGATTCCAGCATCATCGACGAGGACAGTCTGAAAAATGTCCGATTGCTGAAAAAGATCAATACCTCATTGCCGGTGATTGTGTTGTACGATGTAAGCGCGCCCAGAAATTTTGAAAAAGACCTGTACAACATTGCCGACGCCATGTTTCGAAAGCCTTTTTCAAACAAACAGCTTTTCGATGTCGTTCAGAATTTTGTCAATTCCACTGCCAATTCAGTCACGACTGAATTAAAATCCAATATGTCGTACAGATGAAATATCTGAAAACTGGGAGTTTGAAATATCAGTAATAAATATTTTGAGAACACAGGAGTATCTCTCATGGATAATTCCGATGAAATAAAAAAAGTGAAACAGCAAAAAAAAGAATGGGAAGAAAACCTGGTCCGGCCGGCAATCGAAAAATATCCGGAACGAAAGCAAAACTTTGTCACAGGTTCGTCCAATTCTATTGATAGAATTTATTCTCCAGAACAGATGGAAGGCCTGGATTACGCGGATAACATTGGCTTTCCCGGACAGTATCCATTTACGCGTGGGGTTCAGCCCACCATGTATCGCGGCCGCTTTTGGACGATGCGTCAGTATGCCGGTTTTGGTACTGCGGAAGAATCGAATAAGCGATACAAATACCTGCTGAAACAAGGCCAGACCGGTTTGTCCGTGGCGTTCGATCTGGCCACGCAAATCGGCTACGACTCCGATGACGAGATCAGCTATGGCGAGGTTGGCAAGGTGGGGGTTGCCATAGACAGTCTCGCCGATATGGAAACGCTTTTTGATGGCATTCCATTGGACAGGGTTTCCACGTCCATGACGATTAATGCACCGGCAGCCGTACTATTAGCCATGTACATCGCAGTTGCCGAAAAACAGGGCGTGCCGGGCACAAAAATTTCAGGCACCATTCAGAATGATATTTTGAAAGAATACGTCGCGCGGGGCACTTACATTTTTCCGCCAAAGCCATCCATGCGGCTCATCACGGATATTTTTGAATACTGCTCCAAAGAAGTACCGCGCTGGAATACGATCAGTATTTCCGGCTATCATATTCGGGAGGCAGGTTCAACAGCGGCCCAGGAGATTGGGTTTACGCTGGCCAATGGCATTGCCTATGTAAAAGCTGCCATCGATGCCGGCCTAAAAGTGGATAAATTTGCTACACGGCTTTCGTTCTTTTTCAATGCGCATAATGATTTGCTGGAAGAGGTGGCAAAATTCCGTGCGGCGAGACGATTGTGGGCGCGGATTATGAAAGATCGTTTCGGCGCAACAAATCCAAAGGCGATGATGCTGCGTTTTCACACTCAGACCGGTGGTTCAACACTGACAGCCCAGCAGCCGCTGAACAATATCGTGAGAGTGGCTATTCAAACACTGGCAGCGGTGCTTGGCGGCACACAAAGCTTGCACACAAACAGCTACGACGAAGCGCTGGCGCTTCCCACTGAAGAATCTGTGCGAATCGCGCTTCGAACGCAGCAAATTGTCGCGCATGAATCCGGCGTGGCCGAGACAATCGATCCATTGGGTGGTTCCTACTACATAGAAACCAAAACAAATGAAATTGAAAAGGCAGCCAGAGAGTACATCGATAGAATTGATGCAATCGGCGGCGTGGTGAACGCCATAGAACAGGGGTTCATTCAGAATGAAATTCAGAATTCATCCTATCGCCATTTAATGGATGTGGAAAACCAGGAGCGGATAATTGTTGGGCAGAATAAATTTCAAATTGAGGAAGAACAGAAGCCGGAACTGCTGAAAGTTGATTTCAAAGTACAGGAAGAACAGATTGAGCGGCTGCAGAAAATGAAACGCGATCGCGATAATGAGGCCGTGAAAATTAAGCTGGCCGCGTTGAAGCAGGTCGCTGAGAGTAACGAAAATATCATGCCGGCAATTCTAAATGCCGTGAAAGCCTATGCCACGCTGGGGGAAATCTGCAATGTCATGCGTGATGTGTTTGGTGAGTATAAAGAGTCCATTATGATGTAATTCTTTTCAACTGGCCAAGAGAGTCATCGAAAATTTTGAGAGAATGAAATATGAATAAAAAAATCAGAGTTGTGGTTGCCAAACCGGGACTGGATGGCCACGATCGCGGCGCCAAAGTGATTGCTCAGGCCCTGCGAGACGCCGGCATGGAAGTGATTTACACCGGCATACGCCAAACCCCGGCAGCCATTGTCAACACCGTCATTCAGGAAGATGCCGACGTGCTCGGGCTGAGCATTCTTTCCGGGGCGCACAATCATCTGCTACCCAAAATTATGGAGCTTCTTAAAGAAAATCAGATGAGCGATGTATTTGTGGTGGCCGGCGGCGTGATTCCGGATGAAGACATCCCTGAGCTCAAAAAAATCGGTATTCGGGAGGTGTTCACCCCGGGCGCTTCGGTGAACAATGTGATCGATTTTATTAAAAACCAGGTTGGTCACAAATAATCGAAGTTTAATATAGATCGACAGGATCAGCAAGGATTCCGATGTTAGAGATAATACGATGGAACTCATTGCGGAACAGAAAATGAGTAAAATATGTATGATGAATTGATTTCTGTTCACAACAGATATGACAACATGAAAATGAAGAATGAAAAATATGACAGGAATACTTGTTGAGCGAGTAAATGATGTAATATCAATTGTTTTTGCGAGGGTAAGGTGAATTGAGTTTATTTCAACATTTAAGACTTGTTGGTCCTGTCTTCCTTTTATTTCAATTCACTACCGGACACTTTTCAAATTATGTTCAGTAGAGCTGTCATTCCCGCAT
>CAZSBG010000036.1:0-53632 GCA_964605145.1 uncultured Cytophagia bacterium | reverse complement strand
ACTAAAAAAAAATCAAGAGCCAAACGCGCTGCAAAAAGCTAACCGGACGTTACTGGATTTCGGTGCTAAATATTTCTGTCGTAACAGAAGCTATATCTCTACTGCTAAAAAACAGAAATTTAATGTGCTTGAAGCTATTGTTGCTTGCTTTCTAAATCAACCGGTTATTGTTTAAAATTGTTGGACTGAATAGTTACAAAAAATAAAACAAATTATACGCCTCCACAAATTGAGGAATGAGACAATTAACTCTTACTGGAAACGGAATACATGGCAAAATATACGCTGACGATAAAAGACTGGCCTGAACACGAACGTCCCCGTGAGAGGCTACTTCAATATGGTGCAGATAAACTTCAGGATGCGGAATTGCTGGCGATTCTGCTGCGAGTCGGTGGCCTTAACGTCTCCGCCATTGACCTTGCCAGAAATCTACTCAATCAATTTGATGGATTTCGAGGATTGAATTCCAAGTCTGTGACCGAATTGTGTGAAATTAACGGAATCGGTCCGGCAAAGGCGGCTCAAATTAAAGCGGCGCTGGAGATAGGGAAGAGGATGGCTTCTGAAAAATTCAAGGCTAAACAAAAAATTGAATCGTGTGACGATGTGTTTAAACTGGTTCATCCCTATATGGGAGATTTGACTCGCGAGGAGTTTAAAATCATTCTGCTCAGTTCGCGGAATAATCTGATATTGGAAAAAACGCTTTTTGAAGGAAGTTTATCCGAAAGTATGGTGAATCCCCGAGAAATAATAAAAGTGGCTTTGAACAACTCGGCCGCGGCGATTATTTTTGTGCACAATCACCCGAGTGGCGAACCTTCCCCGAGTGTTGAAGACAAAGAAATAACCAAAAGGCTGGTAAGCGCGTGCAATCTGGTGGGGATTCGGGCGTTCGACCATATCATCATCGGAAAAGATAATTATTACAGCTTTGCAGAAAATGGATTGATGTAATCTTTAAAAATTATTAAGAAAGAGGATGAAATGAAATTTGATATAAGAAAAATATTAGTTTTCTGTTTCATATTTTTGCTGATGTTTATTTCGCCATTAAGCGCCAAACGGAATATATCTATGGCAGATTTTTATCAGATAAAAACATGCAAAACACCTCGCATATCCCCGGATAGTCGCTATGTTATTTATGTTGTTCATCAAATGGATTCTTTGACCAATAAAAATATCAATCAAATTTGGATTGTACCCACAGATGGCGGCATGACAAGTCAACTCACTTTCGAGGGAACATCCAATCATTCCCCGGTGTGGTCGCTCGACAATAAATCTATCGCATACGTTTCCAACGCTTCTGGCAGTTCGCAAATTTGGATTATGGACATTCCAAGCGGAGAAACGTATCAGGTGACTGACATGCCCAATGGAGCATGGTCTCCCATCTGGTCGCAGGATGGTCAAAAAATTGCTTTTCTCTCCGAAACAAAATTTGAAGGAAGAAATCCCGAGGGATTGTACGATATTAAAGTTTATTCGCACCTCAGATATCGCTGGTGGTACGATGGTAACCGGTATGATGAGGGATGGCGATCGCATATTTTTGTCGTTGACCTGGCCACAAATGATATTCAGCAATTGACCGATGGCGATCATTTTGATGATGAAATCTGTTTTTCACCGGACGGTGAATACATTGCCTTTGTTTCCAACCGCACAGTGGATAGAGAGAATAATATCGATACGGATATCTGGATTGTGCCTGCAAATGGCGGTGAGGCCGAAAAGGTATTTGAGAACACAGGCCCGGATAATTCGCCGGCGTGGTCTCAGGATGGGCGTTATCTGGCCTGGCTTTCAACTTTTCGCTACAATTACGAATCGGACAATTACGATATAATGGTCAAAGATTTAAAAAAAGATGAAGTGAAAAATCTTACCGAAGATTTTGATAATGTCATTAATGATATTCATTGGCATCCAAACAATAATGAAGTAACTTTTTTAGCTGGCGAAAAAGGTAATTTCAATCTGTACACTGTTTCGAGAAAAAACAGCAAGGTAGAATCGCTCATCAGTGGCCGGCATCGAATTCGCACCTGGGATATTTCAGAAGATGGAGATATATTGGTTCTGTCCCGAAGTAAAGTCGATCGTCCCGATGAAATTTATGCGATACCGTATAAAAAGCGAACCATGCGGCGAATCACAGATATGAGCAGTGAATTCGTCAAAAATGTTCATTTGCAGGATGCCGTCACCGTGCACTTTGATGGGGATAATCAGACCAAAATCCAGGGCTGGTATATTACTCCGCCATATTTCAATCCGGCGCAGCAGAAATATCCCATGGTTTTATTCATTCATGGCGGCCCCCAATTGATGTACTCCAATCAATTTAAATTCGAATACCAGTTACTTGCATCCCGGGGATATGTGGTATTCTACTGCAATCCACGCGGTAGTTTGGGTTATGGACAGCAATTTACCGATGAAATCAACAAGGACTATGGGGGCAGTTGTTACAGAGATATCATGGCCGGTGTGAATTCCATGCTGAAATTTGGCTTTGTCGATGAATCAAGGATGGGAGTCACAGGTTTGTCGTTTGGTGGATGGATGACCACGTGGATAATTGGGCACACTGATAGATTCAGCGCAGCGGTTACCATGGCGCCCTTTGTAAATATGTTTTCATTTTACGGCACCACTGACGAACAATTTTTCCCTGAATGGGATTTTGGCGGCATGCCCTATCATGGAGAAATACGTGCCGTTTATGAGAAAAACAGCCCGTTGAATCACGCAAAAAATTTCAACACACCCACATTAATTCTACATGGCGAAGCGGACTGGCGATGCCACATTACTGAGGGTGAGCAGCTTTTTACTGCGTTGAAGAAAATGGGCGTTCCGGCTGTCATGGCGCGATTCCCGGATGAACCTCATGTGTTCGAACAGCCCAATCACATTGAAGCTGCGTTGAGAATGAAACTCGATTGGTGGGATAGATATGTCAAGCAATAACATGATAAGAAAAGTGGGGAATTTACCTGAAGGGTTGAAAAAATATTTTGTAGATTTTCTGGCAATAGATTTTTCTGTTATCCCCAAAAAATCATTTTTGTTTGTATTACTAATCGAACAGCTACCAGGAGGATATAGTTTGTTCTGGTTAGTGCCGGCAACATCATTACGGTTAGAGTGCACTCAATAGATATAAAATTAAAAGCTTAAGTAAGTTTGCATGTAAAAAAAAATTAAAAACTTATTTTTTCTCTTGACTTTTTAGAAATCATCATTTATATTAATATCTAATTTTCCAAAAAATTAGGGTATTTTAGCCATAGGATTTAAAAACAATCATGACGACAGCTTTATTCCAGAAGCTAACTTATTATTAGACTATAAAAGGAGGAACAAATTCCTTATATAGTCTTTTTTTTGTTCCTGCCATTTCACATCCAACTTGAAATAGTATAATGAAAAACGAAAACCATATCGAATCTACCAAAATTACTCGCAGAAAATTTATCAAAACAAGTATTGCTTTGAGCGCTGCCTCGGCAGTAATGTTTTCCCTGCCAGGATTGGGTCGAAGTAAACCTGCTTTTTCTAACATTCAAGGATTCATTGATCCGTATGGTGTGGCAGTCGGCCAAAATGGCCATATTTACGTGACTGACGCCGGCGGCTATTGCTTTAAAATTTTTGATGCAAACGGCAACCTGATAAAAAAAGTAGGGACGCCTGGAAGCGACAATGGCCAATTCAATTACCCGCAGGGCATTGATGTGGATTCAGAAACCGGTGAAATCTATGTGGTTGATTCCAACAATGGCCGACTCTCAATCTTCGACGCTGAAGGTGGATTCAAGCGAAGTTATGGTACGGTTGGAGGATATCCGGGCGCTTTTTATACGCCAAAAGGAATTTCGGTTCGTGATAAAATTTATGCGTGCAATACGCGCAATCATGGTCTGGCAGTCTTTGAAAAAGCAAAATTTAAACTTATAGGTCATTTTGGCGACTTAGGCGATGACCCGGAAAACCTTGCCAGGGGCAGCCAGGATTACCATTTTCGCATTGTGACGGATGTTGCAGTTTCAGAAAACGGCAATATGTATATTGTCGATAGCAAACACGGACAGGTGAAGGTTCTCTCTCCTGACGGCGGATTTCTTTTCAAATTTTCTGATAATGGCAGTGGTGCGGGTCAATTGAATTTCCCAGAAGGCATAGCAATTGACAGCCGGCAAAACATTTATGTCTGCGATACCATTAATGGCCGGATTCAACGATTCAGTCCGGATGGAGAATTGCTCGGGATTTGGAATGAAGGCGTGAAAAAACCTGTATCCATCTGCATCGATTCGAATTCGAAAATTTATGTCACGGACTCAGAGTTAAAAACTGTGCATATTTTTACCTGGGAATACTAAAACATGTACAACGCATTATCTTTTTATACATTTATCGCGCTGCTCATATTCTTTCTGGGCATTGAAATCTATCGCGCAAAAAATTACCTCAAAGGCATTGTTGTTGAATTTTGTCCATCTTCACTCGGTGTTGAAGAATTTATATTAACTCGAATGAAAGTGAAATTATCAAACGGAACTGTTGTTGAAGCCGAGGCCTCTCAATGCACCATGTGTATGGGAAATATTAATATTGGTGATAAAGTTTACCTTTCTCGGTCTAATGATAAGTACTTGATAAATCTCCCATTATCGCTTAAAAAGAAATCAGGAATTCAGAACACCTGCTCTCGATAGACTATTCCAAAAACTGATGAGGAAATGGTGGAACTTTTAGGTTATATCACTTTGATGATTTTTATCGTCACCATGGTTCTAACTCTATTTCGTAAAATTAATCTTCCGGTTCAAACTGTTCTTGTTTTAGTTAGTCTTGTATGTTTGTTGATTGGTGCAATATTCCGAATTTCAGCCTATGGCCTGAAGAGCGCAATGCTGCTTCCCAATGAAATGATTGGCGGAATTATTTTGCATCCGATCACCGCGCTTTTAGGCGGTCTGTTTTTAGCCGGAGCGCTCGATGCCACAAAGGGATTCGACGCCCTGAAAGTAATCATCGACAAATTACGAAAAACACCTATTGGCATTGCCGGCACACTTGTCATTATCATTAACCTGCCTGTTATTGCTTCACTACCATGCGGCCGAATTATCGCGGCAGCCCTGCTTCCGTTACTTTTCTCATTTGGATACGAAGGCGGGATGGGGCTTCTCACCAGAACACAGTTAATCGTTCTTATCGGTGCATTCACACGTAATGCGATGGGGTCGTGCGGTCCCTCACCAATTGGCGGCGTGGGGCAAATTGGTGAAGGATTCCTCGGAGCATTTTTCCCAACTGCAAGCGATGGCATTCTTCGTTCACCGCAGGCCTTTTCTCTGATAATCGGCACTGCAGTCACAGCATTATTTTTGAAAATTATTTCGCAGAAACTGTACCCTGAAGATGTTAGCCTTCGGGATAAACCTGAAGATGTCGTCGAAGAAGAGCGGGTTGAACAGCCAAAGGTTAAGGCGCCGTTTCGTGGCTATCTTTCCCTGATCATTTTCGTTGCTTCTCTGCTCATTGCAATTTTCCAGCCTTTCGGCAAGATGCCCGTTCAATCAGTGCTTGTGGCGGGCGGTATTTTAATCATCATCTTCTGCCGCGCCTCGATTCAGGATTTAATGAATGGCATCATTCTATTACCGGTAACCGCTATGGCTGCGGGATTTATGGCTGCCGGTTCATTGGCTGCTACAGGTGGATTTGACGCGCTTGGCGTTATTTTGAAAAGCCTGTCTTCTATCCAGATTTTAGGCGTAGCCGGGATGCTGGCAATTTTCGTTCAAATGCAAACAATCCTGCCATTGTCGTGCTCACGAATTTTAACCGCTGCCTTGGTTCCTGTATTATATTTGTTTGGTCCGGCAAAATTCAATTTGATCACCTGGCCCCAACTGGCAATAGTCATGGCAGCGTATATGATCAATGCAACCACATCGTGCGGTCCTTCTCCACTCGGAGGAGGTGGCACCATGGGCGAAGGTCAGATGCGAGCAGAAACCGGATATATTAAAGGGGCATACACGTTCACCGCCATGGCCATTATGGCACCAATTGCAGCTATTTATATGAAATTCATGAACTTCACTGTGTTTTCTCCGAATAATCCTGATTTTTCACAAAATATTTTCACACTTGCCATATACACTTTGGTCATCGTTGCTGTATCATCCGGTATGATGGCCTTTGTCAGCCGCTCAATAACGAATAACACGAATTTGAACTGGAGATTACAGCTCATTTACTTTCTCATCAGTGGAGGAATTGCGGGCGGGGTTCTGGCGTTATCAGTTTATGAATTTCAGATATTGCAAATAGTGCAGGGATTTATTGGCGGAATCATTGCCGCTATGCTCATTGGTTTGATGGTTCCAAAAACACTTTCAATGGTGAGAAAAACTGCTTAGAAAGGATTTTAAATTGTTAACTATCTTGTCATTTTTATTTGTTGGCGCTATTTCAGGAGTTATTATTGCATATTCTCTGGACATGAAAACGCCAAAAGAATTATTACAAGGTGCATTTGGCGGCTTAATCGCCGGACTTTTGATGGCCTTAATGCTGCCACGTTAATAAAATGAAGATGAAAACATGATGGAAAATAAGAAGAAAAGTAACGACAAAGAAAAAGAAATAAAAAAGGTTAGCGTCCGTTTCGAGGATGACCAACCCATAGCCATGCCCGGGATTCGAAGGTTTCAATTCTTTACCAACGTAAATGACCGGGCGCTTACGAAAAATCTGAACAGAGCAGCCATGCTGGGCATCGCCACTGTGCTGGCAATTGATGTTGGCAAGGCGGTAGTTAATAAAAATCCGCAAACGATTTACTGCTACGAATGTCGTGCATGCTATGGCACTCAGGATAAGTGCCCGGTAGGCATCGCATATCAAGCCGAATTGGTGGTTGCAGCCCGGGTTTCTGACTATGACAGATTTTGCCGTAACGGCGGATTACGATGCATCCGATGTGGTTCATGCCAGAGCTTCTGTGTACAATATTTAAATTTGCCTCAAATATTTGGTACGATGCAACTGCAAACCATGGAAGCGCTTCGAAAAAATAAAATTCCGGAACAGACGATTCGGAATGCGTTTACCCAGGGCCTCATTAATCGTGATTTCATTAATGAAGTGGCTGAGTTTGTGAATAAAGGAGATTTGACTTGAAATTATTATTACGACTGGAAAATCTCATTTTACGCCCGTTTAGATTGTCAATTTTGCTTATTTTGACAGCCTTTGCTTTTGCTTCAGGGCGACTACTTTTATTTGGCATTTTGGGCTTTCTGCTTTTCATCGGTGCCATTAAAACATATTTTGTCAAGAAAAAATCTTATTTTGGATTATTGATTCCAATATTTGGATTGGCATTGATTTTTGGGATTTATTTCATCATCGATTATTATCATGTACGGGATTATATCGTTGAACACTCTCCTTTAGATCTGGAATTAGTCTATGATGGCACATACGAGGGAACAGGCAGAGGACTTCGCGGACCGATAAAAGTTGAAACGACGGTCGAAGAAGGAAAAATTGTGGATGTTCGTATATTGCAACATCAGGAAGCGATCAGTGCACTCGAAGGATTGAATGAACAGGTACTGGAAAATAATGCAATTGATTTCAATCTCGTACCGGCGACCGTTCACGGTTCCATTGAAGCTGCTGCAGGATATAAAGAAGCGGTGAAGGAAGCCATCTGGAAAGGCTTGCCTGAAAAACCGGAATTTTCAGCGGTTACCAAAATAATCCATTATTTTTCCCAATTCAAATTCAATCCAACAACATTTAATGCTCTGGCGATTCTGTTTTGTATCGTCCTGGTATTTGATTATACATTGCAGCCGTCGTTGGTCAAGAATACCGGTCAGGCGCTCAATTGCTATAACTGTCAGACATGCGTCGGTGTTTGCCCTGTAAAAATTGTCGATGGTGAACCCTATCCCATGACCATGATTTTAGCGGCTCGCCTTGGGAATTATGAAAAGGTCAGGTATCTGTCGAAATTTTGTGTTGCCTGTTCAAAGTGCGCCGGTAAATGCCCGGTTGGTGATTCGGGGCCAAGTATTGCCGCGGCAGCGAACACTGAATTGATTCACCAGAAGAAGAGAAGACAGGCCTTATTAAAAGCCTAATGATTTTTCTTGAAGCAGGAGGTTAGATTTTGGCTAAAACGCGTTACGGATTTGTTATAGATTTGAGAAAGTGTATTGGGTGCAACAGTTGTTCCGTGGCCTGCAAAAACGAAAATGGGGTGCATCTGGGAGTTTGGATGTCCTGGGTAAAGGTCATTCAAAAAGGTGAATATCCTCATGTACGGCGCTCTTTTCTTCCACTGCTATGCAACAACTGCGAGGAGCCCATTTGCGTCACAGTTTGTCCTGTGAATGCAAATCGTATCGAGGAAAACGGAATCATCAGCACCGATCCGCATCGATGCGTTGCATGCCGTTATTGCATGGCAGCCTGCCCGTACGAAGTTCGTTACGTTCACCCCATTAAGAAATTTGTTGAAAAATGCAACTGGTGTTTGCACCGCGTTAAAGTTGGATTGCTTCCTGCCTGTGTGGAAGCATGTCCGTCCGGGGCGCGCATTTTTGGCGACATGAATGATCCTGAAAGCGAAGTTGCTCAATTAATCGCCAAGCATCCGGTCCAGGTGATAAAGCCGGAGATTGGCACGGATCCTCATGTCTATTACATCGATTTGGATAATGATGCTATCGAAACAAAACGAAAGGTCGACATTCTATGATCGAGCTGGTTTATGACGTCCATCATCAGGTTACTTTCCGCTGGTTGATTGCGCTGTATTTTTATTTCACAGGAATGAGCGCCGGCTCTTTTGTAATATCAACATTGGCGTATGGCTTCGGTCTTCAAAAATTCAAACCCGCTGGAAAAGTTGGCGTGGTAATGGCAACCATCTTATTATTTATCGCACCAATCATGCTTATTTTACAGGTTGGGTGGCCTGTACGATCCATCTGGAACCATTTTGTTTATCTAAATTTTTCCTCTCCGATGACCTATGGCGCTTTTTTGTTGATGATGTATCCGATCAACTGCCTGATATACGGATATTTCATGTTCAAAGGAGACATGAAACGCACCAAACTGTTTGGAATGATCGGCATTCCGTTGGCGATAACCGTGCACGGCTATACAGGTTTTATTCTTGCATTTGGAAAAGCAAGAGCCTTCTGGAATACCGCCCTGATGCCGTTTCTCTTTCTGGTTTCAGCTATCGTTTCCGGTTTGGGATTAATGATTATCATCCTATTAATTCGTGATAGATTTTTTACAAAAGACAAGAAAATCAACACCGAAATTATTTATACGCTGGCCAGCATGTTGGGCTGGATGATTGTTTTTGATCTTGCGCTTGTATTTTGTGATATTTCGGTTTTGGCTGTTTCTCACGCAGAAGCCAAGGAGATGACCCATCTGTTATTGCATGGAGAGCTCAGTCCGCTTTTCCTTGGAATAGAGAATTTCTTCGGAAAGGTCGTTCCCATGGTCCTTGTCTTAACACCGAAATTCCGTTCGCTTACCACCATCACAATTGCTGCTGTGCTGGTGGTCGTCGGTATATTATTTATGCGATTTGTGGTTGTTTACGGTGGTCAGGTGCTGCCGTTAGTTTAATCAATATCAAGGGATACCATGAAGAAAATTAATCGTCGTGATTTTTTAAAAATAACAGGCATTGGCACCGCCGCATTATCGATTCCTGCTGCTTTTGCAGGCATCGTCCCTATTAATGTTCGTGGGCGAAACGTATCCATATTTACAAGCAAATTTAGAAAAGGAATCCACACCATCTGTGATGTGTGCCCTGCGCGATGCGGAGTCATCGGATTTTTGCGCTATGACGAAATCGTCGCCATTCAGGGAAATCCCTATCATATCAATAATAAAGGCAAAATTTGTGCACGAGGCATCGCAGGGATCAACCAGGTGTATGATCCTGAACGAATTCTTCATCCCATGAAACGATTGGGGAAAAGAGGAGAACATAACTGGAAGCAAATCACATGGGATCAGGCACTGAAAGAGATCGCAGATAGATTGAAGAAAATTAAACAATCAGGGGAAGAGAAGAATTTTGTTTTTCAATCTGATCCGCATCGTGTGAGGGGGTTGGGGCAGCGATTTCTGAAAAATTTTGGGAAACCAACGATGTTGAGCGGTGGGAATTATCAGGATTTGAATCGTCTCAATGCCAACAAAAAAATGTGGGGCGTGGACAGGGGAATAGTTGATGCAGAAAATAGCTGTTATTTTCTCATTTTCGGGGCAAATCCTTTTGAATCACATCCGGATTTCGTTTCATTCAATCAAAGACTGATTAGCGCCAAAATAAAAAAGCACGCTAAACTGGTCACCATTGATCCACGATTATCCAATACAGCCGGAAGAAGCGATGAATGGCTGCCAATAAAACCGGGAACAGATGCCATTGTAGCCCTGGCAATGGCAAATGTTATCTTGAAAAATCAATTGGCTGATGAAGAATTCGTTCAACGGTATACCGATGTATCCATCGATCAATTGAAATCCTATCTTGCTCAATTTACTGTCGAAAAGGCGGCAGAGGAGAGCACCCTCGAAGCGTCCAAAATTGAAGAAATCGCCCTGGAATTTGCTGAGAAACAACCGGGAGTCGCCATCACCGGCGGTGGCATCACAGATCACATTAATGGCGTTGAAAACGAACGCGCGGTAATGCTGCTCAATGTCCTGGTCGGTAACATCGATCGTGAAGGGGGTGTTTGTTTACCGCGAAGCCTGCACATAGAAAACTTGTCTCTCGACGAAATAAGCGAATCAGCAATATCGGATTTTGCCTTTTTCGAAGCTGTTGCAAAAAATCAGGAATCTGTGGATTTGTATTTTGCTTTCAAAAATAATCCGGTTTATGAATACCCAAATT
This sequence comes from uncultured Cytophagia bacterium, assembly GCA_964605145.1. Classification (GTDB taxonomy): domain Bacteria; phylum Zhuqueibacterota; class Zhuqueibacteria; order Thermofontimicrobiales; family Thermofontimicrobiaceae; genus CAZSBG01. The sequence continues at coordinate 42,645 of CAZSBG010000036.1, read as the reverse complement.
GTGATATGACGCGGCAAGTATTTGAAAACGAACAGCTAATGCCCTTCGTCGTGGTAATGGATAATGTGATGAGCGAAACAGCAGCTCTTGCTGACATCGTGTTGCCGGCAACCACTTTCGTTGAATCATGGGATTTGGATTCCAGTCCGTCCTACGATATGAAACCTTTTGTCGCCCTGTCCCAACCAGTTATCAAAGCGCAGGGGGAATCGCTCTCGCTGGATGATTTTTGCCTGTCGTTGGCTTCCCGACTGGGAGGCTCCATGAAGAATTCACTGAACTGGCAGAACAGCGAATCATATTACAAACATCAAATTAAGAATTCGAGGTTCATTTCGGACAGGAAAAAACTCTTTGAAGAAGGCATTTGTTGCGATCATAATTTATTACCTGACTTTGAGATTTATAAAAGCGATGGATTCACAACACCTTCCGGCCGATTTGAAATAATGGGATCTTCATCGGATGGGCGTAGCTTGCCTGCTTATCAGCCGATTCAGGAGAATATTTCTCTTGAAAAAAATGAATTGGTGTTATTGCCACATAAAGTTCATGTCATGCGCAATGATTTGAGCAATTTGAAATGGCTGGCGGAAATTCATCATAAGAACGCAGCAGTCATCAACTCAAAAACCGCACGAAGGCTGAGAATCAAATCTGGTGACTACATAATTTTAGAATCAAAGGTGGGCAAGACCATTTTAAAAGCTGATTTGAGCGAGGGTGTTCATCCTGCTGTTATTGCCATTTCGGAAGGATTGGGTCACTGGGAATACGGCAAAATCGCTCTTTCGAAGCGTTTCAAAAGCGAAGATCCGGATACCAATTTCCTGTGGTGGGAAGACCATGGCAACGGCTCGCATCCTTATTTTATCATTCCTGTAGCCACCGATGAAAACGGAAAAGGCCAGGGCTGGAATGATACAAAAATCCAAATTTCCAAAGCTTAAAAATATTTTACCTGTCCCGTGAACTACACTGATGGGGAGTTGCATTGACTCATGAAAATTGATCGAAAACAACTATTTCAACAATTAAAATCCTATTTTATAAAAAATCACCTAATTATAATTATAATCCTGGGCGCAGTCGGCGGTATTTTTGGTTTTGCAGCGATGGTTATGGTGAATCAGACTGCCACTTTCTGTCAAAAATGTCATCAAAATCGAGGTAAGTATTATTCAATAGATATGCAAATTCCTGCCCACGCAGAAGTTGGGAAAGGTGCTTCCTGCATATCCTGTCATACGGATAAGGCGTTTGAGATGCAGGTGATTAGAAGTATAAAAAAAGTTCCGAAATTTTCCCAGCGTGTGGCCAACCTGGAAATGGTAGAACAGACATCATCCAGGGAAACGTATTCGCCTGAAAAATGCCTTGACTGTCACCCTGAAATACTGGAGCTCAAAGAAGTGGATGAGCCCAACCTGCCGTTCCAGGTGGAGGATATTGGCTTAATATTTGATCACAAGATACATTACCGGTATACAAGCTTCAAGCCGGAAGATGAAGATCGCTGGAAAGAATTGCGCTTGGCAGATCAATTGACTTCTGAAGAACAAGAAGAATTTGAACTACTTGAAAAAATTAAAGAGGGGAATTGCGAAGGCTGTCACATTCAAACGAAGCTCGATGAATTCGGTAAGCCCTATATCGATAAAACGGTTAATTATACGGCGCGAAATCCGATAGAATGCAATGGATGTCACGAACAGGCACGCCCCACAAATCACCCCGGTGAGGATATGGCGTTTCCTTCAAAATCAGTGTGTTATAAATGCCATCATGGTAAAATTCACGGGAAGTTCCTTATATTTAAAGCTGATTGTGAATCTTCGAAGGTGGACGAAAATTGCGTCAAATGCCATCCTTATATCAACGAACAAAAATTAAATCAAACAGAATTCACTTTTCGTTAATGAAATTGACAGGTCGACTTTGTCAGAGAATATACTATTTAAGGAGAGAAATACGGTGTACATAACTTCAAAAGAGGAACTTTTAACAGATCAAACAAAGGACGTTTTAAATTCTGTTCTTGATATAAAAGAGCCTCCGGTCGCCAGATGCCGTTTGCTCTCCCGTGGGATTGAACCCTATCATCGCCTGTACTTGCCTGAAAATACTCTTATTGAAGGTGATCGGGCCTGTATCGCCTGCGGGAATTGCATCGATTCCTGTCCTGTTTTGAGAAGGGAACCGGACAGGCGCGCGCGTACGGTTCAGCGCACATCATTCGCCCTTGAAGCATTGGTGGCAGAAGATTGTGAGCAATGTTATGCCTGCATTATGTCCTGCCCGCAAGTCGATACAGGAATAAAAGATTATGTCGTTGACGAGCGTGTCGTGGAGGTTATTCCACAATCAAAAACAATGAAATATTTAGATAATTACTTCATGGTTATAGTCGCTCTGATAATTGGCGTTGTGTTAGGAATATTCATAACCTGGTAAAAATCAATAGAATTTCCGAGAGATAAAAATCATTCTCTTCAGGAGGAGTTTCAATGAGTAAAACAAAACAAAAAAACGATAACCAGCTTGACGATAAAAACTTAGTTCCAATCTTTATTATGGGAAAGCGCTATGACGTTCCGAGTTCCCTGACAATTCAAAAAGCCACGGAATATGCTGGTTACCAACTGGTTCGAGGATGCGGTTGTCGTGGTGGAATTTGCGGCGCCTGCGGCACGATCTATCGATTTCCAAACGATTACAAATTGTATTATGGTTTGGCCTGCCAAACTGTTGTTGAACCGCACATGTACATCACACAGATACCATTCTTTCCCGGCAATAAAGCAGTTTACGATATCGAGGAATTGAGTGCTACCGGGGAGGACATCAACAAGCTATATCCCGAAATTTATAAATGTATGGGCTGTAATACATGTACACTTAGCTGTCCCATGGATATTAAAGTTATGGATTATGTTGCAATGGCCATGGCCGGCGATGTTCAGAAAGCTGCCGAATTATCATTTGACTGTGTTATGTGTGGTCTGTGTTCTGCCCGCTGCCCGGCAGAAGAAGTTCAGTACAATATTGGTATCCTGGCGCGAAGAATTTACGGTAGACATGTACTCCCACAGGCAGAACACTTGCAAACCCGCGTTTCCCAGATAAGTGAGGGTCGTTACGAAAGTATGCTCAAAGATATAATGAAGAAAGATAGAGCAGAATTGATGAAGTTATACACGACCAGGCAAATGGAACCGGATAACGTAGATGAAATGTGGGAGCCTGAAGATAAAAGTTATCTTTAATCAATCACAAATTGGTGAAATAAACATTTAATTTGAAATAGACTTTTTTAAATAAGAGAGGTGTTGGAATGGCATACACACCAGAACTAAAAAACTTAATGAAGGCGGTCGAGAAAACGCGTCCTGAGAGAGTGGAACGTAAAAAAAAGGGGGATGAATTCACTGCCATCCCTGTTGATAAACGGCAAGAAATACTTCGCAACTACCATCCTGATTTCATTGAAGGAACGAGAAAAAAATTAAGGGTTGGTCCCAGCAAGGGGTATGCCATCAGCAATGAATATGCTGATATCCTTGAGGCGAAAAGCCGCGTTGATCCTGACAGAATCGATTTGAAAAAAGTAACTATGGAAACCGATATTTTGGTCATCGGCGGTGGAGGAGCAGGAAATTCAGCGGCATTGTTGGCACGTGAACATGGAGCTAAAGTCATTCTCGCCACAAAACTGCGGAACGGCGATGCGAACACAATGATGGCGGAAGGTGGTATTCAGGGTGCCAGCAAAACATGGAAAGATTCACCCTATTATCACTATCTCGATGTTATGGGCGGCGGCCATTTTGTCAATGACCCTGAATTAGTCTATACACTGGTCACTGAAGCGCCAAAAGTGTTGGCATGGCTTGAGAAACTTGGAATGATATTTAGCAAATACCCGGATGGCAAAATGAAATCCATGCACGGGGGCGGTACTTCGAGAAAACGCATGCACTATGCCGGCGACATTACTGGCGCTGAGATCATGCGCACCATCCGCGATGAAGTCAAAAATCATACCGATGACATCGAAATTTTGGAATTCTGCCCTGCAATCGAATTGGTTTTGGATGATGAAGGGAAATGTGCCGGCGCTCTTATGTACAACATGGAAACAGAAGAATATTTTTTGATAAAATCAAAAGCCGTTATCATTGCAACAGGTGGAAGCGGTCGGCTTCATATTCAACAGTTTATGACGACAAATCATTACGGCGCCACTGGTGACGGACTGATTATGGGATATCGCGCCGGCGTGCCGGTGTGTTTTCTCCATACTGTTCAATATCATCCAACTGGCGCTGTTTTTCCTGAACAGGCAGAAGGATTGCTCATTACAGAGAAAGTTCGGGGAGCAGGGGCGAATCTGGTCAATATACACGGTGAACAGTTCGTGTTCGAACGCGAACCCCGGGATGTCGAAGCAGCAGCTATCATTCGTGAATGTAGCAAGGACAAAAAAAATGGTGTACCCACACCGACCGGCAAATTCGGTGTCTGGCTCGATTCACCCATGATTGATGATCTTCACGGCGTTGGAACGGTTCGGAAAGAATTCCCGGGCAAGCACATCCTTTTCCGGAGATATGGCATCAATATTTCGAAGGAACCCATGTTGATTTATCCCACGCTTCATTATCAGAATGGTGGATTGGAAGCCAATAATAATTGTGAAACCAATGTGAAGGGATTGTACGTTGCCGGGGAAACTTTAGGCGGCATTCATGGTGAAAACAGGCTGATGGGTAATTCATTATTGGATGTTACAGCATTCGGGCGCATTGCAGGCAAGAATGCTGCTGAATATTGTAAAGGCTATAGCGGAAATGGTAAATTATCTCTGGATCATGTGAAAAAATACAATATGGAAGTTGAAGAAGCCGGTATCAAAGATGTTGTGTCACCGATGCTGCTTCCGGATTATAGTAATCCCAAAGTAAGAGAAAGACAATTAACAACCGACTATTTGGGAACAATCCGATAATAATTTCCGTATACTAAATCAATAATATTAAATTATTTGAAAGCCCCGCTGAATTGGTGGGGCTTTTCTGCTAACAATAGAAACAGAAGTACTATTTTGCTATTTGAATGAAAAAAAAGTATCAAATATTTATAGGCGTCATTATTTTTTCCGCCCTGGTTTCGGTGCTTATATGGTTTTTATTGCCGGAATTTAAAGGTATTGTTTGGTTGTATCTATACTCAATTCCATCTCATGTTTATATTTCATTTCTACCACATGAACCGGTTCTTCTTTACTACGGTAAAGAATTCAATCTCTTTGCAGCAGTTTTTGCCGCAACTCTCGGCACCCTCGTCGCTGGTTTCATAGACTATGAAACCTTGACGTTTGTATTGAACCATAATAAAGTTAAAAAATTATATTATGATAAATACATTTATAAAAAATCCGTAAATTTCTTTTACAAATTTCCATTCAGCATGATCATTATTGCTGCATTGACACCTGTACCGTATTATCCGTTCAAATTTTTAAGTATCGCATCCGCTTATCCAATGAAAAAGTATCTATTGGCACTCAGTATCGGCAGAGTCCCACGTTACTTTTTATTGATTTGGCTGGGATATACCTTCAAAATACCCAATTGGATTCTTCTATTAACATTTGCACTGATGTTTGCATGGGGTTTCTGGGGGTATTGGAAAGAGAAAAAAATTAAAAAATCGAATGAAGGAAAAGATATATAAATACCTGAAAGAAAAGGATTCTAAAATTTCAACACGGGAAATTATTAAAGATTTTTTCCATACCAATGATAATTATTCTTTTCAAATGGAAAAAGTTGTGGACAATTTGCTCTTGCCTGATGATCGTTTCGTCAAAGATGAGCAGGGTAAATGGGAAGTAACAGAAATTAGTACAGATTTTGATCTCAATAAAATGAATTACACCATTATCGATTTTGAGTATATCGCGTTCAATAAAATCAACATTCCGATTGTGGTTGGATGTTATTACGTTGAGAAATCAAAAATTATCTCAAAAAATATATACAAGATTGAACCTCGCGTTGATTTGACTAAAACCTTGCAAAAAGAGGTTTTGAATTATTTGGAACAGAGTGAAATTAGTTCTAAATTTGAAGATGATATCCACACTCAATGGAAAGCAATAAATAATTCGGATATAATTTTGGTTTTTTCCCGGAAAATTGAACGTGAATTCACCAGGTTGATGAAATATCATTTAGGAATGGAATTCGAAAAGCAATTCCTGGTTTGTAAGCATATTTTACCGAAATTACTGCCGGATATTAAAACCAAATGCCTGAATGATGTAGCTGATTATTTTGAATTAGCCTATCAAATGCCATTAAATATCGAAAACACGCTGGACGTACTTCATGAAATTATGAGCCTGCTTATCGAAAGCTTGCACAATAAAAATATTAATCGATTAAATGAACTGAATACCTTCATTCATGAAAATGAAAATCTTGTCGATTTTTCAGAGTATAATTTTGATCGTGACTATCTTTCGAATTTACCTGAATCGCCGGGTGTATATCTAATGAAAGACAAGTATAACGAGGTCATTTATGTCGGTAAATCGAAAAACTTGAAATCAAGAGTGCGAAGTTATTTTTTGCAATCACTTGTGATAGATGATAAAACTAAACTTATTCATGATAAAATTTTTGATATTGTTTACGAAGAGACCGGCTCCGAACTCGAAGCGCTCTTGTTGGAGCATCGATATATCCATCAATTTCGACCGAACATAAATAAGCAATTTAGCATACATAAAATAGATCAAAAAACGAATCATCGCAAAAAAATTGTAATTTTGGCGCCAAGTGTTATTCAAGGTCATGTTTGCTTTTATTTTATAAATGGATCTTCGAATGCATTTTTACTTGAAGTTAACCGTGAAAATCCTGATTGGCAATTGATCGAATCACGTTTTGAGATATTATTTGGGAACAAGGTGAGTAATACTTCAGATTTTGATGACACTCAAATTGAAATTATCTGGCGATGGTTTTCTTTCAACAAAGAAAATATGAACTACATCGATATCGAACAAACTTCAGGCATGGAAAATTCTTTGCAAATTTTAGACAGGTACCTGAGAGATCCAAACCTCTTCATGGAAAAAAGTATATATTTATAGGAGTTGCATGATGAAATCGGTTACACAGTTTCGTGATTTGGTGATCACTTTATTAATTCTATTAAATTCAATGTCGGGATATACTCAAACCGGAAACGTTCAAAAAATTGAACTAAATTCTGACTACCAGCATGAAAATCCCTGGTCAATAAAAGTTGAAGATGTTTCAGAAGATTTGATCAAATTTTCTGTCGAAATTGCAGCAGTAAATTTGCTCGAGTTAAAGCGAAACAGCGATTTATTCACAAAGATACTTATCGATGGATTTAGCGAGATTGATGAACCCGGCAAGCCTGCTGTGCCTGTACTTGGGAAAATATTGGCCTCACCTCTTAATGCAACTTTTGATATTCGCATTGAAAATGCTGATATCGAAGAATTCGATCAAATTAATATTCCACCAGCCTTTGAACCGCAGCCTGAAAGCGGTGAGAAATTAAACCAGAAGTATAGAATTGATGAAGCCATCTATTCACAGAATGCATACTTTCCTGAGAAAAATGCCTGGATTGAATCGGAAGGAATAATGCGCGGCGTGCCAATTTCAATTTTGCGCATTGCTCCGGTTCAGTTCAATCCAATTCTTAGTAGAGTCAAAATACTAAAAAAATTCGACATTGTTATCACACTTTCAGGTGGTGATATTTTCGAAATTGATTCCAGGCTTCGCTCTCCGTTTTTTAATAGAATTTTCAAAAGACAAATTTCAAATTGGGATTATTTTGAAAAAAATGCAATTGAATCCAGGGCAAAGGATTCATCCACACAAGAAATGATTACCGGTTGCGACTACCTGATTATCACCGATCACGGTTTTGAAGGAGCTGCTGATTCACTGGCATTGTGGCGCAAGATGGGCGGGCTTGATTCAAGAGTTGTTTTTGTGGATGATATCGGGCATTCTTCGCAGGCTATCAGGGACTATATTCAATCAGCCTACCAGAATTGGACACCTGCGCCAAGCTTCATTTTGCTTTTGGGGGATGCTGAGTTCATTCCAACAAATTATTTGACTGCCCACTCGTCTGATGATAACGGATTAATCGGTACCGATCTTTACTATACGACTGTGGATGGAAGCGATTATTTCCCTGATCTCATTTGCGGACGAATTTCAGTGGACTCAGGAACTGATGCGATCTCATTTGTCCGAAAGGTAATCAATTATGAAAGAAATCCCCTGGAAGACGATTCATTTTATCGCTCTGTTCAGGTTGTTGGGTATTTCCAGGATGATGATGATGATGATACGCCAAATTATAATGAGCGTGATGGATATGAAGATAGGCGTTTTATTTTAACTTCAGAAGAAATACGAGATTTTTTGCTTACAAAGGCGTACTCAGTGGATCGGATTTACTATGCTGAAGGAGATGTGAATCCCACCAATTATAATGATGGAGGATATGCCAGTGGTGAACCGTTACCAGCAGATTTGCTTCGAAGCAGGGGGTTCCTGTGGAATGGAAACGCTGCTTCCATCACAAACGCTATTAATCAGGGTTCTTTTTTGGTTTCTCACAGGGATCACGGTTCGAGAAATGGATGGGGAGAACCACGTTATTTGAGTGGGGACGTTAAGAATCTATCCAATGGGAACAGACTTCCTGTCGTTTTCAGTACAAACTGCGCGACAGGTTGGTTCGATAATGAAACTGATGATAATGCGACTCCAACGGCTATGTCATCAGAATGCTTTGTTGAGTCATGGTTGAGGAATTTCAATGGTGGCGCTATCGGCGTTTTTGGGTCAACCCGCATTAGCTATAGCGGCTACAACGACGCACTCGCTAAAGGATTCTTCGATGCAATGTGGCCTGAATTTCTTCCTTATCAACCGAATGGTTCAGATGAAACTCCGATTCATCATTTGGGCGAAGTTTTAAACTATGGCAAATTGTATATGGCAACTCAATATTCCGGCACTAACACCCGCAAAATTGAATTCGAAGAATTTCATTATTTTGGTGATCCTGCGACAATGCTCTGGACTCAGAAGCCGCTGGATTTCAATGTGGTGAACATTGATAGTATTTTTTACAATCAAACCGAGCTGATGGTCGAGTTGGAACAGAAAGATGCGCAGGTCACATTAATTCAAAATAATGAAATAGTAGCCAAAGCGCGTTCCAGTCAGTCTGGAATCGCCATACTGAATTTCACCCCAATTCATTCGGATGATCCGTTAACGCTTAGCATTACAAAACCTAATTTCAAACCACAGATTTCTAAAATAAATGTCTTTTCGGAAGAAGGTATTTCCATTGTTGTCGACGATGTAACTATCATAGACCAAAATAACGATGACTCAATTAATATCGGTGAAACTATAAACTGGTTGTTGAAATTGCGAAATGTAGGCACTGTGTCCGTGGGAGAAATTCAGTTAAGCTTGTCTTCTAATGACACATTAATTGAATTGTTACAACCAATTGCAGCAATTGATAATTTAACTGTCAATGAAATAATAGCTGTAGATAATCTGGCATTTAAGGTGAGCAAGGAATGTCCCCACGGATATGAAAGCAGGATGAATCTTGATATACAAATTGGAAATGATTATGAATTATCTTTTCCTCTTGATTTCATTGTTACTCAGGGTAATCCTGAAATTGAAGTCTTTCCTGATTTAATAGCACAGAGAGTAACTAACATCACCGATTCGGTTCAAGTTGATTTGAAAGTGAAAAATAATGGATTTGGAAAGCTGGAATTCGAGGCAAATGAAGAAGGGCGAAATATTGTATCCCTGGGCGATTTCGACAATCCATGGTGGGCGACTATATCAGAAGGCGCAGGCAATGTGATATGGATAGAAAATGATATTAATTTGCTCCGCTTCAGCACGTTTATGAATATTATCTCCCCGGTGACCATGTATTTTGTTATTTACGAAGGAGAGGACGCTATCGGCAATTTTAATAAAATTTATGAGACCACGAAAGTTATTACAGAAGCCGGGGAATCCAGAATTTGGTCAGACATTTTGAATATTAAACTAAGCGCGAATAGATACTATTGTCTCGGCGTCAGTTGGGCGGATGGCGATGCCCAAATTTGTCGCGCCTACCAGGTGCCGCCTTTTTCCATACCCATTGGTGAAGTGGCAACCGGCACGCTGAATTTTGGAGGAATGCCTCCTGCTGATTCGTTCAATCAAACATTTTCGAAGCTCATCGCATTTGTTCAGGAGATTGAAACCGGAACCGGCACATGGCTGAGCTATCCATCTAAAAAGGATACGTTGCTGCCCGGCGATGAAATGACTTATCCTGTAACCATGAAAGCGACACATTCGGATACAACATTTTTCAACAACCTGTTAATTTCATCCAATGATAATTCGAATCCACGACTTGAATTGCCAATTTACCTTATGGTGGGTAGTTCAAGTGTTAATTTAATCTCTCAGGTTTTGGAAATTGACGACACCAATGGCAATCATAATAATGAAATAAACTTGGGAGAGCATATCATATTGCCACTCACGGTTAAAAATCTTGGATTTGACAATGCTAAAAATGTTGAGGCCAAACTTAAGATATCAGATCCAAATATAACGCTAACAGATAGTATTCATTTTATTGGCGATCTCGAATCAGGCCAGGAAACAACTGTTTCAGCATTCGAATTTGAAGTGTCGCCATATTGCGAGAATGGACACGTTCTTCATTTTTCTATTGATATTGATGCTGATGGATATACCAAGCAGGTTGAATTTTCCAGTGAAGTGAAACAGGGAGAGCCAAAGTTTGTTTTCGAACCGGATTCAATTGCTGGTATCATTGATAATTTCAGCGATAGCCTTTCGATTAATCTGAACGTACACAACGATGGCTTTGGCAAACTCATCTATCATTTAGAAAATCCTGTCAAGGGAGAAATAGAAATTGGGACTATTGCCGACAACTGGTGGTTACCATTAAAAAATGGTATTGGCAATGTCATTTATCAGATCCGTAACGACCACTTACTGGGAATGGAATGTTATTTTCAGGCCGAGAGCGGGACAAAAATCTATTTTACAGTTTACGAAGGGGACTCCTTGAAAGGCGAATACCGACGAATTGCCGGGAGTCATATTACCGTCCAAAACTCGGGAGAAGGTTGGTTCTCTTCGCCTTTGCTGGAATGCGATTTAAAAGCTGGTAAATATTATTATTTTGGAACCAGTTGGACCGGGGATGCTCAGGTCCTTCGAATGGAAGAAACTTTGCCGTTGGACATCAGTTCAGGCAAAGTGTTGAGTAGTGCGTTCAATCTAACAGGAGCTCCACCAGTAGATTATATTGATTTTGAGACAGTCAGTTCCATTCCCATTGCACAAAAATTGAAAGTTGGAACAGGTTGGTGGTTGGAATGTCCAACTGAACCGGACACATTGTATCCGGGAGAATTCAACTCTATTCCGATCGAACTTTATGCAACCGCGCCTGATAGCATATTTTATGCGGATATTCCAGTCAATACGAATCAGGAAAGAAATCGAACTGTTTTCGTGCCTGTTTCTTTGAATGTAACCGCACAAGCTACAAATGTAGCGCACGATGATGGTGTGCTGCCGAAATCTCTCGTGTTGGAACAGAATTATCCCAATCCGTTTAATCCAACAACGGAAATTCAATATGCCATCGGAAAATCTGGCAGGGTTGAACTATACATTTTCAACGTTCTTGGACAGAAAGTGAGAACCCTGGTTAACAGCTTCCAGAAAAACGGTCATTATTCAATTCAATGGGACGGATTGGATCAAAGCGGAAAACAGGCTGCAACCGGCGTCTATTTCATTTTCCTGAAAAATGATGAAGATGTAAAAATGCGGAAAATTCTTCTGTTGAAATAAGGAAATACTTCCGGCAGGTGGTTTGCGTTAACGACATAAAAAAAGCCAATTCTGAATAGGGTATTTCAAAATTGGCTTTTATGGATAAGGGAAAATATTGGTTACAAAAACATTCTAACAATTTTTCCTGTTAAAGTCAAGTTAAATATGGGTTAAATACGTATCAATTATTTAAAATTTATTGATGGATTGTATCAATGAATACAGCGTCGTAGATGTTGCTTTCGCCTGGAATTGATTTTCCGCCCCCGTGCCAGTCACTTGCTTCTTTGGCAATCTCTCTGAATTCACCAATGCCTCCTCCACCGTAATCATCCTGTCCGCCGCTTAAAATGGCTATTTTCCATCTTTGGGGATTTTTCCCCAGATATTTTTTGGGAATGGCAAATGAAACCTTTTTTTTCTGAATATCGCCCAGCGCATAAAGGACATCCTGGGGTCGGTGTGCTACTACTATCTTTCCTTCGTTGTCTTCCAGTTGAAGTCCGCCGCCGATAAAAATAATTTTATGAAAAGCATAATCCTCGGGAAGTTTCAGTTTTGCGTTCCTTGAAACGTTGATTTCTCCTTCTTTTGATATACCCTGATTTATTGCAATGGCAATAAATGTCAACTGAAATCCATATTCCGGGTGCCAGCCCGGTTGAACAAGCTCTCGGAATTGCAGCCGAAAGTAATAATTTTCGTTATCCTGAAAGAGTTGAAATTGATTTAAATCAAAAATGCCATCTTTGAAATGGGCATTTTGGGGATACGTATATTTATTATCTGGGCCTTTATCATCAAGTTCCTGAAATGATTTTTGAATAATAGCCTGAGCCTTTGTATTCCATGATTTTATTTGAGGCCCAGTTAGTAACGGATAGGGCGGAGGTTTCAGATAGTTCAAGTTTTTGTCGAGCTGGGGCACTGCGAAAGATAGATAACCGAGCAGAGAATCGCCAATGGCAATTTTTTGCTGCTGCGGTTCAATATGACGCCCATTCAGGGTTAAATCCTGAGGGTGACTCAATGGTATGTGAATATTCACTGAATCTTTGACGTCCAATTCAAACTGAAAACTTATTTTTTCCGTTCCGGATATGGGATACTCAAAATCGATTTTCCAGGGATGATTCCCCCGCGCGTAATCAAATTGGTAAATATTATCGCTGAGTGTCTGTTCAATCTTTACCTGAATGTCGTTTTCAGGTAAGGGAATTTTGAAATTTATGAATTCAAACGCATCGGGAATGTGTGGTGAAAAATGAATCGTTTTTTCAGGTACATTCGGATGGATGCCAAGTAAATCCTGGTAGATATTTCGGATATATTCAGCCAGGCTCCATGCCTGGGATACTGTCCCTGATATTTCCGGCACTTCCCATCCTTTGGGGGAAATCGCATTGAGCAATTCAGAAAGAGTGCCGGCAGCGCCCCAGTTCAAAACCTGGTAAGACTCAGAAAACAGCAGTTCAAAAGCCAGATTTTTGTACCCGTACTTCATGAGCCCGGTTATTACCGGGCCAGCCAACCACCCCCAAACGGTCCCATTGTGATAGGCTTCATCCTTGGGATAATAGGCTGGCATAACATGATACGGATGGAAATCCTGATCGTGCTGCCACAACGATGCCACTCCGTACGGATAAGTCAGCTTTGTAACCACTTCGCGCAGCACAGCCAACTCATTTTGCGAATTCATGATCGGTGTTTCAGGGATTGATATTGCAAATATCTGGTTTGGGCGTATCTTGAGGTCGGGCGAACCATCTGCATTGAGATGATCATAAAGCGATCTGCGTTTACGATTCCAGAATTTCGGCAAAAAATTCTGTCTGAGATCGGAAGCGAATTCACTCCATTTCTTTGCAGAAATTGAGTCACCAATCATTATGGCGATTTGAACACCAGCTTTCAACTGCTGATACCACAATGCCTGAATGTCAACTGCGCGATTCCCTCGAGGAGACCATGGTCCATCTGTACCTTTGGCATCCATCCATGTGTCCGCATCATCATGCGTTAAAAATGCATTTTCATCCGAATGATGCTTAATCGTCCCATTAATAGATCGTTTTACTACATCGTAAAGTGATTTCAAAAGTACCTCATCCCCGGAATATTGATAATATTCCCAGAGGTGTTTGATGAACCAGGGCGTACCGTCCGCGGTATTGTAAATGATGTTTTCAGTGGTCACCTGGTTTGGAATTCGGCCATAGTTTGGATCATTCGAGTCAGTATTCTGAAATTGAGCAAATGACAATAAAATTTTTTTGGCTTCCTCCATTCTGCCAGTCACAAGCACAGCCCCGGGCAGAGAGATGAACGTATCCCGCCCCCAGTAATTATTAAACCAGGGCAGTCCTGCAAAAATTCCAGTTACCTGTTTTCCTGCGCCTGTTTGACGCATGATGAGTTGATCCATTGAAATCAGCGCCCATTGAAACGCCTTATTGAATAATTCGATATTGGTTTCTACTTTATTCTGTGCTAAGAGTCTGGAAAGACGCAGTTTCTTTTGATTTATGTGCTGGACGATATTTTTTTGCAAATTCCGGCTTTTTCGCTTAACATCTTTTTCATTCTCCCCAATAACAATAAATATACGAGATCGAGTTGACTGAAATTTGAAACTGCCCGCCTGGATGGATGGGATCAGGGTAAAAGAACTATCTTTTGTATCAGAAAAATATTCAGTTTCACAATCGAATTTTATTCCAATTGCTCCGGGAGTATTTTCTGCTTCATCTGAAGTAGTGGGAAGCAGCATAAGCAAATCATCGCGGTCGCTCCACGTTTTTTCCATGGCAGAAAAATCGAGGGAAGATGCAAAAAGGGGACGAAATTCAAAAGATTGGATTGCGTTAGCTGTTAATTCAATAACAAGGCAATTTTCATGATCGAGCAGGTATGTGCTTTCCACAATGCCGTTTGAAAATATCCTTTTTATTCGGTCCGGAAAAATGATAATTTCCTGGGCATTTTTACGATCAAGTATTGAACCGTTTGATTTTAATATATAATCATCCAGATAGCGTATGGTGTTTACAACCAATCCCTGGTGACCATTTCGACGCAGATCACCTGATTCAGCGTAAAAAAATGCGGATTCACGATTTGTGAACACAAAAGGTCTCGATACATTTGTGTTGATGCTGATGCCCAGATTATCAATTTCAGAAATTGACATAATTTCATCTGCAAACCTGTTTTCCTTGTTGCAGTAAAAAACGAAGGTAAGAATAATGGCTAAAAATATGTAAAATTTCATAGACTTTTTAGGATGCATGTGCGAATTTTTATTTTTCATTAAAAAAGCCGGGAATGCTGAAACCCGGCTTTTAAGTTTTGAGAATTGAAATGGAATTTATTTTTCGAATTTAGCCAGCAGATCCTGTACAGCATCGCGATGAACCAAAAAATTTAGAATTTTCAATTTAATGTAATCATCCCTGAACATGTAGTATCCTTTAAATTTTCCATATCGACTACTGCGCGCTGAATCTTTAATCAGGAACCACATGTGCTTACCCAATTTTTTATAACCGACAAGATGAATGGCATGGTCGTCCCGGGAGGTCTTGTTCTTAAATCGAAACTCCCGAGCGTATTGATTAATATATTTGGATGGAATATCGAAATCGGGAATAATGGCTGCATCTTCCTCGCCTATTTTGCCGATCTCGGAAACATCGCCTCCCAACGCAACAGTGAAACCATTTTTTACCGCTCTGGAAATTGAGTTGTAAAACTCTTCCAAAGGAACGTTATGATAATCTTCACTGTGCCACCAGTTATCAGGCACTTTGAATTCGGCTTTTGTGTAAAACGGCGCATACATCATTGAAATGAAGGAAACATAATCATCCGGATTGAGCCTGAGTTCATTTTTCATAAAGTCGTGAGGGGTAATTTTTTTGCCATCAACGAGAATCGTTTCAGGTGGTTTGCCCAGGTGTTTGTTCAAAAGCATTTTTATGTACTCAATCACCAGTTCTTCATCCCATATTTCATTTTTCTCAAGGTAATTCAGGTAACTTTTAATTTCTTTGAATAATGCAGAATGATTATGTTTATCATTGTCTTCAAGCAGGCCCGAATAATCCGACGCTCGAACCAGGCCATACTGTCGCATTCGTTCAATGGCTGCATTGTGTTCAGAACCCTGCCCGATGTTAGATTCTCCTTTTTCCTGGACAAATCGCCGAACCTTTTCCACGTATTCCCAATAGACAATATACATTTCAGATAGTTTGATTTCCTTATCATGCAACCGCTTTATTTCAGATTCAAGAAAAGAAACTGTGGAAAAGCACCAACACGTGCCGGTTTTATCCTGGGTGATCGGTGGATGGTGATAGTGAGTTTTGAATTCCTCGATGGATTTCGGTTTTTTTACATTGGAATAATCCATCGTAAATACTGTGCGGGATTTGCCATCTTTTTCTTTTGTTTTATAGAGCGCTTTATTTTGCGCAGAAAGCGATGAGACGAGAAAAAACAGTAAGATGATAACTGCAAATCGTTTCATTTTTACCTCAAGTTTGATTAAAATAATAGGGATACACTCTGTGGTTTTTCTTCTTTCTCATATAATTACGGGCTAACTCCAAAAAAATACCGACATCCCTGTCCAGATCCAATTGCGTGCCATCGAAATAAAATAATCGAATGGGGATGTTGTTATATTTCTTGCTGACCTGCGGATAAACAGCCTGGCATACAATTCCATTCATGCATGTGAAAGGACTGATATCGATGACGCCATCTGCACCTTTTTCGTGCAAATAAATGGATTTCCCAACGTTCAATACCATTTCACCGAGCGCGCCTTCCTGGGGCAGAAATGGCTGACTGTTTTTTAGTATTTTTTTCACATTGTGCGGTTCTTCATAGCCAACAAAATCATTTTTAAAAGGATGCAATAAAAACTGTTCATCCCTGTGCTGGAACGCGAATTTAATTTTGGCAATCGCCATTTCACCCGAAAATCTTTTCCCGGCGCGAATAATTCGCAATCGCTGTTCATCGTTGGTGTACCATACCCATTCCGCAATATCGGCAATCCATGCTTCACCGCCAAATTCTTCAATTTTATTTATCAAGTATTCATTGCTGAATTCATTTAACCTGCAATAAATTTCTCCGACAATACCAATCAATGGTTTGTCTTTGGTGTATTTGGCGGGAATGCGAAGGTATCTGTCCCGGGCGTTAATTAGGGTTTGCCGCAGCCGGGCCAATCTTTCATTATGTTTTAATCCAGGCGTTGATACAATACGGCTTAATTCATCCAGACTGCTATGAAATATCTCATTGGATCTGCCTTTTTCCAATTCATACGGACGAGTTTTCAGGTGTAATTTTCTTAAAATATCGCCGCTCAAAATAGCATGCCAGGTTGTTCGCATTAAGCCTTTGGCCGATTCGAATCCCTCATACCCGTTTGAACTGGTGGGGGAGACGACCATGGCATCATGAAATCCTCTGTCTTTTAGGATTTTTTTTAGCAGCGATTGATACTGGCCATAACGGCACGGTCCCCCGGCAGTTGGCAGCAAAAATGCGGTTTTTCCTGGATTGAATTGGGGAGATTCGATTATCTTCAAAAAATTCCCCAGCGTGACGCGCTCCGGAAGGCATTCATCGCCGTTCAAATATTTGCCGCCCAATTCCAGCGTTTTACTGTCCGATGGGGGGGATGGCTGCGCGTGAATCCCCGCAGATTGAAACGCGGCAGCCGTCAGTTTTGCTCCGCTGAAACTCATGCGAGGGATATACATTGTTCTGCCTTTAAGTGTTTTTCGAGGCGCTTGAGTCGTTTGCATGGAAGTTTTTTGTTTATTCCTTATTTTTTTGAAGCGGTCTTTGATTGGTTATTATTCTTTGCTGGTGGATCAGATAAAAAGAGATTCTGTTGAATTTTTTGTTGAAGTTCATTTTTGGGATTAGCATCGATCAATTTGAAAACCTGACAGATTTTACCCGAGACCTTGGCGCTCAGCATCAGCACAAGCCCCTGCCGTTGAA
The DNA here is from genome assembly GCA_964605145.1 of uncultured Cytophagia bacterium. GTDB lineage: Bacteria > Zhuqueibacterota > Zhuqueibacteria > Thermofontimicrobiales > Thermofontimicrobiaceae > CAZSBG01. The sequence goes on along the minus strand of CAZSBG010000036.1, from coordinate 24,625 downwards.
CGGTAATGTCTGTATCCTGGCCGACTTTCAGCGAGTCAACAAAACGATCGAACTGAACCGGGTGTTGTAATTTTTGATCATTTATTGAGAGTAATTTATCACCAACCTTGAGTCCTGCAAACGCTAACGGACTTAGATCAGACACTTCCAGGATTTGATTGTCGTTTTCAGAAATCGATATGGGACCGAAATCCGGCAGCGTATCCTGTCGGGATTCAATGAAAATTCCTGCTTTTGCAAAAACTTCTTTTGTCGGAAAAGGAACTGAACCATTCACATATTTATCAAAAAACAATGTCAAATCAGCGGAAGTAACTGAATTAATCGTTTGTAAAATTTGCTCATCGGTGTACCCAATATTGGATGAACCAAACCACGTATTCAGAAATTGAAAAACATCAATGAGCGATTTCGTGTTGTTCGTGCTCGACCTGATTTGTATATCCAGGAGAAAGCCCAGCACCTGCCCCTTCAGTTTTAGTATGTCAGAGACCTCTGAATAATCGAACTCACAAATATCATAGCTCAATTCAGAGATGGTGAAATCATGGTAATTTTCTTTTCGTAATATCTGATTAATTTGATGGACCTGATGTCGTATGAAATCATCTTTTCCGATGATACCGGAGCGTACCAGCGAAAGCATTCCAAAATAATCGCTTACCCCAAGAATAAACCATAAATTAACTGACCGCGGCACTAATTGATAATTCTTTTTCTGGAATTGAATGGGAGAAAATTTGGTACCATTCCAGGTTTTGAACAGATTGCTCGAAATAGATTGGCTGAGTTCGATCAGATCGTCTTTCGACATCCTGTTTGGTACGTAATAAACTGAACAATTGCTGAATGCCTGAGAATCGACTGTTAATTGCCTGTCAATATTTTTAAAAATAAACATGTACTGGTCGAATGGAAAACTACCAAAAATTCGATAGCTTTCTTTGACGAGCTTTTGAATAATATTTAGAAGTTTATTCACCTTGAAGTTTCTGGGGCCATCCAGGATTAAGAAAAAGTTTCGATTTTGAAATGTAAAGTAGGTATCAAAAAACGGGGCCATATAAATGAAATTTTGTGCCAATTGGTGGTAATTCTGGGCAAAGTATTCAAACGCCTCCGTTTTTGCGAGGCCGGTGGCCAATTTCCATCCGTGCGGGACTCTCACAACAAGCTGAATCGGGACGTTCATTAATTCGCGAATGGACATAAATGTCGCTGCGCAATCCATGCTGGCAAAGCTTTCATCAAGTTTAATACCGCTAATAGGCTGTGGAGATATTTTAATTTTATAAGAAACAATAATGACGCTGCTTTTCTGACAATCAATCAATCGTGAATTAGAATTCAACTCGGTGACGTTGAGAGCCTGGCCCATGTCGCCCTTGGCTTCGAATTCATAGATCCGGGAGTGAAAGTCACAAACTGTCGGAAATACAGTGCTCCACTTGGGGATTTGGCAGAGAAGTTGATCGTTTACGTTATTTTGAATTGTCAGCGCAACATATAATGAATTCCAGTTTTCTTCTTCTATTTCAACATAATATGAAACACTGCTCTGGGCGAAAACTTCATACCCGCCGATAATTGAAATAAAAAAGACGAGGATTAATGTTCTCAAATATTTGTTAAATGATATGTGTGAATTGCGCCGTGGTATCATACCACCCTCCATGAAAAAGAGTAGGGGAGATTATTCCACATCTTTGAACAAAGTGCTGATAGAATCACCGTGATAAACACTTGAAATTGCTTCACTGAACAATTGGGCAACAGATAATTTTTTGACCTTTGGATGAAGCTTTTTTGTAAATGGAATGGAATCCGTTATGATGAGCTGATTAATGTCGCTCTTCTCAAAATTCTCGAGAAATTTATCGCCCAATAATGCATGACTGATACAGGCATAGATTTTTAATGCGCCTTGTTTTTTTAAAGACTTGGCTACTTCAATTAAAGTTCCGCCGCTGATGATCATATCATCAACAATAATTACATCTTTATCTTTCACATCACCAAAAATTTGAGTTGATATAATTTCTTCCGTATGCCCGTGTCGTTTTTTACTTGCAACAGAAACCTGGCATTGTAATTGTGTGGCAAACCGATTGGCCATTCTGGCAGCGCCAAAATCAGGTGCAACGACAATCGGATTTTTGAGGCGAATTGTACTGAGGTAGTCGCAAAAAACCGGCTGCGCGTAGAGATTATCCACCGGAATGTTGAAGAATCCTTGTATTTGCGGTGGCTGCAAGTCCATGGTTAATACCCGATCCGCGCCGGTCGCTTCAATAATTTCTGAAATCACCTTCGCACGTATAGAAACGCGAGGCTCATCTTTCTTATCACCCTTGGTATAGGGGAAATATGGTAAGATGACCGTAACAGATGCTGCACTGGAACGTTTGAATGCATCAATAAAAAAAAGGGTTTCAATCAGGAGGTCATTTATGGGATTCGCTCCGGATTGAATGAAAAAGACATGGGCCTGCCGGACGCTTTCCTGAATTTTTACGTAAACATTTCCTTCTGAGAATTTGAAAGAACTGGCTTGACTCAGTGGGATGTTCAAATATCTGCAAATATTTTTTGATAATTCAGGATTTGAACTGCCTGAAAAAATTTTCATTTCTCCGAGCATGGGTTCCTCCTAATTAGTGTGCTTCTTTAAATTCTTCACAAGGATGAAAACATATTTCAATTAAAATGCATTGAATACATCAGGCGCGCTGACAACGTGAAAAACGCGCCTGATGAATTTCAAAACCTACATTACATCCCGTACATGTCAATGATTTCTTTCTTGGTTTTGCCCAAAATATCATATTTCTTGCCGACCTTTTTGAATGCGTCAAGGGCTTTGTCAAGATGATGAATTTCATGCCCGGCTGAAATCTGGGTTCTGATCCGGGCCTGCCCTTTTGGTACGACCGGGAAAAAAAATCCGATGGCGTAAATGCCTTCATCATACAGGTCTTTTGAAATATCCTGGGATAACTTTGCATTAAACAGCATCACCGGAACGATTGGCGTGTCACCGTCTTTCAGAATAAAACCGGCGTCGAGAAGGCCCTTTCGCCAATATTCTGTATTTTTTTCGAGTTTATCCCTGCGTTCCGTGCTTTTGGAAAGAATTTCCAAAACCCGGATCACACCTGAAACAATGACAGGCGCCATTGTATTCGAAAACAGGTAGGGTCTGGCTTTTTGGCGGCAGAGTTCGACAATTTCTTTTCTTCCTGAAACGCATCCCCCGGAAGCGCCGCCTAATGCTTTTCCAAATGTCGTGGTTATCATATCAATTTTTCCCATGACACCATATTTTTCATGAGTCCCCCGACCTGTTTTTCCAATAAAACCTGATGCGTGTGAATCATCCACAAAGACCAGCGCATCATATTTTTCCGCAAGGGCGACAATTTCGTCGAGTTTGGCAGTATCGCCATCCATTGAAAAAACACCGTCCGTGATGATGACTTTCAATCGCTTGTCGGCATGTAGTTGTAATTTTTTCTCCAAATGGTCCATGTTGGAATGTTTGAATGTATCATGCTCGGCCTTGCATAATCGTATCCCATCAATAATTGAAGCATGTACCAGGCGGTCGGAAATCATCACATCCTGATCACTGAGAACGGCTTCAAAAACTCCTGCATTGGCATCCATACATGAGGGAAATAATATCGTGTCTTCCGTACCCAGAAATTCCGACATCATTTTTTCCAACTGGTCGTGAATATCCTGTGTGCCGCAAATAAACCGAACCGAGGACATACCATACCCACGATAGTCCAGACCTTCATGCGCTGCCTTCACCACTTCTGGATGACTGGATAGTCCCAGATAATTGTTCGCGCACATGTTTATTACTTTTTTCAGTGATGATCCGGTTGGAAATTCAACTGCAATATCTGCAGCCTGTGGATCGTGAATGAATCGTTCGACTTTAAACAGCCCGGAATCCTGGATATTTTTTATTTCGTCTTTATGAATATTTCTGATTTTATCGGTATAAGCCATATTTTACTCCCGTTTTTTAGATCACATTTATTGTAGTATCTTGAACAAAGAGACGATTACCACTGAACAATGAATCCATGTTGTTCGGTTTACAAATATTGTTTGACCAATACACAAATATTATTCACCGTATCGAAAGCTTCAGGAGTTGCTTTGTCGTCAGGAATAGAAATATTATACTTATTTTCCAAAAATCTTTTGAGTGAAACCATCGAAAATGAATCGACAATTCCGCCGGAAATGAGCGGAGTATCCACTTCAAGTTCTTCGTCTTCATCTTCAAGATATTCTTCTCGCACGTAATCCAAAACAATCTTTTCCATTTCTTCCATTGTAATTCTCCTTTAAATGAGTCGTTTAAATTTATTAAAATTAGCGATGAAAAGCAATGTAATTGTAGTCATAGATTATATGGAATATCGATTCGATTTTTAAATATCATCCTCGAGTGTCGAGGTGTCTCCAATTTCTTCTCCCCATTCTTTGGCATGAAGCAATCTGCGCATTATTTTTCCGCTTCTTGTTTTGGGCAGTGATTCAACAAATTCGATCTCCTGAGGCATGGCCAGTGGCGATAGTTTTTTTCGAATGAAGTTCATAATTTGTAATTCAGCATCAGGGCCTGGCTTGTTACCCGGTTTCAGTGCGACGAAAGCTTTAACCACCTCCATGTTGATGGGATCAGGTTTGCTTACTACAGCAGATTCAGCGACTGAAGGATGTTCAAGCAATGCTGACTCCACTTCGAACGGACTCACAAGATGACCACCAGTGTTTATCACATCATCGTCCCGGCCTACGAACCAGAAATAGCCATCGTTGTCTATGCTGGCCCGATCCCCTGAAAGGTACCAGCCATTGATAAATTTACTCTGATAGGTTGTTTCGTTTTTCCAATATGCGCGCATCATTGCCGGCCAGCCCGGTTTAAAAGCAATGAGACCGATTTGCCCCGGTTCATCAAAAGGTTCATGAGTGTCTGCACTGACCACTGTCGCTGTTATTCCAGGAAAAGCTTTGCCCATCGAGCCGGGTTTGATTTTCATGCCCGGATAATTGCAAATCATCATGGATCCGGTTTCTGTCTGCCAGAATGTATCGTGAAACGCAAGACCGTAGACTTTTTCAGACCAGATCACTGCTTCGGCATTGAGCGGCTCGCCCACGCTGGCAAGGTGGCGCAGTGAGGACAGGTCATATTTCTTGACAACCTCTTCGCCGGCTTTCATGAGTGAACGGATCGCTGTGGGCGCTGAATACCAGACTGTCACCTTATTTTTTTCAATGAAACGATACCAATTGTCCGCTCCGAAACCCACGTCCAAAACGCACTGGGTAATACCCAAACTCCATGGTCCAATAATGCCGTAGGATGTGCCGGTGACCCAGCCGGGATCGGCAGTGCACCAGTAAATATCATCGTCCTGTAAATCGAGCACCCATTTGGTGGTCAGATATTGTGATATCAGAGAATAATGAACATGCTGCACTCCCTTGGGTTGCCCGGTGGTTCCCGACGTGTAATGCAGCACTGAAGGAGATTCTGCTTTTGTGGGGGAAATTTCGAGATTTTCAACAGGATTTGCTTCATTTAGGGAGAACGCAACTTCCCGATCCTGCAAAGGCTTTTTGCCGTCATAATCCACAACGATAATGTGTTTCAGGTGTGGCAAGGATTCGCGAATCTTTCGAACCTTGCTCACATGTTTCCGCTGGGTGATAATGGCGTTTGTTTCCGCGTTTTCAAGTCGGACAAATAATGATTCATCGCCGAATGCGGAGAAAAGCGGCTGGGCAATCGCACCAATTTTCAATATCCCCAAAAATCCAATGTAAAGTTCCGGCACTTTATCCAAAAACAGGCAGACTCTGTCACCATTTTTTATTCCCAACTCTTTCAGAAAAGCTCCGATCGTGTTACTTCCCAAACGCACATCATTAAACGTGTATTCCTTTGCCTTGCCGCCAAAACTTTCCCAAATCAGGGCTTTTTTATCCCCCTTGCCCATGTCACAAATTCTATCCGAACAATACCAGCCGATATTGATATTTTCTCCCTGCTTATATTCCAGCTCCTTTTCTGCAATTGACCAGTCAAAATCCTTTATTCGTTCTTCATAAGAAACAATGTTTGACATAAATCCTCCTCTTAAATTTCAAGAATAACAACAGCCACAGCAATCTCTTTTACGTGTGAAATTGACAGGTGAATATTTTTAATTTTTTTTTCTTCGATAAATGTCTTTGCTTTTCCGCGCAGCAGGATGCCCGGTTTTCCTAACTCGTCGTTTAAAATTTCAATATCCTGCCACTTCAATCCATGCCGCCAGCCAGTGCCAATGGCTTTGAAAAACGCTTCTTTTGCCGCAAATCGCGCGGAATAATGTTGAGATTTATTTCTCTTTTGTTCGCAATAGGAAATTTCGACTTCTGTGAATACCCGTTGTAGAAATCCTTCATTTACTTTTGATATCTGCTTTTCCAGCCTCTCAACTTCGAGAATATCGATCCCAATTCCAAAAATCATTTTTTTCCTTTACAAGACGAAAATCCAATTCAACGTGAACAATAATTTTTGGATGAATTGGAATAAAAGAAATTTTTATACGGACATGACTATTTTGCCACACATTCCTGATGTCATCAATTCAAAACCTTTTTCAAATTCTTCAAGATTCATTGTATGGGTAATGACAGGGTTTAGGTCGAGTGTATTTGATTTAAGAAAATTGGCTGCTTTGTACCACGTGGAAAACATTTTTCTTCCTGTAATGCCATACACCCGGATTCCCTTGAAAATGATCAAATTATTTAACTCAATAGTGACCGGATTATCGAAAACTCCCAGGAGCGAGATCCGCCCACCGGCCGTTAAAAGTTCGCACCCCTGGTTCAATGCTGCCGCGTTGCCCGACATCTCCAGCACCACATCCACACCATCGCCGTTAGTTGCCTCTCTGATTTCGCTGACAACATCAGTCTTTTGAGGATTCAAAGTTAATGTCGCGCCCATTTTGCGTGCAATATCCAGTCGATAATCGTTCACATCCGTAACAAAAATATCGGTTGCGCCGGAAATGCGCGCGACGCCAACCGCCAGCATGCCAATGGGACCTGCGCCGATAATGGCGACAGTTTTTCCTGACACGCTTTCACTGAGCACCGTGTCGATGGCATTTCCCAGCGGCTCCTGTACAGAAGCAAATTGGTGGGGAATAGATGGATCGTTTTTCCAGGCAACCACTTCAGGAATCGATATATATTCAGCAAAGGATCCGTTGGTGTCGACACCCAGTATCTTCAGATTTTTGCAGATATGCTGATTTCCAGTCCTGCATTGTTTGCAGTATCCACAGGGGATATGCGTTTCCGCCGAAATAAAATCTCCCTTTTTGAGAGACGTAACGCCCTTGCCTGCTTCAACGACTTCGCCGGCAAGTTCATGCCCCATAATTTGAGGTGGTTTTACATGTTGTTCTGCCCATGAATTCCAGTTGTAAATATGCAAATCAGAACCACAAATAGATGTCACTTTAACACGAACCAGTACTTCACCCAATCCCGGTTTCGGGATAGGAAATTCAGATAATTCAGCGCCAGGACCAGGTTTCCTTTTAATTACAGCTTTCATATTTCCATCGGGCATAAAGAAATTCTCCTTGTTTTTACATGTATATCATTTATTCTATCATTATCATTTTCTTCGTTGTTGAATATTTGGTTCCGATCTTCAATTGATATAAATAAACACCTGAGGCTGCCTTGCTTCCGAAAATATCCATTCCGTCCCATTGAACCTCGTAACTGCCTGCGGCAAGTTTTTTTTCGATGACTGAAGCGACGATCTGTCCGTTGAGGTTGAATATTTTTAAAGCGACTTGATTATTATTTAGATTGTATGGAACAGTGAATCGAATTTGTGTCGAGCTGTTGAATGGATTGGGGAAATTTTGGGACAGAGAAACATTCTCAGGCAAAGTGTGCGTTTCTTCATCCTGAATTGGAGTGTAAGTGAGAAAATCGCTGCCACCGGCATTATGATAGCGAGCCGCAAATTCCTGGAAATACAAATTTGCGATTGCCTTGTTTTTGAAAATAAGGAAATTTTCATCATTGCTGTTTTCGGCTGAAAGGCTCCAGTTGTACGACCCACTGATAACCACGGGATCACCGGGGCCGCCGTTTGCATCTATAATTAGATATTTGTGATGTAATAATCCGGCTTCATTTTCCAGAACAACATCAGCCGGCGGATTCCAGGGATAAGTTCCTGTTCCGCTATAGTTATCGTAGTGTTTGCCGGGAGAATCAAAAACGCCCTTGACTTTGAAATTGCTGACATTGTACCATTTCTCGCGCATGGCATCTGCAATGAGATTTTGAGTGAAACTATAAATACAGAAATAAATGGAACTCTGTGCTTGTTCAATCTCATTTACGATGTAATTGACTCCTCCATCAGCAGGACTCATGACCTGCATAACTTCCACACCATTGATATTGAAATAGTGGGGGGTATTCGGTGTTTTCGTTGAGCCAAACAGAGAATTGGATGCATCGGGACTGTCATCGGAACTGCCCCACATTTCATTGAATTCCATGGTATAGCACGCTGCCAGCGCCTGATCCTGAATTTCAATGACGTTCTCTGCATTATTGTAGGTTGCACTAAAAGAGATATTGTATGAACCAGTCCAGACCCAATCGTCAGAGAAAGAACTATCGTCCCGATGGTCCACGATCATAAATTTATTGTGCATATAGCCGGAACCACCATTATTGCCAAATTTGTCATCGATCACCGGAATGCCGGCATTTTTCAACATCTGAATCGGGTATTGATCGACATGGTCACTTTCAGTGATGACGCGAACTTTCACACCCCGTTGATGCGCGCCAATGAGCACCTGGGATGCTTCTTCCTGGGTGACGTTGTAAAAGCAGAAGTCAATGGAATATTTTGCATCATTCACACGCTGAATCAATTTTGACAGAAGGTTCAAATCACTCGTCGCTTCGACTGAATCCGCGTAAAAGGGCTCCACAGACTGATTGAAATACACATTGATTTTCCCGGTTGAACTCGGATCGGATGCAGTGATGACGACCTGATCGCCGGAAAAAAACTGTTCAGACCCATCCGATGAGCCAACTTTGACATGATAGACAGTGGCCGGAGTCAGACCGCTCATTTCAATTGTATGGTTAGTAACGGATTCGTCGACTCTGAGTGTGTCCAATTCATAATTTTCTGTGAGACCGAAAATGAGAATGGAATTCGAAGGGATATCTGTTTCCCAGAGAATTGACAATGAATACGGCGTAATATTATCAACGACTGAATTGCCGATGATCCGAATCCCGGAAAGCCAGATAATGTCGTCCAGGAACCGAGGCATCAATTGGTAGCCACTCGTGTAAGGCGGAGAGTAATCATATTGCGAAACTACGCCGATCACATCGAATTCACCTGAGGGCGCAGATGTATTGGCTATGTTGCATTCGTCATCGATACGTATTGTGCACGAGCCGGTTGCATCGCTGAGCGTGTAATTGCTGTTTGCACCCCAGGTGGTGGTCGAAACAGTCACATTGTTAATTCTCACCAGTTCGCCTTCAAAATTTTCAATGCCGCCTGCGCCTTCGTTTGCTATATCGCTGCACGTTATAATTTGCGGCGTAATTTTCGGTTGAGAAGGCGTTTGCGAAAGGATGGTTACACCGGTAAGTTCGGTTAAACCGCGATACTGAGACACTGTACCTGAAATAACGACATTGTCGCCGATAGCAACGTTGTTCGCAAATGGCCCATCATACACCATCACACCACCTGTGGAATCCTGTATCGAAGCAACTATCCCAAGTTGACTGGACACAGTCACTTCACCGCTGACAGTCACAAGTTGGTCAAGTAGATTGGGTTCGCCAGAGGAATTGTTATCGTGTAAATTAATAATATCAACAGTCTGGGCAATAATAGCCTGGTTGATGAAGATAAATAAAACAAAAATCAATATTCTGAATCTTTTTAACATACAGGCTCCACAATGAAAAAATGAAATGCAGAATGGCGAAATAAGCGATGTGACTGGATTAGAAACATATCACGTAGATTTATCGAGGATACAACAATCTCATTAATAAAAGTGATCTTAAATTTGAGCAATTTTTTTATAACCTGAATTATTCACAAATTTCATTGAAAAAATGTTTAACTTTATGTTATTAATATAATTAATCAGATATATGAAATTTAACAAAGTTAGAGATAATGAATTCGGAATTAAGCACCATTCAGGCTATCTGGATTCCTTAATGCATTACAATGAATAATCCAGGATAAAGACAAATTTTGATGATCTATAAAAAATTAATATGAAAGATGATTTAAACTGTGTAATCAACAATTTGAAAAATAAATTTACTGAAACGGGAGATGGAGGGACCACGAATAATTCCTCGAATTTGTCTATTTTCCAGAATAGTAAATATAAACATAATTATATTTCCAGTCAAGTAATAATTCAACAAGAAATCAATTCATTTTTATAATTTTAAATGACTGAGAATTAGATAATTATTTCTCTTTAGTGTATATCAGTTAAGGAGGGGAATGCATTAATGCCATGTGATTTGCAAGCATTGGAAAGGTTAGCGGGGAAAGTTAGAAATCGAAGGGACTTTACAATGGGGATGGATTTTACTTATTTTCAGTGTCCATTTCTGCCTCATACATGCAAATTTGATTCCTGCCTTTGTGTTTGGCTTTATACAACGCAGCATCTGCTTTGTTGATCAATTCCTGAACCTCATCCGCATGTTTGGGAAAGGATGATATGCCTATGCTGATAGTGAGTTTTCCCCCGGGCTGCACATGTTCATTTGGAAAAGGATAATTTTCAATTTTTTTCCGAAATCGTTCAGCAAAACATATCGCGCCCTCCATATCTTCTTCAGGCAGAATGATGCAAAATTCTTCTCCTCCATAGCGTGCAGCAATGTCAGACTGACGAATGGTCGATTTGAGCAATTTTGAGATACGTTTCAAAATTTCATCCCCGGCAGGATGGCCGAACGTATCATTGTAATTTTTGAACTGATCCACATCAAAAATTATTAATGATAACAGATGCCTGAATCGCCTTGCCCGAGACATTTCATCCTCAAACTGTTTTCGAAAGAACCGATAGTTATAAAGTCCGGTCATTTCATCAGTCACTGAAATTGTTTCGAGTTCTTTGTAAAGAATGGCATTAGAAAATGCTACAGATATCAAATTAGAAAAAAGCGTAAACATTTCTTTATCAGACTGACTGAATTCTTTATTATGAATTTTGCCGGTCAGTGCGATTAAGCCTTTTACCTTAGATTTATGGAAAAGAGGCGCAATTAAACGAACATCGCTGGAAATTAAGGCGCGAAAATGATCATCCAAAAGGTCTTCATCAATTTTGTGCAGGTCCAGCGCTACCTTTTCTTTTTCAAATATTTTGAATATTGGATTTTCCAAAGAAATTTCAAATTTTGATATTTGCTTTTTTGAAAATCCCTTATAATTGAAAGGATAAATGAGTTTTTCATCGTTTCCATTGGGCAGAAATACAAGCGCGCCCGAAGTTTGTAATTGGCCAACCAAAGAAGGCAAGAGACTGCTTATTAACTGTTTCGGCTCCAGAATAGAGGTCAGATTTACCGATATCTCGAAAAGGTTATGTAAATCATAAATCTGCTTTCTTAGTTTACGAGTTACTTTCCGCAGGTTATCGTTTAAAGCGCTTTCTTCTTTATGTTGATTTTCTGATGACGAAAAAAGATCAGCTTTGTAAATAAAATCAATTTTCAGATACAGAAAAACTGTCAGAAGAAAAAGTGGAATAATCGCGCTTGTGAACAGGGCAAAATTCAACACTCGAAAAAACAACAAAAACAGAATAATCGAGCTAAAAGGAAGCACGAGAAGTTTAGGTATGATTCTAAATTTATATTTCATCGTAAGTTATATGATGATGTGAAAGAAAATATTAAAAATTTAACTTGATTTGAACTGATTTTTCTTATAAATTGAACAATTGCTATTCATGGTAAGTTTATATAATATAATTCTTTTATTGATATGCTTAAATTCAGTTGATTATTTTAAAACTACATTGCATTTTCCTGAAAAAAGATAAATCGGTACTTCGTTTTACGAACAGCATGAGGCGAATGTTTTATTGTAATGAGGGGATTATGTTTAGAAGATTATCACTCACTTTATTCGTTATTTATTTATTTGCAACGCCGGCCATTGGCCAATATTATTTTGGAAGAAATAAAGTTCAGTACAACAATTTCACCTGGCATATTTTGAAAACTGAACATTTCGATATTTACTTTTATCCAGAAATGGAAGAACTGGCAGAAATTGGCGCTGCATCTGCTGAAGAAACCTATACATTTCTGGAAGATAAATTCAATCATAATATTAATCGGCGTGTTCCGCTAATATTTTACTCAAATCACTCACATTTTCAACAAACTAACACAATTCCTTATGTGTTACCTGAAGGTGTCGGTGGTTTTTTTGAGTTCATTAAGGGCAGGGTTGTTGTGCCATTCAATGGTTCGATTTCAGATTTTGAACGTGTAATCCGCCACGAACTCATCCATGTGTTCACTCATAGCAAGCACTATCGGATTCTGAAAGATCATCGAAAAGTGCACTATCCGGGCCTGCCTTTATGGTATATTGAGGGATTAGCCGAATACTGGTCTGCCGGCTGGAACGAGGAGGCAGATATGTTCATAAAGGATGCAATTTTGAACGGCTACCTCGTTCCCCTTGAACAGATGTTTGCAATTTATGGTTCGTTCTTGATGTACAAGGAGGGCCAGGCGATATTGAAATTTATAGCGGACAATTATGGTGAAGAAAAAATTCTGCTGTTGATTGAAAATGCATGGAAAGATGAAAATTTTTCCAATGTGATGAAATTAACATTGGGAAAGAATTATAAAGAGTTCGATCGGGAGTGGATTTACTCTCTGAAAAAAAAACATTATCCCATTATGGCGGAGAATGATTTTCCGGAAATGGTTGCCAGGCAAATAACCTACCAGGGAATTAATACGAAACCTGCCTATTTTCGGCATAATGGTGAGGAGTATATCGCATTCGTTTCGAATCGGACGGGCTATTCGAATATTTATAAAATGCCCATTCCTGAAAAAAAACTGCCCAAGGAAAAGTCCGTTGATGTGGTCATAAAAGGGGAGAGGACCAACGATTTTGAATCCTTTCATATTCTGCAGAGCAAAATTGATGTCAATGAAGACGGTGTAATGGCCTTTGTTTCCAAGAGCGGAAATAGCGATGTTATCTATCTGCATGATTTATCTACCGATGAATTAATCAACCGTTTCAAATTTGAAGAAGTCATTACGCTCTTTTCTCCATCATGGTCTTCGGATAATAAAAAGCTTGCATTTACCGGAATCAGTTTTTCCGGAAAAAGCGATATTTGCGTCGTTGATATTGAGAGTGGTCAACTTGAACGACTGACTAACGATTTTTATGATGATCGTGACCCGGTGTGGGACAAAAATGGCCAGTACATTTATTTCAGCTCAGATCGGACAATGATTGAATCGGAAAGCTATTACAACCTTTTCAGCTACGACATACTCACCGGCGATTTAAGTTACATCACATTTGGACCACAAAATGATCATTCTCCATCTATTTCTGCGGACAACCGTTTTCTCGCTTTTACATCGGACAGGGATGGCGCCTATAATATCTGGCTCATTGAAAATAATCCGGGCATGCGAAAGCAATACCTGGCAACGACTCATACAATTGCCGCTACAACGACTGGCATGCCACCATTTTCACTTGCGCAGGATGAGCAGGAAGTGAGAAAAATTACTAACTTTACCACTGGTGCTCACGATCCTGAGTGGACTGATGATAACAAAATTTTGTTCACCGCTTTCGAAAAGTTTTCCTATCAAATTCAGATGCTTGATGGAATCACGAGCCGCTTCGATTCCTCTCAGGTCGTACAGCGAGATTCAATCAGTACGGTAACTTCATTCTGGAAGCCAAACAAGCTTCATTCAGGTTCAGTTGTCTCATCCAATCGCTATCGCCCGAAGTTTAATCTGGATGTGGCACAAAGCCAGGTCATGCAAGATCCAATATACGGCACATCCGGCGGAGCTCAACTGGCAATGAGCGATATGTTGGGAAATTATCAATATCATTTCCTGGTTTATAACAATGCCCAGACCAGGTCGGAATTTCTCGAAAGCTTCAATGTGGCAATTTCAAGAGTGGATCTATCACGACGAACGAACTATGCCTTGGGGCTCTATCATTTTGCAGGCAGATATTTCAACTATTATGATGGATTCTTTTATGAAAGGCGCTACGGCGGTTTTGGTTCGGTCAGCTATCCATTATCCGTATTTCAGCGAATTGAGGGAAGTATAAATATCAGGCAGTCATACAAAGAGCGTTTTGGATTTGACACGAGTCGAAAAGCGTTGCTGGTTTCAAATTTTATCAGCTATATCAAAGATAATTCCCTTTGGGGACCTTCCGGTCCAATGGATGGTGAGCGAATCAATATTACGCTTGGCAATACTGTGGACGTGAAGCATTCCAACGTAAATTTTTACACGATAATTTTTGATGCCAGAAAATATTTTCGTTTATCACGACGAACGACCTATGCAGTTCGGGCTATGACTCAGTACAATCACGGAAAAGAAGCCCTTCGCTTTTACATGGGGGGAAGCTGGAGTCTGCGAGGTTACAAACGATGGTCGATCTGGGGCAAGAAATTGTTCCTGATCAATAATGAACTTCGCTTCCCGTTTATCGATCGGTTCGTCGTCAACTTTCCGTTTGGAGGCATGGGATTCAGCGCGATTCGAGGGGCAAGCTTTGTCGATTTTGGCAATGCCTGGGACGATCATCTAAATTCTGTACTGGGGAGCGTTGGTCTGGGCATACGATTCCGAATCGGAGGTATACTTGTGCTTCGCTATGATTTTGGCAAAAAATTCACGCTGAATGATACTAATGCCCTGTTCAATCCTGATAAATTTGATATGCATTCAGGTATTTTCCAGCAATTCTTTTTTGGTTGGGATTTCTAAATGACAAATTTTTGAGGTAGAATTTGAAATATATTCTTACTCCAATTCTCATTCTGGTATTATTGATCTCTTGTGCAAAGATTAAGGTTGCAAAAAAAATTGATCTGGTCGATGAGCCACTGAACTGGCCCATGTTTGGCGGAAATCCTGCGCGAACCAGTTTTTACCCGGGTGAATTATCATTACCGTTGGAACTTGTCTGGGATTTCAAAGCAAACTCGGCCATTGAAAAGTATATTTTTGTAGTGAATGGCATTGTTTATTTGGGATCAAAAGACGGCCGCGTTTATGCACTTGATATTGAATCCGGTGACAAACTGGGAAATATTAAAATGGATGCGGCGTCTACTTTGGCAGTAGCGGACTCAAATCTGATAATCGCCAGACGATACGGAGATGATACACTGTTCAAATACGACTTTATCAAGTCAAAATTTCGCTGGAAAATTGATGCCGGCGATATTTCCTCGGAACCGCTTGTATCCAGCAATAGCGTAATTGTCACTGCGCTTTACAATCACATCGATCTTTACGACATAAACAGCGGCGTGAAGATTTGGCAGACGAAAATCGATGATCAGATTCGTTCATCACCAGCAATGTCGGAAAATATCATCATATTTGGCGCAGACGATGGATTTATCTATGCCGTCGAAAAAATTGACGGCGATATACTTTGGAAATTCGAAACAGGTGCAAGTAACGTTGCCGTGCCGGCCATCATGAATGGAACTGTTTTCGTCGGATCGAGCAATAAAAAGTTTTACGCGTTCGATCTTCATGATGGCACCTTGAAATGGACATTCGCTGCCAATGGACAAATTTTGCAATCAGCCGCAGTCGAGAAAGATAATGTTATTTTTGGTTCAACTGATTCACATGTCTATTGCCTTAATCCACTCACAGGGGAATTGAGGTGGAGATTCGAAGCCAAAAGCGTAATCAGCACCAGTTCGTTGATATGGGAAAAAAAGGTGGTCTTTGGATCCCTTGATTTTCATTATTATGTTCTGGATATACAAACTGGTGCGGAACTCTGGAAATATAAAACAAAAGGTCGAATCAGAACATCGCCTGTCATTTGGGGGGATTATCTTATCGGTGCATCGGAAAATAACAATGTTTATGCATTCAAATCGACAGGAGAGAAGTGATTTTGTTATTCAGGCTCAATGTGTTAGTAATTCTGTTTTCATTGATGACATCAGGCAAAATTTTACCTCAAACTGCTGATTCTCTCGGATACCTGAAAATCGAAAGCAATATTCCGAACCTCGAAGTCCATATAGATGGTGAGCCGGTCACCTATGCAAAAATCCCAATTATTTCTCTCACGCCCGGTAAATACGAAATAACGATACTTCATCCGAACAGGCATTTCTGGGGGAATTACGACTGGCATGAAAATGTTACCATTGCATCAAATGACACCTTGACTCTTACTCCTGTCTTTCGCTATGCATTGAATATCCGAACAACACCGTTCGGCGCAAGTGTTTTCATCGATGATGAACCAAAAGGAAAAACTCCACTCACAGTTTTTCTGGAAATGGGTTCGTCACACGAAATATTAATAAAGAAGCAAGGCTATTACGATTATACCACCCAAAGTCATCTTATCAAAGAGAACTATCTGCGCGTCAATCTTCAAAAAAAAGATGATGCTGATCCCGAACAAATGAGCTCATTCGATATTACGAGGAGAAAAAAAGCACGGTACAGAAAATATGCTTATGGGCTTTGGGCTGCTTCAATATTATCAGGTTTGACAACGGTGTATTTAAAAAATGAAGCAGAAGATTGGTATGACAGGTATTTAAAGGCAGGCTCTATGGCACGTATGAATGATTACTATCAGAAATCTCTGGATTACGATAAATACACCCTCATTTCACTTGGAGCGTTACAGGGATGTTTTGGGTTATCATTTTATTTCCTGATTAAGTCACTCTAATCAGAATTTAATACGTTCGAACAATTTTCTTTCAGCACCAGTTTTTTTGATTGTCGCATCTAAACCGAGTTTTGAACCTCGACTCTTTTTTCCTTCAGCATGGGTGGCCGAAGGATCGAGAGAACTCGAGGGTAGGTCGTCCATGAGCAGCAAATCCTTGCCCGCCTGAAATCGGGTTGCAATCGCCCATTCCACGTCTTCCATATTCTGTATGTCGATGTCCTCATCAACAACGATGCAATGCTTCAGCGATTTGTGTGCTTCGAACGCTTGTTCCAGGCTTCTCCGGCCGTCATCGCTGCTGTTTTTCCTGATTTTCACAACTGCATGCAGCCAGGAGCACCCGCCCGATGTCATATTCACATCCAGGCATGAGCACATTTCATTGATTTTCTGGAAAATATCCAGTTCTTTCGGCATTCCCATTAAAATTTTGTGCTCATTTCGTCCCGGTATCAGTGCATGATAAACAGGGTTTTTTCGATGAGCAATACGTGTAATCTCAAGTACCGGCTGCTTTCGGATTTTGTCCCATGTGCTCGTAATATCCACAAAGGGTCCTTCATCCGCGAAATCACCGGTGAATTTTCCTTCCAGCACTACTTCGCAATCCATCGGTACTTCGACATCAACTGTTTTGCATTTGACTAAATTCAATTCATCCAGTTTTGACGCCAGTTTCATTTCATCATCTGTATCGGCAGGGGAGAGCGCTGCAGCCAAAAGTACAGCAGGAGATGGCCCAAAACATATTGCGACTTCCGCCTTTCCATTCGCGTGGTTCAACGCGCGTGACATTCCGCGCTTCTCGACCACTCGCACAACACCGTGGTTTTTATCAATTATCATCATTCGATGGTAGGAAAGATTTCGGCCAAGCGATTTATCATTTACAATCCACACTGCCGACGTAACGTATTTGCCGCCATCACCCGGGTAATGAAAGAGAAAAGGAAGCTGATTTAGATCAATATCTGTAAATTCATCGTCGCCATATACGTCGGCCAAATGTTGTATATTTACCCCAGGAACCTTCAATTTTTCAGCAAGATGTGTTAAGAACCCCTCAACAGGCATTTTTAAATGTCTGGCCATTGCCTCACGAGAGTTGAATATATTTGATGCAACCGGTATGTCGCCCAAACCAGTTAAGAGTAACGGCGAAGGTTCATGTTCAATTATCTTTTTGCTCGCTTCTAAATGGGTTGAAAGTTTATCTTCACAAACGATAAGTCGGTTGCTATTTTGTTCATTTTGTACACATGTTCGAAAATCCATATTTCTGCCATTTTAGTTGAAATTACTCAGACCATCGTTTGTACAAATTATTGGGAATATTCAATAGATCGAGAATTTTTCCCGTAAAAAAATCTGTCATATCATCGACGGTTTTTGGATGATGGTAATAACCTGCCATGGGAGGGCAGATGAGCGCGCCTGCATCTCTCACATCGAGCATATTTTTCAGTTGCGTTGTTGAAAGGGGAGTTTCGCGGGGCGCAAGGATGAGTGGCTTGTTTTTGCGCAATTGAATTTCAGCAGCACGAACGATTAGATTGAAAGAAAAACCACAGGCAATACCAGCAAGAGTTTTCATGGAACAGGGAGCGATTACCATTCCATCCAGGGAGAATGAACTACTGTTCAAAGGTGAATTCGCATCATTTTCAGGGAAATAGAGGGCATGTTCAGGCAATTGGTAATTTGTTCCCAATTCATGCTCTATGACCTTTTCCCCATTATTTGAAATAATAACAAAGACATCAACATCTGTTCTGAGCAGTTCCTCAATCAGACGAATGCCAATAATTGCACCGGAAGCTCCTGTAATAGCGACAAGAAAGTTTTTCACTAAAAGCAGTCCTTTATATTAATCGGGTCACAAAAGTTCTCACAGCGCCGGCGCGGAGTAATTCACCCGAAATTTGAGCAGCTTTTGCCTCATCGGATGCCAGCGCAACCATGCAGCCGCCTTTTCCTGCGCCACATAATTTAGCGGCATGTGCTCCGGCGCTTTTTGCTGAGTCAACAAGGTTATCCAATTCTGGAGATGAAACGCCTAACTCTTTCAATAACAATTGATTTTCACCTATCAATTCACCGAGATTGTTAAGGTCGCCTGTTTCCAGTGCGGTTTTTCCCTGCATTGTAACCTGACCGATGCTCTCGAAAATTTGTCGATATTTGGCCGGCTGGTGTTCGTAATTTGAAGCGATAAATTTGACAACATCGGATGTTTTTTTTCTCACACCGGTGTCACCAACGACAAATAAAAAAGGTTTCGGCTGAATATTTTCCGGTTCAGTCCCTTTTTTAAATAAGAGAGGATTTTCCATTGAAACAACGGCATTGTCGATACCGCTCGGAGTTCCGTGGTGATGTTTTTCTAATTCGTACGAAAGATCTATTAATTGATTTGGAGTGAGATCAATGTTCACCGAAGCCGCCAATGCGCGCAGGGTGGCGATGCTGATTGCAGCGCTGCTGCCCAATCCTCTTGAAAAAGGAATTTTTGACCAAACAGTGAGTCGCCATCCTGAAGCGGGAAAAGGCTTAATTTTTTGTTCAAATAAATTGATTGCGTTAGAGAGATGAACAGTTGAAGCTGTATTTTGAGCATTGTCCCGTGATACAACAATGTCAAGGTCTTTTGCTTCGATAATCGGCGTATTAATTGATGCATCCAGTGAGACGGCAGCCGAAGCTCTCACATCGAGCAGGGGAATGGCGATGGCCGGATAGCCATACACCACGGCGTGCTCACCAAATAAGATCAATTTTGCCACCGCTGTTGAGCAGGATGAAATCATATTTTATTCGTCCGAACTGGTGTTGTTATTCTCTTCAACTTCGCGCACCAATAGATGTTTCATAATTTGCTTGGCCCGGTCATAACGAACGCGTCCTTCGTGCGCCATCTGATTCGCAACTTTAATGGCCATTTCTCCAATGGCGCCGGCAAAAACAGCAACATTACGCGCATGAAGAGTCATGTGTCCCCGCTGAATACCTTCAGTGGCAAGGGTCCATATTGCCGAAAAGTTCTGGATGAGACCTGCAGCAGCGATGACCTGTGCCAATTCTTTCGCTGATGTTACCTTCATCATCTTCAAGAGAATTTTAACGCCTGGATGGATGGACGTGACACCGCCGACAATGCCCACGGACATTGGGATTTCCATTTCCCCGATTAATTTACCTGATTCATCTCTGAAATATTTACTGACGGGTTTGTAACTGCCGGACCGCGCTGCATAGGCGTGCACGCCAGCTTCACAGGCCCGCCAGTCATTTCCGGTGGCGATTAATATGCCGTCGATCCCATTCATGACGCCCTTATTGTGCGTGGCTGCCCGATATGGATCTGCCTCAGCAAAATGATATGCTTTGATGATTCGTTCCGCAACCTCTTCGCCGGAAAAACCGGCTCGCTGGAGACATTTCACATCCAATTCCATTCTCACTTTTACGCGGCGCTGGTCGGATAAATTGGATACGATCTGGCAAATAACTTCTCCGTCCACAAGATCAGCAAGGATCGGGCCAAGCGCTTCTGCCATGGTGTTCACTGCATTGGCGCCCATGGCATCCACGCAGTTGACATAAATGTGAACGACAACCATCGGTCCGCTCAATGAATCGATTACTCTGGCGTCAATATCTTTTGCTCCGCCGCCCAGTTTCACCAATTCAGCATCTTGTTGATTGGCAACATTTAACAAATCCGCTTTTTTTTCGATTATTTTGGCAATTGCTTTTTTGGGACTCTTAACATTGACAAGTTGTATTTGACTGAACATAATGGGATCAGTCGCTTCTGCCGTTAATTTGCCATGTTCGCGCATGAGGCGTGCAGAATTACTTGCAGCAGCAATAACAGAAGACTCTTCCACAGCCATTGGAATGATGTAATCTTTTTCATTTAGCTTTATATTCACGGCAACACCAAGAGGTATTCCAAAAACGCCAATAGCGTTTTCAACCATAACATCGGCCAGTTCAGGGGTCAATGTTTCTCGTTTCAGCTTCCATTTCTCTTTAGTCGTCAAAGGATACCACTGTTCAAGCATGTTAAGCCGAGTAGAAAGATCGTGTTTATAGAATCCAGGAAATCTTGAGCTCACATCGTTAAGCGGTTCAGATTGTTTTTCCGTAATCTGTTCTTTATCATTTGATTTTTCAGTCATATCATACCATCCATTTTTTTAGAAAAAATGCCCCGGAAACAGGCTCATAAATTTTAGTAAAGATATAAAAAATTATTTGAAAAATCAAGATTTTTTAATTTTCTCAAAAATCGAAGTTGATTACATGAGTCAGATATAATGACTAAGAGCATATCGTATTGCCATTGCGAGCGGAGCGTAGCGTGACAATTCACACTTCATAAAAATTAACTAACTCTTTAGAATACAAAATGATGTTGATTTAAAAGCGGCACGAAAAATATAGTAAGAAAGCATGAAGAATATATATGAATTGGGAAGCAATCAAGAAAAAAACGCTTGCTTTTCCGGGAAAAAAATCAATTTTTGTTATTAATGACTTTGAACAGTTTGGCTCGAAGTTCATTGAGATTGTATGGTTTTGCGATGACTTCACTAAAACCATACTTTTTGAAATTCGCCATCACCGGATCTGATGAATAGCCACTTGATACGATTGCCTTTGTGAAAGGATCTTTTTTCAGCAATTCTTTGATGGTTTCCAGCCCTCCCATGCCACCGGGAATTGTCAGGTCGAGAATCACGATGTCAAAAGGATGGCTTGTATTGATGGCCTTTGAATACTTTTCAAGCGCTTCCTGTCCCTCGGCAGCAAATTCAACATCATATCCGAATTTTTTCAGAATTTTGCCGGTTGCATCTCGGATAGCCGCTTCATCTTCCATCAGCAAAATTTTCCCTTTGGCGTCAATTAATATCTTCTCAGAAGGCTTTTTTCGTATTACTTTATTAATCAATGCGGGGAGATAAAATTTAGCGGTCGTTCCTTTGCCAATTTCTGAATCGATAGTGATAAAACCATCATGTTTGGTAATGATGGAGTAAACAGAAGCAAGGCCCAGGCCATTTCCTGTTTTTTTTGTGGTGAAATAGGGATCGAAAATTTTGGGGAGGTATTCTTTTGATATGCCAATCCCGCGATCTTCGATTGAAATTTTAACGTACTTACCAGGTTTCAATGGCGTGTTGGACTCATCAAAGATAACAATGTTTTCTGCTTTTATGTGTATCAGGCCACCGTCCGGCATAGCTTGATCTGCGTTTATCACCAGATTGCTAAAAACCTGATTTATTTGTCCGGTATCTGCATGAACCGGCCACAAGTTTTCATCGATATCATATTCCGGTCGAACGTTTGAGCCTCTTAATGTAAAATTTATCGATTCTTGTATGAGCGATTTTATGGATTCTGTTTTTTTGATGGGAGCCCCCCCTCTGGAAAAGGTTAATAACTGCTGCGTCAACTTTTTCGCTTCCATTGAAGCTCGTTCAACATCGTGTAAAAGTTGAACAGCTTCTTCGTTATCGCTTTTCAGTGACATCTTGGCCAGGAAAATATTGCCAATAATAGCTGTTAAAATATTGTTGAAATCATGAGCAATTCCACCAGCTAACAATCCTACCGAATCCAGCTTTCGCATTTTCAATACTTCTTCTTCCAGCTTCATCTTTTCAGTAACATCGCGTAATACAAGAACCACACCAATAATCTGGTCGTCCGAATCCATAATTGGCGCACCACTGTAGAAAATCAATTTTTGGACTTTTCCCCTTGAAAGAAGAAGGCGGTTTTTCTGATAATACACGACTTTTCGCGCTTTTAACACTTCATCCACCGGTGAAGTGCATCGTTTATTTGATTCTTCATCTATAATTTCAAATACGTCTTCAAAAAATTTCCCGTTGATTTCTTCTGATGGGAATTCACACAAATCTATGGCCGCTTGATTATATAATTGTATTTGGCCAAAAATATTGGTTGTAACCACGGCGTCGGCAATGCTTCGGAGGGTTACGTATAATCGTTCTTTTTCTTCGAACAGTCGCTGCTCAATTCTTCTCCGAGAGGTGATATCAAAAATTGTGTATAATACGCCAAGCAATTTTCCTGTCTGATCTTCTACACACGTTGTGTTACTCAATGCCCAAATTTTTGTATCATCATGCTTTTTTAAAAGAATTTCATCATTAACCAGACGACCTTTTTCTTTTAATAATTTAAATCTGTCTTGAAAATTCTTTTTGTTGAGTATAAAATCCTGTAAGTTCATTGTAATCAAAGTATCGAGGGGATATCCCAATAAATCAATACCGGCTTTATTGGCATCAATAAAATTCAGGTCCCCATCAAGAAGAAAAATGCTGGCTATTGAATTGTGAAAAAGGCTCCGATATCGCTCTTCGCTGATCTTTAATTCTTCGCCGGCCTTCTTCTGCTCTGTAACATTCCTGGCAATTCCGCGAATCGCAACCGCTGAACCATTCCGGGATACAATTGTATTTCTATATTCGAATATCAGACGATTTCCATTGACATCCTTGAATTCTATGAATCCATAGGATGATTTTTTATCCAATATTTCCTGAATATAACTTTGAAATTCAAATTTTTGATTTTCTGCTATTATCTCATTAACCGATCGTCCTAATAAATCGGCAGGACTGTATCCGAGCAATGTTTTTACGGCTTCATTTATTTGAAGTATTTTTCCTTCAAGCGAATGGATAAAAACGATGTCTGTGACCTTATTGAAAAGATTGCTGTATTTTTCTTCACTCTGTCTTAACTGTTCCAGTTTTTCCTGCTGATCTTTCAGGAATTTTTTTTGATTGAAAATAGTCAGCGCAATAAAACCGAATACCAGAACTAATAGAGCAGCATTGCCCAAAACAAACAGCCACCAGAATACTGTTGTTGACAGCGGCATAATTATTCCTTAAATAGTCATAAGATTAAACATAACAAGGACAAATTTTAGTTGTTTGGTTCTGTCTTAATCAATAATAGATAATTATTATAAATACAAATAATTAGAAAAAAAGGCACACTAACTAACGTATTAATGTGCCCCTGAAGTGAGAAATTGCCAGAACAAATTGAAAACACTTAAAATTTAACATAAATAATATAGAAATAAATTTATATATTTGCAAGAAAAGTTAAGAAAATAAAATATATTTATGAACCCGAATTGATCATACTGCGTAAAGAAAAATAGTCATTAACCTGTACTCACATACATTATTTTTGATTTGATCAAAATCATTTTCTAACCTCGATTATTCACATTATATTGCTAAAGGTATCGAGATAACCTGAATGGTGATGAATTTAGAGATGAGTACATTTTTACGTCTAAAACTGAGTTTTAAATTGATTGATAATTCAATTTGATAATAATCAGGTAATTGAATCAATTTTATTATAATTACATGAATAATTCAATCTAACCTGGATTATTCATTGTAATGCATTAAGGAATCCAGGTAGCCTGAATGG
>CAZSBG010000035.1:0-53861 GCA_964605145.1 uncultured Cytophagia bacterium | reverse complement strand
TTGCAGGCGTGCGGGAATGACAACGGGAAAAAATTCAAGTTTCTTGAAAGATACATATTTTCGTCTATATTTTCTTTATTTCTTTCCCATTTAACCTGAATTATTCATGCAATTATAATAAAATTGATTCAATTACTTGATTATTATTAAATTGAATCACCAATTCATTGAGAACTCAGTTTTAGACGTAAAAATGTACTAATCTCTAAATTCAGCACCATTCAGGTTATCTCGATACCTTTAGGAATATAATGTGAATAATCGAGGTTAAACACGCTGAAGTTCAAAATCAACCGGGAAATAATTTGAAGAATAAAAAATTTATTACCATGGCAGGCAATATCGGGTCAGGAAAAACAACGGCTGCTAAAATATTGAGCCAGCATTTCGGATGGGAACTGTTCGATGAACCTGTCATTGATAATCCATTTCTTCGGGAATATTACGCGGATATGCGGCGTTGGTCTTTGACGCTTCAAATGGAATTCCTTATTCGTCGCGTTGAACACCATGAGTTGATTGAAACTGTGCCTAAATCGTGCGTGCAGGATCGGTCTCTCTATGAAGATCCTGAGATTTTTGCCAAGTATCTTCACGGTCTGGGCAATCTGAGTGACAATGAGCTCAAGTTATATTTTGAATATTTTGATCGTCTCAACAGAAAACTCATTCGGCCTGATTTAATCATTTATCTTCATGTGGATAATATTCAGACACTGCTCGATCGAATTCGGCAACGCGGCAGGAAGGAAGAACAGGGAATCTCCGCGGAATTCCTCCAGGGTCTCGGTGGTTATTACGTCAGTTTTCCCAATGTGTGTAAAAATAAATGGGGGGTGAATGCTGTGACATTCAATGTGTCGAAAACTGATATTCGGAATCCGGAGGGGCGTGAAAAGTTTCTAAACCTGATTGAACGAAGTTTAAATAAAATTAATCGATAAACGCAAATATTTGTAAAATTGAAACATGGGGCAAAATAGGGAGACAACAATTCGTCATCGAATCGGGCTCTTTGGAGCAATACCAATATTCCTGTTTTTGTTATTTTTCCCAATTTCAGATTCGCTGAATCCGACTGCCCAAAAAACGTTGGCCGTTGCAATACTCATGGCATGGCTGTGGATTACAGAGGCATTGCCCATACCGGTGACATCGCTCATTCCAGTCATTGCGTTTCCCGCTCTGAAAATTATGGAAGGTAAAAAGGTTGTACAATCTTACAGTGACAGCAATATCTTTTTATTTATGGGCGGTTTTTTTCTGGCTATGGCCATGCAGAAATGGGGCCTTCATCGACGTGTGGCGCTTCATATCATCCGCTTCATTGGTTTGGGACCGAAAAAAATTATCCTTGGATTTATGATTGCGACAGCCTTTTTGTCCATGTGGATTTCAAACACGGCTTCGACCATGATGATGTATCCAATTGGTTTGGCTGTGATACTTCAAATGTCTTCTTTGAGGAGAAGTGATTTTCAGGATCCGCTTCAGCTCGATGCAAAAACAAAAACATTTCAAACCGCTCTCATGCTCGGAATTGCCTACGCAGCCAGTATTGGCGGCATTGGAACGATCATCGGCACTCCGCCGAATATTGTCTTTGCCGCAGCAGTGAAATCCATTTTCCCTGAAGCACCGGAGATAGGCTTTGTCGGCTGGATGATGGTTGGGGTGCCTTTGGTGATTGTATTCGTCCCGGTCACCTGGCTTTTTCTCACACGCATTGCATTGCCAATTCGCATTCGCTCTCTGCCTGGCAGCTCGGACGTGATATGTGAGGAACTGAAGAAAATCGGCCCCATGAGAAAGGGAGAGCGGTTGGTTATGATAATTTTCATGGCAACGGCTTTTTTATGGATTTTTCGGAAAAACATCGATCTGGGAACATTCACCATTCCCGGGTGGTCTAACGCTCTTGGCATTGCAAATTATGTGAATGACGCGACCGTGGCAATTTTTTCTGCGATCCTGCTGTTTTCAATTCCGGAGAATTTGAAAAAGAAAAGTTTCCTGCTGGACTGGGAATGGGCAATCAAAATTCCGTGGGGTATTCTTCTCCTTTTTGGAGGTGGCATTGCATTGGCGGCTGGATTCAAGACAACCGGCCTGGCGGCGTGGATCGGCAGTAATTTGAGCCTGTTTTCCAGCGTGCCTCTCATTGTGATGATTTTGATTACAAGTTTTATGTTGACATTTCTCACTGAAGTCACGTCGAATACAGCCACATCAACGATTTTCATGCCGATTTTGGCGGCGACTGCTTTGGCGATGGGAATGCATCCATATTTGCTTATGGTGCCGGCAACCATTTCAGCGTCGTGCGCATTTATGCTTCCTGTGGCAACGCCGCCCAATGCCATTATTTTCGGTTCAGGCTGCGTGACAATCCCTCAGATGGCGAAGGTCGGTGTTGGTTTAAATTTCATTGGAATTGTCATTGTCACCACAATCACATATCTTGTTGCAATTCCGGTATTTGGAATTCTGCTGAACATGCTTCCGAGTTGGGCGCATTAATATTGAAACCTAAAATATAATATGGAGAATATAACATTCATTTGGATTTTGGAGGTACGAAACTCATGAAAAGTCAAGAATTTATTGCAATGGAAGATCAGTATGGAGCGCATAATTACAAACCACTCGATGTTGTCATTACGCGTGGAAATGGCGTCTGGCTCGAAGATGTAGATGGAAAGCGTTATATGGATTTTTTAGCTGCGTATTCAGCGGTGAATCAGGGGCACTGTCATCCGCGAATTGTGAAGGTCATGCAGGAGCAGGCTGCCAGATTGGCGCTGACTTCCAGAGCATTTCGAAATGATCAGTGGCCGTTACTGGCGAAAGAACTTTCGGAATTAACCGGCTATGACATGGTTCTGCCCATGAACTCCGGGGCTGAAGCTGTGGAAACAGCCATTAAAGCAGCCAGAAAATGGGGCTACAAGGTAAAAGGCATTGAAGAAGATAAAGCTGAAATTATCGTATGCGATGGCAATTTTCACGGTCGAACGATTACAATTATTACGTTTTCACCGGAAGAGCAATACAAGGACGGTTTTGGTCCGCTGACCCCTGGATTCAAAATGATCCCGTTCGGTGATGCAGATGCGCTGGAAAAAGCAATATCGCCGAACACAGTTGCTTTTCTGGTTGAACCGATTCAGGGAGAAGGCGGCGTGGTCGTTCCGCCGGAAGGCTTCTTGAAGAAGGCCAGTGAATTGTGCAATCGGCACAATGTTTTGCTGATAGCCGATGAAATACAAAGCGGACTGGGGCGCACCGGCAAACTGTTCGCTTCAGAACATGAAAATGTAAAACCGGATATGGTAACCATCGGGAAAGCGCTTTCCGGCGGGATGTATCCTGTGGCAGCAGCGCTTTCGTCGAAAGAGGTATTGGGAGTGTTCAATCCAGGCGACCACGGTTCAACGTATGGCGGGAATCCGCTGGGATCTGCCGTCGCCAGAGAGGCGTTGAAGGTGCTCGTGGATGAAAAATTATGTGAACGCGCTGAAGAATTGGGCGATTATCTTATGACTCAACTTAAGAAAATTAAAAGTCCGCATGTAGATTTCTTTCGTGGAAAAGGATTATGGATTGGCATTGTTCTGAAAAAAGAAGCGAACGGCGCACGACGGTTCTGCGAAGCGTTGATGGAAAAAGGCGTACTGGCCAAGGAAACGCACTGGAATATCATTCGGTTGGCGCCTCCGCTTGTTATCAGTAAAGATGAAATCGATTGGGCGCTGGAACGAATCGAACAGGCATTGTTAATGGATTGATGACCTAAGCCGGATAAAGCGGAAATTGCAAAGCTCAATACCAAATAACAAGCAAATTTCAAAACCAAATTTCAAAAAATCAAACCCGCACAGGATCGGCTGATTTTACATTTTCGAGTAAAGCTTAAAAATTGAATTTTCGTATTTGGAATTTATTTGGCATCAGCTAAAGGCTTGTGCGTCGTCTGGCGCAATGAATTTTTTTGTGATTTTCTGCCAAACCTATTCAGAATATTATTCTTAAGTGCCTAAAATAAAATGGTTTGGCGTTGAACTTGGTGTTGAGGATTTGCAATTAGTGCTAATTTTTTTGAGAATGAAATGAAAAAATATTCATTCATCATTTTATGTATGTTTGTTTTCTACGCGCTGGTTTTGAATTGTCGTCAAAAGCCGGATAATGAAACGAAATGGCGTCAGCTCGTGGTGCTGGAAAACGAACGACATTTTGAGGACGCATTTATTTATAGCTGCCTGCGAGACAGTGATCCGAAAATCAGGGCGCGGGCAGCGTTATGTATCGCGCGATTTCAAAATTATGATGCGGCCGATTCACTGCAATCTCTGCTCTCCGATATGGATGTGGACGTGAGAGAATCAGCCGCGTTCGCCCTGGGGCAAATTGGACTGGCGTTGAAACTCAAAGGAGACACGACTTCCAACGCGTGTGAAAGTTATTTAATATCCGCGTTGAAGGAAGAAAAGGAACAGAGAGTACGAGAGTACATTCTGGACGCTTTGGGCAAAGCCGGTTCGAGAAAATCTGTTCCTGTGCTGCTGAAACATGTGCGTGGCGATGCGCTCCTTTTGAAAGCCGCAGCAATGCAATCCATCGGATTACTTGCTTACTGGAATTGTGCCGATACTGTGGTGGCGGATGAAATCATCGCCGGACTCGATGATCCGGACAAAAATGTCCGCTGGAAAACCGCGTATGCGTTGATGCGTTTGAAGGATATTTCATCGGCAAATAAAATTGTCAACGCTTTACAGGATGACGAGCCACTGGTCCGAATGTACGCGGCTCGCTCACTGGGAGAGATAAAAGCGGCCTCGTTCGTCCCTGCTCTGCTCGAACATGCAAACGACTCGGATTGGCGGGTGCAGGTGAATGTATTGCGCGCAATTGAACGAATTGGGGATTGGGCATGGGCTCCCGATGTAATTCCGCTTTTAAATGCTAAAAATGAGCATGTTAAAAGAGCTGCAATCTCGGCGCTGGGAAGTCTCGAATGCCAGAAAGCGACCCAGAATCTCAGGGAAATATGTCAGGACAGGTCATCTTTTTTATGCGGTGACGCGGCAAAGGCGCTTTCACAAATTTTGAAGGAACAGGCGATACCGATTATCGAGCCATTGATCCAGTCGGAGTCTGCCTATATCCGACGTAAGGCGGCAGAGTCATTGGGACTGATCGCTAATGAGGAGAGTTTTAATCTGCTTCAAATGATGTTGAAGGATAAAGATATTGGCGTCCGGACACATGCCCTGGATTCTATTGGTCGGTTTGGTATGGAACTATCAAAAGAAAGGACAGTTCAAATCATCCTGGAAAAATTGAGCCTTGACGATCTTGCCCTGACGACGGTGGTTGCTCAAATCTGCGCGACAAATCAAATCGCGGAACTGGTTCCTGAATTGATGGAAGCCTATCACCGGTTCGACAGTCCGACCGGCATTGAACCACGGGTTGCCATCATTCAGGCGCTCGGTGAACTGAACGCTGAGAGCGCCATCCGATTTTTGGAAAAAGCTTTGCAGGATGAATATGAAGCAATCTCGCAAGCGTCGATTCAATCGTTAAAACGTATCACCGGCGGTGACTATTCCGCTGAAAGGCTGAAAGTCAATCAAAAACAGCCTCGTTCCGGGGGAATTGCGTTTCCCAAAATTAAAAAGGCCAGGGCAAAGATCGTAACGAATAAAGGCGATATTGTAGTCGAATTATTTTTAGAAGATGCGCTGTTCACGGTTGCGAACTTCATTAAATTGGTGAACGAGGGGTTCTACAATGGCATAATATTTCACCGCGTCGTATCGGATTTTGTCATTCAGGCCGGCTGTCCGCGCGGCGATGGTTGGGGAGGCCCGGGCGATTCCATCCGCTGTGAAATAAATCAGAGAAAGTATGGCCGTGGAGCAGTGGGAATGGCTTTGGCCGGAAAAGATACCGGCGGCAGTCAGTTTTTTATCACGCATTCACCGCAGCCTCATCTAAATGGCCGCTATACGGTATTTGGTCAGGTTGTTCACGGCATGGATGTTGTCGACAAAATTCAACCATATGATATTATTCTAAGTGTAGAAATTGAAACGTCTTAATAATTGCAAATGTAGCTTAAAAAAACATTGACATTTGCGTTAAAAGTTTTTATATTAAAATTTCTATAACGCGAGAGTGGCGGAAATGGCAGACGCGCTAGACTTAGGATCTAGTACCTTTTTGGTGTGGGGGTTCAACTCCCCCCTCTCGCACGTGTAATTAATTTGTTAATTTAATGAATTTTTTTCAGAGGAGTTTTTGTGGAAGTAAAGGTTGCAGATCAGGGCCAGTGGGAAAAGGTATTGAATGTTTCAGTGTCCTACGAAGAACTCGTACCAAAATTTGATGAATCCTATAAAAACTATAAAAAGAGTATTCAACTTGAAGGATTTCGCAAGGGTAAAGTCCCGCTTCATTTAATTAAAAATGTGTTTGGTTCCAAAATCGAGATGGAAGTTGCTGAAAATTCTATCAAGGAATATTTGGAGCAAGCCATAAAAGAAAATGAAATTAAGATGTACGATGTGTCGAAAATTAATGATGTCAAATATGATCGTGAAAATGGCTTGAATTTTGAAGCTGTTGTCCAAATTGAACCTGAAGTGAATTTGAGTAAATATAAACAGCTTGAAATTGAGAAAGAAATATACCAGTTGACCGATCACGATGTGGAAGCTGTGCTAAAAAATATTCAGGAACAACATGCCATTATGAATACCATAGAAGACGAAGCTCAGCTTGGACATTACATTGTTGCAGATTTACAGAAGACAGATGCTTCCGGTATTCCAATGATCGGAAATAAATTTGAAAACCGGTACTTGCAGCTTGTCGATAGCGAGGAAGAAAATCCTATCACCGAACAATTGATCGGTGTGAAATCCGGCGACACACGACAGGTGAAAGTCCCTGTCCCGAATCCTGAAGAAGAACAGGAGACTGAAGAATATTACGCTGTCACAGTGAAGGAGATTAAGGAAAAAATATTGCCGGAAATTGATGATGAGTTGGCGAAAAAAGTCGGCGGATATTCGGATCTCGAAACCATGAAAAAAGGTATTACAGAAAATCTGGAACAGCAGTACAAGATGAATGTCCAGCAGCAATTGAACAATAGAATCATGGATGAAGTCATCAAAAATAATCCAATTGATCTTCCGGATTATATGATAGAAAATTTCCTGGATGCGTTTGTCGATAACATGAAAAATGAGAAGCAGGAACAAATTGATGAACAGGAAGTACGAGAGAAGTATCGGGCTGATGCGATCTGGAATTTGAAATGGATTTTATTCCGGGAAAAAATTATAGCTGAGGAAAATATTGAAGTTGACGATAATGAAGTGAACGATTATATCGAAAATATGGCTTCAAACGCAGGTGAAAACGTAGCGGCGATTCGAAGTAACTATCGGCAGCCGGAGCGGCTTAAACGTGTTAAGCAGGATTTGCAGGAAAAGAAAATTCTTGACTTTCTGATTGATAATGCAGTTGTGACCGAAACAACAGTCACCTACGAAGACAGAATGAAACAAAGTGAATTCGTTGCCTGATTGGCTGATTCTTATTAAAGATAGCGAAGAACTTACAATTACAAATTGAAGAGGTGTGGAATGAGTTTGGTACCGATTGTCGTGGAGCAAACAGGACGAGGCGAAAGAGCCTATGATATATTTTCAAGGCTGTTAAAAGAGCGAATAATTTTTATAGGTTCCCCTGTGGATGATGTTGTCGCAAGTTTAGCTATCGCCCAGCTTTTATTCCTCGAAGCAGATGATCCTGAAAAAGATGTGTACATGTATATTAATAGTCCGGGCGGTTCGGTGACTGCCGGATTGGGAATATATGACACCATGCAATATATCAAGCCGGATGTGGCAACCATTTGTTTGGGCCAGGCAGCGAGCATGGGAGCGGTTTTATTGACTGCCGGCGCAAAGGGAAAACGATCCGTTCTGCCCCATTCGAGAATAATGATCCATCAACCCTGGGGGGGCGCTCAGGGACAGGCTTCGGATATTGAAATCCAGGCTAATGAAATATTAACAATGCGGAAAGAAATTAATCAGATTTTAGCGAGCCATACCGGTCAAAAAATCGAGAAAATTGCAAAAGATTCAGATCGTAACTTTTTCATGTCTGCCCGGCAAGCGAAAGACTACGGACTCGTAGATGAAATTATGGCTCCGCGAAGTGAAGGAAAGAAAAAATAATAATTAAAAATTTGGGTAACGTGCTGAGGTCTCCATGGATAATTATAACAAGCGCCGTGAACGCTTATTTATTTGTTCTTTTTGCGGCAAAAATTCAAATCAAGTTGATTGCATCGTAACTGGTCCTGACGTTTATATTTGTAACGAATGCGTCAAAAATGCCAGTGAAATCATCAAAGAAGATTTGAACCGACGAGCGCTGGTTGCAAAAAATAAAATCAGAAAACCGGCGGAGATAAAGCGTGAGCTGGATGATTACGTCATCGGTCAGGAAGGCGCGAAAAAGATTGTTTCTGTAGCAGTTTACAATCACTATAAACGCGTTGAAGCGGCTGAACTCGTCAGCGATGAAGTGGAATTGGAAAAAAGCAATATTTTGCTTATTGGTCCCACCGGGACCGGAAAAACATTGCTGGCTCACACATTGGCTCGCTTTCTTCAGGTTCCATTCACCATTGCCGACGCAACAACGCTTACAGAGGCTGGATATGTCGGCGAGGACGTGGAAAATATACTGGTCCGATTGCTGCAATCGGCAGATTATGATGTAGAGCAGGCAGAGCGCGGTATTGTGTATATCGATGAAATTGATAAGATTGCGCGAAAGAGCGGCAATCCTTCTATCACGCGCGATGTATCCGGAGAGGGCGTGCAACAGGCGCTCCTGAAAATACTCGAAGGTACAGTGGCGTCGGTGCCGCCAAAGGGCGGACGAAAACACCCGGAACAGAATTTGATCAACATCAACACCAAAAATATTCTGTTCATCTGTGGCGGCGCTTTCGATGGTCTTGACAATCTTATTGCATCCCGTGTTGGCAAAAAAGGCGTCGGATTTGGAGCAGAATTGCAGAAGAACAAAGATCAGAAAATCGGTGAACTGCTGCGGTATGTTCAACCGGAAGATTTGCTGGAATTTGGCCTGATTCCGGAATTGATCGGTCGCCTGCCCATTGATTGCATTTTTGATGAATTGAGTGAAGAGGCACTTTACACTATATTGATTGAACCCAAAAACGCGCTGACAAAACAATATAAAAAATTGTTCGAACTGGATGGCGTTGAACTGGAGTTCGATGAAAAAGCGCTCAAAGTGGTGGTGCGGGAAGCCATGCGTAGGAAGACGGGCGCGCGAGCTTTACGGGCTATCATGGAAGAGGTGATGCTCGATATTATGTTCAACCTTCCGCAAATTAAGAATGTGAAAAAGTGCGTTATCACTGAAAACGTAGTTCGGGAAAAGAAAGACCCGGATTTCGTTTACCAGGAGATTAAAAAAACAGCGTAATTCTGAAATAAACGCATTCAAAAAATATGAAGTAAATCTTCCCTGGAACTAAAAAGGTTTGGGGAAGATTTTTTTTTGAGTGATGAAAAAATTAGGTTCGACTTGGAAAAATAAACGTGAAAATTAACTCAATAAAATTTGTTGGCAGTGTCGCGAAGTTGAAACAATTGCCAAAAATACGATTGCCCGAGATTGCATTCTCCGGCAGATCCAATGTTGGTAAATCGAGTTTGATAAACAGTCTTCTCAATCGAAAGAAGCTGGCCAAAACAAGTTCTACTCCGGGCAAAACCCGATTGCTCAATTATTTTGAAATCAACGAGAGTTTTTATATGGTCGATTTGCCCGGCTACGGCTATGCCAAAGTTTCGCACAACGAGCGATTGGCCTGGAAAAGACTGCTGGAATCGTATCTATCCAAAAATGACTATATCAGGGGAGTGGTTCAGATCATTGACAGCCGGCATGGTATCACCAAACTGGACGAAGACATGTTGAACTGGCTGTCTTTTCTCGAAATACCCACATTGGTGGTCGCGACAAAGGTAGATAAACTACCGAAAAGCAGAGCAAAGCACCTGGTTCAACGTATTGAGAAAGACGTTCAACTATTAGGAGGAACCAGCGTTTTGCCGTATTCTTCTATGACAAAAATTGGGAAGGCTGAACTCTGGCAGTCAATCGACGACCTTTTGAACAATGAACGACAATTTTCGAGGTAAAAGTGAATCCATTTTTACTTATGACAACAGGCCCTGTTCCGCTATCGGATGACGTGAGGAGAGCGTTAAGCCGCCCGCTTCTTTACCACCGCAATGAAGATTTTGTGAGTATTTTCAACCGGGTTCAGGATAATCTGAAATATTTTCTTCAAACCCGAAATGATGTGCTCTTACTGACTTCCAGCGGAACAGGCGGCATGGAAGCGGCAATCGCCAATTTATTCAGTCGCGGCGATGAAATTGTTGTTGTCGAGAATGGCAAATTCAGCGAGCGATGGGCGCAGATTGGTAAAACCTACGGTTTGAAAATACATTCTGTAAAGATACCCTGGGGACAAAGCGTTCATCTGGAGCAAATAAAAGATTGTCTGCATAAATTCCGAAATGTAAAGGGAATTTTTCTCACCCACTGCGAATCGTCAACCGGAGCGCTGACGCATATTGAATTTTTAGTGCCGGAGATTCGGAAAATTACCTCAGCGCTGGTGATAGTGGATGCCATTTCAACGGCTGGAGTCTTGCCGCTAAAAATGGATTCGTGGCACATTGATGTACTCATCACAGCGTCGCAAAAAGGCCTGGGCTTGCCGCCGGGCTTGGCAATTGTCGCTTTAAATAATCGTGCGTGGAGGCGCACCGAACAGGCAAGTCTCCCGCGGTTCTATTTCGATTTTTCAAAGGCGCGTCAGGCCATGTGTTTGAACCGGGGGGCAGCGTTCACTCCGGCAATACCAATCGTAGTCGCAGCAGATGGTGTTCTCCAGATGATCAAAGATCGAGGACTGGAAAAAATCTGGGAAAAGAGGGCGGCTCTGGCGAAATCCATCAGGGAACGGATCGGTGAATACGGACTATCCATTTTTCCATCGGAACCGGGAGATAGCATAACCGCCATCAAAACAAGTCCTGCTCACAGCGCAAATTACATAATTTCACAACTCAAGGAGAAACATCAGGTTGTCGTTTCACGGGGACAGGGTAAATTAAATGACAAGATTTTCAGAATTGGACACATGGTAGATATTGAAAAAGTTGATATCGACCGATTTTTCCGAGCGTTAGAAACAATTTTGCAAGAATATGAGTAAAAGACGTTATGCAAGCAATAATGATTTTTATTGTGCACAGAGATTTGCAGACAGAAATGAATGAATGTAATAAAAATATTGCTGTAGAAAAAAATAGTCTCACTGAAAACGAGGTTAAACCATGGCGCGAATATTAGTCGTTGAAGATGACTTAAACACATTGTCAGGCTTGGTGGAAATCGTCAAAGACGAAGGATACGATACCGTTGGGGTTGAATCCGGGAAAAAAGCGCTCAGGGTTTTGGAACGGGAACGCTTTGATGTTATGCTGACCGATCTTCGCATGCCGGAAATGGATGGATTGCAATTATTCGAGAAATCACTTTCGTTCAATTCTGATATGAAAACAATCGTGATGACCGCCTACAGCTCGGTGAAAGACGCGGTGGAGGCTATGAAAAAAGGCGTCTATGAATACTTAACAAAACCACTGAATTTGGATGAACTGTTCATCACCATAAAGAAAGCGCTGGATGAAAAAGAAATTCGGGAAGAAAATGTTCAGTTACGAGATCAGCTAAAAACTTCGTATCGATTTGAAAATATTATCGGTACAAGTAAAGTCATGAAGGATATTTACACTATAATACACAAAGTCTCTCAGACCCAATCGACTGTGCTGATACGGGGAGAAAGCGGAGTCGGTAAGGAATTGGTCGCCCGGGCAATTCATTACAACAGTTCCCGCGCCAATAAAACACTGGTTGAAATTAGCTGCGCATCATTGCCTGAAACATTGTTGGAAAGCGAATTATTTGGTTATGAAAAAGGGGCATTCACCGGCGCGGTCACCAGTAAAAAAGGTCGTTTCGAAATGGCGCATCAGGGCACTATTTTTCTCGATGAAATTGGTGACATCTCTGAAAGCGTGCAAACAAAGCTACTGCGTGTGCTGCAGGAAAAGGAAATTACTCACCTCGGCGGGACCGACAGCATTAAAACCGATGTTCGGGTTATCACCGCTACCAACAGAAACCTGGAAAAAGCGTTAAAAGAAGGCAGGTTCCGGGAAGATTTGTACTATCGCCTCAATGTCATTCCAATTGTGATTCCACCTTTACGGGAACGCAAAAGCGATATTCCGCTGCTATTAGATCACTTCATCAAAAAATTCTGTACTGACAGTGGCAGACCCATGATGAAATTTTCTGAGGAAGCCATGGAAGTCTGTTTAAATTATGACTGGCCGGGAAATGTGCGGGAATTGGAAAATGCTGTGGAAAATTCCATTGTTTTGGGCGAGGGGGATGTTATTTTGCCGGAATTCCTGCCATTGAATATTGTTTCACAACAACATCCGCCAGTCGACAGGCAGTTCCTCGATGACATCAAGGAAGAGACATTTCGCAAAAAGATGGAATATGCAGAGCGAATCGTCATTAAAGACGCCATAGAAAAAGCCGGCGGCAACAAATCCGTAGCTGCGCAAAATCTGAAAATCAGCCTGCGAACCATGCGGTATAAAATTAAGAAATATCATTTATGATCTCATTCCCCACACTGTAAATATTAACCTGTTTTACTCACAAAGCATGATAATCCGGCAGCTGATAGTATTAGTGAACAAGTCTATACTCTAATTAATTTATAATTCAATCTTTCAGTGAGATAATTACAGATTTTAGGAAATATTGTTATATGTCTGAATCTGCCAAAAAATTCCGGTTCTTCTCTGCTGAAATGATTATGTCTTACTCTGCTGTTTTGGTAGGACTGTGCGCGTTGGCTGTCTCAATTTATGAAGCAAATATTTTCAGGAATCAACAAAAAGCGTCTGTCTGGCCATTCATTGAATTCAGCTATAGTAACACCGGAGGATTTAATTATAATATTCAGAATAAAGGCGTTGGGCCGGCCATTATAAAGTGGGTTATTGTTGAGATTGATGGAATCCCGATACAATCCTGGAAAGAGTATAACAATTTTATAGCTGGCGAAGATTCACTAAATTTTAGTTACAATACTTCGTTTATCAATGGAAGAGTAATTTCTGCAAATGAAACAATTCGGCTGATACATTTTACCGATGAAGATGCTGTTCAAAGAGCGCTGCTAAAAAATTCTCGCATCAGTTTTAAATTTTGCTACAGTTCAATTTTTGATGATAAATGGATTCTTGAATTTGGTCCGGCTGGCACAGAAATATCTCGGGTAAAAAATGATCGAGTTGATCCGGGCGCTGTTTTTCAAAATTAGAAGTATTCCGTCCAAAAATAATAATCGCGTTGAAAGAAATTTAGTGGTCTCAAGTGGACTGCACAATATCGCCATGGTCAAAGGACTATCAAGCAGACAAGCATCTCCCATCAGAACGAAAAATTCACCCTGAAATTAAAAATTCGCCGCGAAAGATTATTGCGTACAACCTGCCAACTACCTGTCTGCAAAACAAAGTATTTATACGATAGCACATTCCGGAAGTCAAAAATATTGAATATTTCGAACATCAACTTTGCGTTTACGCGGTCATAGAATGTGTGGGAATAGCTCAGCCCCACATCAATACGTCTGTAATAGGCCATGCGGTATCCCATGCGGTTATAAGCAGCCGGGTAGTAAATCCCGGTTTCTTCATCAAGTTTTGCAGTGTATGCTGTATAGGGATAGCCGCTCCCATACAACACCCGCATGTGCGCCCGCATATCAGGGAATCTGGGCATGTCATCCTGCAGAACCAGAGAAACCGTGTGGCGCTGATCTGTTGGACTGGGGTATTCCTTTTCTCCAAGCGCAGGTATCTGCTGCAGGGAAACAAGATAGGTGTAGCTCAACCAACTGTTTAGGCGCTGATTCAGTTTGCCGTACCAATGGATGTTCATTCCATACGATTCCCCGCTGCCGGTGTATTCCGGCTGGTATTGAATGAATATGTCTTCAAAATCATAGGGAATGAGATTTTTTTGTGTCATGTAAAACAATTCGATGCGGGCGATCGTCTGAGAGGCATTTCGATGATAAAAGGACAAAACAGATTTTTTGGATTGCTGCGCGCGAACATTGGACAGCAGATTGTGCTTCGAGTCCCGCAATTCCCTGTATTCCGCTGGCTGAGAGTAGATTCCCCACGACGTTGCCAGCCAGGTATTGGGAGAAAAATTCCATTTTAACCGAAGACGGGGATCGAGGGAGAGCTGCTCGTTGTACGTGAAATAATGAGCGCGAATGCCGCCCTGTAGCTCTATCATTTGAGATGTCGACCAGTTTTCTTCTGCGAACAATATGTATGAATAGTGATTGAGTCGCCCTGACGTGTTAAAGGAGTAACTCTGTTGATTTGATGTCAAAGTATCGGACGAGGTTTTGACGCTGATAGTTGTGCTTTCTTCCAGATGGTCTTTCGACAGATATCGCCGTATCGCCCCACCGAAATGAACCCGATGAGTATTAAACGAGTATGTCAATTGATTCTGATAGCTCCCGGTCGTGACGTTCAACGAATTATTCCTGAATTCGTTTTCCGTGCTAACGTATTCTATTTGTTCAGCATTATCTGAACCATACTGAACATTCTGTTGATGATACAAATCGCCTCTCAAATCGACACGATCCAGTTCATTGCTTTTTATAAAATTGAGGGTTTGCGTCATATTTAGTTCGCTGGTCAGTAAACTTTTAAGTGATAAGGAGATAACACCGGCATCAAATTTCGACTGCTCCTGACCGTCGTAATTAATCTGAAACTGATTGTATATCATGCCTAAAACGCCATACTGGGCGCGGTAATTCTCCGGCGTGAGCGTAAATTGATTTTTCAGAAAAAGTCCAATAATATTCAGTTTGTGGCGATAATTGAGCGGAATTCGGGCGATGAATTGCATATCCATGTATTTGGGCCTGTACTGCCCTTCAGTTTGCAGCGTGTTGAGAATGGATCCTGTGTCAGCCCAGCGTCCGGCAATGGCCCAGTAACCGGAACCAAACGCGCGTCCGGATAATGTCAGTCCTGCATTGATGAGACTCAACTCGGCCTCTCCCTGAAAGCGTCTGTCCGTAGATTTTTTATAATCAGTCAGCAGCACAGAATGCATCTTCTCTCCGTATCGCGCTGAAAATCCGCCGGTCATAAGCTGAAAGTTTTGTACCAGCGATGGATTGATCAAACTCATGCCTTCCTGGTAGCTATTACGAATTTGCTGGGGTTGAGGCAGACGAATGGATTCCAGCATGATGAGATTATCGTTACTGCTTCCGCCATGCACATGAAAAGTATTGCTCATTTCGTTGTTGGAAACAACGCCGGGAAGCGTTTTGACCACGCTGAGCGCATCGGAATAAAACCCTGGAATGGTTCGGATTTCTGCTGCCTTAATTTCATAAATGCCGGCATTGGGCTCATACTTTTTCTCACTGATTTCAACGCCATCCAGTGCAACGATATCCTGTTCCATTTGGATGGATAGCTGCACAGAGCTCTGCCCCCGGAATTGAATTGTGCGGGTCTGTTTTTTATAGCCAATGAACTGAAAAGTGATTTGAACTTTATCGAAATCCCTGATTGTTAATTTGAAATAACCATCCTCATCAGAAGTGGTGCCAATGGAACGGTCCACGATATAGATGTTGACGCCCTCCAGGGGTTTATTGCGCTGATCGGTTACTTTCCCTGAAATAATCAGGGATTGATTTGGAGTGGAAATGACAAAACCAGGAATAGTGACAATAAAAATAAAAAACACGAAATGTCGAAAAAGTTTATTCATGAAAACACATCTTTCAGAAATAGTTGAAAATCGCGGGCATCGCATGCTGATCCGATTGATTAAACAAGATCATTTGCATTTTTAGTATGAAAGGAATTTGATTTTGAACTTGACCGGTCAAATCGAATCAGTGCAAATTATTTACTTGAACGCACAAAGATGAAAATTGCTCCCAATCCGAAAAATATGTTTCCCAGCCATGCGGCAAGAAGCGGGGGTAACGTGCCGTTGTGGCCCAAACTTTGACCGATTTTTATGAAGCCAAAATAGAGAAAGCAGACAAACAAACTCACACCAAAACTGATGGCAGTGCCGCTTCTGGTTTTTCGTGACGCAAGCGGTGCGCCAAAAAGTATAATGATGAAGTTGGCAAAGGGGAAGGCAAATTTGAGGTATAAATCCACGCGCCAGCGATCCGGATTTCCGCCGGTTCGTTTTACTTCTTCAATAAAATTTTTAAGTTCCCAGTAACTCATCTCTTCATGTTTTTTCTGGATTTTGGCAATATCCATGGGGTTGAAGCGATCATTTTTCAATTCATAAAACTTGAACTCCTGGGCCCGTTCAACATTATTCTTGAAATGGCGAATATAACCATCCTTTAAAATCCAGCGATTTTCATCCCACTCCATTTGTGGCGCATCGACCCGCCTGATCAGCATGTTTCCCTCAAAATCCTGAATACTGACTTTAAACGCCGTATTTATTTTGGTATCGAATACGCCAATAAGGAGCCAGCGATTTTCATCAATTTGCAGGTTGATATCTTTGGTTCTGCCTTTGATATGGCGCCTCTTGGTTTTGTTTACATGGGTTTCGTAGACCTCCTTCTTCTTCTGGTTTGCATAAGGCACAAACCGTTCACCGACATACGTCGCAATGAGACTGATGAAGATTCCCAAAACCACCAATGGGTATAGAATCCGGTACAGCGACAGACCGGAGGCCTGCATGGCAATGAGTTCGCTGTAACGAGCAAGCTGCCCCACGCTGAAAAGACTCGCCAGTAATGTTGCAACCGGCAATGTGAGAATTAAAATATAGGGCAGATAGTACAGGTAATATTGGCCGACGATTAAAAAGCTCACGTTTTGGTCGATGAACTTGTCCAAAAAGCCGACCAGGTCGATGACGACGTAAATCGCTGCAAAAGAAATGAGGGCAAAAATCATAGTGCCCAAAAAATTCTGGGAAATGTATTTGTCTAAGATTCTCATTGGATGTAGGCCCGTATTTTTTTGGGTACCAGTTTGACCAGCGAATGGAAATTAATAAAAGATGATTCTTTCACGGTTCGGAGCAACAGATAAACGCCAAATCCCCCAACGATGAAGTTAGCCAGCCACATGGAAAGGAACGGGGAAAGCATATCACGATCGGCCAGTTCTTCCCCGCCAATGAGAAAAATCCAGTAAATGATGAAGAAAATCAGACTGATCCCGCCTCCAATGGCCATGTTCCCACGCCTGGCCAAAATGCCCAGTGGCGCACCAATCAGCACAAAGACGATGCATGCGAACGGTATGGAATATTTTTTATAGATTTCCACCCGCAATCGGTTATTCTTCAGTTCGTAACCGCCCGCCACATCAATTTCTCCCTCAATCCGCTGCAGTACATTTTTGCATACCCGAATCTGTTTCTGTAAATTGGATTTAAAACGCGGCGATTCTTTGAGCGATTGCGGAACCAGGATTGTCCCGTCAATTCTCTGTTGCTGATTTGTTCGTCCGCCATCTTTCGGGAAGTAGCGATAGATTTGCGCTTCGACAAAATTGAGCAGATTTCTATAGCGTTTTTGAACCATATCATTGTTTTCGGCAATGCGTTTTTTCATCATGCTGGCGCTCTGCTCGCGGTCGCCGCGATATTCAGAGTCGGAGCGCTGCATTACCATGTTAGGAATGGGGATTCTCATGACATGTTCCGGGAAATCGATCCGATTGTAATGATGCAGGTTGTCGATACTGATTTCATGGATTTCCCCGTTATAGAGCGTAATTTGAAGCAGTCCATTATTTTTATTGACGTAAATTTGTCCCCGCTCCGCGATGATAGTTTTGTTTACGTTTGCATCGCTGTTATCATAGATAATCACATCGCGTATGAGTGACAGATTCTCTTTTTCGACAAGATGGTTTACACGGATGGAGATGTTCGGAATATCCTGATTCAGGTAGCCGGGCTCCAGTGTAACCGTCGGTTTTTTCATGGTGATGTCTCGGGCTAACAACCGAAGTCTGTGATTGGAATCCGGCAGGACATCATTATTGAACCATATCAAGAATACTGTCAGACCTGCCGAAACTATAAATACAGGTAAAATAATCCGATACAGGCTGATCCCGCTTGCTTTAATGGCGGTAATTTCATGGTCTGCCGATAGCTGGCCAAAAGCCATAAGACAGGCCATAAGAACCGCCATGGGTACGGCGAGCGCAACAATCCATGATAGATTGAGAGCGAAAAACTCAACAATCGTGAAAAAATCGAGGCCCTTGCTTAAAATCCGTCCTAATTCCTTGAAGACAAGGTTGAGCATAAAAAGCAGGGTAATAATAAATAAGCCAAAGAAAAAGGGCCCTATGTGCTGCCGAAGAATATGTCTGGATAGAATGTACATAATTTGCAAATTATTTGGAACTCGATTTATCTTGATGAAGTTATAATATACGTAAATCACGAAAGATTAGCAAGTAAATTTCAACCCGCCACTTTTTCAATCTATAGCCTGAATTTAAAATTATACACTGTCTCAATTTTCCCGGGAGGTTATTGGTTAAACTTGTTATCGATTCTATTTTAAGACTTGAAATTATTATTGTTCTGTGATACGTTTTTAAGGATGAAATGTTCAATTCGAACAGAATCCGGCAAAGGTTATACCAAAAACCCCCAAATGGGTAACTGCCTCGTTCCATGTCACGATATTTTCCTGAATATTGAATTGGTCTCAATAGAATGTAACTAATTTGGGGGCGGATCAGTGTAACTGTACGTTCAGAAAATTGCTGCTCGCAGTTCTTGAATTTAATAATCATGATGCAGCAAAAATATTTGAATGTTACTGATTTGTGCACACTTTCCCGTATCTGTTCATGGAAATTACTATAAACTCCTTTAAATGCAATTCGATAAATTTTAAAAATTTAATTATCCTAACTGAACATTTCTGTTTGTTTCAAGTTTAACTAAATAATTCACGCGAAATTTCTGGACCACGGTTAACAA
This sequence comes from uncultured Cytophagia bacterium, assembly GCA_964605145.1. GTDB lineage: Bacteria > Zhuqueibacterota > Zhuqueibacteria > Thermofontimicrobiales > Thermofontimicrobiaceae > CAZSBG01. The sequence goes on along the minus strand of CAZSBG010000035.1, from coordinate 34,568 downwards.
GACGGTTTCATGGTAGTACGGAATAAAATTGGATCGAAATCTGGTAAGATTTTCCTTTTTTTGATTTCGATCTTTTTTTCTATAACAGCAGTTGTCCCGCGTATTGCTTTCGCTTCCGATGATACAAAAATCGGATTGCGACTCGATTCTACCCAAAAATTTGGAACCCCTTTATTTCACAAAGAGGCACAAATCGGTCTTTCTTTTGCAGAGCCGATCAACCTGCCCCTTCTCATTGAATCACGAAGCCTTAACCGCAAAGTTGAAATCGATTCCAGCGGGGAAAAGATTTCTATTCGGGAAGATTATTTCAGCGTCCCTGCACATATTCCTGTGACATACTCGCTGGATAATTACACCGATTATTCGCTGCGGCAAAATATGAAAATTTTGTGGCAGGATTACAAAGTGAAGGATATCACCGGGGAGCGCATCGAGAAAAAAGGCTCTGGCGGACTGGAGATCGCTATTCCTGTGAAAATACGAAGTCGTGCGTTTCAGACGATTTTCGGCGGGGATCAGGTCTCGCTCTCGGTGACCGGGCAAATCAACATCAAGGGCGGCTTCCGGCATGAAAAACGCAGCCAGGTGAAAACGGCATACAATCGCGGCTCGGATTATAATTTTAAAATGGAACAGACCCAGCAGTTCAAGGTGCAGGGGAATGTTGGTGATAAAGTGACGGTCAGTGTGGATCAGGACAGCGAGCGCCCGTTCGATTTTGAAAACACTGTCAAGCTGGATTACAAGGGATACGACGATGAGATCATCCAGTCCATTCAGGCCGGAAACATTTCGCTGTCCCTGCCGGCCACGCGGTTTGTTTCGTTCAGCGCGCAGAACAGCGGTCTTTTTGGAATCAAGGCCAAGGCGCAAATCGGTAATTTTGAACTGACCACCATCGCCAGTCAGGAAAAAGGTGAAAACAAAACTCTCACCATCAGCGGCGGCGCTGAGGAAGGTGAGAGCACGATTAAAGATTATAATTACATGCGCGGCGTTTACTTTTTCCTCGACCACAGTTACCGGTCAAATTACAGCAACTTTGACGAAAGCGGCTCGCATATTTTTGAACTCAATAAAATTATCACAGATTTTGAAATCTATAAATCTGGTCCTGGCTACAAGCAGAAGCAGGGACGTGTTTATGGATGGGCGCTGTTAGACTCTGAAAATCCGGATACGACGATCATTGACCAGGAGAATACCAATGGATACTGGATTCGCCTGGATCGCTCGGAATACTTCCTGGAGACATCACTCGGTTTTATTCGGTTGAATAACGCTGTTTCCGATGATGAAATGCTGGCCATTGCGTATCGCGATAGCTCAGGAAAAGTGGTTGGCGATGTTAAGTTCGATCCGCAAACCCAATCCACCATTTTTCTGCAAATGCTGAAACCGCGAAGCCCGCGACCTTCAGACTCTACGTGGGATTTAATGTTTCGGCACGTCTATTATCTGGGCTCTCGAAACATCGACTGGGACGGTTTTGAGGTGAAGATATTTTTCGACCCGCCTTCCGGTAACGACCTTGAAACGCAGGATGTTGATGGGAAACCTTACTCATTTCTAAATATACTTGGATTGGACCGGGTGGACCAGAACGGGGATAACAAGCCGGATAATATCATCGACAGGAACAGCAACTTCCTCAGGTTAGGGGAAGGAGAACTGGAATTCCCCAGTTTGCGGCCTTTTGCAGATACGACCAATTCATTGCTGCCGGAAGATAAGTACGTCGGAGCCATGTACGACACAACCAATCAAAGCTTTATTACCAGTGAGAGCAAATTTTACATTCAAGTGAAATCCAAGAACCGAAGCGCCAATTACGATCTTGGCTGGAATGTCATCGAAGGTTCCGAGGAAGTGACCCTGAACGGGGCGCGGCTTGTGAAAGATAAAGATTATATCATCGATTATTATTCCGGCAAGCTCACCATTCTTCGCGATGAAGCTGCAAGTCCGTCTGCCAATGTTCAGGTGAACTACCAGCGAAATGAGTTATTTCAACTGGAAAAAAAGACATTGCTAGGTATGCGCGGTGAATACAAATTCTGGGATAATTCATTCATCGGTGGTACGTTTTTATATTTGAACCAGAGCACCCTCGATCAAAAAGTGCGGGTCGGTAAAGGTCCCATGCGCAACCTGATCTGGGATGTGAACACATCACTGAAATTCGAACCGAATTTCATCACCAAAGCCATAGATGCATTTCCATTGATTGAAACCAAGGCGCCTTCCAGATTTAATTTTGAGGGTGAGGTCGCTCAAATTCTTCCAAATCCAAATACGCTGAACAACGATGCAACCGGAGACCTGGATGGTGTGGCGTACATAGACGATTTTGAAGCCGCAAAAAAACTGACGCCGCTGGGAGTCATTCGTAGCGGCTGGAGAGATTGTTCCTCGCCACTTGAAGTGGGCAAAATTCCTGATCCGACAAACAACTGGAAAACAACGCTGGATGTGTACAAAAAGCGCGGCCGGTTGATTTGGTGGAATCCCTACGAACAGGTGGCAATCAAGGAAATCTGGCCCAATCGCGACACGCATAACCCAAATACGCCGCAGCGCGTTCATGTGTTGGATATGCTGTTCCGACCTGCGGAACGTCCCAACGATCCGGATTTCAAGCGCGAGCAATCATGGGGTGGTGTAATGCGCTGGCTCTCGGCAGGTTACGCGGATCAATCGGATAGTAAATTTCTTGAAATTTGGGTGAAGGGTGATAATGGCCGGCTTAACATCGATTTGGGGCAGATTTCCGAGGACATCATTCCCAACGGCCGATTGGACACCGAAGATATTGAAGTAAACGGAATTTTGAACAACCTGTTAGATCCCGGTGAAGATGTTGGCATCGACGGCATGGCCGGAAAAGACCCAACTGACTTTTGGGATATTAACAGCAACGGCGTTAGAGACGACGGCGAACCACTGAGCTACGACGACTGGGAATATAGCACCGGGAGTATCGATTATGAGAAGATAAATGGCACAGAGGGAAACGAAAATGATCCCGGTGGTCGTCTGCCAAATACAGAAGACATCAATGGAAATGGTTCGCTGGATATGCGAAGTGACTATTTTGAATACACATTTTCGTTGTCCAAAACGCATGAAGACACGTCATTAATTGCCGGCGGTCAGGATAATGAAGATGGCTGGCGCATGTATCGCATCCCCTTGAATGAATTCACCAAAAAAGTCGGTGAACCGGACATGTCCCGAATCGAATTTGCCCGAATATGGATCGACAGTTGTGCGGCAACCACGTTTTTGCGAATTGCTGAAATCAATATCGTGGGGAATGACTGGAAAGAAATGGGCGTGGCCAAAGATGATTTTTCACCGTTCAACCTTAAAAATGATTCGACAGTTCTCGCCGCGGTAACCAACACGCACGATAATGATGATTACATTCAGCCGCCTGGCGTGTCCGGTGTTGTGGATCGTATTACACGGGTCGAGGCCAAGGAGCAATCTCTGATTTTACGAATCAATGATCTGGAACCCGGAGCGAGTGGAATTATCAGAAAGACCTTTTTTCAGGCTGAGAATTATATTCATTATGAAAAAATGAAAATGTTTGTTCACGGCGGCGATTCGTATGGAATAAATTTCTCCAAAGACAAAACCAGTGTGGAATTATTTCTGCGCTTTGGTTCGGACGACAACAACTATTACGAATTTCGGGAACCGGTATTCGAGGGATGGGAACAAAATGATGTGGAAATCGACCTGAATGAGTTGGCCATGTTGAAACTGGAAGTGCCGGATTCAATAACCGGGCTCCGGGTGAAACATCTGGGAGATGGAAAAAAATACCAGATCAAAGGAGAACCGTCGTTGACCAATGTTCGTCAGTTGATCCTCGGGGTTAAAAATATTTCAACCCCGGTGGAAGAAGTCGCGTACATCAACAAAAATGCATTTCCATTCTCCGGGGAAATATGGGTGAATGAACTGCGGTTATCCGGTGTGAAAAAGGATAAGGGATATGCTTTTCGTGCGCGTGCTGATTTGCAGGTCGCCGATGTATTTTCAATCAATGGTGAAATAAACAGAAAAAACGCGGATTTCCACAATGTGAATACGCGGTTCGGTTCCGGGAATAACGAACACGGCGGGAATTTTGCCGGTAATTTCTCTCTCCATAAATTTTTACCCAAGTCCTGGGGATTGTCCATTCCCATCAATTTCAATTATTCGAAGAGGCAGTCCACGCCAAAATATCTGCCTGGCAGCGATATCATGGTGACTGACGATATGCCGGCGGAAGAATTGGAAAAGATTCGGAATGAAAATGAGACTAAGGGATTAGGCGTGTCTTTCAAGAAAAATACGCGATCCAATAATTTCTTCATCAAGAATACGATCGATCGGATTTCTGTGAGCTTTAATACGGCGGAATCTCACGGAACAAGCTCCACTCATCTTTACTCGGATCGGAAAACCTATACGGCGAATTTCAATTATTCTCTGAGCTTTCCAAAGGATAAGTATTTTCAGCCATTTTTCTGGCTTGGAAAGGCACCGATTGTGAAAAAGCTGTCGGATTTGAAATTTTTCTATTTGCCTTCGACTTTCAGTGTGAAAGCGTCCGGGAACCGGTCTGAATCCAAATCTGAGACACGGTCTCGCGTTGTCACCGAGAACAACCAGTTCGTCGTATCCCGAAGTCTGCAAACCGGCATTCGCCCTATTCAGAGCCTGAGTTTTGATTTCTCCCGATCCTACAAGAATGACCTGAGAAACACGCCAGATGCCATGGAAGAACTGATGAATTTTCGGTTTGGTCAATTGACCAACCTCGATCAGTCTTTCAGCACGAAATATAATCCAAATCTGGCCAAATGGCTCAAAACAACGTTCAGCTATAACACGAATTTTAAATGGTCCAATAATCTGCAGCAAAAGGATCGAGGCAGAAGCGCACAGAACAATACCTCGATCAACGGATCGTTCACATTTGACCCGGATCAACTCGTCAATTCGGTATTCAAAAAATCATCGCGGCCACGCGTGACCAGAGGTCGAAGGCGACCGCCGACCAACAAAAATCCCAACAATAAAAACCAGGATAACAAAGAAGAAGAAGATAAAAACAAAATAAACCCGTTCAGTCTGCTCGTCAGTGGTGTCCAATTTTTTACAAGTCGGATACAACCAATTTCAATGAATCTCGTAAAGAGAAATAACGTCAGTAATTATGGTTTGGATCCGGAAGGCGGTATGCCCACCTTTGATTACATGTTCGGACGAACGAACGATCCCGGCATGGCAAGCGTAACCGGTGTCGGAACCAATACCGGATCTTTATCAGAGTCCAACAGTTTGTCCATGCAAAGTGGATTGAACATCATCAAAAAAATGGATCTTTCGCTGAAGTATAATTTCGAACGAAACAGGCGCGAAAGCACCACCATTACCGGCGATTATTCCGAATCCTGGTTCTACTCTGAAAAGAATGGTGGTTTCCCCATTCCTGAATGGTCATTGCGGTGGTCAGGACTGGAAAAAATTGCCATCCTGAGTAAGATATCGCAACGCATCAGTTTCGATCATAATTTTTCCGGGCGAAAGCAGGTGTCGTGGCAAAACAACTCCAGCCAGATCACTAAAAAGTCGTTCACAAAAGCCTTTCGACCGCTGGCCGGGTTCAATATGAGTTTGAAAAAAAACATCAATGTGAATGTTCGTTACAACTGGTCAGAGACGATCAACGAAACCGTGACCGGCGGCTCCGGTGGTCAGAAATCAAATACATCCGATCTTTCATTCACAGCTTCATACTCGCGCAGTGGTGGTATGCGAATTCCGCTTCCTTTCTGGCCATTCAAAAATCGTGAATTGAAGAACAGCATCGATTTTCAATTGACCTTTAGTATGAATAGCAACATGACTTACAACAGTCTCAACAACCAGGGCTGGGTGAAAACTGAAAGCCGGGAAGACTGGTCGCTCAAACCCCAATTGACATATTCCTTCAGTAAAAATGTTCGCGGCGGTATGCATTTTTCAATCGGGAAGAATAAAAACCAGCGAATCGGGGATACTTCAATTCAGGAATTTGGTCTGAATGTCAACATTGCCATTCGGGGATCGTAATGAGAATCGGGCGGATTAGCGCTTGAAATTCATCTTTCCTTAAAACAATATTTCATTTTTTTGAATAAACAGGATTTACAAAAACAGGAAAGTCCATGAAAATGCTCATGCAAATTGGGCTGTTTTTTTTCACCCTGATCATTGTATCTTCTTGCCAGGGACAGGCGGTACCTGGGTTCAATGAGAATAACGCATTTCGCCATTTGGAGGCCCAATGCGAATTCGGTCCGCGAGTGCCAGGGACAGAACCTCACAAAAAGTGCCGCGATTACCTGGTGGAAACGCTGAAAAAATACACGCCGCATGTGTCACAACAGGCATTTAGAGAAGTCCTGGAACCGGGGCGCTCAGCCGTGTGCTATAATATTATTGCCAATTTTCATCCGTCAAAGGCGCGACGAATATTGCTCTGCGCGCATTGGGATACCCGTCCCTGGGCGGACCGCGATCCTGATCCGGCGAATCACAGCAAGCCTGTGATGGGAGCCAGCGACGGCGCATCCGGGGTTGCCATTCTGCTTGAAATCGCCCGGATTATCAATATTCATGAACCGAATTTTGGAGTGGACATCGTCTTTTTCGATGCAGAGGATTTTGGCACTTACGGGAACAACGATTCCTGGGCGCGGGGATCCAAATATTTTGCGCAAACCGTGGTCAACGATTATCACCCGGAGATGGGGATTCTGCTGGATTTAGTGGGGGATGCAGATCAGCAACTTTATATTGAACAGAATTCATACAAATATGCCAGGCATATTGTAGATCACGTCTGGAACATCGCCGAAGAAATGGGCATCGTAACATTTATTCCTGAAGTACGGTACGATGTGTACGATGATCACCTAAATTTGCTGGAAATCGGCATTCCGTGCATTGACATTATTGATTTTGATTATCAATACTGGCACACCATTGAAGACACGCCGGACAAGTGTAGTGCGCAAAGCCTGGGAAATGTCGGTCGCGTTGTGCTGGGCGTATTGTACAAATAGAAAGAAAGACGTAAACGAATCGCTATTCTGAATTGTTTATTTCTTGCGTTCCAGGAACAAAAAAGAAAATTTCTCGTTATTAAAACAAATCTGAATATCTGTTACAGAATGATGTTTGACTCGCTCTCGATGAATGAGGAGGAATCATGAATTTGTTGTCGATTTTAGTGAAAGGCGGAATATTAATCATTCCGATTTTTATTTGCTCGCTGATTGCACTGGCTGTAATAATTGAGCGGTGGTTATTTCTCCGAAAAGCTCGAATAAATGCCCGCAGCTTTATTCTTCAGGTTAGGTCGTTATTTTTGAAACGAAAGATTACAGAAGCAGTGATGCTGTGCAAACGAACGACAGCTCCCATCGCAAAGATTACCAAAGCAGCGGTAGAACGGCACGATCGTCCACGGGAGGAGATAAAAGAAGCAATCGAGAGCGCAGGAAAAATCGAAATTTATCAACTCGAAAAAAATCTGGGAATTTTGGGAACAATCGCCGCCATCGCACCGCTGCTGGGATTTTTGGGAACCGTGACCGGGATGATTCGGGCTTTTATTCAGGTGCAGAACCTGGGCGGCAATGTGGATGCCAGTGTTTTGGCCGGCGGTATCTGGGAAGCCCTGGTAACCACGGCAGCCGGGCTCGCAGTGGGAATTCCCAGTTTGATTTTTTACAATTGGCTCCAGAGCAAAGTCGAGTATTTTGTGTTCGAGATGGAGGAAAATTCGACAGCATTATTGGATATGCTCATTCAGGGAGGTAGTTCTGCCCATGAAATTTCAGATGAATAGACAAAAAATGATTTCGTTTTCAACGATTTCATTGACCGACATTGTACTGCTATTGCTGATATTTTTCCTGTTATCATCTTCGTTTTTCGTTCAGCCCGGCATTAAAGTGAATCTGCCCAAAGCAATTACCGGTCAGGTTGATACAAAAGACCGGATATATGTCACCATCACGAAAAAGGAAATGATATTTGTCAATAACCGAAAAATTGGAAAGAGCGATCTCTATGGCGAATTGAAAAGTCTGCTCGAGTCCAATCCTGAAAAGATGGTGGTCATTCAGGCGGATAAAGATCTTTCGATTGAAAGTATGATTGAAGTTGTGGATATCGCCAAACTGGCCGGCGCACAGAAATTCCTGATCGCCACTCAGCCCGGGAGCGAGTTATAATGACGTTGCTCAAAGAAAAAAGTACGCGAATTGCAATTTTCGCTTCCTTGTTGGCGCATCTTCTGCTGATTTTGCTGTTCGCTCTGTTCAAGTTGAATATTCGTTTTGAGATTCCGGAATTCACTGAAATCTCTTTCGCAAGAGGAAACACAAGAGCAGTAACGAGTCCGCAAAGGAATGTTCCGAAACAACCGGCACCGCCGGCAGAAGCCCAACCCGAGGAAAAATCAGAACCGGTAAAATTACCCTTGAGAAAAATGCTGGAGGAGGAAGAACCCCAATTAAAAACTGTTGACCGGCAAAAGCAAATTCCGGTCGAAGAAAAGCTTGCTGTACCACCGACAAGAATGACAGAAGACCGAAAAACCTACGATAGCTCTGTCATTTCAGATGCGGCCATGGGTGAAAAGGAGGTTGCATCTCCACTTGAAAGCATTAGTCCGGATCAGAAGATCATTCCATCGGCCCGGGACCTGTCCGAAACCGGCGGTCAGGCTCCTTACGAAATTGAAGGCGATGTGGCCGAGCGATCCGTCGTCTCCAGAATTATTCCGGAATATCCCGAGAATCTACAAAAACAGGCTGTCGTAAAAATTCGATTCACCGTATTGCCGAACGGCCATGTTGGTGAAATGCTCCCGCTCATCAAATCAGATCCGACTCTGGAAAACATCACAATGGATGCGCTGCGGCAATGGCGTTTCAATCCCTTACCCGCTACCGAACCCCAACAAATCGAAACAGGAATCATCACGTTTCGATACTTGTTAAAGTAATAAAATGTCTATCCTGCCCTGTAATTATATAAATAATAGAGACTTCATGAGCTCTGTGCATTTTTCAATATTTTTAAATCTGTCTGAAAAGTAGAAAAATCTTCCAAAATCCAAATTATATTTAATAAAAATGAGAATTCCACGAAAAAGGTCGGTCATTAAAAAAAAGTAATATTGTCGTTTTTCCTTGATTATCAATGAATCTATGCTAAATTATATTTTATGAAGTTAACTAACGGGCTAACGCATCGAATGTGAAATATAATTCGCCAAAAACAAAGTGAAGAAATTAAAAAGCAGGACGTTGAAAATAATATAGAAAATTCAATGATGAAAACCTGAAATCACCGCCCTTCCGGATTCAGAATTTTTCAGTCAGAATCATTTAAAAAATTTTGGGTCTTCAATACATTAATTTTTTGTCAGATAATATAATATACTTTTTACAGCGTTCAGCACAGTTGGAGTAAACACCGCTTCTGAGCGTTGAATCTCAGCGTTAGCGATTTACGACAAATCAAATGATCGTGTGGAGGTAAACACCTGTGAAACGGCCACGGAAGGTTGAGACCGGGGGGCATGATGACTTTGGAACAGATTATCTACTAAAAAAATCTAAAAAATTTAATATCCACAATAAAACACACCAGAATATCCACGTTGTCGATGTGCCGGCAGATGTCGGTAAAGAAGCAATCCAATTCCTTCAACAGTTTGAAAAGCAGAATAAAGCGCTCAACAATCAACTCCGACAAATCGATTCGAAATATTCTGAGTTATTTGAATGCAGCAGCGATGCGATTGTGCTATTGGATTCGAATCTATGTATCCAGCAATTCAATAGACGGTTTCAGCATATCACTGGATTTTCCGGAGATGAAATTGAAAATGCTATTTTCACCAAGACATTTCTTACAAAAAGTGATCGGAAAAAATTAGCAGGCTTGATCGAAAAAGTTCGGGGCCGGGATTCACTCAAGAAACGTAGAAGTGTTGAACTCGAATTGATTCGACAGGATCAGTCCCGGCTACCCGTCCGGCTTCGGATATCAGGAAAGATGGAAGACGGTTGCATTTTTGTGATGATTCAGGATAATTCTTTAGTAAAAAAATATGAAATGGAGATTGATCAACGTAAACAGGAATTGTCATTGCTTGCGCTCATATCAAAATCGATGAAGCATCCGAAAAATTTGAACAAAAATTTACAGGCAGTGCTGGAACATATTTGTCATCGACTTGGATTTGAACAGGGAGCAATTTGTCTCGGCGATTCGCGATTAAAAAATTTGGAGCCCAGGGCTTTGAACGGATTGAATCGGAACGCGGCTGAAAATTTGATCGACAAGTATTGCGATCTCATACTTCAGGTCAAAAGAAAGAAAAGTATTATCACCGAGAATCCTTCTTCCAAATCGTTCGTTGGCTTCTTTACCCGGCAATCATCGTGTCGATCCATTGCCTTGATCCCGCTTTTCATTCGCAGAAATGTTTTTGGCATTATAGCACTGGCAAGTTTGAAATACTTAGAATTCGATTCGGAGAAAAAGCAACTGCTGACAGCCATTGGAAATCGATTGACCAGTACAATTGAAAATTCAATCCTGTTCAGAGAGTTGATGGAGAAAACCAGAGAAGTCGAGATAAAAAATAAGGAATTAAGCTCGTTCGTATGCACAGTCTCGCATGATTTGAAAACGCCGATTATCGCTTTGCACGGATTTTTAGGTTTATTTAAAGAACGTTACGCTCAGATCATTGATCCTGAAGGTGAAGAATACCTGGACAGAGTTTTCCGCAATGCAGAATACATGGAGAGAATGATAAACGATTTGCTGAAGCTTTCACGTGCGGGTCGAGTTGTTGGTGCGAAACGACGATTTTCCACGTACAAGCTCGTCAATGAAATTGTAATGAGCCTGAGTCCGAGATTTCAGGAGAAAAATGTTCATGTGGTTATTTCCAAATCCCTGCCGGTTATTTATGGGGATAGAGATCGATTGCAGACTGTATTTGAAAATCTGATCGTGAATGCACTAAAATATGCATCGGCCGATCGCCAGCCTAAAATTGAAATTGGATGCAAGGTCAAACAAAAGCAATTTCAATTTTGGATCAAAGATAACGGCATTGGCATTGATCCTGAAAATCATGAACGTATCTTTGAGGTCTTTCAAAAGTGTAAACAGCACGATGACACGAGCGGGGGAACGGGTGTGGGATTAACCATTGTGAAAAAAATAGTCAGCCATCACGGAGGTAATGTGTGGGTGGATTCCAGGTTAAATCGGGGAGCGATATTTTATTTTACCCTGCCGAAAAGTGCTGTTAAACGAAAGAAGATTGGTTGAGTTAAAAGTGTTTTTTCTGCAAGCCTGCCAGATTCATAATTTTATCAAAATTACTCTGTTAATTCCTCGGACAACGATCTCTTCGAATTACGTTAAATCGACTGTCTAAGAATAATAAAACAAGACAGAAAAAAATGTAACATGACCATGCACAGCCCCAGATGAAGCCGACTATTTGATCTGTATTCCAGCTTTTAGAAAAATGAAAAGTGCGACAAATTAAATCTATGGCTAACAGGAAATTCTTTGGATGTGAAATAATATACGTGTTGACCACATGAGAATAAAGCCAGATGGAAACAATGAATGTGGCAAGAATGAGCAGTTTTCTGAATACATTTAAAAAATTAGATCCAAGCTGGGTTAGAATGATCCAGAAAAAGAAGAGTCCGATACCAATATATTTCCAATACTGTTCAATCATTCAATCGAAGTAATTTTCAACTTAAAAAGCGTCCTGGAATATGTTTGGATTTTTAAATTCTTAAGTTTAACTAAGAAAGTCAAGGTGGCAAAATTAGAGATATAAAGATTTTTGCTGAATGAGTAGCTTCCGACAGAGGCTGGGAGATTTTATGGTGCGTGCCTGGAAAATAGAGAAGAATAGGAGTTGCTAATAATTGAAGTGCGTGAGAAGCCGAGTTATCGAACGATGAACCAGCCTCAATCCGTGAGAGTAATGTTGTAAAAAATTACTTTATTTAAGAATATATTACAAATAATAGGGAGTGAATGTTCATTGTGTATAAGATAATAAATATCAATGGAAAAATATACACAATTAAAATAAAAATGTCAACATAAAATTTAAAGAAAATGTAACAATAGTAAAATAATATACGATTGGCGCAATAAATCATGTTGAAGGATATTGTGGAAAAGGGCAGCACATTCAAAATATAAAAGCAGATGAGTCTGTTTCATCTGCTTTTTTGCTGAGTAGAGTTTTTGTCAATAGCTTTGAGTGTGAACATTTTTAACCGCACGACCGGAAGGGTCGATGACCTGATGTAATTCTTTGTCCCACTCCAGTGCAGTTGGGGTACTGCACGCAACAGATGGCCCGCCGGGAACGCAGCGCGCAGCATCGTCGTTTGGGAAAAGCTCGTCGAAAATGGCGCGGTAATAATATGCCTCTTTGGTGACCGGAGTGTTGATGGGAAAACGAAAATGTGAGTTTTGCATTTGCTGGTCCGTGATTTCCTTTTCTGCAATTTCTTTCAATGTGTTAATCCAGGAATAACCAACGCCGTCGGAAAATTGTTCTTTCTGACGTTTGGCTACTGAGTCCGGTAAATAATCACCAAAAACATCGCGTAATATCTGTTTTTCCATGCGGCCATTTCGGGCGAGTTTGTCCTGGGGATTCATGGTCATGGCAACGTCCAGAAATTCGCGATCGAGAAAAGGCACGCGCGCTTCCACGCCCCATGAGGCCATGGATTTATTGGCGCGAAGGCAATCGAATTTATGCAACTGCTGAAGTTTGCGCACTGTTTCTTCATGCAGAGCTTTGGCATTGGGCGCCTTGTGAAAATAGAGATAGCCACCGAAAATTTCGTCTGCGCCCTCGCCGGAGAGCACCATTTTCACGCCCATGGATTTAATTCGGCGGGCAATGAGGTACATGGGCGTCGAAGCGCGGATGGTGGTCACATCGAAGGTTTCGATATGGTGGATCACGTCGCGCAGGGCATCCAGTCCTTCCTGAAGGGTAAAGTGAAATTCGTGATGCACAGAACCGATGAATTCGGCCACTTCACGGGCGGCGGCCAGATCAGGCGATTCTTTCAATCCGATGGCAAAGCTGTGAAGCTGGGGCCACCAGGCTTCTTTCATATCGTTGGCCTCGATTCGGCGCTGGGAATATTTTTTTGCGATGGCCGCGATAATGGACGAATCAAGTCCGCCGGAAAGCAACACGCCGTAGGGCACGTCGGACATCAACTGCCGGTGTACGGCATCTTCCAAAGCGCGACGTAATAACTTTTTATCGGTGACATTGGATTTGACGGCTGAATATTTTTCCCATTTTGGAGAGTAGTATTTTTTCAATTTTCCTTCTTTGCTGTAAAGATAATGTCCGGGTGGGAAATCCTGGATGGTTTTGCAGACCGGGATGAGCGCTTTCATTTCAGAAGCCACATAAAAGTTGCCGTGCTCGTCGTGTCCCATAAAAAGGGGAACAATCCCGATATGGTCGCGGGCGATGAGATACGCGTCGTTCGCATTATCGTACAAAATGAACGCGAATATGCCGTTGAGGTCGTTCAGAAAATCGGTTCCCTTTTGGCGATACAGCGCGTTGATGACCTCGCAATCCGATTCGGTGGTGAAATCGTAGGGCAGAGCAAGCTTCTTCTCCAGTTCCTTGTGATTGTAAATTTCGCCGTTGACAGCAAGCACCAGCTTGCCATCCGTCGAATACAGCGGCTGGGCGCCGTTTTGAATGTCCACAATGGCTAATCGCTCGTGGGCCAAAATGGCATGGTCGTTCATGTAGGTGCCGGACCAGTCCGGCCCGCGATGGCGCTGCAATTTCGATAGCTCCAGCGCTTTTTTTCGCATTTCAGTAACATCGGTTTTAATATCGAGAATACCCAGTATGGAACACATTGTAAAACTCCGTTGGCTGCGAGGTGAAAAATTTGCGCATGAATTGAAAATTGTTATACGCATGGAAAATCATTTTTGATTCATTGAAATGAGCGGCAGGAAAATTTTTGGTGATATTTTTGGTGTGAACATGGAAAATGAATCTTTGGGGGCCAAAATAACTTTTAAATGTAAAGTGGTTTTCGGATTCAATGACCTGTTTTAATAGCAAAGACTGAAGATATTTCAGCAGACCAAACAGGACGTGATAAAAATCCGAAAACCACTTCGTTAGTTTATATTTAAGTTCTCAGGATTGTTACGTGTGAATTACATAGCATCGATAATCGCGTTGAACGTAGCGCTGGGTCGCATGGCTTTGGTTGCTTTTTCATCGTCCGGCATATAGTAGCCGCCAATATCCACCGGCTTTCCCTGGGCAGCGAGTAGCTCTTCGTTGATTTTAGCTTCATTGTCTCCGAGCGCTTTTGCGACTTCAGTGAAACGTGCTTTCAATGTTTCGTCTTTATCTTGGGCCGCCAATGCCTGGGCCCAGTACAGCGCGAGGTAGAACGTGCTTCCCCGATTGTCGATTTCATTCACTTTGCGGGACGGATACCTGGCATTTTCCAGGTATTTGCCAACCGCCTGATCCAGTGTTTCGGCTAACAGCGCGACCTTTTCATTCCCGGTTTTTTCCGCAATCATTTCAAGGGAAGGAACGAGCGCGCAGTACTCACCCAGAGAATCCCACCGTAAATGGCCTTCTTTCAGAAATTGCTGAATGTGTTTGGGAGCAGAACCGCCGGCGCCGGTTTCAAACAAACCGCCGCCTTTCAGCAGCGGAACGATGGACAACATTCGAGCGCTCGTGCCCAGTTCGAGTATCGGGAATAAATCGGTCAAATAGTCTCGAAGCACATTGCCGGTAACCGAAATGGTGTCCTGACCTTTTCGGATTCGTTCCAGAGAAAATCGCATTGCGTCCTGCGGTTTCATGATTCGAATATCAAGGCCTGTGGTGTCGTGTTCAGGCAAATATTTATTCAATTTTTTAATGATTTCCTTGTCGTGTCCCCGGCGTTCATCCAGCCAGAAAATTGCCGGGGAGCCGGACACCCTGGCGCGAGTTATGGCCAACTGCACCCAGTCCTGAATTGGCTCGTCTTTGGCCTGGCACATGCGGAAAATATCACCCACTTCGACGGTTTGTTCGAGAAGAGTCTCCCCGGATGAATCCACAACACGTATTGTTCCATCTGCCGGCGCTTGGAATGTCTTATCATGCGAGCCGTATTCTTCGGCTTTTTGCGCCATCAAACCGACGTTGGAAACATTTCCCATGGTGGAAGGATCGAACTGGCCATGTTTCTTGGCATCCTCCAGAATTTCTTTATACATGGTTGCATAACTTCGGTCCGGCACCATGGCAACACAATCCTGCAATTCATCATTTTTATTCCACATTTTGCCGCCATCGCGAACTACATTTGGCATGGATGCATCGACAATGATATTATTGGGCACATGCAGATTGGTGATCCCTTTACTCGAATCTACCATGGCGAGGTCCGGGCGTTTTTCATATACGGCTTGGATGTCCGCCTCGATCTCGGCTTTTTTCCCGGCCGGGAGCTTGTTCAGTTTTTCGAGAACATCAGCGAGTCCGTGATTGACATTGGCGCCAATTTCTTTGAGTGTATCCGCGTGTTTTTCGAGCGCATCCTTGTAGTAGACGGAAACGCAATGACCGAACATGATGGGGTCTGAGATTTTCATCATTGTTGCTTTGAGATGCAGCGAAAGCAACACGCCATCTTTCCTGGCTTCGTCAATTTGTTCAGCATAGAATTTTCGAAGCGCAGCCACATTCATTACCGCTGTGTCGATGACTTCGCCCTCTTGCAACGATAATTTCTCTTTTAATAGCGTTGCTTTTCCTGCTTTATCTACAAATTCTATTTTAACGTCTGTTGCGTTTTCGAGCGTGGTCGACTTCTCGCTTTCGAAAAAGTCTTTTTCATGCATGTGGGAAACGCGCGCTTTTGAACCGCTTTTGGGCCATTCCCTCATCATTTTGTGAGGATTTTTTTGCGCGAATTTCTTCACCGATGCAGCCGGCCTGCGATCCGAATTACCTTCGCGCAGCACCGGATTTACTGCCGATCCCAGGACGACAGAAAATCGTTTTTGAAGTGCCCATTCTTCTTCGGTTTTTGGTTCTTCCGGATAGCTGGGTATATCGTATCCTTTTTCCTGCAATTCTTTTATTGCTGCCTGCAGTTGGGGAATGGAAGCGCTGATATTCGGCAGCTTGATTATATTCGCTTCAGGATCTTGAGTGAGCTCACCCAATTGTGAGAGACAATCCGGAATCTTTTGTTCTTCTGTGAGATTTTCAGGAAAGTTTGCAATGATTCTTCCGACGAGAGAAATGTCACTCGTCTCAATTTCAATGCCGCAGCCATTTGTGTACGCTTGAATAATAGGGAGTAACGTGTAGGTGGCCAGTGCCGGAGCTTCGTCAATCTTTGTCCAAATAATTTTGGAGGTTTTCATGTTCTGTCCTCTGTTTTTTGATATTTGAATTGGATTATAAACTGAGAATAGTTAGATTTGCAGGGAAAGTTGGTAACTGTGAAAATTTATTTCTTGACCCTCTCCTATCTTTGAAATAGTGAAATAATTTGATGTTTAAAAATTTCATCGGATTAAGTCGCTCAGTTGGGCGACTCTGTTTTGGCGAGAAATGAAATTCAAAAAAATGTCAAGTTGCTGAAGTGTTTGCGCCGAGTGAACAAGAAATCAGGCCTGAATAAAATTAGCACTTAGCCTGAAAAAAATCTAACTTATAATAATAAGACAAAAGCATCAAAATGTCAAGTAAAATATGGACATAAAAAATGTTTGTCATAAAAATTACTCCCACGTTGCGAACCTTTTTAATTAAACCCTCGTCTTAAAGGACAGAAAAAGGGAGCCCTTTCGAGTGAATCAAGAAGTTATGCTGATTGAGCGTGCGCGCCAGGGTGAGAAAACAGCTTTCAGGGAACTGGTTGAACGCTACAAAAAACGAATCTATTATCTTTCTCTCGATTTGACCGGGAATCATCACGATGCCGAGGATTTGTCGCAGGAAGTCTTCATCAAGGCGTATCGCTCGCTGAAAAATTTCCGCGGCGACGCCAAATTCAGCTCGTGGCTGTATCGCATTGCCGTGAATACCTGCATCAGCCAAAGCCGAAAGAAATCGTACGCGGCCATGACCCTGCAGGAGAATTTCGAGCAGGAAGCCAGCGAGCGGCGAAGTGCGGACGGCGAGTCTTTTGGTCAAAATCCGGAAAAGAGCGCGGAGGCAGGCTTGATGAAAAAAAACATCGAAGCGGCCTTACAGCAACTCACGCCGCGCGAGCGATCTATCTTTGTGTTGCGTCATTATCACGATTTGCCGCTCAAAGACATCGCCGATACGCTGAAAATAACGCTGGGCACTGTGAAGAGCTTGCACTTCCGCGCCGTGAAACGGCTCCGGAAAGAATTGGCTTTTTATCGACAGGAGTTTGGATTGGAGGTTTCCAATGAGTAAATGCCGAAAATGTCGTTCCGAATTCACCGAAGCGTTTTACGATGAATTGAACGCTGAGGAGAAAAAGTGGTTTTTCAGCCACCTGAAATCCTGCTCTTCCTGCGCTTCGGAATATGAAGAGATGACGGCGACGTTGCAAACATTCAGTCAGCCGAAGCGAACCGAGCCGGGTGAGATGTTCTGGGAAAATTACTGGGACAACCTCGAAGCCAAACTGGACGCGCCGGAGAAATCGGGATTTTCATTGAAATTATGGTGGCAGCACATTTGGGGACGATTCCAATTTCAGCCTCAACTTGCCTATCGGTTCGCAATTGGACTTGCGCTCGTTGCCATTGGCGTGCTCATCGGAAAATTCTATTTCAGCAGTCCGCAAACGCAGCAGCCGTACATGACGGAGACCATTCAACAGGCTGAGCTGCCGGCAGCGCAGACCTCGCTGGAATCGCGAGCCAACCGCTACATCGAACGCTCCAAAATTTTGCTCCTGGGCCTGGTGAACTTCGACGCTAATGCAGAAGATACATACGCGCTCGATTTACCGTATCAAAAAAAGATTTCCCGGGATTTGGTGCATGAAGCGGCCTATCTCAAAGGCGAACTCACAGATCCTGCCCAAATGCAATTGCGCAAACTCATCGCTGATTTGGAAATGATTCTGCTCCAAATTGCCAATCTGGAAAATGAACACGACCTGGCTGCCATCGATGTTGTAAAAAGCGGCGTGGACCAGACCGGGCTTCTGCTGAAAATAAATCTGGATAAAATGAAGCGCAAGGGACAGTTACCGGGCGTGGATTCGGAACAGAAAAAAATCAATCAACCTCAAATATAAAGGAGTCCCACCATGTTAACCGACAAATTTCGAATTGTCCTGTTTTTTATTCTTCTCACTTTTCTGGCAATGGCTTTTTCAGCCTTTGCAGAAGTTATCGACGAGCAGGATGATGCGGACAAAGCGTACAAGGTTGCCTACAAATACATTCTCGATGAGCAGTGGGACAATGCGCTAAAGTCATTCGAAAAATTGATTCAGGAATATCCCAAAAGCAAATGGATCGATGATTCACGATTCTGGCAGTGCTTTGCCCGGGAAAAACGAGGTGAAGATCTGGAATCAGTTTTTAGGTGCTATGAATCTTTTCAAAAATCATACAAAAGCAGCAAATGGGCGGACGATGCCAAATCGAATATGATTCGAATCGGACAGCAATTGGCGAAATCGGGCAAGCCTGAATATAGGCAAATTGTGGAATCCCTGGAAAAAAGCGATGATGAAGAAGTGAGCCTGGCCGCGCTCTATGCATTGCAAAATATCGGGGATGACCGCGCGCTTGAGGCGACCATGAGTTTGTACGACCGTACTGAAAATGAACGGATTCGCGGGAAAATTCTGTATGTGTTAGGCAATTTCGATTCCCCGAAAGCAACGACAAAATTGATCCAAATCGCCCAGAGCGATCCGGATCCGGGGGTACAGAGAAGAGCAGTGTACGCGCTGGGCAACAAGCGGAACAAGGAAGCTGTCGAAGCGCTGAAAAAAATCGTGCAATCCAAAGGGGACAGCGATGTGCGAAAGCATGCTCTGTATTCGCTCGGCAATACGGATATGAAGAGCATGGTTCCCTTTTTGGGCAAACTGGCCCGCGAAGAAGAGGACGAATCCCTGGTCAAGGCGGCGACTTATGCATTGAGCAATATGAAAGACAACTCCGCGACCGAAGAGCTTCGCTTGATCATTAAATCCGCAAAACTGGCCGATGCGCGCCAGGCGGCTGTTTACGCCATCAGCAACCGCGGCGATGTAAATTCGCTGAATGTTTTACGGGACGTTGCTCTAAATTCCAAAGAGCCCAAGCTGAGCCGTTCCGCGGTTCATGCCATTGCAAATATTAACGACAAAAAAGCGATCGACGTGTTAAAGGAAATCGTTGCAGCGAATCTCGACAGAAAGACCCAGGAGGCGGCGCTCTATGCTGTTGGAAATTATGGAGGCGCTGAAGCGAGAGATCTGCTGGTTAAAACAGCCGTTTCTCATCCTGATGAAAAATTAGCCAGGGCAGCCGTGTATTCGCTGGGCAACCTGGTGGAAAAGGGTGAAATTGAATTGATGTACGATGTATTGAAGAAGACGAAATTCGCCGATGTGAAGAAAGCAGCGTTGTATGCCATTATGAACCAGGGCGGCAAGGCAGGTGTGGATGTGATTGCCAAAATAATCAAAGAAGAAGATGATATCGAATTACGCCGGGCCGCGGTTCGATCCCTGGCCAGATCGGACAGCGATGAAGCGGTAGTTATTCTGGTGGATGTTATCAACACCGATAATAATATCAGCGTGCGCAAAGACGCTGTGACAGCCCTGGGACAGATTGGCACGCCAAAAGCCCAGGAATCGCTGGTGAAAATATTGGAGAATAAGTAAATCCGGAAGACTGAAAAGATTGGAATAATTAAATCCTTTTTTCCATTATTCCGTTTCAATAAAACAATCCAATGGTCGATTCAACCAAAAATGAGGTATTACCATGAAACACACGAAATATCACATTCTGATCACTATTTTGACATTCCTTGTTTTATCGCAATTTTGTTTCTCTGAAACCGTCATTAAACACGCCAATCCCAACGAAGCCCTCGCGAAGCGCTGGAACTGGGCGCTGGATCAGGCAAAAGATAGAAAATGCAACGATGGTTTCTGGATCGGCTACAGCATTGAAAAATGGATGGGA
Source organism: uncultured Cytophagia bacterium (assembly GCA_964605145.1). Taxonomy (GTDB): domain Bacteria; phylum Zhuqueibacterota; class Zhuqueibacteria; order Thermofontimicrobiales; family Thermofontimicrobiaceae; genus CAZSBG01. The sequence continues at coordinate 14,237 of CAZSBG010000035.1, read as the reverse complement.
GAAAATTCCTTCATCGGTTCGTTTCGCGGTAATGACTGGGACGGAAAAATTTCTCTCTCTGAAATAATTTATGGAAAAAAGGTTGAAGTGAAAGAGAGTGATTTATCCGATGATGAGGTCATTCGCGAAACCGCCACAAAAGCGCTGAAACGAATTTATGATGCTGAAACAGAAAAAGAAAAAATCCAGAAGGATGTTGCCATCCTGTTGCGGTTCGATAGAAGCAAGGCAATAAAAAAAGTGAAGGTCAGCAATCTTTCGCTGCACGTTGATCTCGAAAATCTTCCCCTGATTTGGCTGGACAACGCGAATTACGAACAAAGCCTGGCATTGATCGATAAAATGTATACCAGTGCAGGGGAAGATGAATTGAAAGAAAAAATGCTGACCGCGGCTGGCATTCACGGGCGCTCGGAATTTGTAGTCTCATTTTTGAAAAAAGCCCTGCGCAGTGATGAATCGACCGATGTCCGCGAGAAGGCAGCGTTCTGGTTAGGGCAACAGGATCGGGAAGACGCGCTGAAAATTTTGGTGGAGACAACGCGAAAAGACCGCTCGATTGATGTTCGCAAAAAAGCCGTGTTCGGATTGAGTCAAATGAAATTACCGGCTGCCACGGACGCGATGATTGATCTGGCTCAAAGCACCGAAAATGAGGAGGTTCGAAAACAGGCTATTTTCTGGCTTGGCCAAAAAGAAGATTCGCGTGCGCTGCAATTACTGATCAAAATTGCCAATTCCGATGACTCGGAAGAGGTTCGTGAAAAAGCCGTGTTTGCCATCAGTCAGCAAAAGGACGAAACAGCCGTGGAAGCGTTAATTCAACTTGCGGAAAAAGGAAAAAGTTATAATACCCGGAAAAAAGCGATTTTCTAATTGGGGCAGAAAGCCTCAAAAAAGGGAGGTGAGGTTCTGACAAATGTGGCTTTCGAAGATGAGGATTACGAAATTCAAAAACAGGCAGTGTTTGCTTTGTCGCAGTTACCGGACGACCGGGGTCTGACTTCGCTGATTAAAATTTGCAAAAGTCACCCCAATCCCAAGGTTCGGAAGAAAGCTGTCTTTTGGTTGGGGCAAAGCGACGATCCCCGCGCCCTGGAAACATTGGTCGAAATCGTCCGTAAATAATTTAAAAATTGCTCGGGCAAGCAACCTTTTCGAAAAATTAATGTCTAAATATTGGGTTACTTTTCAGACGCAGATTTATTTCTAACTATTGTCGATGTTCAAATTAATCTCGAAAATACTAAAAAATTCCTGCCAAAAGAGGTTTTTGAATGAAAAAAGTAATGCTGCTATTATTCCTCAGTGTTGCCGCATATTTTTGTTTTGCCGAAGAAGGGGATACTCCGGATTCTGAATCATTTATTGTGAGAGCCATACGGGTTTCAGAGCCCATCTTTGTTGACGGTCTGCTCACAGAGGAGGTCTGGAAAAATGGGAAAGCCGTCACCAAATTCACCCAGCGCGATCCCATTGAAGGCGCCACACCTACGGAAAAAACTGAGGTGTGGGTGGCCTATGATGATGATGCGCTTTACATCGGCGCCCGAATGTACGATTCAGCCCCTGATTCCATCATTGCCCGCCTGGCGCGGAGAGATGCATTTGTCAGTTCCGACATGTTCGGATTTTTCATTGATCCGTATTACGACCGGCGAAGCGGATTCTTTTTTGCGCTCACAGCCGCCGGCGCGCTTTTGGATGGCGTGCTCATGAATGACGACTGGGACGATGATTCGTGGGATGGCGTGTGGGAAGGAAAAACAAACATCGACATCCATGGCTGGACTGCAGAGTTTCGCGTTCCTTATTCCCAGCTTCGATTTCATAAAAAAGAAAAATACACGTGGAGCATCAATTTCCGGCGGGATATCCAAAGGAAAAATGAGCGGGTCTACCTGGTATTCACGCCAAAGGATGGCAGCGGATTTGTCTCCCGTTTTGTCGATTTGGTCGGAATCGAAAATATCGAACCGACCCGGCAAATTGAATTGCTGCCCTATTTCAGATCAAAGGCGGAATTTACAAATCCGCAGCCGGGCGATCCGTTCAATGATGGCTCGAGATTTTTGCCGGATCTGGGCACCGATATCAAAATTGGCATCGGCAATAATTTGACATTGGATGCCACGGTCAATCCTGATTTTGGACAGGTCGAAGTCGATCCGGCTGTTGTGAATTTGAGCGACATCGAAACATTTTACAGTGAAAAGCGGCCGTTTTTTATCGAAGGCTCCAGCATCTTCAATTTTGGCCGTGGCGGTGCGAGAAGTTTTTACGGACTGAACTGGTCCGGGCCGGATTTCTTTTACAGCCGTCGCATTGGTCGCTCACCTCATGGCAGCCTGCCGGATAATTACGATTTTGTCGATATGCCGGAAGGTTCGCGGATTCTTGGCGCAGGAAAGTTATCCGGGAAGGTTGGAAATAGTCTGAATGTCGGAATGCTTCATGCTGTCACGGCACGCGAAAAGGCAGAGCTCTCTCTGGATGGGAATCGTTTTTTTTCCGAGGTGGAGCCGCTCACCTATTATGGAATTTTTCGGGGGCAGAAAGAATTTGGTGAAGGCCGGCAGGGACTGGGTATCATTTCAACCCTCACCCAGCGAAAATTTGAAAATGTACTATTGCGAAACGATATGAATGATGGCGCAGAAACGGTCGCGATTGACGGCTGGACTTTTTTGGATAAAGATAAAAAATGGGTAATCACAGGTTGGACCGGAATGAGCCACGTGAGAGGAACTCAGGAGCGAATGATCGGATTGCAGCAAAGCTCCCGCCACTATTTGCAGAAGCCGGGTGTATCTCATGTTGAAGTCGATAGCACGGCTACGTCTATGAGCGGCTATGCCGGCCGCGTGTGGCTCAACAAGCAAAAGGGAAATTTCATCTTCAATGCGGCTTTTGGTTTCATCGATCCCAAATTTGACGTCAATGATGTCGGATTCATGTGGCGCACCGATGCTTTAAACGGACATATCGTCTGCGGCTATAAATGGGTAAAGCCTGGGAAAATATTCCGCTATGCGGAGTTGCATTTATCTCCTTTTGCCACGTACGATTTCGGCGGGAACCGCACGTGGAGTGGCATTTTTCACATGGGAAATTTTCAGTTATTAAATTACCACGAAGTGTTTTGGTTTCTGGCCTATAACCCGGAATCGGTGAATAATCGTCTCACGCGCGGCGGTCCGCTAACGCTGGGACCGTCCGGTTGGGAAGGAGAAATTTCAATAGCGTCTGATAACCGCAAACCACTGGTGGTTCAGGCAGCCTTTCATGGCGGTCACTACGAATCAGCCAAGTACTGGAGTTTCAGCCCATCTGTGGAATGGAAGCCGGCTTCCAATGTTTCGCTAAGCATCGGGCCTGATTTTTCGTGGGATCGAACCACTGCTCAGTATGTGAATGCCTTCGAAGATCCAACTGCAACTGAAACTTTCGGAACTCGCTATGTGTTCGGGCAATTGGATCAAAAAACCGTAGCGGCCAGCATTCGGCTCAACTGGACGTTTACGCCAAAATTGACATTGCAGCTTTATGCGCAGTCGCTCATCTCGTCCGGGGATTACTATGATTTTAAAGAATTAGCCCGGCCAAAATCGTATGATTTCAATGTGTACGGAGAGGGAGAATCCACGTTCGATGAGGAAAATTATGTTGCCGATCCGGATGGTCCCGGCCCGGCCGAACCGATCAGTTTTTCCAATCCGGACTTCAATTTCAAATCTCTGCGGGGGAACGCGGTTCTGCGGTGGGAATATCAACCCGGTTCCACGCTCTATTTTGTCTGGACCCAATCCCGGGCAGATTACGAGGACTTCGGTGAATTTCGATTCAGAAATTCCATGAGTCGTCTTTTGGATGCGGATGTGGACAATATTTTTATGGTTAAAATGACGTATTGGCTTGGATTGTAAATTAGAAATTAATTGAAAAAAATAGAATAAAGATTTCCTTACGGAACACGCGAAACAAAGCTTTTAATTTTTTGTGTTTTTTTGCGTGTTCCGCGGATTAATAAAATTTCAACACCACTGATTTAAAACAGGAGGTTCCGATGAAACAGCGCACATTTGTTTTTGTTTTAGGCATTGCACTTTGCCTGGCAGCGATTTCTTATCTCTTTGCCCAGGACCAAAAGGATAAAAAAATAAAGAAGTCAAAGATCATTATCGAGAATCATCACGCTGAAATTGAGGCCGTTGAAATTCCTGAAATCGAGTTGGACATGAATGGATTGGAGGCTTCGCTCGAACATTTGGAACTTTCACTGAGCCATCTGGAACATATCCATATCCCGGAAATGCATTTTGTAATGCCTCATGTTCCGCCAATTCATGTCGAGATTCCACTCATTCCGGATATCCATGTCGATATTCCTCCGATTGATTTTGATATGCCTGAGATTGTAATGCCTGAATTCGACCTGGATGGATTCGAATTTGAGTATCATGGCGCGTCGACTTCCATGTACCGGGATCTGAGCGATAACGAGCAGTTAAAAATATCGGCGCTTCGGTCGATGAAACGAAAGCCGGCAGAAGAGGTGCTGCCAGTTGTTGAAAAGATTTTCAGGGACAGTAAAAGCCCTGCGGTGCGTTACGAAGCAATCAATCTGTTACGTTATCATTTGGATGCTGAAAAAACAATTGAGCTTCTGGGACAGGTGGCAAAATCCGATAAAAATGTTTACGTCAGGAAAAAAGCAGTGAGGATTCTGGGCCGGAGTCGGGATACCCAGGCCGTAAAAATTCTTGAAGAAATCGCGAATCGGTGATTGAAAAATACTTGTATCCTGTAAATTCATTTTTGTATTTTAAAATTTGGATGAAGAGAAACTGAAGCGGTTTTCACGTAGACGATCTTCATGGGCACATTCATTCTAAAAAAAACCGAAGACGAAATTGAAGTCAATTAATGAACCTTTGGGTTTTCGAGTCGTTATAGTTCGTATTTACGAAAAATGAAAATTTTACTTGACATCGTCAAAAATATTATTATATTATCTCAATATTCTTTCAGAAGGAGAAAAACCTCTCATGCACAAAGTAATGTATAAAATATTTATCAGCATTTTTTATTTTTACTATTATTATCCGCGCCATAGCAGTGGGAGGACATGTATTTTATAAAAATATCATAATCTTGCATTATAGCCCGCTGCGGAAAAAGGCAGCGGGTTTTTTTTGGATTAAAAAAATTACAGATAACTGATGGGATGATTTTTGATCCGGTATAAAATGAACTTTTAGAAATAATCTTTCTCATAATGAGATGTAGGTTCGTATTGTATATATTAAAATATCAAAATGATAAATATAGGTCGGAATAGAAAAAACAGCATCACAAAATTTAATAGTAACTTACCGGTGATTTACTCTATCGGTATGAAAATTGTTTCACTTTAAATTGACCGGTAATATCTTTCAGGGAAAAATATAATGGACGGAAAATTAAGGGAATTACGAGATAAAATTGATGACATAGATTCAGCGCTCGTCAAATTGTTGAACGAGAGAGCTGTCGTGAGCTTGGAGATCGGGGGAAAAAAACATGAGGAGGGTTTACCGGTTTACAATGCCCGTCGGGAAATGGAAGTTATCAATAAAGTTCAGGAAAAAAATTCTGGTCCACTGAACGAAAAAAATATAGAATCAATTTTCAAAATAATTATTGAATCATGCCGAACTTTACAGGAAAAGGAAATATAAAATGCTAATCGTAATGAAAGACGACGCCACTGCTGAACAGATTGACGCTGTGGAGCAGAAACTGGAATCCAATAATTTGAAAATCCACCGCGTGAATGGTGCCATTCGCACCATTCTGGCCGCGCTTGGTGATACAGGAAACGTGGAGTTCAGCTTTTTTGAAAATATGGATGGGGTGCTCAATGCGGTTCGAATTATGGAGCCATACAAATTGTGCAGCCGCACGTTCCAGAATGATAATTCCATTATAAAATTTAACGGGCTTGAATTGGGCGGCGATCGGATTGTTGTGATGGCCGGTCCCTGTGCTGTTGAGGGAGAGGAGCAAATTTACGAAATTGCGAAAGCCGTGTCCCAGGCCGGGGCAACCATACTTCGGGGCGGAGTGTTTAAGCCGCGGACATCGCCGTATGCGTTCCAGGGAATGGGTCTGGAAGGCCTGAAAATTATGCGAACGGTTGCTGACGAATTCCACCTGCCCATCATCACGGAAATTCTGGAACCGAACCAACTGGATGAAATCTATGAATATGTGGATATATTCCAGGTGGGTGCGCGCAACATGCAGAATTTTTCGCTGCTGCGGGCGTTGAGCAAAACCAATAAACCTGTGCTGTTGAAGCGCGGTATGTCAGCCACGATACAGGAATTTTTAATGGCGGCAGAGTATATTATGTCCGGGGGAAATTACGACGTGATCCTCTGCGAGCGAGGCATTCGTACGTTCGAACAATTTACCCGAAATACAATGGATATTTCAGCCATCCCGGTGGTGAAGAAGTTGAGCCATTTGCCCATTATCGGCGATCCCAGTCACGGTACCGGGAAACGCGATCACGTGGCGCCCATGGCGCGCGCTGCTGTGGCTGCCGGCGCGGATGGATTGATCATCGAAGTGCATCACGAACCGGAAAAAGCCGTGTCTGATGGGCCGCAATCGCTGCTCCCGGATCAATTCCAGCGGTTGATGGAAGAATTGAAAGTCATTGCCTGGGCCATTGGCCGCACAGTTTAATTTAGCATCACAATCTTTATTGAATGAGGATGACCCCTGTGGTTGCAGGGACGCTTAATTCGCCGAACACATTACCGCGTATTATGTCTGTGCCGGCGATGTCTCCATTCGTAATTATAGACCAGTTATCTTCAGGCAAAGAAAAATTAATCGCGTCTTCTGAATGGCTATTCATCAAAACCAGAAGTTTATGATCATCGCCGGATGATTTATTATCTATCCAAAATCCCAGCCCGAACTCGTTTCCATTCTCTAAAAACTGAATATCGCTTCTCGCTGATCTGCGAAAACCGGGAAAAGACTTCCGCAGGCGAATCAATCCTTTGTAATAATCAAATAATTCCCGGTTCAATAATTTATGATTGTAGTTGATCCAGTTCGTTTCGTTATCTTTGTCATAGCTGTTGTGGTCGATTTTGTATTGATTCGTGTCAGGTCTGGTTGTGGGCGCAATCACCTTGCTGCGGGCAAATTCCTGTCCCTGATGTATCATCACCCCGCCCTGGGAGACGAATAAAAATAGTGCGCCCAGCTTGTTAATTTTCAACTGTCGGTCGGTCAGCCGCACATGATCGACCATGTTGACAATTCGCTGATCCGGCCTCACCGCCTTCACACCCAAACGCACGAAATCGCCGAACGTGTAATCGTCGTGGGATTCGAGGTAATTGATGGAATGCTCCTGCTTTTGGAACAAGCCGCTATCGTGCACAGTTGAGCCTGAAACATAGCTGCGAACGGTTTGAGGATTGTTTTCTCTTTCCCAGGAACCAAAGATGAATCCCAGATTATTTTTGGGATTCTGCCCCTTGACGCCATTGCGGAATTTATCGTTCCATGCAGCCCAGCCCAATTTGGAGAACTCGGCCGGGGCGTAACCATCGCCCCAGGGCTCTGCAATGATATACACATTGGGATTGATCTTTCGGGCTTCTTCAATAATCTGTTTGCATGTCTCTTCGTCGATCAAATATGCCAGGTCGAACCGAAATCCGTCGATGTGATATTCGGTCATCCAGTATTTAATGCTGTCCAAAATCAGGCGCCTCGCCATAGGGCGTTCCGTCATAAAATCGTTTCCGCATCCGCTCTTCGCCAAAAAATTTCTTTTTGAATTGAGCCTGAAATAATATTTCTTGTCAATGTATTTAAAAGGATTCAGGTCGTACTGGGATACATGATTGTAAACAACGTCCATGATGACTGCAATTCCCTTTTTATGCAGCGCTTTCACCATGTCTTTGAATTCATTCACCTGCTGGCCGTTTTTGCCAATGTATTCTCCCCGTTTCATTGTGCCGCCGGACGCGTAATACGATTCCGGCGCAAAAAAATATGAAGTCATGTAACCCCAGTGATTCCGCTCGTACGGATTCCAGGTATTGTAGACCGGTGCAGTTTTATCTTTGTACGGAACTTCAATATTTCCAAAGTCATGACATGGCAGCAGCTCTACCGCATTGATGCCCAAATCAAGCAAATAATCGATTCCTCCGGTCTTGCCTTCTTCAATCATTCCCAAATAAGTGCCTGGCTTCTCAGCGCCGGCGCTGGAATGAACCGTAATATCGCGCACGTGCATTTCGTAGATGATTAAATCCCGAACTGGCGTTTCAATCCATGTGTCACCTTCCCAGTCGTAATCCGATTTTAAAATAATCGATTTGGCAGGATGAAGATAATGGTTTTGGGTCACAACCGCTTTGGAGTAGGGATCAGCGATTATTTTCGAAGGATCAAACATATTGGATTTAGCGGTCCGGCCATCGACGCGATAACCGTAATAAGCGCCATAGAGCTCTCCGTCCAAGTGAATTTCCCAGACACCGTCTTCATTTTTTTTCATGGGATATTCCATCCCCTCAACTTCATCGTAACGTGAAAATGTCACCAGAATAACAGATTTTGCATTAGGCGCGAAAAGCCGAAAAGTGGTTTTGCCGGATTCAACAATAGCGCCCAGAGGTTTATCTGAATAGAAGCGATTGAGTTTTGGATAATAGTCTTTGTAACGAGACTGAGCCATGAGGATTTCCTTTTTAATAATTGGTTCCAGAAAAATAATCGTCATGATCAAGATTAAGGCGATAATCGTTGACTGATGTTTTGTTTTCATAGAAATTTTCTCGCGGTGAAAGTTCTATATCTCGATTTCATCAAAATAGGGGGGCAACGAGCCGGGTAAAGATTCCCTGGCGCTCTGCCTGAATGGTATTTCAGCAATTATGCAGCATTTAAATTTCCTGTTCCTCTTCCGACTCGGAGAAAAGAATATCGTCCGATTGAATGATTTGCATGCCCTCGGACTGATATTTTTCAATCATTTCCTGCTTTTTGGAAGGCTTATCCGAAATGACTGCATCTTCAATGACGAATATCTGATAGCCCCTGTTCTTAGCGGCGAAAACCGTTTTGTTCACGCAGTAAGCAGCGTCGAGTCCCACAACGTAGAGAGCCTTCACCTTGTGATTTGTGAGAAATTCATTCAATGCCGGATTGCTGAATGCATCCATTTTGTGTTTGGAAAATAGATTGTCGCTGGTTATGTTGATTCGCTGATCAATTTTGGCGCCGGGGCTGCCCTGGGCCAGTACATTTTTTGTAGCCAGGTTCAGCAACCAGTTTGTTGTTTCATGATAGATATAGGCAACCGGCATGGAAGATGAATCAGCCCATTCAATTACATTGTTTACGGATTGAATGAAAGAGTCCGCCTGCTGGATGTAGCCGTCTGTGATCGACTTTTCGCCGGTGGTCCCTTCCTGGATATCAATGACAAGCAGTGCAGAGGTCGGTTGATCATATTCGGTAATGGGGTCCCCGCTGGAAATCGTTGAAGAATTCAAAAATAGATAGCCCAGATACAAGACCAGCAGAGCGATAAGAATTCCTAAAGAAATTAATATTTTTAGTATCGAACGTTTCATGAAATCCCTCTCATTTTGTAGAATTGTTGTGAATTAGTAAAGCACTCGAAAGATAAGTATTTTCAAATATACCAAAGTGATTTACAAGCTATAATCACTATTAAGCGGATTCACAGCCAATGCGCTCATAAATGCGTTCCAGCTCCTGTTCTCCTTCGCGGATAAATTCATCCAGCATTTCCCGCATGGTTTGAATTTTATTGACCAACCCCACGCTTTGCCCGGCCATGAGAGAGCCGGTATCGATGTCACCATCCTGAACCGCATTTCTCAGGGCGCCAACCCAGTAGTTCTCCACCTCATACTGGGCGTCTTTTTTGGTAATTTCACCGGCCCGGTTTTTTCGAATCAAATCCATTTGCAGATTGGCAAAATCATTCATGCCTCTGTTCCGGATGGCGCGAACAGCGACGACGTTCAACTCCGATCCCACTGCAGGTGTGGCAATGGCGTCGCGGGCCTTTGCTCGGATGAATGCCTCTTTAAATTTGGAATGCACGCTGCACTCCTCGGTCATTACGAACCGCGTTCCCATTTGAATGCCGCTGGCGCCCATGAGCAAAAGGTGGGCCATCAAGCGGCCTGTGGCTATTCCGCCGGCGACAAAAATCGGAATATCTTGAACCGCGAACAGAACCTGCTGTAACAGAATCGTCAGCGAAACGTGGCCAATATGTCCGCCGGCTTCGCTGCCTTCCAGCATCAATGCATCCACGCCGGAGTTGATCATACGATTGGCTATGGATTCGTTCGAGGCAAAAGCCATCACCTTTGCACCGCTTTCTTTGGCGATTTTGATTTCCGAACCGCGGGGAAAGCTTCCTGCAAAAATAATGAACGGGACCTGTTTTGCGGCCGCTATTTTAAGATGTTCTTTATAATTTGGCGCGATGGTAATCAGGTTTACTGCAAATGGTTTATCTGTCATTTCCCGTATTTTGTCAATTTCCTGTGAAAATAGATCGGGCGGCATATTCCCGGCGGCCATGCAGCCAAAAGCGCCGTGATTGCAGACCGTGGTGACCAGTCTGTAATCGGAAATCCACGTCATAGCCCCGGCCATAATGGGATACTCCACACCTAAAAAATCCTTTCCTCGTTTCCACAACTTTGAAAGCCGCTCCATGTTGTCCTCCACATAAGTAAATAAAAAGGGTTATCCTGCTTGTTTTTTGGATAACCCGCGGTGCTAAAAAGTGGAATAGTATACAATTTTTATATGATAATGTCAAGAAAATTTTGAGGCAGGTTGTTTTTTAAGTGAAGCTGTGACTGATATTTAAAAAAACTGGAATCACGGTAGATGATTAGATTTTTTTATTGCTTTTCAAATATGATTTATGTATATTAGTGTACACTGATGTAGTGTAAAATTATTTTTTGAAAGGTTTAAACTATGTTAAAAAATATCACACTTAGTGCTGAAGAAGAGCTCATAAAAAAAGCGCGGGAAAAAGCGCATCGGGAGAAAACGACACTCAATGAAAATTTTCGTCGCTGGTTAAAAAAATATGTTATTTCAGATAGAAATGCTTCTCGATACCAGAATTTGATGGAAGCGCTGAATTACGCAGACCCTGGCCGTAAATTTTCGAGGGAAGAACTAAATGAAAGATAAGTATTTTCTCGATACGAATATTTTAATTTATTCATTTGACGCATCTGATTTGTTCAAACAGCAAATTGCCAAGAAGCTCATTGGAGACGCGCTTCAGGACTATAAGGGTTGTATCAGTTTTCAGGTAATTCAGGAATTTATGAATGTGGCAACTCAAAAATTCTCGGCTCCGCTAACAGCGAACGATTGCGAAAAATATTTGACAGCTGTTTTGGAACCATTATGCGAAATATTTTCCAATATTGATCTTTACAAAGATGCGCTGGAAATCAAGGAAAGTTGGCGCTATTCGTTTTATGATTCTTTAATTATTGCTGCTGCGCTTCAAAGCGGTTGTAACATTATGTATTCAGTAGATTTACAGCATAATCAAAAAATTAGGGATATGGTTATTCTCAATCCCTTTGAGGGATAGTAAAACAAAAATACCATAATTGGGGCCAATATAGGGAGCTTCCTCGCGCAATTATCGCTCACCCAAGTTATAAAACAAAAGCGTGCTGAAACCCCGATATCGGCAATATCCCTCCGGTCTGTATTCCGGGGCGTTCAGAATAGCAACTGTATAGGGCATATCATGGCCCTTGCGATTGTGATAGTGATTATACATCGATTCCCATATAGCCAGGCGCCGGTAGACACTGATGATTCGCCTAAAAGATGGCGGACCTACTGCGTTGATCATGCCAAAGGCAGATGCGTCCTTCGGCGCATTTAAACTGATTAAGAATCTGTGAAGATCGGCGTTAATCAGCGTTCTATTTCTTTTTTGACTCTGGCTTTTTCAGGTTAGGTGAATGAGGATGGAATGAACATTGTTTTTATTGGAGAAAGCGCCAGAGCATTCATTTGCCAAGCGATTTTTTTATAAGCGGAACAACCTCGGCCGGAACTGCAGCGACTGGAATGGACGCGCGTCCGAAGGCCTCGAGTTTGCTGGAAATGGTGCCGCGGTTCCCGGCGATAATCGCGCCTGCGTGTCCCATCTTTTTATCGCTCGGTGCCGTTCGTCCGGCTACGTAGGCGATGACAGGTTTGGTAATGTCGCCATTTTCAACAAGTTGGGCTGCTTCTTCTTCCATTGTACCGCCGATTTCTCCAATGAGCAGGACAGCCCGGGTTGAGGGGTCCTTTTCAAATAATAACAGAATTTCAGAGAAAGATGAACCGATGATGGGATCGCCCCCAATGCCGATGCAGGTGCTCTGGCCAATCCCGGCAAGCGTGAGGCGGGAGACGATCTCGTAGGTGAGCGTTCCGCTTCGCGATGCAACGCCAACCGGGCCAGGGATGTAATAATTCGAGGGAACAAATCCGACCTTGCATGGTTCTGATGGCGAAATTAAACCAGGTGTATTCGGGCCAATGACTCTGGCCGAGTGGACTTTCGCCTTTGCGATGATCGACATGGTGTCGTGCAGGGGGATATGTTCAGAAACCATCACCAGCGTTTGGATACCGGCCTCGAGCGCTTCGAATGCAGCCTGTTTCATGACTTTCGCCGGGATGAATAAAATGGACGTGTTGGCGTTGTGCCGGTCAACGGCTTCTGATACGGTATCAAATACTTTGACGCCGTGAACAGATGTTCCCCCGGCGCCCGGTCGAACGCCGGCGACGATGTTAGTTCCGTAGTCCAGCATCAGTTTCGTGTGATGCTGAGCAGCATTGCCGGTTATTCCCTGAACAACCAGACGAGTGTTTGAATTGATAATAATACTCATGCGGTACCGACTTTTGATAATTCTACCACGCGTTCGACGGCATCTTCCAGCGCGGTCACCGGTTCGATGCCTGCTTTTCTGAGAATTTCATGGCCTTCGCATTCCATGTTCCCGACCATTCGAACAACCACAGGCGCGTCTAATGGATGATCCGAAATGAAAGAATGAATGCCGTGTGCCAGGCTGTCGCAGCGGTTCAATCCTGCAAAAATATTGACAAGAAAGGCTTTGGGTTTTTTTGCCCGGGTGAGAAGATCGAACGCTTTGTAAATTCCCTGTTCATCGATTTGGGCGGTGTCCAAAAAATTTGCGGCAGAGCCGCCGGAAAAATGAATCAGATCGAGAATGGTCATTGTAAGTCCTGCGCCGCTGGACAGGATGGCAATATCGCCCGGGAGATCGATGTAGGTCCAGCTATTGGCTGAAGCTTCATCCGCAATGGGATCGCTGATTCCCCACTCGTTTTTGAGTGCGGCAATTTTTTCGTGTCGAAAAAGAGAATCATCGTTGATGTTTAAAACAGCATCGGCTGCCACGTAGTCGCCATTCCGTGATTCGATCAATGGATTGATCTCGAGAAGCTCAGCATCCAGTTCTGTAAAAATTTTATGGACAATTCGGATGATTTGAGAAAAACTCGGATTGAGGAAATTATTTATCTTTTGAAACGCATCGTCCGACGGGCCTGTCAGAGGATTGACAGGAATTTTGAGCAATTGATCCGGCGCGTTTATGGCAAGTTCCTCGATGTCTACACCGCCCTGTTTGCTGAGAATGATAACCGGTTGACGCAGGGAATAGTCGACTGTCACGGCTATATAAAACTCTCTGGCGATTTCCAGTTTTTGTTCGATGAGCAAAGTTTGGATGCGTTCACCTTTTACCTCACGGTGGAACAGCTTTTCGCTTTCCGCCCTCGCCTGTTCCGGCATGTCAGCAAATTTGATGAGGCCCAGTTTTCCCCGTTTTTTGAATCCCATTTGAGGCTTTATAACAACCGGGCCTGAGAAATTCCGAACGATCGCTTCGACCTGGACAGGCTCTTCGGCGATGCGTCCGGAAGGAATTGCCAACCCATATTTTTCGAATATTTTTTTGGCCTGATATTCTCGAAGATTCATAGAGATAAAAATTTTAAGTTTGAGGAGAAATATTTATCATCGATTATTCATATCATATTGCTAACCTGGATTATTCATTGTAATGCATTAAGGAATCCAGGTAGCCTGAATG
>CAZSBG010000034.1:0-54055 GCA_964605145.1 uncultured Cytophagia bacterium | reverse complement strand
GAAGCACCATTCAGGCTATCTGGATTCCTTAATGCATTACAATGAATAATCCAGGCTAAAGGCATGCGGGAATGACAATGGCGGTAGAGAATTGCTCTATATTTCGAGACAATTTCTAATTTGACTATGTAGTATTGAAAATCACAGGTTCGTTTTTCGAATTTTGTCGATATGGCCTTACTCAATTTTGGTGAAAATTTTATAGAGCACCGGCACGACAATCAATGTCAAAAATGTCGATGCAAACAATCCACCGATGATGGTCCAGCCCATTGGCGCCCACAACGTTCCGCCCAGGAGTGTAAGCGGCAGCAGCCCGCCGATGGTTGTTGCTGTTGTGAACACAATCGGTCGGAAACGCGTTTCTCCGGCTTCTTTGAGAGCAGGGATGATGTCCATCCCTTCTTTGCGGAGTCTGTTGGTGTAATCCACTAAAATTATGGAATTATTCACCACAATTCCCACAAGGCTGGTCAGGCCGATAAATGCAGTGAATGAAAAACTATAGCCGGTGATGAGCAGCGCGATGATGGAACCGATTACGGCAAGGGGGATTGCTGAAAAAACAATGAGCGGCTGGGTGAATGAGCGAAACTGCAGCACGAGCACCCCAAAAATCCCTAACAAAGCAATGAGAACCGCCCTGAATAGTCCGCCAAAAGATTCCTCACGACTCTCCAGTTCTCCCCCGATTTCGTATCGATAGCCCTTGGGCCAATTGTAATTATCCAGTTTTGCGATAATATTTTTGGTCACTTTATCGACAGAATAGTTGGAGAGCACGTCAGCCGTGAGATTGACATTGCGCTCGAGATTGTAATGCGTAATTTGCAATGGACTCGATTTGAATTCGATTGAAGCCAGTTGGCTCAATGGAATTGGGGCGCTGGTCACCGAAGTAACATAAATTTTGTTGAAATCTTCAATTGACAATTTTTCATGAAACGGAAGGCGAAGCACGATATTATATTCTTTACCATTGTTGTCTCTGAATTGAGAGACCGTCAGCCCGGCGAGGCTGGCGCGAACGGTTTTGTCAATTTCAAATAATGGCACTCCATACATGCCTGCCTTTTCTCTGTTAATTTTCACGTGTAGGTCGGTTTTGGTCGTGCTCAGCGGATTATTGATATTGACCGTGCCTGACGTGGTGCGAATCATTTCTTCTGCGTTTCCTGCAATGTTTTTCAGAGTATTCAGATTTTCACCCAGAATTTTTATGGCAACAGGCGCTTCCACGGGCGGCCCCTGTTCCAGTTCTTTTACTTCCACACGCGCTCCGGAGATTTGGGAAAATTCCTGTCGTAAATTAGCAACAAGCCCGGCCATTTCATCGGAATTTATTTCTTTTAGTTTTACCACGAGCTGTGCATGGTTGCTTGATTCATGTTTCGGAATAATATTGTAATAAATTCGCGGATTGCTTCGGCCGATATTCGCTGCATAATGTTTCAGATCTTCTCGAGACGTTAATATGTTTTCCACCTCGAGGGTTATCTCATTGGTTCGATCCAGACTTGTGCCTTGTGGCGTTTCAATGTTAATTATGAGTTGGGGCTTTTCTGCCTTTGGAAAAAAACTAACACCGACCAGCGGAAAGAGCGCAAGGCTTAAAACAAAAACGACTATTGATAAAAGAATCAAAAGCTTCCGTCTTCTGAGCGCAAAATCCAGAGTCTTGCGATAGGGCGATTCAATGAGGTAGCTGAGCGCTTTCTGAACGCGGGTTTCTATTTCGATTTTTTCAATTTTCAGAAATTTGCTGGAAAGATAGGGCGTCAGCGTCAGCGCCACCAAAAGTGATGCGGTTAGTGTAAATACAACAGTCACGGGCATACTGCGGATGAATTCGCCTGTGACATCTCCCATCATCATCATGGGGACAAATGCAAGCACGGTTGTTACTGTTGCGCTGACAATGGGCCAGGCAATCTGCTCGGTTCCCAGTATGGCCGATTCCTCGTGTCTGTGCCCCATTTTCAGAAATCGCGAAACATTTTCTGTGACGACAATGGCGTTGTCCACTAAAATTCCCAGCACTATGACCAGGCCGGCAATGGACATTTGTTCGAGCCCGTATCCGCTCATATCCAGAAAACCAATGCCGATCAGAAATGAAATTGGGATGGCGATCATCACAATGAGCGATGCCCGAAAACTCAGCGCCAAAAATATGACGATACCGACCAGCACCACACCCTGGAGTAAATTCGAGAAAAAACTGTTTAAGCGGGAAGCCACACTTTCGGACTGGTCGATGACAGAATGGATTTCAATATTTTTTGGCAAATTTGCTTCATACGTATCGATTTTAGATTGAATTCCCTTCATAATACTGAGAATATTGGTGCGTTCTTTCTGGGTGACGGTAACGAAAACAGCACGTCGGCCATCGAATTTGGCGAGATGTTTATTGTCTTCATAGTCCATCTGTACATCAGCGATATCCTGGAGGCGGACAATTTTCGTTCCGCTGGAATGAATGATCGTATTTTCGATATCGCGCAGGGTCTGGTAATCGCCGCTGGTTTGAATGTTGAATCGCTTTTTCCCGATATCAATATGGCCGCCGGGAATGTTGGCGTTTGCGCTTTGAATCCCCTGAATAATCTGGTTGAGAGACATTCTTTTTTGCGCCAGTTTTTCCAGGTTAACGGAAACTCTCACTTCCTGCTGTGGAAAAGCCCAGGTTTTAACCCGCTTGACACCGGCAACTTTCTCCAAATCGCTCTTTAGTTGTTCGGCCTCATATTCCAGGGCACTGTAAGCGGCTGAATCAGAAACAAGAGCTAATTGTAATATATTGACATCGGAAATGCTCCATTTGAGCATTTCAAGGCTGAAAATATCCTGCGGCAATTGATGGCGCACGCTGTTCACTTTTTGTACGACATCCGAATATTTTTTGTCCGGATCAGAGCCAATGTTGAACTCCACGTAAATGGTGGCCAGACCATCTTCCATTTCAGAATTGAGGAGCTTTATATCGTCCAGCTCGTGAATCACTTCTTCGATGGGATCGATGATAAGTTGTTCCAGGTCAGCCGGATTGGCGCCCGGGTAAAGCACGATAATGCTGGAACCCGGAGGCGATACCTGGGGATCTTCAGAACGCGGCATGGTAATGTATGATACAATGCCAATTAATACTAACGTTGTAAATACAATGATAGTAAACTGGTGATTTTCTATGGCTATTTTTGGTAATCGCATGGTACAGCCTTCAATTTAAAATTTTCTTTCAATGGTGATTTAATGAATAGACATTTGCAGATTTTGAAAATATCAAAGTCCAGGATAAAATTATTGTTCTGTTACTTGAACATGCGCTCCATCTGACAGATATGATGCGCCGTCTGTAATTACAATGTCGCCGGATGAGAGCCCCTGCGAAACAGCAAGTTCATTGGCCAAAATATAGTCGATGATGACAGGTGTCTTTTCTACGAATTTTTTTTCATCGGACAGGCGATAGACAAAGCCGTTTCGTCCTTCGCCTTCCACCAGCGACTCGATGGGAATCATGGAAAACCGCTGGTTCTGTTGCGGAAAAATATCGATACTGGCCACAAATCCGGATATGAGTTTTTGTTCAGGGCGGCTGATTTCAATTTCCACCTCGAATGTACCGCTCATGGGATCAGCGAATTCTGCGATTTCAGAGACACTGCCGGAAAATGAAAAATCCGGATAGGCATCGAATTGAACGCGGGCGGAATCGCCAATTTGCAAGCGAATAATGTTTCTGTCAGCCACGCCGGCGCGGACAATCCAGTTTTGCGCAGTTGAACCAAAAATAAAGACCGGCACCCCGGCGCCAATCAATTCGTTTTCCTCGACAAGTCGTTTCAGTATCCTGCCGGATTGTGGCGCGCGTATTTCAGAATATTGAAAATTGAATTCTGCAATTTCGAGGTTCGCTTGTGCAATATCCAGCCTTGTTTTCACATCCTGGTATTGCTCCAGTGTGGCAACGCTGTCCGCATACAATTTCTGAACGCGTTCAAAATCTCTCTGCGCTTTTTCAAAACTGCGTTTTGCCTGCGTCACCTGCGCTTTGATTTCTGATTGATCCAGTTTGGCCAGAACCTGTCCTTTACTCGCCTTTTGACCTTCACCAACAAATATCTGGTCGATGATTCCCCCAATCTTGAATGACAATTTTTTCTCAGAATGGGAGGCAAGTTTCCCGCTGGTGTGAACAGGGATGGAGACCTCGCCCTCTTTTACGACGGTTGTTTTAACCGCAATGGAATCGGTTTGATCTGTTTCCTGTGGTTTGGATAGATTGATAGAAACGTACATTAAAATAAACGTGATGATAAAGAAAGTAATCCCTAAAAATGTTATTTTTGTTTTCATCGTAAGCTCCATTTGAATGTTGAAATGTGAAAAGTTGTTGAATTTTATTAATTTGCTATAATCCGATCAAATTCAACATGTTTTATATAGTAATCATAGGCTGCAATAATTTCATTCACTTCCGCGTTTGTCAACGTTGTTCGCGCGTCCAGGTATTCAATTTGAGGGACCATCCCTTGCCTGTATTTTTTACTGATGATCTGGAATGATTTTTCTGCGCTGGTCATTCTTTTCCTGGCAGAGTCAATCGCTTTTTTTGCAACAATCATTTTGTTGAATGCTTCCTGTACCTGGAGCTTAATTTTTTGCTGCAATTCCGCAAATTGAGTTTCCAGTTCGTTCCTTTGCATGTCTGCCTGTCGTTTTTGAGAATGATTTTTAAAACCGCTGAACAGATTCCATTGCAAAACAAGGGAAGCCATCCAATAATCATCGTCGCTGGTAAAACGATATTTCTCGCCCTGATACCCGTAGTCGAATACCCCGGAAAGTCCCGGTAAAAAAGTACTCTTTGCGATGGCGCTATTTCCTTTGGCGATATTAATGGCGTGTTCCAGTTTCCTGAATTCCTGTCGATTGTTGAGCGCCAATGTTTGAGACGCACAGAGATTTGCATGTTCATCAGGGAAATCAATATCTTCGTCGATTCGAATTTCGCTATCGAGCGGACGATTGAGCAGAAAGTTGAAATACGATGCTGCCAGCTCTCTGTTATTTCGGGCTTCAGTGAGCTGCTGATCTAAATCCGCCATTTCGGCCTGAGAACGAAAAATGACGTCTTCGGTAGCCTTGCCATTTTGAAAAAGTTTTTCGCTGACCCGCAGATTTTCTTCTAATAAATTTCGGGTCTTTTCAAGAAGAAAAACGATCTGTTTGGTTTTCAGAAAATTGAAATAGGATGTTTTTATATCAGCCCTCATTTGCTGTTTGAAAATTGCCAATTCTGACTGTTTAATTTCATGCATGTTCTTCTTAATTTTATAATTGTAATAAATCGAAGGTTGAAAGATGGGTTGAACAATCCGAATTTTTGTTTCGTGTTCTTCCTCACGAAGGAATGGCACGCTCTCATTCGGAATATTTTCGGGGAAATTCGCCGGCTGCCCCACACTGGATAGCAATTGGTTCAAGGTGCGGTATATCGGGTTGACCAAATCACCGACCGGTATTTCAATCAATCGGCCTCCATCCGCCCTGGAATAGCGCGCTTCAATGGAAACATTGGGAAGAAATAATGCTCGCGCTTCCCTCAAAGCATACATGCTTTTTTGCAATGAAAAATTTTTCTGTTTCAAACCAAGATTGCTTTCAAGTCCCTGCTGCACGTAACTATCCAATACTGCGTGTTGACCGAAAAGGGCGTTTGGTATGATGAAAAATACGGATATAATGAAATGTTTTAACATGAATATTCTCCTGAAACTGTTGGAATAATTTACCTGTTATTTTTCTAATTTGCCAAGAATTCAATTATCGTATCAAAATAATATTCGATCAATTCTTTCATGTCGATGCCGTGTTCTTCCTGCAAATGTTCACCTTTTGCCAATAGAAGCTGAATAATTCCGGTGGACTGTCCCCATAAGATGACCGAGGTTTTTACCGGATCATATTTTTTTTGAATGGAACCATCATTGTGGCCCTGCCTGATGGCATCAATCAAAATATCGAGGGGGTCGAGTTCTTTGTGAATCCATTCTGTTTCGTTGATATTATCATGTGATTGCGTCATTTCAGCGGAATCAAAATACATGAGTGCATTGAAATAATCTGAATATTCTTGTGAGAACCTGTAGTAAGCGCGTCCAATGGCTCTTACTTTATCCAATCCGGTTTCAACTTCTTTGACAGAGTTTTTGAAAATATCTTCAAGAATATGAAGCCCACGTATGTTGATAGCCAGATAGAGATCTTCTTTGCTTTTAAAATAAAGATATAATGTGCCCTTGCTCAGTTCTGCCTCTTCAGCAATATCATCCATCGTCGATTGAGCTTTGCCTTTCGAGAAGAATACTTTTTCAGCGGCGTCAATGATGTCATTTCGTCGTTTTTCTTTTTCGCGTTTTTTTCTGTCTGAGATACCCATAAGCCAACCTTTTTTGTGTGCGACCATATAAGAAATAAACAATAATTAATTAAATGACTGATAGTCATAAAATAAAACGGAATAAAACAAATAAAGTTTCATATAATTTTATAAATTTTAAAAAAAATTCAGAATTAAAGTGACTGTTCAAAGTGCCGATATTTATTGAGAGTAACGGCGAATATTATCGATATTGGTTCTAATCATATCCGTGTGTGTAAAAAAGATTTACCGCAAGGACGCAATGGAAAGCAAAGATTGCTAAGGAAAAAAACACGAATTAAAATAGTTAAGTTCAACTTGATATTTTTGATAACTGTATCCTCACGTATTTAACCTGAATTATTCATGTAATTATAATAAAATTGATTCAATTACTTGATTATTATCAAATTGAATTATCAATTCATTTAAAAGTCAGTTTTAGACGTAAAAATGTACTACTCTCTAAATTCAGCACCATTCAGGTTATCTCGATACCTTTAGTAATATAATATGAATAATCGAGGTTAAAAAGAAGTTATCGTTGAATCTTTATAATTCTGAAAAACCGATGTCTTTTCGATCAAAAAATTGTTGTCACAAAGCTTTTCAAATTAAAAAAACTCCGGGAACTCTGTGCATTCTCAGCGTGCTCTGTGGTTAGTTTTTGACTAATTTAAAATTACCCACACAATTTAGAATAGAACCTCGATATTTAACGGGTGAAATTATGCGTAATTTTCGGATTCACTATTTCAGACATTTCCATTTATTTTTTGCCTTCCTGAGTATTTTTTTCGTAATAAGCCAGGGCTTTGCCAATGACGAGAAAGTATTTCAGCTTGATTATGCGAATTTTATGGGCGAAGATACCAGTCAAACCAGGCTTGAACTTTATTGTCAGTTTTCAAACGCTGATTTACACTTTGTAAAAAATGATAGTGGTTATCTGGCCCAAATAGAATTAATTGCAGCGCTTTACAACGATGAAGGCGTTTTTGTTGCAGAATCTGCAGAAAGCCGTTCGTTCTTCGAATCCTTCTATTCATTGACCACCGCGGAAACCGAGAAAAAAACCATTCAATTCAATTTCGGGGTAAAGCCCGCTCCTTATACACTGCATTTCCTTTTCACGGATGAAGTAACGGATAATACATTCGAACATAAAACGAATCTCGATGTACGTAAATTTCCATCCAATGAGCTGGCATTAAGCGATATTGAGGTTGCTTCTGTTATTGAAAATGCAGATTCAATGACAGTTGAAATGAAAAACGGGAAAAAAATAATTGCGCATCCGTGCAGAATTTTTGGGGATATTCATCTGAAAGCACATTTTTATTTTGAAGTCTATAATGCGAGCTATGACAAAACTGATAATTCACGTTCGGTGATTGTGAAATATTCTGTCAAAGATAAAAGAAGGGAAATTATTCATACTTTTTCGGATAGTTTTCTCCTGGCCAAAAACGGAAAGGGGATCACTTCTTCTGTGGATGTCAGGAAGTTCAAACCTGGTAAGTATTATATCGATCTGGATGTTGTGGATAGTCGAACAAACGAAAGTATTCACGCACTCACTGATTTCGAGGTGGTTGAGCCGCCGGAAGATTTGCCCCTGGCAAGGTATGATCGCGTTTTGAACGTATTGAATCTACTGGTGAAAGATAAAACTTTCAATTCGAAGTTGGAGAAAGAGCGCGGGGAATCTGTGGTCGCTCTTAAAATGACTAAGGGTACTTTTGCCAATGGGGATGAAAACGATGTCCAATTGCAATTCCAGCAGCGTATTGCTTATGCGAACAAGGCATTCGAAGCGATGGGCAAACCGGGATGGAAAACCGACCGCGGAAAGATTTTTATTCAATATGGCAAGCCGGGTCGGGTGAAAAAACTTAAGGGAAATTCGGGAGCAAGAGTTGAAGTGTGGCAATATTTCGAGAAAGACCTGGACTTCATGTTTATCGATCAGCAAGGATTGGGGGATTACCTTTTAATTCATAATGAAGCAAAATAGATTTTGTGTAGAACGGATCAATTCGAGAGGCTGGCTTCGTAAAATTCATCCTCCGCCCAACAGGTGGAGGATTTTTTTGCTAACGCAATAAGATGGATTTGATCGTGCCGCTGAAACCAGCAGCGGAAAAATGACAGAAATAGACGCCGGAGGCCAGTGGAACTCCATTTTTATCCAGTCCATTCCAGGATATGGAATGAGTCCCGGCTTCAAAATAATTATCAGATAATTTTTGAACAACTCTCCCGTTCACATCGTAAATTGTCAAGGTGACGTGAATGCCACGCCGCAAGCTAAACAAATATCTGGTGGAATTATTAAACGGATTGGGATAATTCTGAAACAGTGTGAATTCAGTCGGATACGATTTTGATTTATGCGCCACTCGGGACAAGAATGGCGGATTTGGTGGAAGCTCAGCAGATTGCAGAGTTTTTCCGCTATCCGCCCGGCTCATACTGAAAGAAAAATCATTTTCCTGGTTCACATAAATCCAGCAGGCTTTGAAAGGGGAAAGATAAGATATTGGCTGATAAGAATTGACGTCGCGACTCCATGCATAAACCGCCTGCACGGTATTCGCCGGGCGCGTATTTATGCCAGAAGTTGTGGTAGCAATGCCCGGCGCTGCAATGAGATGCCATCCTGTCTTGAGATGCCGCTTGAAAGAGAAAATTCGTTTACCTGTGAATGATGCTGAGATGGTATCCGTCACATTTATCCAGTAACCTCGACCGATTTCCAGCGCCTCGACACGGACATATTGGTTATCCTGCCATGCATATACAGCACTATTGGTTGGGAAAGTCGAAGCGACACTTTTATCGTTCACATCGACCGGCAGTGAAAACATATACCAGCCCATACCTGGAAAATGATGCGTCAGCGCGATTTCATCTTCGCCCGGCGTGGGAAAGGAAAAATGCAGCCAGTTTCTTTTCTCGTCAATCCCTCTGCCAAAGGAGACATCTTCTGCCTGTTTTCCAAATTCAATTGCATCAACTACTTGATTTTCGTAGAATAAACCTGCGGCCTCACCATCCGCGTCGAGTCTGAAATTGGCGTGTAATTTACCCTGTTCCTCCTGTCCATCCGTCCAAATCAGCAGTGAACCAAACCCCGGGATCGTAGTATCCGGCAGAGCCCATTTCATGGGTTGCTTCAAGTCGTCGGTGAGATAATAATACTTCAGATTCCTGGAATGTTGAGCTGGATTATAAATTTCAAGCCAGTCATCGAATTCTCCGTATTTATCCGGGAAATTGGTTTCGTTGTCAGCCAAAAATTCATGGATATAAAGCCGATTTGGAGTTAATTCTTCAAGAATAAAATCGGTTCTTAACGTAACAAATTCCTTGAGCAAATTGTAGTGAAAATCGAATTCAGAATTTGTGCTGGCTTTAAATGTGTCCAAATATGCATCTTCCCTGATGTAGAAATAGGCAGAATCGATGGCTGGCATAATATGTCCGGTATTGAACAGCGAGTTCAGGTTCTTTATCACCGCTGTTTTCATTCTGTTTTGCAGCCGGGGCGTGTCGTAAATTCGTCGAAAAAGCACATTTCGTTTGCCGATGGAAAGCGGATTATCGGTTACAAAATCCGGGGGTTCGCCGTGGCCAAACGCATAATCGTAGTCGTATGGAATTACTTCCCAGATATCGGTTTCAAGATCGTGGAAAAGATAATAATTCTTGTGATACACGTCGAAGTTTTCCACTATATGGTTGACTGCCACCCACTCAAAATACAAATCGAGATTCAGTTTTGATTCGATTTGATTTTCAAATTCTTCATCGCTGGAAAAATTAATCCAATGGACAAAGTCAATGAAATCATCCCATCCTTCAGACTCGTTGGTCTTTTTCTCGTAAAGAGGCATGTAGTCTTCTGCACTATCTCCCAGCCATGTAAGCGTGCAGCGATTCATCCCTGCTGCTTTGTAGAGATTTCCATTTTCGTTCATATCGTGATGGTCAAGATAAATTTCATCGATATTTTCAAGGTCCAGATACACCCCAATGAAGTTGCCGTTCAACTTCAGGTGGATGAATTTGGTTTCTGATGCATGAAGCCCGGCTTCTCTAAGTAATTGGAATGAAAGGAATTCACGCATCAGAGATTTATCGGCGTACTCTGCTTTGAGATTGATTTTGTCCCGGCCATTATGACGATTGGAGGATTTGAAATTTATTTTGTAAGATTTTTTTGGAGCATCCCGTGAGGTGAGGCCTCTGTATCGGATTTTTACATCATCGTAGTGAATACCTTCGATGATCACATCGGCAGGCACATACTCATCGCTGAAAATATCTTCGTTCAGCTTATCCAGATTTTCCTGACTGATGAACATTTCGTATACGGGAAGCTTGGTAGTCATATTCGTGCCATGTGCCAGTGCAGATGAGAATTGAGAAACAATCAGGATATAGATAAAAAAATATTTCATAGAGCATTTAACAGTCAGGTTATCGAAGAGCATTATTTTATCCGGTTCAACGCGTCCAGCCGCTCCCTGGCTTTTTGGATGTATTCCAGAGCGCTTTTGTGCTCCGGATCGATATTTAAAATAGTGGTCCATGTGGCAATAGCGGAATCGTATTCGCCTTCGGCATAACTGATCATACCAATGTTGAATAATTCCTCAATCTTGATGTTCAATTCATCATTACACCGTTTTAAGAAATTCTGCGCATTGGCATTATCAGGTTCTTTATCGAGAATTTGACGAAAAGTTGATCGCGCGTTCAAATAGTCTCCCTTTTGAAAGAACTCCATTGCCCGTTTTTCGAGATTCTCAACACGAATATTTGCCAGGACAGAGCGCTGCAATTCCTTGGTGTCTGCATTTTTGGGCGAAAGAGAAAGGGTGATATTGCATTCTTCGAGAGCGCGTTCCCATTCTTTCTGCTCTGAAAAATTAATTGCGCGCTGATAATGCTGGTT
Source organism: uncultured Cytophagia bacterium (assembly GCA_964605145.1). Classification (GTDB taxonomy): domain Bacteria; phylum Zhuqueibacterota; class Zhuqueibacteria; order Thermofontimicrobiales; family Thermofontimicrobiaceae; genus CAZSBG01. The sequence continues at coordinate 42,662 of CAZSBG010000034.1, read as the reverse complement.
GATCAGAGACTCCAGTTTTTGCCTCGATTTCTGGTGCAGGTTTTTGGATGAACTGTGGTTTGGTTGTATTGCAAGTATTTCGTTGAAAATAGCAATAGCAGAATTATAATCCTTTCGGTCGTAGGCGCGTTTGGCCTTCTGGTATTTGCTGTTGACTACGGCTGCAATATAATTACTCAGATAGTCTAACTTCTCCCGGGCGAATTCATGGCTTTTGTCGATTTCGAGTATTTTGCGATAACAATTATGCGCTTTAATATATTGATTGTTATTATTATAGTAATAGGCGTCCCTGAGCAGTTTTTTAATGCTCTCACGATTGTGTTCTATTTCTGAATCGATTTTTTTGATATATTCCTGAGCTTCTGCATGGGTTGGATTTATGATCAATGCTTTCTCGAATTCCTGCCTTCCGCGTTTCAGATTTTTTTGATTATAATATCCGAGCCCGCGAAGAAAATATTCGTTCGATGTGTGCGAATGAATGCTGTCAATTTTGGCAATGTAAGTTTGCGCGCCGCGATGATTTTTGTCCACAAGCACGATTTTATCAAAGATCATTTCAGCGCGGTTATAATTGTTTTCGGCATAATAATTCAATCCCTTTTCAAAAAGCTGATCCAGGTACTTGCCCAACTTTTCTTTCAAAGATTTAAGCCGCTTCAACGCCGGTCTGTTATCATTGTCTATTTCGAGGATTTGTTGATAGGCAATAAATGCGTTAATAAACCAGCGTTTTTTCTCAAAGTTGATACCACTTTGGTAAAGCGAGTCGATCTTTGATTGTTCCCTCTGAACACGTTGTTCAAGAATCTTGACAATATAATTTACTCGATCATCATTGGGTTGATAGGCCAGATATTTCAAGTATGCATCCAATGCATCATGGAAGTCCTTGCTTTTTACTTTTTCTGAACCGATCGTTTTATATTTCGAGGCAAGGGATTTATTATCGTCATTCAATTTTACGAGCAAGCTGACATTGAATTTCCGCTCCTTTAATTCGAATCCAATATCAGCCTGAAATTGGGACACACTGATTGAGCTTCCCAGGGCTAACTCGTTAATATCAAAATTTTTTACGCCGCAGAATAATTTGAAAGGTTTGTTGACATCTATTTGCATGCCTAAATGTGTGGTGTAAGCGTTCTGAGTGTTATGGTAGCCAAAATGAAAAACAGGTGATTGCGGGAGAGGTTTGAACGCAGTAGCCGCTCTGACAGCGTAATTGTCCATTTTATTTTGAATCGGAAGATTGTGGATGGATAATCCGAAACTCAATTTGTTTTTCATGTTTTCTGACGTGAACCAATTCCAGACAGAATTCTCAGTGGTTTTGTTGGAATTCGGATCAGGGAAAGACCGTACAAAGATGCCAAATCCAAAGCTGGAAAAAACTTCATTTCCATGAGTTTTACCGAGATTTAAGTTTGTCCCGACTGAAAATGCCTGATTAATTCGATAACCAAAAGCCACAGATCCCAAATTATAATCGGAAAGATTTTTTCCAAAATGGCACAGATTCAACCCGATAGTAAATGAAGGAGGGAAAAATTTTGTAACGCCGGTGAAATTAAATCGTGACAATTCATTGACATTGAATTGTATCCGATCGGACATAATGAAAGCAATGCCGGCTGGATTCCAATAGCTGGCGGATGGATCAACCGGGAAAGCCACACTCGAACCGCCGAGTCCAACAGCGTGTGCATTGGGAACAAATTCGGAAAAATTTTGCTGGCTCAATAATTCATGTGACTCGATAACAGAAAACGCGATAATCAATAATAATAGTTTTTTTTTCATCGGGTACGCTGAATAAAATTTTACCCTGCTTTATTCATTCTCTTAAACTAAGGTCGACGGATAACCTGAATGGTGCCCGTCCTGACTCAGTAAGAAATTCATTACATAAATGAGACCAGCAAGAATTCTTCAATTCATATTAAAATAAGTGTTCAAAATTCGATGAACACATATAATCTTTGAGTTGAGAAAAGTATGTCTCATTAGAGATAAGTTTATGAATAATTCAGGTTACATAATAAAATCCCTGTGGTGATTAATTTCACATATTTCGACTGGCTCACTTCTTCCTTTAATAGGAATAGAGCCTAATTTAACTGTTGGGTAGTATCGCTTAATCAGTGGATAGAGATTCGTCGATGTAATAATCTGTCCCGGTTTGGCAACATCGCAGAAACGTGACGCCAGGTTCACGACGTCACCAACAACGGTATAATCCATTCTGTCTTGCGAACCGATATTACCCATCACAGCGTGCCCGATATTTACCCCGATCCCGACAGTTAAAATTTCCAATCCTTGTTTCAATCGTTCGATATTCAATAATTCAATTTCTTTTTGAATGGAAACAGCAGCTTTGAGAAGGTTGAATTGTTTGTTGGCGCCTTCGAAAAGGCCCATGATCTGATCGCCCATAAATTTATCCACAGCGCCGAAGTTTTCTTCCACGATTCGTGCCTGCAGATCAAGATAGATGTTGATAACGCGAACCACTGTTTCCGGCTGGTTGCGTTGAGAAAATGCAGCGAAGTCTCTCACATCGGAAAAGAGCACGGCAACCTCGTGCTGTTCGCTGGATGTTGGGCGCTGATTGGTAACAACATTCTTCTTAATCATTTGCCGGGTCATTTGGGATACAAATTTTTGCATGTGCAATTTTTCTTTCAAATGCATGGTCATATTGTTAAATTCCTGGGCCAATTGACCCAATTCATCCCGTGTGTTCACCGTAATTTTGACATCAAGATTACCCTCACTAATTTGCCGGGCTCCATTGGACAGCGCATGAATTTGTTGTACCATTCGCTGTGTCACAAAATATACGCCTAAAATGGAAATAAACGTGACCAGAAGTGCAATGGTGTACACAATTTTTTGCGCCTCTCGCAGTGGATTAAGAAGGACGTCTTTTGAAAATCCAATGCCTGTGACCCCCAGAAAAATGGTTGATAATTCGCCATCGGATTTTCTCGACTCGAAGATGGGGTGGTAATATTCATAGTGAGTTTCTGTTTCGTGGACATAGCTTTCCTTCAAGCCCAGGAGTTCGGCCCGTTCGGCATCGCTCAAAAAATCCTGTTTCCCTTCAGTGAGCTTTAGATTGGTGTGCGCAATACAGATGCCGTGCCGGTTAATCACCCATGCGTATTCCAGCCCGTTAATATTTTGATTTTTTAGTCGCAGCACCGATTCTTTTATTTTGTTCAACTCTGAATCGTCCAGTTCGCCTAACAGCAAATTTTCTTTGATATCATAGGACAGGTATTGAACTGAAAGGTTGTTGATTTCTTCCAGTTTCGATTTTAGCAGACGGTTTTCAGTTTGCTGAAAAATTATAGTAATGACAAAAATGACAAAAATAACAATTAAACCAATAATGATACTGAGCTTTCTTTTTATCGGAAAAGAAATGAACAGATCCTTTGCGTTATTCCAGGTCAATTGAATGAAAGATTTCAATTTTTGAAAGGACTTCTGCAAGAACAAAAGAATGCTGTTCACAAAATGCTGGATATAACTCAAATCCAGATTGGGGAGTGATTTATAAAAATTTTTAAAATTAGTAGCCATTCAGAAAAGTGTACCTCCCTCTCGAGATAACCTTCTATTGCGTATCAAAATAGATGAATAATAAGGCCCCCCCCATATTGAAAATCACGTAATTAAAATATCAATGCCTCACTCAATGATTTCTATATTTAAATCCTGCATTTCCTGCTTTTTTTGCTCCTCAACCGAAAAAGAACCAAAATAGTGAATCAGCCAAATCAGAACTGCAATGAGAATAAGCATTGCCACGAAGGATTTTTTTGGCGGCCTTTTCCAGGTCCTTAACCTTCGGAATTTGATTCGCTTGTCTTCGTCTTCATCTTCCAGGTTTTCAGGTCTATAAAGCCGTGGCGAATATTCGAATTTTCTAATTTTTCGTTGTTTTAAGAACATATCAAAACACCGTTCTTTAATTTGTGATTCGTTGATACCTGGAAAAATTAGCCAATCTTTCGCAGACAAGGTCTTGCACTGAATTCGCCATGGATGTCGGAACAGTGTAATTATTTGCTATGATGGAAAAGGCTAATTCTTCATTATCAATTGTTGTCACATAGCCGGACAATGCGCGCACATGGCCGACATAGCCTGTTTTGGCTCTAACATTTCCCTCGCCGGCCGTTTGTTTCATTCGGTTTTTAATGCTGCCATCCACCCCTGCAATGGGAAGCGACTCATAAAAATAATCCCCCCGTGGATGTTTTCTCATGTATCGCAGCAGCTTCACTATTTGTAAAGGAGTGACCAAATTCAAACGCGACAGGCCTGATCCGTCGTACATATTGAATTTTTCTTTATCGATGCCTATGCCTGCAAGGAAATCTTTCACCACCGAAATTCCAGATTTCGCGCTGCCCTCGTCTTTGTAATATGCACCCAATTTTCGCAATAAAAGTTCTGCGTATAAATTCTGACTCACCTTGTTGATGGTGTTTACGATCTGGTGCATCGGAACAGATGAAAATTGAAAAATAAGGTGATCGGGAGTTCTTTCATAGGCGTATTTTGACATGTCATCAATATCGCGTAGATCGCCTGATATTTCAATCCCATGATCCTGCAGTACTTTTGAGACTGCAGTGATGGTGAAAAGCGTTGGATTTTCTATCGAGAACCAGTCTTTTTTTAAGGATGAATTAATTGCCAGAGCACCGCGAACATCCACAGAATTCGTGCCGCGTTTTCTATGAAATGAAATACCTTTTTCCAGTCCCGGCCGAACAGTGGTTACGTGATTACTTATTTGTGCGTAATCGTTGCCCGGTATCAACTGGTATTTTGCTTCATCGCCAAGGTTGGAACCCGGGAGAAACAGTATGTCGATGCAATTGTCGTTGAAAGACAGTGCGCTGATTTGTGCTGCATACCAGTCGGACTGATAATCCCAGGCCCAGCCTGCACCCATGATTTCATCATCGAAATAATTATCATCGCCTATGAGATTCCCTTCAATTGCAGTGATTCCATGAGCCCGAAGTGAATCTGCCCAAATCTCCAATGGTCGGACAATGCGGCCGTTAAAATAGCGACCGGTAATCGACGGGTCTCCGGTCCCCCTTACGATCAGGTCTCCGTGTAGCACGCCGCTTGAGTCAATGATTCCATTTGTGAAAAAATATGTTTTATAGGTATAGTCCGGTCCCAATTTTACCAGTGATGTGGCCGTGGTGAATAATTTTATATTGGAAGCCGGGATGAAATTTTTGTTTGCATTTCTCCGGTATAAATATTCGCCATTTTTCAGGGATTGAATAACAACGCCCCAGTGCGCATTTGAAAACGCGGGATCATCGAAAATTGTATTCAGCTTTGCTTTGAGAAGGTCTGTTTGAGGCCGACCTTTTCGTATCATTTTTATTTTTGAACATCCGGAGATAAAAATAAATAAAATAAGAAATAAATGGAATCCACTCGAGCAACGAAATTTCACATATCCTCCTTCATTCCGAATCTATAAATATTTTATCAGATCTACAGGTACAGCTCCTATGCCCGGTCTGTCCGGTAGCACAATTTGCCCATTTTCAATTTTCACGCCGACAAATGGATCATCTCTGATCAAAAGGGCGCCGTCCAGATCAACAAAATCAAATAGAGAAGCAATTTGAGCAGCAGCGGTAATGCCAAGTGAGCTTTCAATGAAACAGCCTAACATAATAGACAAATTGCGCGCCCGCGCTTTCTCGACCATATTCAACGCTTCAAAAATTCCACCGCATTTCATAAGTTTAATGTTGATGCCATCAAAGGCATTCGCCAAATGATCTATATCGGTACTGCTTTTTACGCTTTCGTCAGCGAAAATCGGGAGATTCACCCGATCGCGCAGCCAGGCAGTATTCTCGATATCATTGGCTGGTAGCGGCTGCTCAACGAGCTCAACGTGTTGAGATTCGAGCCAATTAATTTTTTCCACTGCCTCTTCCCTGGTCCAGCCTTCATTAGCGTCAATTCTCAATGGCTTGGAGGTGATTGATCGGATTGTTTCTATTATACTGAAATCCTCTGCTGTGCCCAATTTAATTTTGAGAATTGGAAATTCGTGCGCATTTTCGACTTTATTTTTTATTACATCGAGATTGTCGATACCAATTGTGTATGAAGTTACCCTCGGACGAGAATCATCAATTTCAAGAAAATCTCGCAGTGTTTTTGAATGGTTCTTTGCCGCCAGATCGAGCAGGGCCATTTCAATGCCGGCTTTGGCTGCATAGTTGGCAGCTACCTTTTTGCCTATTGCCCCCATAATGGCTCTGACCGACGATTCCGAATTTTGCAAAAACGGTGTTGCCCAATGTAAAACTCGCTCGATTGTTTCGCTGCTCTCGTGGTAAAAATACGACGGCGCTGCTTCACCGTACCCGATTTTGTGTTCATCTTCAAGGCATAAGAATGTATTTTCCGCAAAGGACTTGGAACTGTTTGCGACTGCAAATTTATGATTAAGCTTCAGTTGTCGGCTAATATGGTTAAGTTTCATAAAAGTTGACCTCGATACGGATTTCATTATCCTCGATTATTCATATTATATTGCTAAAGGTATCGAGATAACCTGAATGGTGCTGAATTTAGAGATTAGTACATTTTTATATCCAAAACAGAGTTTTAAATTTGGTGATAATTCAATTTGATAATAATCAGGTAATTGAATCAATTTTATTCTAATTACATGAATAATTCAGGTTAAAAAGCCTAAATATTAAAATAATTAAATTGAACCTAATAGTCAAGAATTTTTTAACTCATTCTGAATAATTAAGTTTAATAATAAATGAGTGGTAACTAAATAAAATATAAAATATTAGTTCTATTCTAAATTGTGTGGGTAATTTTAAATCAGTCAAAAACTAACCACAGAGAACGCAGAGAATGCACTGAGTTCTCAGAGTTTTTTATTTTTAAACGCTTTGCGACAACAATTTTTTGATCGAGAAAAAACGGTTTTGAAGAATCATAAAGATTCAACGATAAATTCTTTATAAATAAGTAATGCTAACGAAAATCCCGAAACTGTCATTTTTAGGCGTTTTTTGCCGAAGCATAGCCTGTAATCTTTTCATATTTTAATGATGCTATACAGGTATCTATGACCACATCACCTTAAGACTACCTGATGCTTAGTGGTCACAGATTCTTCGCCGCTTCGCTCCTCTGAATGACAAAAAAGGGACTTTTCGTTTAACCATTAAATAAGGATACGGTTATTAAAAACATCATGTTGAAACTACCTATTTTAGTTCATGTTTTTTTCTTAGCGATCGGTACTTACCATTGTATCCTTGCGTTGAAAATTTTTTACCCACACAAATGTGATTAGAACCAAAATATTATTCCATGATTCCAGAAAGAAGTCGCTGCGCGACATTGCCTATTTATTTCATTGTAAATGAATGATTTTAATCTTGATTATTTTAGGTGAAAGTGTTATAATAATGAATCTTCGATTGCGCATGGTTTTTGATATATGATCGGAATATTTTTTTTGACATAATTATCTGTTCACTTATTTCACATGGACAAAGCATGAAATTGAGCATTTAAACAGGAGCAAGCATGAAAGATATTGAGGAAACGAAAAAGTTGTTTGAAAAACTGGTAAAAATAATGGAGCGTTTGAGGGCGGAGGACGGTTGTCCCTGGGACAGAGAGCAAACCTATGAATCACTTCGGCAATATTTGCTCGAGGAAACCTACGAAGTCTTGGAATTGATCGATGAGGGACGCTTTGACGAATTGAAGTTTGAATTGGGTGATCTGCTGCTTCAGGTGATCTTTCAATCACAAATTGCTGAAGAAGAGGGGAGGTTTACAATCAATGATGTGTTAGAAATAATCAATCGAAAATTGATACAACGCCATTCCAATGTATTTGGCGATGTTAAAATAAATAATGCAGAGGAACAAACTATCAATTGGGAAAAGATGAAGAAAAAAGAATCAGTGAATCGTTCCACAATTGATGGTGTTCCGCCACAATTGCCGGCATTGTTGCGGGCGTATCGAACCCAGGCAAAAGCATCTACTGTCGGATTCGATTGGAGCGATACAGAACCAGTCTGGGACAAATTCAAAGAAGAGCTGGATGAATTGCAGCAAGCAGTGAAAAACAGAGATACGGAAGAAATAGAAATGGAATTCGGCGATCTTCTGTTCACCATGGTAAACTTGTCCAGGTTTATCCATGTGAATCCTGAAGATGCGCTGCGGAAGTCCATCGATAAGTTTTCAACACGCTTCCGTCACATTGAACGCATTGCACAGGAATCCAATAAATCTCTGGATGAAATGTCGCTTGAAGAAATGGATGAAATCTGGGATAGAGTAAAAGAAGGAGATATTTGAATAACCGGATGATAATAAATTTGTTACATCCGTACATAAAATTAATTATATGTAATATTGATTAATATACTTGAATTTTATGTGAAATTCGCTATCTTAGAAATGAAGTATTGAATAAAATTAGCAATCAAAAATTTTGCGGAATTCGATAACGGTTATTTGTCAGAAATTGTTGGGAAATTGTATGATATTCAAATTGCTGGTTGTTGACGACGAGGAAGTTGTAAGGAAATCAATTACAAAGGTGCTGGGATGTGAGGACTATTCCATTACCACTGCGAAATCAGGATTGGAAGCACTGGAAACAGTAAATGAGGATCCTCCTGATCTGGTGATCCTGGATATCAAAATGGATGATTTGGATGGGGTGGAAGTGTTGAAAAGGATTAAAAGGAAATTCCCGGAAATTGTAGTCATCATGGTAACCGGTTTTGCCAGTGTCAACACTGCGATTGAATCTATGAAAGCTGGCGCGTATGATTATATTCAAAAGCCCATAAAACCGAACGAATTGCGGAAAATTATATCCAATGCACTGGAGAAGCTTCGTTTGAAAAAAGAAGTGGATGAACTGCGGAATCGGCAGATGGAAAAAAATAAATTTGATAAAATAATTGGTAATAGCCAGGAGATTCAGCATGTTCTGTCACTTGTGCAGCGCTTTGCACCGTCAAAAGCCACGATGCTAATCGAGGGTGAAAGTGGAACAGGCAAGGAATTGATTGCAGAGTACACGCATTATTTGAGCCCCAGATATGCACGGCCGTTTATTGCATTAAATTGCGGTGCAGTCCACAAAGATTTAATTGAAAGTGAATTATTTGGTTATGTGAAGGGTGCATTCACTGGGGCCTCTGACGCTGGAAAACCCGGACTGCTGGAGCTGGCAAACCATGGAACGATTTTCCTGGATGAAGTGGGGGAAATGCCAAAAGACGCCCAGGTGAAATTTCTTCGGGTTCTTGAAAATGGAGAGTTTTATCGGATTGGCAGCCCAGAATTGAGAAAGGTGAATCTCCGCGTTATTGCCGCGACCAACGCACCACTCATAAAATTGGTTGAAAACGGTAAATTCCGAAAAGACCTGTATTATCGACTGAATATCGCTAAAATAGAACTTCCGCCGCTTCGAGAAAGAAAAATGGACATCATTCCTCTCGCAAAATTTTTTATCGATCATTTCAATCAGGTGTTTGGTAAAATGATTAAAGGGATGTCTAATGAAGTTGAGGAAATATTGCTGGCATATCCCTGGCATGGAAACGTTCGTGAATTGAGAAATATCATGGAGCGTGTTATGCTCCTAACCCAGAATGAAATTATTACAATTGAAGAACTCGCGGCCGCCGGAATATCCAATGTGGAGAACTTTTTTAACATAATTGTAAAATTAAATACAAATTCGAATGGAAATGTGATACACAAAACGACAAGGGATATTGTAATAAAAACCTTGACATTGACAAAAGGAAATAAGACTTTGGCTGCAAAAAGACTTGGATTGCCAAGAAGCACGTTAAGGCATTATTTACAGCGATTTAATTAATATAAAATGATGGCGAAATATGGCCAATATTTACATGAATCATAAGTAAAGTAATAACAAAAAATTAAATAATTATTGCCTAATTTTAAAAATAGTAATTGGCCGTATATGGCCGATTTGCACTTAAAAGGGAAGGAGTTTAATAAAAATTGGTTGCAGTTCAATCTTTCGAGGAGTTGGGTAAGGTTAATAAAAACATGTTATTGATTGATGTTAAAATTTCCTGGCTGATTTAAGCGCAATGGCTGGCATGATTTTGGCAATGGAAGATGTGAATTCCCAAAAAAAGAGGTAAAGATTGGAGGGGCAAAACATGTTTAGTCAACGCGATACTATTCTGTATGTGACCAACCGGAGACGAAATATTGATACGCATTTATGCCAGCATATTTTGCACGCATCGTTCAGTTTTTTGTGGGCAAAATCTGTTTTTGATGCCCTGAACAAAGCCTCTTACCAGGATGTTAAGCTTGTTATTGTCGATAACAAGCTATATGGAATGAAGGGGATTGATGTCGCTAAAATCATTAAACATTATTTTCCTGAGATCGGCGTAATTATTCTGACTTCCTTTGAGGACTACTCGCCGGATTTGGTTAAGCTCGATGAGGGTGTTTTATTTTTCTTAAAACCGTATACTGCCAGCGAAGTGGTAAAGGCGATTCGCTACTTAACCAAAAATCGAAATCTGAATTATCTTCCCAAATATCAGGTGCCGGTGCTCAGGCAATCACATAGTTTGAACTAATTTAGTCATCGATATTTTTTTTATTCTAATTGCTGCTCCCCAAGATCAGAACTGCACCGAAAGTAACTGCCCAAATCCCAACGTAACATTCATTAATCACCCTAAAAGTGTAACAATATTATAATATTTGGTCGTGAAACAAATTATTGTTAATATAGTGAAATATAAAAGAAAAAAGCAATAAAATAATATTAAAAAAATGATAATAAAATAAATATAAAAATAATCGTTATTAAATTGCATTATTGAAAAAAAAATACTATATTATGGTGACCCAGGCAGTTTTTAGCCAAGAGAGGTGAATCATGGTTAAAAAAAAATTGGTCGCCATAATATGTGCGTTTTTTGTTCTAAGTTTTGTCAATCTTTCAGTCGCCAAAGATAAAAGTTCATCAGAAGTTGTGATTGAAAGTGTTAAGGTAAAGCTGGGGGATTTTTTTGAAAAAAGTTTAAAGAGATTTATATTTTTCGGCTTCAGCAATGATTCGTCGGTATATATAATAAATGGAAGCGATCCACTGCCGGATCCACCGATGCCGCCGCCTCCTCCCCCAACAAAAGGCGGAGGAAATTAATAATATTTTAATTCAATAATTTATTCATTCTAAACTGTCTGGGTTTATTTATGAGAGTAAAAAATAATAGCTTGCTTTCATTTATCATAAATATTTGGTTTTTTTACAATCTGTCTCTCGTGATTGTTTCCAATTTTCCTCACTGGAACATTCCTTTGTCTTCCTGGCTGAATCACTCTCTCTATTTCCTACTATTTTTATTAACAGTAACAATCGCTCTAAAAGAAAGATATGCGAGAGAAATTTTTGTGCTACTATCCATTCTTTTTCTTTTATTTTCAGCCGGAATTTTTCACGCGTTTATTGGAAATAAATTTAGTTTCGGCAATGACTATCTTGCATACTACATACTGGTTTACAAGAAAATCATTTTCTCTTTCTTCATTTTATTCATCATTATCCAGATCGTATTGCGTTACAGTCAAAAAAATCAATATAAATTACTTGTTTTAGGCCAGTCATTTATACTCTCGGTGATCATTACATTTATTGTATTTAAAAACTTTATTCTGGATAAAAATTATATTTTTTACGAAGGAATTGGGACACAAACTTTTTATTTCCATGTCTTTATTATAAATGTTATCATGTTTTTCTGGATTGTCGCCTATGGAATCTCCAGGATCAGGCAAAAAAGACCGAATGGGGAAATACTTGGTTTATTCATCGCGGCTTTCTTTTTGTATGTGTTAATTGATATTGGGGATTCATATCTTAGTTCGATGGGCAAGCATAATTTAAAAATAAGTCAGACAATATTGATTGTTAATTTGCTTATTTTTATTGTGGTGATGTTAAGAAAGCTAATTTATTTATATTCCCCATTCGGTAATTATTATGAAAGACTGGTGCTTTCAAGATTAAATTTAATCAATAGTCACAATGGTGATGTGGAACAAGCAAATCATGGATTTTGGAAAATCACAGGAAAATACATTTTAAATAAACATTATGTTTCACCGATAAAATTATTTTTGGTTTCGTTTGTCGCCAATATATTAAATATTCCTATTTATATGAAAATCAATATTTTTATGATTATTTTTTGCGTTGTCACTTTTATAGTATTCTATCAGTCCTTGCACAGAAGACGTACAAAGTATGGAGGATATATCCAATAAATTTCGAAAAATCCACTAACATGGTTTAAAATAAAAACCCTTTCAGATTGAAAAGATGAGAGGGTTTTTTTATTTAAATTATTTCTATCCGCAGATAAACTAAAGCATAATGAAAGAAAATTTTACTGGAAAGTTTTGTTTTAAATTCTTACATTAACAAAATTGATTTTTTACTTTGGAGTGGTTACAAAGTTGTTCATTTAATTTCGGAGGATGTAATGAACCAAAAGATTCGGGAAGTCTTTAAGAAGGCTCAGGATGAAAATGTCGAAATGGTTGATTTGAAATTCTGTGATTTATTTGGCCGGTGGCACCACATTACCATACCGGTCAGTCAGTTCGATGAAACGGTTTTTACTCAGGGCGTTGCTTTTGACGGCTCCAGTGTGCCAGGTTTCAAAAAATTGGAAGCCGGGGATATGGTGTTGGTCCCGGATGTTGACTCGCTCTTATTCGACAAGTTCTGGCAGCAAAAAACAATGAGCTTCATCTGTTCCGCTTATGAAGCAGACTCGAAAGAGTTGTTCAAAAATGATCCCCGAAATCTTGCGTATCGAGCAGAGCAGTACCTGAAAGAAACCGGCATTGCAGACACAAGTTATTGGAGCCCTGAATTTGAATTTTACATTTTTGATAATATAACCTATGTAAATGATATTAACTTAGCCGCCTATCAGGTTGATTCAGAAGAAGCGGATTGGAATACAGGATACGATGAAGAACAAAATCTCGGACATAAAATTCCCAGAAAAGGTGGTTATCACGCCATTCCCCCGTTGGATAATTTATACAATCTTCGGGCGGAAATGGTGAAGGAAATTGAGAACTGCTGTATTCCGGTTAGATATCATCATCATGAAGTTGGCGGGCCGGGACAGTCTGAAATAGAGATTCACCACCATCCGTTGTTAAGAGCCGGGGATGTGACCATGACAATTAAGTATATCGTTCGCATGGTGGCCAAACAGAATAAAAAAACGGTAACGTTTATGCCAAAGCCGCTTTACAACGAGGCAGGCAGTGGTATGCATTTTCACATGAAATTAGAAAAGAATGGTAAGCCGATTTTCTATGATGAAAATGGCTACGCCGGTTTGAGTCAAGCGGCGCTGTATTTCATCGGTGGTATTTTGAAACACGGACCGGCATTGCTGGCCTTTACGAATCCGAGTACAAATTCCTACAAACGATTGGTACCGGGATTTGAAGCGCCGGTCAAAGCGATTTTCGGACTGGCCAATCGAAGCGCTGCGATTCGTATTCCCAAATATGCCAACACGCCGGAAACAAAGCGTTTCGAATTCCGACCGTCTGATGCAACATGCAATATTTATCTCGCACTCTCATCACTGTTAATGGCCGGCATTGACGGTGTTAAAAAACAAATTGATCCGATGGAAGAAGGCTTTGGCCCGTACGATATCAATATTTTTACTCTGCCAAACCATGAGCAGGATAAAATTATGTCACTGCCGGCTTCGTTGAAAGAAGCAATGGATGCATTGGAACACGATCATGAATTTCTACTTGCAGGGAACATTTTTTCGCCTCAACTCATTGAATTATGGATAGAGTATAAGTTGAAAAATGAATTTAACGAAGTAAGAAACAGGCCGCATCCTTATGAGATGAGCTTGTATTACGACCTCTAAAATTATTATGCTTTCAATAGATTAGTTTGAACACATTTAACTGAACAAAGATGAAACGTAAATCTATGAATCCAAAATTTAGAATATTTTCAGATTTTGATGGCACTGTGGCGATTAACGATGTGGGCGATAAATTTTTTGAACGATTCATTGGCCCTGAATGGCAGGAGGCAAATGATGCGTATCGTTTCGGGAAGATTAATTCCAGGGAATATCTCATTGAACAGTGCAAGCTGGTAAGGGTAACTGAACAGCAAATGGCTGATTTCTGTGACGAACAAAAAATCGATCCGCATTTTCGGGACCTGGTCGACTATTGTCGATATAACAATTATCCCATCACTGTTTTGAGTGACGGACTCGATTTCTACATTCGGCGAATTCTGGATAACCACGGATTTCATGACTTAAACATCCGGTCAAATCAAGTGGAATTTCTGGAGAATAATCGGATTAATGCTGAATTCCCATATTTCGAATATGGATGCCAATCATGCGCAAACTGCAAGGGCTATCATATTCGCACTGTTCCGATGAATGGAAGCCAAACCATTCAAATTGGTGATGGCCTGTCAGACCGTTGCGGCGCTGTCGAAGCAGATTTTGTATTTGCCAAAAATGGACTGGTGGATTTCTGTAAAGAGCACGATCTGCCATTCTTTGAATATTCGAACTTTAAAGAAATTTTGGATAAATTAAAACAGTTTGAGAGTTAAAATCAGGATTTGGAGCTATTCATGAAGAAAGTCATTTTTATTGCATTGAGTGTGTTATTTGTAGGTTGCGCCGGCATGAAGAAAGCACATGAGTTTTATGAAAACGAAAGTTATGAACTGGCCATCCAGGAATGTGAACGCGCGATTGCTCAGGATTCTTTGAATGCCGAGGCCCATTATATTTTGGGTAAATCGTATTTGGCGCAAAAAAATGTGGATAACGCAATTGCTTCGCTTACGACAGCTTACGTCATTCAACCTGCTTCGAATATTACGGATCAGGCCAAAGAGAAATTAATCACTGCCAAACTATTGAAGGGTGATGAACTTCTGGCTGATGAGGATAACCGGGATGCTGTTGCCCAATACAGGGAGGTTTTGAACCTGGATTCGACGAATTTTCAGGCGTATTTCAAATTAGGAAACTATTATGAAGGCAGAGCGTATTTGGATCGTGCAAAAGATTATTATTCCAGGTCTGAAAAATACTCGCCGGATTCATCATTGGTCGCCCAAAAAATCCAGGCTATTGATAGCCTTGTGAAGATTTCAGACAGCAATTTTTCAAAAGGATTAAACTATTATGAATCGGGCAAAAACAGCTCAGCGGTTCGGTACTTGAAAAGAGCTTTGCAGCAGAAGCAAGATCACGAACAGGCAACGTATTATTTTCACATGGCGCGAGGGAAAATTTTCTATCGAAAGGGAAGCAAAACAGATTGCTGGAATGCCATTGAACAGTTCGGCAAAGCCATGATAATCCTGCCGGAATCCCCGGAACCAAACTATTTTATGGCAAAGGCATACGAGAAAAAAGATCGCGAAGAATTTGATAATGCTATTGAGCAATACAAAAAAGCATTGGAAAAAGATCCTGACGGTGCGTTCGCGCGTGCGAGCAAGAGAAAAATCAGGGAACTTACAACGCGTCGGGATAAACTCAGGGAATTCTGGGGAAAATAATTGTATCCGCTCAATAAGAAGGGGATAAGTACGATCGTTCAGGATATTTATCCTGAACGGGAAATTAGTTGGGATATATATCCCAATTCATTATTGGGTTCAGGAGGAATCTCCTGAACCATCACTATCCTAGAGATTTTCCATTAATTATTGAATGGATACAAATAATTATCAATAATATATTGTATTTCAAGAATTTAAAATAATTTTATAAAGACACCGGCATAAGATAAATGGATTTGTTTGAAAAAGAAAAACAACCTGCAGGGAAATCAAAATTGAAGCCATTGGCTGAACGAATGCGTCCGCAGAGCCTGGATGAATTTATCGGACAGCAGCATTTGCTGGCACCGGGTAAATTGCTGCGCGAGGCCATTGAGCAGGACAGGCTGGTTTCGATGATTTTCTGGGGACCTCCCGGCGTGGGGAAAACCACTCTGGCCCGAATTATTGCGGGCGAAACAAAATCAGATTTTTTTGCGCTCAGTGCTGTGACATCCGGGGTAGGTGATGTCAGGAAAATAATCGAAAAAGCAGAGTTCAACCGGGACAAGCTCGGCAAGCGAACCATACTGTTCATCGATGAGATTCATCGTTTTAACAAGGCACAGCAGGACGCACTGCTTCATTGTGTGGAAGATGGAACGATACTGCTCATCGGTGCGACCACGGAAAATCCATCTTTTGAGGTAATCTCTCCGCTATTATCTCGCTGCCGTGTGTATACGCTCAAGCGTTTTGATGAAGACGAAATGAGAGAAATTGTCAACAGAGCGGTAAACAGCGATTCTGTATTGACAGAAAATAAAATAAGCGTGAGCGAACCTGTCGTCGCGACCATTGTTCGACATTCCGGCGGCGACGCTCGAATCGCGCTGAATGCCATTGAACTTGCCGCTCAATTGACATCACCAAATGCGGATGGCATTCGGGAAATAACCGCGGATTTAATCGGCGACGTTTTGCAGAAGCGAATGCAAATTTATGACAAGAAAGGAGATTTTCATTACGACATTATATCTGCTTTCATTAAGAGCATTCGCGGCAGCGATCCGGACGCAGCCGTGTACTGGATGGCGCAAATGCTGGAAGGCGGCGAAGACCCAAAATTCATCGCGCGCCGAATGATTATTGCTGCATCAGAGGATATTGGGAATGCGCATCCTCAGGCGCTTGTCATTGCTACCACGGCGTTCACGGCAGTGGATTATGTCGGTATGCCGGAAGCGCGGATAATTCTGGCTCAGGCGGCGACTTACCTGGCTTCGGTGCCAAAGAGCAATGCTGCCTATTTATCCATCGATGCGGCATTGCAGGATGTGAAAAATTCAACTTCAGAACCTGTTCCGCTTCATCTCAGAAACGCGCCCACCAATTTGATGAAAGATGAGGGGTATGGCCAGAATTATTCTTATCCTCATGATTTCCCGGAACATTTCATCGAAGAACATTATCTTCCTGATTCCAAATGCAATAAAATTTATTATCAACCAACTGACCAGGGTTACGAGAAAACAATTCGGGAGCGGTTGACTCGCCTCTGGAAAAAGAGGCGAGAGTCCCGGTGAGGCGTTGGGGAACTTTGTTTTCAAGCCTCGGTAAAATGGATTGCCAGCTTTTTTGCAACAATATCCCCGCTTTTTTAGTTCATGAATAAGTATGTATTTTTCATATATAGATGACATTAACAGAATTCGACTGCAATGAACGTTCGATTTTTTCTGAAAAAAATATGCATGATCATTTTTTTTGTAATTGTGCCCGAGAGTACCCATGTGAGCAGCATGAATGCTTCTGCGGTTCAGAATGAAAATTTGCCTCCCCAGAAAACAGCCGCTACAATTTCATTGCAGGACAGTGCGGTCGTCAGCGATTCAGCAGCATCCCCAATTGATTCAGTTCAAATTCCTCAACAATCTTCTGTGGGATTGGATACTATCCTGAAATACAATGCGCGCATTATTGATATTCGCGCTCAGGAAAATAAAATTTACCTTCGTGGAAAGGCAGAGGTGCTATACAAAACAATGCACCTGACAGCCGAAAAAATCACCGTTGACTGGACGAAAAACACACTGACCGCTGAAGGGATTCAGGATACAGTGTGGGAAAAAACTGATAATCCGAATGATTCGGTCATGACGGTTCGCTGGAGAGGCCTGCCGGTTTTGTCCGATGCCGGCGATGTGATGAACGGTTTCCGAATGATTTACAATTTTAATTCTGAAAAAGGGATTGTGGAGAAGGGAAGAACAGAGTTCGAAGGCGGGTATTATTCCGGACGCAGCATTAAAAAAGTAAGTCGCGATGTGATAAATTTTTCCAACGGCTATTTCACCTCCTGCGATAAAGAAGAGGATCCGCACTACCATTTCCGGAGTCGCCGCATCAAAGTGATAATAGGCGATAAAGTGATTGCCAAGCCGGTTATTTTGTATTTTGGTCATATTCCTGTGGCAGCGCTGCCATTTGCTGTTTTCCCCAATAAAAAAGGTCGCCATTCCGGGGTGATTGTACCCACGTATGGTCAGAGTTCGTTCGAGGGCCGTTTTATTCGCGGTCTCGGCTATTACTGGGCGCCCAACGATTATTTTGATTCCAGCGTTAAAGTGGATTATTTCGATCGAAGCGGGTGGATTCTCCGCGGGGACATGAATTATGCCCTGCGCTATATTCTCAACGGGAGAATATCCGGTTCATTTACGAGAAAAGATTTCGTCAGTGGCCAAAAGCAAAGGCGCTGGGATCTGATTGTCAGCCACCGTCACACCATCGATCCCACCATGCGCTTCTCCGTGAATGGAAGCTTTGTCAGCGATGATAATTTCTATAAGGACTTCAGTTCAAATATCAACACCCGGTTGAACCGAAATATTCGTTCCAATGCAACATTTTCAAAAAGCTGGACAGAGAAACGACTTTCACTCAGCGCCAATCTCTCCCAGGAGCGGGATATTGAAACAGGAAGGATTTCAATGACGCTCCCCCAGGTTCGATTCAGCATGTCGCAGCGAGCCATATTCAAACGAACGGATGGGAACAACGCGATGCGTTCATTTTCTGCTTCGCGTCAAAATGATGCGGAAAATCCATGGTACGAGTCCATTTATCTTTCCTACAGTTCCAACCTGTATCACAGCGTAACAAAGGGTGGGGGAGTGGCAGAACGATCGACACGGTATCTGAACCACAGTCTCAATCTCAATATGAATTCGCCGCAGAAATTTTTTGGATGGCTAACCATGGGACAATCTGTCAGCTATCAGGATAGATGGTACGATCGCTATCGAGAAAATCGATTCGATACGGAAACGAATTCCGTAGTTGCCGATACCTTGCAGGGTTTTGCTTCGAAACGTACATTCTCCTATAATCTCAATTCATCAACAAATATTTACGGGATGTTCACTCCTCAGATCGGCAATATTCAGGCGATTCGCCATGTGATTACACCCAATGTATCGTTCCGCTATCAGCCCAATTTTTCAGACGTGCGTTGGGGATATGTCGATGTGTTTGAAGATACGTCCGGCAATGAAATTAAAGCGTCGAAATTTCTTGATTCTGTTCCCAGTGCCACGCAAAAAAACCTGTCTTTTAGCGTTCGGAACCTATTTCAAATGAAAATGCTTGACGGAGAAAAGGAAAAGAAGTTTGATCTGTTCTCGCTGAATTTCAGTTCCGCTTATAATTTTGAGGCTGATTCACTGCGGTTCTCCAATGTGAGTTCATCCTTCCGATCAACTATCGCGCGGAAGTTGAACATAAATATGACAGCGAATCATAGTTTTTATAAATACGATCCAGAGTTGGGCAGAACCGTCAACCAATTTGTTTTTGAAGACTGGAGGAAAGGGAAATTTCTACGGCTCAATAATATTCGATGGTCTGCATCGATTCAACTTCAGGGCAGAAAAAAAAGCAAACCGGAAGAAAAAAAATCAGAGGATGAGGAGCAGGTGTTTATCGATGAAACAACCGGAGAACCATTGTCTGAGCAGGAATATTACGATAGGCTTTACGAACCGGGGGGGAACCGCTTTGAGGTCAACGACCGGTTTTCCGGATTGGATATTCCATGGCGTGTTTCTCTGGCTTTGAGTTATTCATTGAACAAGTACAATCCTGAAAATCCGACTAAAAATTATTACCTGGACATAAATGGCATGGAGGTGCAGCTTACCAAGAATTGGAAAATCAACTATAATGCTCATTATGATTTAAATTCCAAACAGGTTGTGAATCATGCATTTACTATTTATCGGGATTTACATTGCTGGGAGGCCAGGTTGACGTGGCGGCCTTCCGGCATCGGGGGAAATTCGTATTACTTGCGTATAAATGTAAAAGCACCGCAATTGCGCGATTTGAAATACGAACAACGCGGTGGCAGGAGTAGTGTTTTAAGATATTAATATTTCAAGAAGCTCGGCAATCAAATTATTTAAATTTATTCATCCAACGACCTCTATCGTCGTCATCGTTAAATATCACTTTTACCTTTTTCTTCTTTTTCTTAGGCTTTGGTTCTGGTTCTGGTTCGTGGCCTAATAATTTTTCTTCTTCGACAACTTTTATTGTACCTTCGAGATCAAAATTTTTATCCAGCAGTTGATCGAATCCTGTTGAGGTTTCTTTGTCCGCTTCCGACTCCAGAGTATTTTTTAAAATATTATTCAATGGATTGAAATCAAAATTTTTCGGCTTGCCTTTTTCAATGAAACTACGAACTTGTTGCTCAGCAATAATTATCGCCTTGAGCACATTATCATCCGGCATTTGATTGAACGATAGCCGCTCTTTTGCCAGTTTGTCCAAAAGAGACATTGTTTTCATAGCGTCCTTCACCTGAAAACAATTGGCTGCATCTCGAAGCCCGCCGCACGCCTCCTTAATTCGCATAATAGCCTCTCCCAACGTTTTCTCGTCCTGAGTTTTTTGAAGCGCTTGCTGCAGAAAGTCAAGATTCTCTATCGTTTCTTCTTTGTAAATATCATGAAAAACCTGTTCAATTTCTTTTGCCTGGTCTTGGCGTTGACTTTTTTTTTCTGATAATTCGGACAGGTTTAAATTGAAGGAGTGCTCCTCATTTTCATTCGATTGAATCGATTCCTGAGATTCAGCCTGGCGATTTTCAGCAGACGCTTTCGTGCTGTCTTGATTTTGGTCTGCGTTCGTTTCAGACTGGTTTTTGGGTGGTTCGCTGTCAGGTTTTGCCGGCGTTGGTTCTTGAGTCTCTTTCTTATTATTCTCAATTTCCTCGACCAACTTCATGAGAGAATCCAACTCTTTTATTTCGAATTGCGGAGTCGTTTTGGAATCCTGTTCTGCTTTTTGAGGAGGGCTTTGCGATTCGTCAGGATCGTCGTTTGCCAATAATTCGAGTTCGGCAAATTCCGCCGGTATTGGAGGAGTCTTTTCTTTCGGCGGTGGAGGCGGATCTTCAGTAACTTCAGGAACATCCTGTTTTTGTTCTTCTCCGGCACTGTCCGATGACTGCATGGTTTGCATAATTTCATGGATAAGTTTTTCTTCCTCAACCTCGTCATCGATTCTCACTATCTGCCGGATAGCGTTGACTGCGATTTGCAGGCGAATTCCGAGATCATCGGGCATGAGATTTTTTTCATGCGTAAAATTAGCCATGGCAGTTGCCAGGTTAAACGCTAATGATTCAACTCCCGGGTAGCCGTACACCATTGCCAAATCTTCCACTTGCTCAGCACATTCCATAATTGTGCCAACGACGGAGCAGTCCAATTCCTGGGTCGTCTCATTTGGAATGAGGTTTTCAATCGTGGTCAGATTGTTTTCAATTTCAGACAGACAGTATTTATTAAATTCCTTTCGTTTGGCTACACTTTGATTCTCATGGTTATCCATCGTCATCCCATTCATATCCATTTCAACATTGATTCTACATATTCATTTCAAAATTATAACATACTAATTATCATATCGTCAACTTCACCCAATAACCTTAATTCAGATCCATTCTTAATTTTGTTTTTAAATCTTCCTGCTCAATTTTTAATTCATCTTTCATTGAGTCTGAAGAACCATGATGGAAAAGATTTTTCAGACTGAGCTTGTTTTTTTTGTTTGTGCCATCACTCTGTTGATCAATTAATTTTGTCAGTTGTTCGATGATATACTGGGCGTCGGACAACGCATTATTGTCATTGACCATCATACCCTCCAGAATTGCGGGTATATTCTGGAAGTGTGGCAAAAACTCTTCGCTCACCGAAACTTTCTCTGCTATGATTTCTTCAAACAAGCCACCGATGAACATGGTGAATTCTTCTATTTTTTCGTGTGAATAAAGCTGAGCCGAATTTTGAAGAGCATTACAGGCATTTTTAATATTACGGAAGATTTTTTGATCGAGGTTGGACATATCAATTTGATTCAGTGATCCTTTTAAAATATTCAAATCACCTTCAATTTCTTCCTCGAACATCTGGTCGAAAACGCGGGGGGCGTTTTGCGGCTGATCTTCTTTTTCTTTATTCTCTTCACCATCATGATGGTTATCTTCGTCCACTTCATCGGTTTCGGTTTTTGGCGATTCCTCAGAAAGTGATTTCGAAACATTTTCTTCGCCAATTTTTGATGTGAGCGTTTCGCTTTCTTTTATATCAAAAACTGGATTGGCGTCGACCTCTTTTTTTTCAGGTTTTTGAGGTTTGGGTTCTGACTCGGAAAAGCTCCGTTTCGGACTTTTTGCCTTTGTTCCGGTGGCAATGAGAAGCACGCGTAATTTACCCTCAAGTTCTTCATCAATTCTGGCACCCCAGATAATTTTTGCTTTGGGATCGAGTTTTTCTGCAATGGATGTCATCACACTTCGCGCTTCACGAATGGACATGGATTCATTCCCGGTAATGTTAATGAGGGCACTCTGCGCACCGGTGATATCCACATCCAGGAGAGGATTGTCAATGGCTTTTAGTACAGCATCCTGGGCTTTGTTTTCGGAATCACTTTCTCCAATTCCGATCATCGCTGTATCGCCATCTTTCATGATGGATTTCACATCGGCGAAATCCAAGTTCACCAATCCCTTTTCAGTGACCAGCTCGGTGATGCCTTTCACCGCATTTGTCAGAATTTCATCGGCAACTTTGAATGCGGCGTTCAAAGGTAAATCCGGCACCATATCCAACAATCGATCGTTTTGAACGACGATTACCGTATCCGAGTTCTCCCTGAGTCGATCCAGTCCAATATTTGCATTTTCCTGCCGAAGTATGCCCTCTTCGGTAAAAGGCAGCGTGATGACAGAAATGGTCAATGCATGCATACTTCGGGCGATCTCCGCAATGACAGGCGCAGAACCTGTACCGGTTCCTCCACCAAGTCCACAGGTGATGAATACCATATCGCATCCGTCGAGAAGCTCCCGGATCTCTTCTTCGTTTTCCCTTGCCGAGTTTTCTCCAATTTGTGGATTGCTCCCGGCGCCGAGGCCATTTGAAATATTTTTTCCAATTAGAATTTTATGGTCAGATTTTGTAAACAACAAATCCTGAGCGTCTGTATTGATGGCGACGGTTTCGACGCCTTTAATCCCGACTTCGGTCAACCGCGAAATTGTATTATTCCCGGCGCCGCCGGCACCGATTACTTTAATTTTGGTCCGATGGGTTTTGAGAATGCTTTCGAGTTCCTCGTCTTTTGTTTTCACAACAGACTCCTTTTTGGATTTATTCTCCCTCGTCATATTTATTGTCCTTCAATAGTTCTTTTACCAAATTTATTAACTATTACCGGCATTTGCAATGGATTGGGGAAACTTTAAACCATAAAAATGTAAAAAGAAATCATTGAATTCACATCCCGGAAGATGAGTTGATTCCCTGCATTCCAAATGTCGCAATGTAATATTCTTTTAAAGCAGTTAGAATTGAAACAAATTGAATTTTGTGATCAGAATTTTCCCGATCGAATCGTTTTAACAGGCTCACCCCTTTTTCCATATTATCCACAATTTTTAAGGGCAATTTAACTCGTCGTTTGTTCGCCTGAAAACATATCGCTTCCATGATTTCCGGCAAAAAAGCGATTTTATCGAGTCCAAATTTTTGCGCCAGTTGATTCATGGAGGCGCTCGCTAATTCTATATCCTCCAGTGAATTTTGATAATTTTGATCCCGGGTTAATTGTGTCACCGCATTCGATATCACTTTATGATATAAATCCACTTCTTCGTGAAAACTTTCAATCAGATTGTCGCTTTTGTCTTCCGATTCAGCAGGCGCTGCCTCATTTTCGCTTTCAGGCTCGATAGCCTCGGTTTCAGATTCTTGATCATCTCCTTCTTCGATGTCTGATCTATCACGGACGTCTTCACTTTTGTTTTCCATTTTGGAATGAGGCGTGATTTCCTGAAGAAAATTCAACAGTTCCTCATCTTCCTCGCCTGGTAATTTAAAATCCAGCAAGTCTTTATCTATAGTATCGTCATTTTCTGAAACAATTGGAGTCTCATCTGTAATTTTTTTCCCATTTTCATGTTTTTCAGGTGTTTCCTTGTCGTTGTCTTTTGATTTGGTAATTTTGTCGTCATCAATACCAAAATCTTCTTTTTGAGATGTTTCATTATTGAATTCAGGCTCAGCCTCTGACATCTTGAATTGGTCGTTTGATTTTTCCCCGTCCAGATAAACGTCATATTTTTGAAGATGGTCGGTGAAATTTTCAATGCTTTGATGATGGAAGACGTATTTTTCAATGGTTGATTTTGCCTCGGCAATGAGTTCAATCGCATGCTTATCCGGAATTTTATGTGCGTCGCGGAATTTTTTCAAAATTTTTACAACGCGTCCGGCAATTGCTTCGATTTCCTCATGTCCGTGATACATGGAAATTTCTTTAATGTTGAGAAAACTTTCAAAACAGGCAGATAAAGAGTTTTCATCACCAGGGAATTTTGTACCACTTTTTGTCAGTGGTTTCAATAACTCGAATATCTCTTCTTCAAAAAATCCCTGCAGGATATTATTGTTGAACGTTGCACTTGTTTTTTTTGTCGCTTTTAATTGAGAAGTTTTTTGCGGCGCTGATTTTGTATCTGGTTGATTGTGCTTCGTTCTTGGCGCCCGATACACCTTAAGATGATTGACTGATGCAAGACTCGCTGGGGTTTTTTTCGGGTCTGATGTGTTCAACATCGATCGCAAATTCGATTTTATGTTGATGTATTTTTCCAGCGTGGTTCGACTGTTGGGTTCATTCGCGAGAATGCGAATCAATTTTGTCATAAAGTAATGTGCATAATTTTTAATGGCGATTTTAAGTTGAGATTGATCCAAGCTTTTTAGGTTTAGCCGGTGGAGTTGTTCTTCTAATTCAGAATAAAAATTATTAAACGTTCGGATTTGTGTGATCTCTTTGAGTTCCAGCGCAGGTTGGGGAGATTCGATCAAATAATGAATGAATTTTGAGATGATCTGCAAAGAAGTATTGTCAATGGTTGCCAGTTCCGAAGTTCTGTTTTCCAGAGCATCGGAAATGCAAAAATAGAAATAGCTTTTACGGTGAAAAAATCGGTTGATTAATTCCAGGTAAAAATGGTTTATTGTTTCAAATTTATTTTGCATGGAAATTAACGCTCAATTGTGTAACACAAAAAAAATCAGTTTCGAAATGATTCATATCCTAATATTCAATAGTCGAAATACGAAAACATTGAGAACGTCGGCTTTTACAGTCTGCCGCTTTTTTCCTGAAATTCTGCGTAAAGTTTCAATACAGCCGGCACATAGGTGCGAGTTTCTTCCCAGAGAAAAGCCCAGTCAGTCTTGCTGCTTCTTTTTTTCAACCACAGCGCCGCCCGTTTTTCGCCCCCGTTGTACGCGGCAAGTCCTCCGTCAATTTCATAAAGATGGATCAAATTTGAAAGATAACGACACCCCAGGCGAATGTTAAATATGGGATTGAACAGAACTTTTTCCGGTTTTGACCATGGAATGCCTTCCTCGCGTGCGAGAATTTTGCCGGTCTTGGGCATGATCTGCATGAGACCCAGTGCGCCAACCGGGGATACAACGTCTTTTCGCCATGTGAGTGCGCTTTCATGCGTGATTGTTGCACAAATGAGGTCAACATTCAGATTGTCGTATTTCACGCTCATTTTGTAAATTTCACTGGAAATTTTATATTTTTCCGCGTATGGCATTTTTTTATTGTATTGATTGATAATTTTCATGATTCGCTGGATTTTTTGCTGACGAATGCCATCGAGATTCATTGCTTCATGCATCGAGGCCAGGTTTGCTTCGATGTGTGCAATCTGTTTTGATGTGTCTTCATTCGATGTAAATTTGTTCGAAAAACTTACTGTTGTAATAAATACCGCTAATATTAAACTGATCAACAGGATTGACTTCATTAAACTCCTGCCTTTTGTGTGTCTCTTCATTCTTACAACCTCCCACAATCAAATTCTTCATTATTTGGCGCATTACGATTTCAATATGAAGTTTATAATTGGCGCCAAGAATAAAAAATGAGCAATTATGATTCAATTCAATAAACACAAAATGTCTTTACTTATGGTGCATGTAACAAATATAAAGCCAAACTGATTGAAATAGAAAATTTGTTGGATGCAAACCGAATAACCTGGAAGGAATTCCCCTAATATAAGAAATTGAAATAAAAAAAGTTATCGACCAAAACTAAATGTGCAAAACGGGCGATAACTTCTCCCAACGTAAAATCAATAATTTCGTAAAAAAATATCAATAGGTAGAAAAGTTTATTAAAAAATAGGTTATGTTAATTGAATCTATATTAATTTAAATAAATTAATAAGATATCATTGATAGCTTTCTGCCATAACCATCTCTTTTTTGGCTAAAGATGATTCACTTGTCCCGTTCTGATTCAATAATTCTGCCGCCAGTTCCAGATAACTATTGGCTCCTTTGCATGATTTGTCAAATAAAATTACCGGCTTACCATAGTACGGCACTTCAGCTAATCGGATATTTCTGGGGATTGTCGTTTCAAATACAAGTCCTTTTAGAGTATATTTTAATTTTTCCATCACTCGACGTGAAAGATTGTTTCTTAAATCGACCATGGTGAGTAAAAATCCGCGATATTGCAGCGAGGGATTATAATCATTTTTTACCATCCGTGTCAATTTGAGCAATTTACCCAAAGCTTTCAGTGCGTAAAATTCGCATTGAATTGGGACGATAATAGAATCTGATGCGACGAGAGAATTAAATGTAAGTTTGCCCAGAGAAGGCGGGCAATCTATCAATATAAAATCATATTTGGATTTCAGCTTCGATAGGGGGGATTTCAAAAAAGATGCATGTTCCTGGTGCAGTTCTTCGAGTTTATCTTCATCTTCAGACCAAAAATTGGATGGTATAAAATCGAAGTTTTCCATCAATGTGGAATGGATAATTTCTTCGATTTCCTTGGTGCCGGTTATTAACTCGTATATCCCGGCTTTGATGTCATATTTCCCATACCCAAAACTTGTTGCCACATGACCCTGTGGATCCAGGTCGACGAGCAACGTTTTGTGGCCCAATGATGTAAGACTGGCGCTGAGGTTTACTGCTGTTGTTGTTTTGCCCACGCCCCCTTTTTGGCTTACAATAGAAATAATCTCACTCATAAATAATCCCTGAACCTTAAATAAATTTACCAATATGTTGAGAACTATATTTTTTTAGCAGTGCTCTCCAGCCGCTATTGATGGTTTTTCTGATCGGCGAATCCGAGAGGATCGTATCGTAGTGGCCGTCACTCCAGTTTAATACATTTAGGAGCGCCTTTTCGCCTTCCAGCGTTCCAACCTGGGCATGAATTATTTCACCCGCTCTGAAATGAATGACACCATTTTCCTTGCCATTGGAAACTTTCAAATTTCCATTGAATTTTTTCCGGCAATTATAGATGATAATGTCTTCCAGATTCATTTCAATCAATCGGCTTTTATAGTTATCGGTAGATTTTTGGACAGCTTGATAAATTATTTTTTTCAAATCTGTAATTTCAAATGGTTTTTCAATATAAAATATTTCATTTTTGTTTAAAATACTATTTTTTAACTCATTGCTGTCGGAAGCAGTCATAACGATAACTCGAATGTTTGGATGATACTTTTTGACATGTTCCAAAAGCATCAGACCATCAACACCAGGCATACGAATATCGGTGATGAGCAGGTCAAGAGAAAACCGCTTAAGCACTTCTAAAGCCTCTTCACCTGAATTGACACAGATAATTTCGTATTGTTCGTTCTCTTTCCTTAGACTTCGTGCAATACTCCATGTGAGATCTTCTTCATCATCCACAATCAAAATTCTTTTGGAAGCTGAAGCCATTGATGTTTTCCCCTAGTTAGATGTATGAACGATAATGTGTTAGAATGAATTCAAATTGTCAAAAGCAAATATTATGCCATTGGACTGTTTTGTTTGAAGTTACGGCGGGGTAATATTTTATCAAATATTCATTGCTAGGTAGTTTTCTAATTTTTAATAAATTAGCCAAAGGCAAAATCTCAGAAAAAAAATGATTGAAATATAATGAAATGAATTTTCGGCTGGAAAATAAATATGAAATATTTTGACTGAACGATAATTGACCAAATACGCTTCAATTTGTTGCAGTGGGTGGGAAAAAATAGCTATCTTTTTGTTTTACAAAATTAAATATGAATAATTTAT
The DNA here is from genome assembly GCA_964605145.1 of uncultured Cytophagia bacterium. Classification (GTDB taxonomy): domain Bacteria; phylum Zhuqueibacterota; class Zhuqueibacteria; order Thermofontimicrobiales; family Thermofontimicrobiaceae; genus CAZSBG01. Next base: position 14,222 of record CAZSBG010000034.1, on the reverse strand, counting down.
TATAATCAAATTAATTTTCAATGGATTATGTTGAAATTGGTTTTGTAGAGGTGGGTGGGGCAGTATTGGGATGAGGCGTTTTGCTTTGATAAGCACAACTCATCCCAATATAAAATGAAAGTGACTATTAATTTATATCGTATTGCTTCAGCTTTTCTCTCAGCGTTGAACGCGAAATATTCAATTCACGCGCAGTTTGAGATTTGTTCCCGCTAAATTTTTGGAGCGTTTTGAGGATGTATTTTTTTTCAACTTCCTGTAAAGTTAACACTTCATCAGGCGCTGGTTCTTCGACGTGGATTTGATTTTCCTTTGGTTGATGGTTGTGCAGCTCACGTGGTAACTGCTCAACATCGATAACGTTAGACATGCAAAGAATCGAGGCGCGTTCCATGACATTTTTCAATTCACGCACATTGCCGGGCCAGTCGTAATTAAGTAACAGTTGTTCTGCCTCTTTCGTAAATCCTGTAATATTTTTTGAAAATTCAGAATTATATTGCTCAACAAACAGTTTAGACATGGGAATGATATCATCGGGCCGCTCCCGAAGCAAGGGGAGGTTGATAACCATCACCTTGAGCCGATAATAAAGGTCCTCACGAAAGCTGCCATTGTCGACGCACTCTTTCAAATCCTGGTTTGTCGCCGCAATGATTCGAACGTCAATTTTGATGTCAGACGTTCCACCGATTCTGCGAAAGCTATGTGTTTCGAGAACCCTGAGCAGCTTGGGCTGTAAGGATAGCTTCATGCTGGAAATTTCATCCAGAAAAAGGGTGCCGCCATGCGCTAATTCGAATACGCCTTTTTTTACGTTTTTTGCATCGGTGAAGGCGCCTTTTTCGTAACCGAACAATTCACTTTCCATCAGGTTTTCCGGGATGGCGCTGCAATTAATTGGAATCATCGGTTTGCTGGCTCTGGCGCTCCAGTTGTGAATTGCCTTTGCAACCAGTTCTTTTCCTGTGCCGCTATCACCTTGAATGAGTACTGAGGTTTTCGGGGTTTTCGCGACAACCTTTATCATATCTTTGACATTTTTTATCTTTTCGCTATTGCCAAAAATCGCGGTATCAGGATAGCGTTTTCTTTCAACTAATTTGAGTTGAGATACCTCGCGTTTCAACTGGTGGACTTGCAACGTTTTTTTGGTGACCAGTCGAAGTTCATTGTGATCGCACGGTTTCATCAGATAATCATGCGCACCAATTTTCATGGCGTTGACTGCCGATTTCACAGTCCCATGCGCCGTCATCATAATAACAACGATATCCGGATCAATTTCCAGGGCATGGCTTAATACCTGCATTCCATCCATTTTGGGCAAGCGAATGTCAAGCAAAACAAGATCAAAAATTTCTTGTTTCAATAATTCCAGGGCATCTTCCCCTGAACCTGCTGTGCTTACATCATATCCTTCTTTTTGTAGACATCGTGAATATCCCAATGTCAAATCTTCTTCATCATCAACGATTAAAATACGTTCCTTCATTAAATCCTACTCCTCCGTGGGTAAAAGTATTGTAAACGTTGTTCCTTTACCTACCATACTGTCAACGCGGATTTCTCCTTTATGTTCCTCAACGATTCGATAAACGATAGAGAGACCCAATCCCGTACCCTGCGGTTTTGACGTAAAAAATGGATCAAATATTTTACTCATTTGCTCCGGCTTTATGCCGGTGCCTGTGTCCTTGATTGTGACTTCGACGTAAAGTGATTCCCTGTTCAGGTTGGAAAATCCTTTCTTGCGACGATCTCTGGCGTAAATGATGGTTTCAACCACGCGCGCCTTCAGTTCCAGGCGACCGCCATTGGGCATGGCTTCCAAGGCATTGAGAAACAGATTAATGAACACCTGCTGAATCTGATGGAAATCAACAAATACTTTGAGCAGATTCGACTGAAATTCCTTCGTGTACGTAATTTTCTTTTTTTTCAGCCGATCATCCAAAAGAATGTCAACTTCCTGAATAATATCTTCCAGTTTCTGTAGTTTGGGAATGGGTTGACGCAGTCGCGCATACGAAAATAATGTGCGAAGTAGTTCATCGAGGCGGTCTACCTGCCGGACTATTCGGAGCAGGTATTCCTGTCGCGGATCCTGTTCTTCTATTTCTTCTTCAAGAGTCTGGGCCATGGTTTTGATGCCGGCGAGCGGGTTCCTCACCTCGTGGGCAATTCCTGAAGCTAAAACACCCATGGATGCCAGGCGATCCATTCGAACAACTTCCATCTGCATTTGTTTGATTTGAGAGATGTCCCGAAATGAAATAATAGTACCAACTTTCAGGCTGTGATTATCAATTCGCGGCGTAATGGTGAAACCGACATGAACTTTTGTCTTGTCTTTTCGAGTCAGTTCGATTTCTCTATCGAGCGGAGATTGATCTGGTGTAACACCGTCAGGCAATAATTTTCTGCTCTCTTCGGCCGGTAAAACGTCTTCTAAAAATTTACCCACTACTTCTTCTGCCTTGTAACCCAGTACATCTTCGGCACCATTGTTGAATGAGGTGATTTTTCGTTCCAGATCCAAAGTCACCAGTCCAGCGCCCATGCTTTGAATGATACTTTCATTAAAATTTTTGAGTTCGGTAATCTCCTGTTCCAGTTCTTTGCGCTGAGTGATATCGCGAGCGATTCCAACTGCGCCCATTACTTCACCCTTCTCAAAGATTGGATTGATATTCATCGATAAGAACAGAGGGATGCCAGTCTGGCAAATCAGGCGAATTTCGAAAATTCTTGCTTTGCCCTTCAATGTCAAGTTGAAATTATTCCGAGCCTCAACGCGATCTTCCGGGGCGACCAGGTCGAAAAAGCTTCGCCCGATCCAGTCTTCGCGCGCGAATCCGGCCAATGTGCTCAATCTGCGATTGATGAAAATGAAATCACCTTTTAAATTGAGTGTATAAATCAGGTCATTGGCATTTTCGATGAGGTCCTGGTACTTGTATTCGGTGCGCCGAATTTTTTGTTCCAGTTTCTTGTTCTTTTGCTTGACCTGGTGAAGAATGAACACATTGTCGATGACATTGATCAATTCTCGGTGACCAAAAGGTTTGACCAGAAATGATGACAGCCCCATTTCAAACAGGGATGTTCGGTCGATATTGTGTTCAGTCTGGGCGGTGATCATAATAACCGGAGTATCGGATAAATGCTTGTACCGCTGGCTGGTGACGAGCCGCTGGAAAACCTCAGCGCCGCTCATGTTGGGCATCATATAATCAAGCAGGATAAGATCGGGTTTGTAGTTCAGTATGAAATCCAGTCCTTCCTGACCATTGCTGGCAGAGAAAAAACTATAGCCGGCTGAAACAATAATTTTTCTCCCGATTTCCACCATGTCCGGGTCATCGTCTATCAGAAGAATCGATTTTTTCTGGGTTGCCTTGGAACTGGCCGCTGTATGCGTAATGGCCTGACTACTTCGATAGATGTGATCACTAATGAAATTTTCCAGGTCTTTTATGCTTTTTTTATCTTTGATGGTAAACAGTTCCTTGGATTTCTGCTTTACCGGCATAAAATCCCCTTCTTTATTTTTATCTTTGTTCACCATGACTCTTCACTCTGATTTCGGGCAAAAACGAATAGTTATTGTATTATTAGAGGTAATGTCCGAAAGCTGGATAAACCGGAAATTACAAAAATCAAATAACAAGCAAATTTCAAAACCAAATTCCAGAAAATCAAACTCAGACAGGACGGATTGGTTCTACATTTTCGAATAAAGTTTGAAGATTGAACTTTTGTATTTGGAATTTATTTGGCATCAGCTAAAGGCTTGTGCGTCCCCTGGCGCATTGAATTTTGTTTTTTGTGATTTTCTGCCAAGAACGTTCAGAATTTTATTTTTAAGGGATTAATGGGTTTAATGCACGATATTTTTTGAACTGAAAAATGAAAGCAAATTTTGAGCAAACGCTATTCGATCATATCCATTTCCTGAAAAGATTTCGAATATTCACTCTGGATATCATTTTCATCGGGTTTGGGAATTGAAAATGAAAATTTCGATCCTTTATTCAGTTCGCTTTCCACCCAGATCGCGCCGTCGTGTAATTCAATAATTTCTTTGACTAATGAAAGCCCCAGGCCGGAACCGTTCACTTCCTGGATGTTTTCATTGTCCGTGACTCTGTAAAACTTGTTGAATACTTTATCCAGCGATTTTTGGCTGATACCATAGCCCTGGTCGGCCACGCTGATAATTTGTTCTTTCTCTTTATCCCGTACGGTTATAAAAATTTTTTTGCCATCCGGGCTGTATTTGACGGCATTGGAAAACAGGTTAAGGACGACTTCTCCCATCATTTCCTGGTCAACCCAGATGGTGGATACACCCTCCGGAATGTCAATTTCCAGGTCCATGCCTTTTCGCTCTGCAAGATACATGTTCATTTCAAGAATATTTTCAATGACGTGCTTGATATTGACAAAAGTCTTGTTCACCTGACTTTTGCCGGATTCAATTCTTGAAATGTCCAAAAATTTATTAATCAGATCTCCTAAACGATTGGATTCTTTGAGAATTATTTCTGCATATTCTTTGGATTGATCCTGAGTAACTCCTGTGTCTAAAAGCAATTCGCTGAATCCGGCAATGGAGGTCAGCGGCGAACGCAGTTCATGGGCGACCATGGAGACCAGTTCGGTTTTCATCCGATCAATTTCTTTTTCTTTGGTCACATTTCTAAAAACAGTGACGATCCCGATCAATTCGCCTTTGGTATTGATGACCTGCGCTGCTTTTGCCTGCAGTACAATTGATTTTTTGCTGTTCGCCGGTTTTAGTTCAATTTCGACGGAGGTATCTTCAGGATTGCTCCCGCTTTTCACGTCTTTGATAAGTGAAAGTAATTTTTGTTCGTAGATGAGCTTTTCAATGGGTTGGTCCACTACTTCAACTTCTGCTAAACCGAACCAGGATTCTGCAATTGAATTGAGCACCAATATTTTTTGATCCGGGTCAGTAACGATGACGCCATCGGCAATATTTTTAAGGATAGTTTCGGTTTTATTTTTCTCAGTAATGATCTTGTTGAGATTCATTTCGTTCAATCTCCGAAGTTCCGTCGTCATAAAGTTGAATATCTTCACCAATTTCCCTAATTCATCATCAGAACTGCTTTTTACTTTATGCGTGAAATTTCCCCTGGCAATTTCGGTCGCACTCCGGGTAAATTGTCGGATCGGCTCGTTTATCCGTTTGGAAAATGAAAGGGCGCTTAACGCAGCCAAAATTATCGTGAGTAAGATAAGGGTCAGGAAAAAAAACAATGCCGAATTTTGATGGATAAACGAAGCCTGCGAACTTGTTTTCAGAGAAAAGATAATGCAAATCAATAATGGGAAAAGAGAAACTCCCAATAGAAGAAAAAATAATTTTCTGGATAATGATTGTTTATCTAATATCTTCAGTGCCATAGCAGTTTTCCTTGTCTGCCATTAATTAATCCAAAACTACCTGATTGCGACCATTTTTTTTCGCTCGATACAGACGTTTATCCGCAACCGTGACTAAATTATCCGGTATGGTGGCGTCCTCCGGGAAAGTCGCGACTCCCATGCTGATGGTCAATTTCCCATTGGGCTGGGAATCTTCAAAATTGAAACGGTGCTCGCCGATCAGATTGCGAATTTTGTTCGCGACAATTCCTGCGGCGTTTTTTCGGGTTTCAACGAGGATGAGTGCAAACTCTTCCCCACCGTAACGGGCGGCAACATCAATTTTTCGGATATTGCCGTGCAGAAGCGACGCTATTTTTTTCAGCACCAAATCACCTGCCGGGTGGCCATGCGTATCGTTATAGTTTTTGAAGTAATCAATGTCAATCATTGCAATCGAGACATTGATATTGTGCCTCTTGGCCCGTGTTATTTCCTGGAATAGCTGTTCCTTGAAATACCGATAATTGTACAACCCTGTCAGCCCATCGGTGATGGCTAACTGTCGCAATTTTTCCTGAGCAACTTCCAGCTCTTTTATTTTCAATTCCAGTTCATCATGAAGGTGCTTGATGCGAAGCAGCGACTTGACGCGCGCCAGCAATTCCAGTTTGTTGAATGGCTTGCAAATAAAGTCGTCTGCGCCGGCTTCAATACCTTTTAATTTATCTTCCAGTTCATTTAATGCTGTCACCATAATGACCGGTATAAACCGGGTTTTATCGCTGTTTTTCATACGTCGACAAACCTGAAACCCGTTCATTTTCGGCATCATAATGTCGAGCAGAATTAAATCTGGAGATTGCTCTTCCACTCGTTGCAGTGCTTCAACTCCATCTTGCGCTAAAATAACTTTGTAACCTGCAGCTTCGAGATACGTCTTCTGTAATTTTCTGTTCAGAGGGATATCATCGACAACCAATACAGTTGAGCGCTCAGGACTCTTGTTAATCATACGGTTAAGATCTCCTGGTCGTTGTGAGTCACAGATGTATGTCACATATAATACTGCAAGAATTTTCCGGGCAATATTATATCCAGTTCATTAACTTTGATCAAAATTGTGTCGGATGTTCGGCTGTTTTACTGCTTTTGCCTCATCCAGGCGGGAAACTGGTGTAGAATGAGGAGCGGTCAATATAATTTCAGAATTTTCCTCGACTTCTTTGGCAATTTGGATCAAACAGTCAGCGAACCTGTTCAGTGTTTCACGGGATTCTGTCTCGGTCGGTTCAATCATCATCGCTTCGCGAACAATAAGAGGAAAATAAATCGTTGGCGCGTGAAAACCAAAGTCCAACAACCGTTTGGCCATATCTGCTGTTGAAACACCTTTTGATTTTTGTTCAATGCCTGACAAGACAAATTCATGCATTGCCGGTCCCGGATAAGGTAGTTGGAAATGATTTTCTAAACGTTTCATTAAATAATTGGCATTAATTATCGCATTCTCGCTAATTCGTTTTAATCCCTTACTGCCCAACATCCTGATATATGCATAAGCACGTATCATTACACCAAAATTTCCGTAAAATGAATGAACTTTTCCAATGGATTTGGGAAAGTTTTCATCCAGGCTATAGTAATCTTCTTCTTTTTTAATTCGGGGGATCGGTAAAAAATCTACTAATTTTTCTGAGACCCCAACCGGCCCAGATCCCGGTCCGCCCCCGCCATGCGGACTGGAGAATGTTTTATGCAAATTAAAATGGAGCACATCCACGCCAACATCCCCGGGGCGCACAATGCCCAGCAATGCGTTCAGATTGGCTCCATCCATATATAACAAGGCGCCTGCATCGTGAATCATTTTATCGATTTGTTTCAGTTGTGCCTCAAAAAGCCCCAACGTATTGGGGTTGGTCAACATGAGGGCTGCTGTATCTTCATCCAACTTTTGTTCAAGGTCTGCTAAATCTACCAGGCCTTTTTCATTTGATTTGATTTTTATGGCCTTGTATCCGGATATAGTTACGCTGGCAGGATTGGTGCCATGTGCTGAATCAGGAATGAGAATATTTTTTCTGGGATTTCCAAGGTTTTCATGATAGGCTCGAATGAGCATTAAGCCAACCAGTTCGCCATGAGCGCCGGCTGCCGGTTGTAATGTCACTTCTTTTAAACCGGAAATCTCGGACAAATAATACGTTAATTCATGCATTAAAGCCAGTGCTCCCTGGGTGAGCCGGGTTGTTTGCATGGGGTGAAGGTCTTTCAGACACGAATTACCAGCAATGTTTTCATTAATTTTGGGATTGTATTTCATGGTGCAGGAACCCAGCGGGTAAAATCCTTTGTCAACATGATGATTAAGTGTGGAAAGGGCCACAAAATGCCGTATAACTTCATTTTCGCTAACTTCCGGAAGCCTGGCCGGCTGTTTTCTCACAAATTTTTCCGGGATAATGTCACTTACGTTTTTTTCGGGAACATTTAACCGAGGAAGCGAATAACCTTTTCTATCATTTGAACTCAATGAAAACAAAGAACTTACCATGTAATTACTCCTGAATGATACCCGCAATTCAAAAAAATAGCTTTTTAAATCTTAAATTTTTGTATTGTTTAATAATAAATTAGGTGTTAAGTCATTTTTTTAAAATACGATATAATTTATAAATTGTCAAGTATTTTTTATAAAAACAATATTAAAGTAACTTAACAAAATACAGGATTTATTGAACGCCGGCGATACGTTATTTGTTCGACCAATTTGAAAAAAAAAGATGAGAAATTTAAAGAATGAATTGTGCAATAATTGCTCTAAGCAATGATTCTTTACAAGGTCCGGATAGATTCAAAATTGAGTGGTTTCCCTTCGGGGGTATTAAAATCATAAAATGCTGAAATATTTGGAGTATTCAGGAAAACTAAACAAATTATATAATACTATTCAATAATGGAGAAGTGATACATTTGGGTAATTTTATGTCGTGAAAACAAGGGATAGAATTGGGACCTTTCGATTAATGGGTTTATCGAAAAATTACTTAAATCATAAAGAATTAAATTCTTATGTTGCGATTGACTGATGCATGAATGCTTTTAAAAATTAACACGAAATTTTTTCACGAAAAGACGCTGATCCAAACGGAGAAATATAATATATTTTTAACTTGCATTCTAATAAAAAACGCTCTATATTAAAACCTTTATTTTAACACGGATGTCGGCAAAACGGGGAATTGGTAAAAGACCTGTTTCCTCGGGTTACTCTTATATTTTTCAATGATCGGCAACAGGGTAATACAACGAATAGGAGAACCAAAATATGAAAACAGAGAACTACGCGGATTACCATGATGTGGCAGTCAGGGAAGAAACGACACCCATACGAACGGTAGCGGATGCAGATATCATTTCGCTGGAAACGATCGTTCATGTACTCGTTAATAAAGGGTTGTGTACAAGGGAAGAACTACTGGCCTGCGAAAAAAATGTTCAGAAACAGCGGCCTGTTAATCATCAAAATAGTTATATCAATATTAAAAATAATCATGATCGGGGGCGGTTTCCCGACTTAAAGCGATCGATGAGCCGACACCGCTGGTCGCGAAGGTTGGGCACGCTATTATTTGGCTGGAAATGGAAAAAAGTAAAGAAAAAATAGCAATGAATTCGATGACAGGCTGAAATACAAACTATGAGCAAGAGGTTTCTAAATCCTGATTGAAGGAATGAAGAAACCTTTTGTTTTTTATCTGCATAAACGGAACTTAAACAACAAGAATATCGTGAAAAAACAATATACAAAGAAAAATAAATTGAGATTATGGCGATGAAAAATCAGAAATTTTTATATTTAGTATTAATCCTTTATTTGGTATTGACATTTCCGGTTGCGGCGCAACAATTTCCCGATCCTGTAGGATTTGTAAACGATTTTGCCAATGTTATTCCGGCATCGGGCGAGCGTGAAATTACAACAATTTGCACAGAGTTGAAACAAAAAACCGGTGCGGAGATCGCTGTTGTCACCATGAATTCAATTGGTGACTATGAATATCGCGACTATGCAAATCGCTTGTTCAAAGCATGGAATATTGGTGAACGGGGAAAAGATAATGGTGTGCTGGTTTTCAATGCTGTTAAAGAGCGGAAAATCTGGATTGAAATTGGATATGGTCTCGAAGGCATTTTGCCGGACGGCCTGGTCGGTGAAATACGTGACCGATACTTCACTCCATACCTGAAGGATGGGGATTATGGCCGGGGCCATTTAACCGGCACTGTGGCTCTTGCTTCTGTGATTGCCAAGGATCGCGGTGTTAAATTGACCGGGCAAATAAATGTTCCTGTTCAGGAAAGACGCTCCGATGGTGGCCGCTCGGGAATTTCAAAAATATTAAGCATACTATTTTTTATATTTCTAATGATAGTAACTCGCGGGCGTATATTACCCTGGCTGCTTTTAGGCTCCATGATGGGAGGCGGTGGCCGACGATCCGGAGACTGGGGTGGTTTCGGTGGCGGCGGCGGTGGTTTCGGAGGCGGATTTGGTGGTTTCGGCGGCGGCATGAGCGGCGGCGGCGGAGCCGGGGGGAGTTATTAAATCAGTTTGATATGTATAATTTTCTGAATAAAAAAATGTTTTAAAAAATGTCTGAATTATTTAGATCTATTACACTACTGCTTTTGTTGTTAAATCCTTTTTTTGTCATCATATATTTGGTTGATATTGTTCAAAAGCAGACTAAAAGAGAATTTTCAAAAATCTTATTGTCCGCTGGAGTGATCAGTTGTACCATTTTCACGGTTTTTGCCGTGCTGGGAGATGTCATTTTTCATGATATTGTCCAGGCAGAATTCGCTTCATTCCAGATTTTTGGCGGTATCATTTTTCTTGTGATTGGCGTTCAGTTTGTGTTTAAAGGAACAACAACGATCGACAGTCTCAGAGGTGATTCAAAAGATATAGCGGGCGCAATTACTATGCCGATTTTGGTTGGACCGGGAACGATTAGCGCGAGCATCATTGTTGGGAAACGGCTGGATGCAATTCACGCAATTGTGGCTGTTTGCAGTGCGACCATTTTATCTTTATTCGTGATGATAATTCTGAAAGTGATTCACGATTATGTGAAACCAAAAAATGAACGAATTATCCAAAAATACATTGAGGTCGCGGGTAGAATTCTTGCTTTGTATGTCGGAACAATATCCATTGAGATGATTATGCAGGGAATGAAAATCTGGATTGATAAAATCCATATTTGATTTATTGTTGCTAATTGAAATCAATTCGGTTTTCAATGAAATTTCTGCATTGTCACTGACTTTTTAACCAAGCGGATTTAAAAAAAATGACTCAAGTCAATCGGGTTGAAATTATTAACTCCCCGGGGGATTCAATCCTTATTCATTATTTTTAGTAACAAAGAAAGAATACAAAATCAGGAGAATATACATGGCTAAAATTCCGAAAACTCCTGAAGATATTTTTCAGGAATTTATTCATGATTTCAAATCGATTTTTGGAGAGGATTTAATATCCATCATTCTATATGGAAGCGCAGCGCGCGGTGAATATGTGTACAAACGGTCGGACATTAACTTTCTGATTGTGATCACGGAACAGGGTATGGTGCAGTTGAGCAAGGCGCTGCCCCTTGTTCATAAATGGTCAAAGCGTAAGGTAAGTGCGCCGCTGATTCTTACGAATGGATATATTGAATCGTCTCTGGACAGTTTTCCAATCGAATTCTTGACCATGAAGCAGCATCATAAGCTGGTCTTTGGCGAAGATGTTCTGGAGAACGTCGAAATTAAGTTAACTGATCTTCGGTTGCAGTGCGAGCGGGAATTGAGAGGCAAACTGCTTCATTTGCGCGAGAACTATCTGGTCACCAATGGTAAACCTCGGGAGATCAAAAATTTAATTCGCATTACTGTGCCGACATTCGTTTCAATTTTTACAGCGCTGCTTCATTTGAAGGAAATAGATTCTATTGGTTCAAAGAAACAGATTTTTGAAAAAACAACTGAGGTTTTTGGTCTGGATAAAATCGTCTTCGAAAAAATATTGCAGGTTCGGGAAAATAACCTGAAATTGAAAAAGGAAGAATTGAATACACTTATACAACAGTATATAGACCAAATTCGGATGCTGACTAACATTGTGGATAAGCTATAAATCAGGAGGAACGAAAATGAGCAAGGGTTTAAAGATAGTCCTTATTGTTCTGACAATCATTGTAATCGGAGTGATTGTCGTTGCATTATCACTGAAAAATACATATAATAGCTTGGTTACTCTGGATGAAGATGTGAATAAAGCCTGGGCCCAGGTTGAAAATGTATTACAGCGCCGTTACGATTTAATCCCAAATCTGGTTGAAACGGTCAAGGGATTTGCCAAGCAGGAAAGGGAAGTGCTTACGGAAGTGACCAAGGCCCGTGCCAGTGTGGGTGGCGCAACGACGCGAAGCGAAACCATGGAAGCAAACAATCAACTTTCCAGCGCACTATCACGATTGCTGGTCGTGGTTGAGCGATATCCGGATCTAAAATCGAACCAGAACTTCATCCGATTGCAGGATGAATTGGCCGGCACCGAGAACAGGATCGCTGTAGAGCGAAAACGGTACAATGACGTGGTTGGACTATTCAATCAACGCGTCCGTCGATTTCCGACAAATATTATCGCCGGGATGCTTGGCTTTGAAAAACGGGATTATTTTGAAGCGCCTGAAGCGGCCCAGGAGGCGCCCAGGGTCGATTTCAGCAATTAAAGCGAAGCCCTGCATTCAGTGTTAGCACGAGACCTAAAATTTCAATTTCTCTGGAGGGAAGGGATCCTATGAGTGCGGTTATTTTGATCATCGCAGCGATTTTGTGTTTTGTTGCCGGTTATCTGTTTTACGGTCGGTTTCTATCCAAAAAACTGGGCATTGATCCGGAAAGGGCAACCCCGGCCCACAGTATGCGCGATAACGTCGATTATGTGCCGGCCAAGACGCCTGTTTTGCTGGGACATCATTTTGCATCCATTGCAGGCGCAGCGCCCATTATCGGGCCCATTACAGCCTCGGTCTTCGGCTGGGTTCCTGTTTTTCTGTGGATCGTTTTTGGCAGTATTTTCATCGGCGCAGTGCACGATTTCACCGCACTGGTTGCATCCATCCGGCATAAAGGCCAGTCCATCGGCAAGATCATTGAAGAACAGATCGGTCAACTGGGAAAACAACTATTCCTCATTTTCGCGTGGGCAACACTGGTCCTCATCATTGCTGCGTTTACTATTTTAGTAGCCAAAACGTTTGTTTCAACGCCGGCAGTGGCCACGTCATCCAGCTTCTTCATTCTGCTCGCCATATTGTTTGGACTGTCAATTTATCGGATGAACGCATCGCTCGGTGTGGCAACCATTGTGGGGGTCGCTTTGTTGCTCATCGCCGTCTGGGTTGGCGTGAAATTCCCACTGACCCTGTCGCCTGTGGACGCGCAGGCCCAACAAACATGGACATGGATTTTGTTGGTTTACATTTTTGCAGCATCGGTTACCCCTGTGTGGATTCTGCTTCAGCCGCGTGATTATCTCAATTCATTTCTGCTCTACATGGTGCTTTTCTTCGCATTCATCGGAATCCTGTTCACGAATCCCATCGTTCACATGCCGGCATTCACGAGTTTTGTCGATCCCAAATTGGGATTTATGTTTCCCATTCTGTTCGTAACGGTTGCATGCGGAGCGATTTCCGGCTTTCACTCGCTGGTTGCATCCGGAACCACAGCCAAACAATTGAACCGCGAACAGGACGCAAAGCCGGTGGGCTACGGCGCCATGCTGATTGAGGGATTGCTGGCGGTGATCGCGCTCATCACAGCAGTGACGCTATTAAAAGGCCAGTACCTGGAGTTCTTCCCGGAGGGAGCCAGAGCGAATCCCATCGGGTTATTCGCCAGCGGTGTGGGCGGATTTGTGGGAAAAATCGGCATTCCAACAAACGTCGGCGTGACGTTTGCAGCGCTTGCCGTTTCAGCTTTTGCCTTAACCTCACTGGATACGGCAACGCGGCTCGGTCGGTTTGCATTTCAGGAATTTTTCCGTTCTGACAATCCTTCAGCCGTGCAGTCGGTTTTGACCAACCGATTTGTCGCGACATTTTTCACCGTGCTGCCCGGGGCAATTCTGGCGTTATCCGGCAGTTATACGGCAATCTGGCCGATTTTCGGCTCAGCGAATCAGCTTTTGGCTGCGCTGGCACTTTTGGCCGGTAGTGTGTGGCTGGCAAGGAAAGGGCAGAAAAATCAATTCCTGCGCTATCCCATGTATTTCATGTTCGCCGTGACGCTTTCGGCGTTGGTCATTCTGGTGTATCAAAAAATTAAGCTCATTGTTCAGTATTATGCAGGTCAAACCATGCCTGAGAATTTTACGTTGGTGAGCACATATATTTTAGCCGGAATCGCTACGCTTTTGTTCGTGGTGGCCATTGTGCTGGTCGTTGAAGCGTACCGGCAGTTATATCAGAAAAAAGCCCAGATTTGATCCCTGATAGTCTCAAAAAAACTTTATTATTTTTTTCGTATCTTTCAAGAAACTTGAATTTTTTCCCGTTGTCATTCCTGCATGTCTTTTGTCGTAGATCCGCCATCTTTTTGGAGGACAGGAATCTCGTTCTAAATCATGAGGAGATTCCGCCAAAGCGGGAATGACGACAATAGGGGAAAGAGTGCCTTGCATTTTGGGACATTTTTTAATTTGACTAAGTAGTTTTATTCATAAATTCAGTGACATACAAAAAAAACGGTTCTATGTT
>CAZSBG010000033.1:0-54369 GCA_964605145.1 uncultured Cytophagia bacterium | reverse complement strand
CTTTCTAAAAAGAATCTCTCCATCTTAATTTCTACAACTTTTGGGAATTGCTCCCTAATTTTTTTATTATTAATTGTCATTCAATGGCCGGTTATTTTGCAGGCACAATCAAAAACCTACATTCAATTAGGTACCAATATTTCATATCTTAGAACCGAAGTAGGAAAAAGTAAGCCTGGAATTAGCGTAGGAATTGGTAGAGACTTTTATCCGATCCGGTTTTTTAATGGATTTGTTGGTTTAGATTTAATTTATTCTAAAAAAAGATTTAAACTTGAAAATAAATCATGGCCAAGTAATATAGAGATAGAGTGGTCTGATGTACAAATTGATGACATTCCCCTGGACAGGTCATATTTGCAAATTAACGCAAAATTTGGATATGATTTTTCATTAGTCTGTAATAAAACCAACATAGAAATATTCGCAGGCCCAATATTTTCTATTCCACTTAATTACTTATCTGGTTCAATTATTGCGGATAGTACAATTTTTCTGGATCCGGATGAGCGAGGAAAGTATGAATTTGATTATTTACGATGCGAATCAGAGGGTGCTGACAATATATTATACTGGTTTTTAGGAATTGCTGTCATTTACACAAGAATAGGTATTGAGATTCACTATGAAAGAGCTTGGTCACGACAAAAATGTATTCGAGGTTTAACGATTAATGATGCGATGAATTCGGTTCACGTTTTATTGAGTTATTCTTTTTAATCCAGATTACTTTAAGAATTATTACAATTAATAAGGAAGGAGTTAATTATTAAGCTTAATATCTCACTGTTTTTAGGTTTTATAATGATATCTGTTAGCGCAGCGCAAACTCTTTACACTAGCGTTGGCCATATACCTGCTGCTTACCAGGAAACATGGAACGAGGCGGGCTTATTACGTGATATGAGCCAAGTAGAACCAAAGCTGGTAATTGTTATTACAGCGGGTAACGCCATTTCGCAGGTAACAAAATCTGGCAGTGATGCAATATTTTTTGACATAGGGTTTGGAAAATCCCCAAACCTATTTAATGGAAAAGGCACATCGTTGGCAGTTTTCGCTTATTTTTCAAAGAACAACCATTTGTTTTCAGCCAGGTCATTGGGAAATGTTGAATATTTCTTAAAAGCTGGCCCGGAACCTATTGAATCCTATTCAGATCTAAGCCTTTTATGGGGCTATAAAGTTGTTCATAATCGGAATAAAACTTTTGCGCCTTTGATTGGCTTAGCTAATGTCACGACCATAAAGCGAGGAAAATTGCTTGATGAATATGCTGTCAATGCAAAACATGAAAAGCTCAAAGAAAAAGCAATGGGATTTTCCGCGGGAATTAAATTCCAACTTAACACAAAATACACTGGTTACAGTTTTTACTTCTTTTCGAATTACAATCGGATAAAGTCATATTATGGTATTTTGATTTGCCTGGGCTTTGGAAAATATAATTGAGTTTATAACTAATCCTGCTCAAATTTGGTAATATTTTTTATAATGCTGCTAATTAGACTAGCGGCTTTTTTTATGTCACTTGTATCCTGCGAAACTATTTCCGCAATAACAGCGTTTCAAGTTTTGAACTTACAATATAATCCGGAGATAGAAATGAAAAAACTCCTCATCCTGTTCTTCTTTTTACCAACTCTCTTATTCGCTCAAATTCAATTGCCTTTAGCCCAACAGACTCCCCCGATTGGCACCTCGCACAGCGACATGATGGACTTCCTCCAACAGCTTCAGCAGCAGCCTGACGTGTTCGACATCGAATACCCGGGGGCGTCGAACCTGGGACGGGAGATTCCTGTTTTGTTCTATCCTCAAAAAAAAATGTGGAAGGAAAAAAATCCCACCGTAATGGTCTTTGCCCAGCAGCACGGCAACGAGCCATCCGGCAAAGAAGCGCTGCTTATGCTTTTGCTTGAAATCAGTTCGCAGCCGGGAAGTCGCAATTTCGACAATCTGAACCTGATCCTCGTCCCCATGGTGAACCCGGACGGCAACGAAGCGCATCGCCGGCGAAACGACAATGGCGCGGATTTGAACAGGAATCACGTGATTCTCACCGAGCCGGAGACGCAACTGCTTCACGCGCTGTTCGAAAAATACAGCCCAGAGGTCACACTGGATGTGCACGAATACGGCGGCGGGACCTGGCTGGAACATGGCTACATCAAAGATCTGGGCGAGCAATTGGATTGCCCCTCCAACCCGGCCATTCCGCGCCAGCTCAAGGATTTCGCTCTCGATAAAATTCTCTGGCCCACCATTGAAACCACGCGGGCGCGCGGCGTGAAGTCCAACCGCTATTTAATTACCAAAGGCTCGCCCCGGGACTATGTCCGTCACAGCACCACCGATATCAACGACGGTCGAAACAGTTTTGGCATTCAGCACACGCTGTCGTTCATCCTCGAAGGAATCAACGGCTGGTCCAAAGAAGACAGAATCTGGCAGCGGGGCAAACACCAGCTCGCGCTCATCCGGTCTTTTCTCACCACATGCAATGAAAACGCAGGGGATATTGTGAGCCTTGTTCAGAATGTCAGGGGAAAGCTGGGCAGCAATCCGCCGGATTCCATCGTTATCGAAGGCACCTATTCAGCCGAAGGCTCGAAACCGCTGGATGTGACGCTGATTCAAACCAGCAACATGCGCGAAAAGTCAATAACACTGCCGGACTATCGCGCTGAACCGGAGGCGATTACTGCGGTGAAACGCCCTGTAGGCTACATCATGGAAAATCCGATCGATGCATTACTGCAATTGGTGAAAAACCATTTCTTTCCCCACGAAATTTTGGCTTCGAAAAAGAAATTCATCGTGGAGGAATTTCGCATCAGCGGCAGGGACACCTTGCATCATGAAAGCCGCGACACTATCATCCCGGCTGGTGCATTTCATAAAACGGAAAAAACATTTTCAAAAGGATCATTATTCATCCCGACAGATAACATTCGCGCCAACCAGATCGTGCAGATTTTCGAGCCGCGGAGCTTTTACGGGGTGTCGCATTACGAGGGATACCAGGATTTGTTAAGTGATGGGATTTATAAGGTGTACAGGGTATTAAAATGATATTATTCATTCTTTGAACAAACACACCCGGTGTCCTTTTGGACAACCGGGGTGTTTTTTTTATATAAAAAATGGGCCGAAAAATTATTCGTACTTAAATTTATGCTGTTGAAAAAAAGTTTGACTTTGAATATTTTTTAATATATATTGAAGTTATGAATGATCGGAATCAACTTATCAAATACTGGCTTAAAAGCGCCGAGTCGGATTTAGCTGTAGCTGAGCACTTATTCGAAAAAAAGGATTATCACTACTGTCTTTACCTGGCTCACCTGGTATTGGAAAAAACTTTCAAAGCAATTTTCGTCCAAAATATTGGCCCAACTCCGCCCTACAAACATGCATTGCCTTTATTAGCGGAAAAAGCAGGTATTGAACTTTCGGATTCTCAAGAAACTTTTTTGGAGGAAGTAACAGATTTCAACATATATGGCTGCTGACATTGATAAAATAAGATCAATTATTGATCGATATATCAAAATCGTGAAGCAAAAAAATATTGCTATCGAAAAAATTTTTCTATATGGTTCGTACGCCAGGGGAAATGCGACCGATGACAGTGATATTGATATTGCGATTATTTCGAACGATTTTAAAGGTGAACGATTCGAAGACCGTCGTTTGCTTGTACCTCTTCGCCGGAAAATTGATCGAAGAATTGAACCGATGCCATTTCGGAGCGATGAATTCAATTCGGGTGATCCTTTAGCTGTGGAAATCATTCAACATGGGATTGAAATTCATGTATAATAATTCTTGAGAAAAAATCGATCTCGTTCGATAAAAGCTAAGCTTAGGCTATTTTTTTCGGGTAGAATTGTTTCGTTTCGATTCTGCCACAATCGCCAGAACCACTCCCCCCAAAATTACCATACCCCCGATTATTTTCACCAGGCTCAATGTCTCTCCCAAAAAAATCACTGCTAAAATAGACGCGCCGATAGGCTCGCCCAATAACAGAATGGATACGGCTGTGGCGGAAAAATATTTCAACGCCCAGTTGAAGCTGGTGTGGCCGATGATCTGTGGGAAAAACGCGATGGCGAGGAAAAGCAGGTAAATCCGCGGGGAATAGCCTGTCATTGAGGCGCCGCTGAAAAGTGTGATAGTCAGCAGCAACGCAGCAGTGATGGAATACACAATGGTGACATAGCGGAATGTATCGACTTTCGCCCGGAGACTGCGTCCGGCTAACAGGTAGCCTGCCGCGCCGATGGCGCCTCCCAGAGCTAAAAGATTGCCGATCAGCGAGGATTGATCCAGTGAAAAATCATGGATGCTGATGATGATAGTGCCGACCAGTGCGATGACGATGCCCAAAATCATTAAAAACGACGGCCGCTCCCGGAGAAATACAAAACTGCCTAACGCCACAAAAATCGGCGCGCTTTGCACTAACACAACCGAACTGGCAACCGACGTGTACTTCAGCGAGGTAATCCACGTGGAAAAGTGAATGGTGAGGAATATTGCTGAAACAACCATTATTTTTATCTGGGAGACTGATAATCCTCTGCTGATTTTTCCGCCCTTAACGGACGTAAATCCGACATAAAAAAGTGAAGCGATCACCAGTCGATATGTGGCAATGACCATGGATGGGGCATCGCACATTTTAATGAAGATTGAAGCAAAGGAAATAGAAAGTAAACCAACCAAAATGATGGCAATGGCAGAGCCTTTTGGCGCGGATTGGGGCATTCGCGTTTCTCATTCGAAATGAGTAATTTTTCCTCAGTTAACTTCCCCTGATACGGATATGTTCCATCGTACGCAATTCAACGAAATGCCACCGAGACGCAGAGGCACAGAGGAAATTAAATAGAGTATTTTCTTCGAGTCCTTGTGTCTTTGAGGCGTTTATTTCATTCCAGGTCCATCCCAGCTAACTCAATTAAAATCATTTTTTTCTTGCATAACAATTCAAAAATATTATATTATTCTTTGTTGTTCTTTCTGAATTGTTAGAGTTCGTACCTGAAATGGAGGAAACAAAATGCGACGTTTTTTCTCACTTTTTTTACTTTTGTTCTTCGTCTCTCAACTTTGCGCCGGCATTCCTTCTCCGAACGATTTTTTGAAATTCCCCCTCGGCGCTGATCGCAAGCTTGCTGATTATCACCAAATCGTCGATTATTTTGAATTGCTTGATCAACAATCTCCAAAGCTGAAACTGATCAATCTTGGCAAAACCACTAAAAATAATGATATGGTTTTAGCTATTATTTCATCGGAAGCGAATATGAGTCAATTGGATAAATATCAGCAAATCAGTCAAAAACTGGCACATCCCTCTTCCATCCAGGAAAACGAACTGGAGCAACTCATCAACGAAGGCAAGGTCATCGCCTTCATCACCAACAACATTCACTCCACCGAAATCGGCGCAAGCCAGATGGCGATGGAGTTCGTCTACGAATTATTGACCCGAACCGACGATGAAGTGCAATTCTACCTTGACAATGTGATTTTGCTGCTCATGCCTTCAGCCAATCCGGACGGACAATTGATGGTGACCGACTGGTACCGAAAATGGGTGGGCACAAAATATGAAGGCGGACGCATGCCCTGGCTTTATCACAAATATGTGGGTCACGACACCAACCGCGATTTTTTCATGCTAAACCAAAAAGAATCTAAATTGATCAATCAGGTCATGAGCCAAACCTGGTTTCCCCAGGCTCATCTCGATGAGCACCAGATGGGCAGCAGCGGTCCGCGCATGTTCGTTCCGCCGTACAAGGATCCAATGAGTCCCAACCTGTCTCCTGTTCTGATGCGGCTGGAAGCACTGTACGGCACAAATATGTCTTTCAGGTTAGAAGAAGGCGGCAAATCCGGCGTCATCGACTCCTGGGCGTTCGATTCGTACTGGCCGGGCGGCACGCGCACTGCGGCATGGAAAAACATCGTCAGCTTGCTCACGGAAATGGCCAGCGTACGGGTAGCCACACCTATTTTCATCGACCCTGTGGAATTGTCTGCCGGCCGCAAAGGTCTGGTCGATTACAAGCAGCAGGTGAATTTCCCCAATCCCTGGCCCGGCGGCTGGTGGCGATTGCGGGACATCATCGATTACGAGCTCATTGCCTCTTACAGTTTTCTGGAAACTTCTGCAAAATACCGGGAAGATATTCTGCGAGCTTTTTATACCATGAATCTTGAATCCATCCAAAAAGGCAAGGAAGAGCCTCCATTTGCATTTGTTCTGCCAGCGAAACAGCATGATGCAATTACAGCAACAAAGCTGGTGGAATTGCTGATGGAACACGGAATTGCAGTTTTTCAAACTGAAGATGACTTCATTAGTGAAGACAGAATTTTTGAGACCGGCAGTTTTGTCATTCCGCTGGCTCAGCCGCTACGGTCGTTCATCAAGGAAATAATGGAAATACAGAAATTTCCTGAAATCAGGCTCTCCTCTGATGGCGACCCACTGCCGCCATACGATGTCACTGCCTGGTCGCTGCCGGTTCAAATGGGCGTAAATTACCAGACAATCAACAGCCCGTTCTCAGTAAAAATGAATCGACTTGAACAGCCGCCGTACGAAACTCACGAACTTTCATCCACCAGCCGGTATGGTTATGCCATCTCCCGGCAATTTAACAATACAAGCATCGCCATCAATCGACTGCTCAAAAAAGATGTGAGGATATTTGTGGCAACAGAACCATTCAGTGATGACGGAAAAACATTTCAGCAGGGGACGGTCATCATTTCCGATAATAATGCAATTGAACATCTCAAAACCATTGCGAACGATTTGTATCTGCCAATCCATCCCCTGCAGCGTCCATTGCCGGAAAATTTAAAAGAAATGAAGCCGGTTCGGCTGGGTGTGTACAAACCGTGGCGCGCCAGCATGGACGAGGGCTGGACTCGCTGGCTTCTGGAGCAGTTCGAATTCGATCTGGTTTCGGTTGACAATGCCACAATCAAAAAAGGCGATCTGAACAAAAAATTCGATGCCCTGTTGATTGCCGACATTCGAAAGAGCACAATCATCAATCCTTCGCCGCAAGGAGGTTCATCAGCAAAATATTATCGGCCGCTGCCGGAGCAATATGAAGGCGGCATTGGTAAAGAAGGGGTCAAGAATTTAAGATCATTCGTCAAAAAAGGCGGCACATTGATCACCCTGGACGGTAGTTGCATGCTTCCCATTGACGAATTCCCGCTGCCGGCCAGCAACACGGTCGACAATATCGGCCGAAGTAATTTCAACGCGCCAGGCGTCATGGTGAAAATGACCGTAGATACAAACCACCCCATTGGCTGGGGCATGCCGGAAACATTCGCTGGATTTATCTCCCGCAGCCCGGCATTCAGGGCATCGTCCGGATTTGATGGCGTGGAACGCACCATTGTCGCCCGCTACCCGGATGAACCGCTGCTGCTGAGCGGCTGGATCAGAGGTGAAAAATATCTGCGCAGAAAAGCGTCCATCGTTGATTTCAACTACGGGGACGGAAACGTCATCCTGTTCGGTTTTCGGGTGCAGCACCGCGCTCAACCTCATGGCACGTTTAAATTGCTGTTCAATTCCATTTTTTACAATGGTCTAACTGACTGAAATAATACAAGCAACCTGAAGTATCTGGTTTGGAATGAAAAACAAATATTCAAGCACCAAATAACAAATAATTTCCAAAAGAAGAATATTCAAAATTCAAACTAACATTTTAACACCACTGTATCTTCGGGCAAAGAAGGAATTCTTATAATATTTTTCAAAATTAAATCTTAAAAACTTCGAGTCTCCGAGCCCTGGAGGCAGAAAATTACCAACTTTTATCAGGGAGGGAAAATTGATGGATAAACGAATGATGAACATTGTTTGGGGCATCGTAATCATCCTTTTGGGGATTATCCTGTTGCTCGTTACCACTGATGTGCTTTTCACTGAAGTTGATGCATCGTGGATGTTCGGCATTCTGTTTTTTCTGAGCTTTATTATTTTCGTCGGACTGTATGTCTCGATGCAAAGAAAACAATTCTGGCCGCTAATCCCCGGCATTACATCGTTAGGACTCTGCATTCTCATTTTAAGCGAAAAAATTGGGATTCAACCAAATATTGGCGCGGGATTTTTCATCCTGTTCATCGGACTCAGTTTTTTAGCTATTTTTATTTTTCACTCCATCCACTGGTGGGCCATTATTCCGGCCGGTATGATCGGCAGTGTATCGCTTGTCATATTTTTTGGTCAGATCCTTGGCGTCGGACTCATGTTTCTCGGGATGGGCGTGACATTCATCGCGCTGTACTTTATTCTGTTGAACCGACCGGAAAAACACTGGTGGCCTCTGATTCCCGGCGGTATATTAGCATTTATGGGAATGCTGTTCCTGTTTTTTGATAATGTCGAATTTGGTAACTATGTTTTACCGGTGGCGCTCATTATTGTGGGCATTATCCTAATTTTTCAACAGTTGAAAAAAAGCAAAGCAATCGAAGAAAAGAAAAAGGCGGAGTAAAACAAATATTCGATTCAAGAGATTGATTTTCTCAATGTAGCAATCCAGATTTTACAATTCAGAACACTGAGGATAGCTGATACACACTGAAAAAAAATTGTTACCCAAGTATTCATATTTGTAAATGAAGTGCCAGCATTCAGAAAGCATTTTTATTTTGGCCTGTACTGTTTTTGAAATTCTTACAAGAAAATTCGTCAAAATAATCAGCGTCAATCAGTGTTTATCCGTGTCCAATTTTTTTTGATTAAACATACTAATTTGAAATGAATGCCCGGCAGCCGTGTACATTCAGGTGCCGGGTGTTTTTCTTCATGGAAATCACGTTCTAATTTATTGGCGCATATATTCATCATTAACTTCAATTAGAAAAATGTCTATCGTCTCCTATGCACCTTCGTTCTCGGTCGAACAAGCTCGCAACATTGCAGCAGAATTGTTCGGTCTATCCGGCACCGCCAGTCCGCTGCCAAGCGAACGGGACCAGAATTTTCTCATTTCGACAGAAGACGGAAAAAAATTCGTTCTCAAAATTGCAAATGGCCTGGAAGAGAAATCCTGTCTCGATTTCCAGAACGGCATACTCGAACATCTGTCCAAAACAGTCCAATCAAAAAATTACCCAAGACTGATCACCTCGAAGCACGGGAATTCAATTGAATCCATTGGCTCAGCGAATGACGTTTCCCATTTTGTTCGATTGGTGGAATACCTCCCCGGCCTGCCCCTGGCTCAGGTGAAGTATCACAGCCTAGAATTGCTGCACAATCTGGGCGTATTTCTTGGCGCCATGACACATCATCTTCAGGATTTCTCTCATCCGTTTCAGGAAAGAGACTTGCACTGGGACATGAAAAACGCGCTGGACACAGTGACACAACATCAGCAATACCTGACCGATGCGGACGATCTAAAAATAGTGCGGTATTTCGTTTGTTTCTTTGAAACGCACGCCGTGCCATTGCTGCACGAACTTCGTACCAGCGTTATTCAAAACGATGGGAACGACTACAACATCCTAATTCAGGAAGAAGGGCTCTTCAAAGAAAAAATATCCGGCATCATCGATTTTGGGGATAGCGTTCACTCGTACACCTCGGCTGAATTGGCGGTCGCTATGGCCTACGCCATCCTCCACAAATCCGATCCATTGGATGCAGCGTGCAGCGTTGTCGCCGGATTTCAGAGTCAATTTCCATTGACGGAACAGGAAATTCATGTTCTGTTCCCGATGATCTGCATGCGCCTGGTCATGAGCGTGTGTATGTCGGCGTACCAGCGAAAAATGCAGCCTGATAATGAATACCTGTCCGTGAGCGAAAAACCGGCCCGGGAGGCGTTGGCCCGGCTGTGCGATATTCATCCGCGATTTGCCGAATACGCTTTCCGCGAAGCCTGCGGACTCACTCCATGTTCGGCTTCGAATTCAGTCACGAAATGGCTTCGAGAGAACCGGGGCAAATTTGCATCGGTGGTTCCTGCCAATCTTCAAATCGATAAAAAGGCAATTATTGATTTGAGCATCGCCAGCCCGGATATCAGCGATCCCACTAAAATGGCTGAAGAGGAGTATTTCATCGAATTCATCGACATGAAATTATCTGAAAACGGAGCGAGTCTGGGAGTTGGGAGAAATGATGAAGCGCGGCAAATATACGCCAGTCCCCTGTTCCAGGCCCAGGGCAAAAAGCAGCGCTCCAGACACATTGGTATGGATATTTTTATGGACGCCGGAACGCCGGTTTTCGCGCCGATGGATGGCCGCGTACACAGTTTTCAAAATAATGACGCATTTCTCGATTACGGTCCCACCATTATTCTCGAGCATGAAACCGCTCAAGGCGGGAAATTTTACGCCTTGTATGGCCATCTGTCCCTGGATTCGCTGGAAGGATTATCCATCGGGAAAGAAGTGAAGAAAGCCGAGAAAATTGGCGCCATTGGCGATTCATCAGTAAATGGCCATTACCCGCCGCATCTGCATTTTCAGATCATGTGCGACATGCTGGACAAGCAGGGGGATTTTCCAGGGGTGGTTCCTGACAGTCAGCGACATATCTGGCTGAGTATCTGCCCGAATCCCAACTTAGTTCTGGGAATGCCGGAAACAGTCACTCCAGTTGCAGACCTGAATAAAGACCAGGTGCGTGAATTACGACGCCGCCACATCGGTTCGTCGCTGAGTTTGTCGTATCGGAAACCGCTGAAAATCGTGCGCGGCTTCAAACAATATTTATATGATGAAAGCGGACGCGCCTATCTCGATTGTGTGAACAACGTGGCTCATGTCGGGCACAGCCATCCGCGCGTGGTAAAAGCGGTGCAGCGACAAGTGGCGGTGCTCAACACCAACACGCGCTACTTGCATGACAACCTGGTTCGTTATGCCCAGCGCATTTGTGAGAGGCTCCCGCAACCGTTGTCAGTTTGTTTTATCGTGGGCTCCGGCAGCGAAGCCAACGACCTGGCGCTACGCCTGGCCCGCATTCATACCGGGAATTCTGACGTCATTGTGGTCGATGGCGCGTATCATGGAAATTTGTCGTCTTTGATTGAATTGAGCCCCTACAAATTCGATGGCCCGGGAGGAAGCGGCGCGCCGAATCATGTTCACAAAGTGCGCATGCCGGATCCTTACCGCGGAAAGTTCAGGGGATATGGCCCGGACATCGGCCGTCAATATGCCGAGGATATTCGCCGCGCTATTGAAGAAATGCACCGACGGGGCAAAGAAGTCGCTGCGTTTTTCTGTGAATCCCTGCTGAGCTGCGGCGGCCAAATCGTGCTGCCGGATGCATACCTCAAACATGCGTATAATTTAGTCCGAAACGCCGGCGGCGTGTGCGTTGCCGATGAGGTTCAGGTTGGATTTGGCCGCGTTGGTTCACATTTTTGGGGATTCCAAACCCAGGGCGTTGTGCCGGATATTGTCACCCTGGGCAAACCCATTGGAAACGGATTCCCGTTGGCCGCGGTCATCACCACTCAGAATATCGCGGAATCGTTCAACAATGGCATGGAATATTTCAACACGTATGGCGGCAACCCGGTTGCCTGCGCTGCTGGTCTGGCTGTGCTCGATATCATCGAAAATGAGAAATTGCGGGAACGCGCACTTTCCACCGGAGATTATTTCAAAAAGAAGCTGACGGATTTGAAAAATAAACATGATTTGATCGGTGATGTGCGCGGCCGGGGATTGTTCATCGGCGTAGAATTCGTGTCAGACCGCAACACGCTTGAACCGGCAGCGGAACACGCCTCCTACATTGTCGAACGCATGAAAGATTACGGCGTCCTTCTCAGCACCGACGGCCCGCTGCACAATGTCATCAAAATCAAGCCGCCGCTGTGTTTTTCACGGGAGAACGTAGATATGGTAGTACATTTCATGAATCAGATATTAAGCGAAGAATTTTAACAAACCCAATCCGAAAATAGCAAAACTCAAAAACCAAATAACAAGCAAATTACAAAACTCCAATAGTCAAACGTATGCCTGGCTGAAGATTAGTACTCTGCCTGACAAAGTTTGATGATTGAGTTTTTAGATTTAGAATTTGCATTGTACCAGCCGGAGGCAGGTGCGTCCTCTGGTGCATTTAAATTTTATTTTTGTAATTCTCTGCCAAAAAATGCATAGAACTTAAATTATCAAATACTCATCGCTTCATCCCCGTTTCTGCTTTTTTCTTTTTTCATTGAAAACATTTATTTTTTCTTAACATCTTTCATGTTTTTCAATCGGTTACCGATATTTTATTATTGCGAAAATCCATGCTGCAAAATAAAATCGGGAATCGAAGCCAAATCATAATTTTGGAAAAAACATGAGTCAGAAAAATCGAATGGGGTCATTTCTCATCGTGCTCCTTTTTATATTTTTTCCCATTTTCACTTCAGGCCAAATCGATAAAAATGATACCGCTTCAAAAGAGCAACAAAAATTGTCCAACGCTGTCTCCCGGGTTCCCGAATATAACATACGTCATTCCAGCGAAAATGAATTGGTTGTGGAATTTTTCTTTCCTCAATTCACCTCAGAAAATAAAATTATTCACAAAAAAAAATATGATGTAATTACTGTACCCGGCTGCTCACAGTGTATGGAAGCAGGCAAACCCCAATTGCCTCAAAAAAGTTTTCTTTTTGCAATTCCTCCCGGGAAACGCGCAGAAATGGAAATTTTGGCGGATGAAACGTCCATACGCGAAGGCTTCAATATTTATCCTGCCCCCAAAATTATTGAACAGAGAAATGAAAAAAATTTCGAAAAGAATTTTGTAGAGCAGACCATTTCAACTGACTTTTGTGTGGATAATTCGTTTTACCGTAAAAACATTTTTTATCCTGCACGCATGGCTAAAATAGAGATTGCCGGTCAATTGCGACACCACCCCATTGGCAAAATTCAGGTCTTTCCGTTTCAGTTCAATCCTTCAAGTGGACACATGCGCCACCATAAAAAGATAACCATCAAAATCGGGTTTCTAACTGATGAATCCGCACGCACAACTGGTCAAAAATTATTTATTCATCCAACGGATTTCGATTCGGCGCTAAAAAACAATTTAATCAATTATGAAACTGCCAAACACTGGAGAACAGCCCGGGCCAGTACCAATTCAACTGGAACATCAAAAAAAGCAGCCCATATTTCAGAGGGTTACAAAATTTGTGTGAAGCGCGATGGAATTTATTTCATCGACAGACAGCAGTTCGAACAAGCGGGATTTAATGTTACCGATAGGGATCCCAAATACATCAAAATATTTTTCAAAGGTTCTGAAATCCCCATTTTTATTTATGGTCAGGAAGACGGCATATTTGACGAAACCGATTACATCGAATTTTATGGCAGGAAATCCCGGAATGATTACACGCACACCAATGTGTATTGGCTTACATGGGACGATTCAACGCCAGGAAAACGAATGACGTTTAAGGACGGAACGACAACCGGCGCCCCGCGTTTGACCAGCAGCCGGCAAACTGTTCATTTTGAAACCGAAACATATTATTTCACCGCCATGCCCAACGGCGAGGGAAAGGACCACTGGTTTTGGGACTATTTCATTGCGCCAAAGTCCAGCGATTTAACCTTCGATATTCAACATGTCGCTGACACCAGCGCTGAAGATTGTTCATTCGAGATTGAATTCTTTGGCTACTCAGACGACGAATTATACCCGGATCACCACACTATCGTTTCGCTGAATGGGACTCAGCTCATGGATGATACGTGGGACGGTGCCATCTCTTTCAATAATCGAGCGGTACTGCCCCAGTCGCTTCTGATTAACGGAACCAACACCATCACGCTCAATCTTCCCGGCGATACCGGCGCCAGTTCTGACATTATTTATCTCAATTTTTATGAAATCACGTTTTGGCAGAATCTGATTGCCCAAAATGACAGCCTGCTCATTCAGGGCGTTCAGGAGGGCTTGCACGGACTGGAAGTGAAGGGATTCGCCAGCGACGAAATTCTTGTCTATGATGTCACCGATTACTCTGACATCAAAAAAATTACAAATATCGCTGTTAAAAATGACTCTTCCGGGTATTGTGCTATATTCGAGGATAGCCTGGTGCAATCTCAGCAATTTCTTGCCATCACTGCCGGGAAACGCATTGTGCCGGAAATTATTCGTGATGAACCATCGCAGTTAGCGAGCTCGAATCACCAGGCAGATTACATCATCATCACCCACGAAGATTTTTATTCCGCGCTGCAGCCTTTGAAGAATTACAGGCAGAGCACGGGATTGAATACATCGATAGTTAAAATTACAGATATTTATGATGAATTCAATTATGGCATAAAAGATCCGCGCGCCATCAAGTATTTTCTGAGCCATACATTCTGCCACTGGCAGGCACCTGCGCCCGCGTACGTCCTGTTGGTTGGAGACGCTTCTTACGATCCGAAAGATTTTCAGGGTACAGGGCATCCGGATTTGGTGCCCACGCATCTGTTCGAAAGCCGGCATTATAACACAGAAACAGCTTCAGACAACTGGTTTGCCTGTGTGGCAGGCGATGACAATCTCCCTGACATGTACATTGGCAGGCTCAGTGCGCAATCCGTTGAACAGGCTGAGCTGCTCGTATCCCGAATTATTGACTACGAGACAACACCAGTGGAAAGCGACTGGAACAAAAATGTCCTGTTTTTCGCTGATGATGATGACGAAACAGAACATTTTGAAGCGTATACCGATACAATTATCAGTCATATTGTTCCACAAGACTTCAACGTTGAGACTGTGTATCTAAATGACTACACGGACAATAATCTGGCTCGTTCAGACCTGATGAATAAATTCAACCAGGGATGCCTGATCGCGAATTATTTCGGTCATGGCAGCCTTATCTATTTGGCCGGGGAGAAACTATTAAAGAACAGCGATGTTACTAACATGACCAACCTGAATCAGCAGCCATTTTTTCTTTCGCTCAGTTGCATCAATGGATTTTTCCATCACGCGCAACTGACAGATTGTCTTGCTGAAGCACTGGTAAAGGGTGAATCCGGCGGAACCATCGGTTGTCTGGCTCCCAGTGGCTTTGCCATTTCCAGCGTGATGGGATTCCTGGCCGAGGAAATGTATGACGGCCTGTTCGACAAACGTGATGCCACATTGGGGGCGCTATCCCTGCGCGCCAAGCTTGGGATTCTCAAAGGCACCAACTACTACCTGGACCACATTGATTTCTATAATCTCTTTGGCGATCCTGCGTTACGGCTGAAAATCGACAGCCTGAGCCACGATGTGTACGCCCGGTACAGCGGCGAGTTATTCATCAGAGATATGCCGGCTCCGGTTGGGACTCAATTGAATGCATGGGTCGAGGGCATGGAACGTCCGGTGAATTTCCGCGTGATGACTGAAGGCTGGTATGGTCCCATTGCAATTATCAGCGATGAGGCATCCACGCCACAAATAGAAGGCGGCACAGAAGGGGATTCTCTTCAATTTGAGGTAATTACCACCTCCGGGGATACGATTCCCGTAGAGCCAGTCGTAAAATGGAATATCGGCGAACACCTGATTAACTTGGTAGCGCAGGAAAAAATCATTACTACTGTCGATGAAATTACCTACCAAATTAGCGTCGCTGACCGGCGATATGGCCTCGATTTTTTCGATGGCGATCCGCTGTTCAAAAATTCTCGTATTGAAATTGGCATTCTTCAAAATGAGTTTGATTTGGATATGGAAAATACCCGGTTTATCCTGAATGACGAACCGACCGGCAGCGGCAGCTTCGGCTTTGCCCGTGTCTCCGAAGGGAGCGACCTGAAGCAAAAAATTATCTTTCCGCTGGAAAACCTGTCGGATGGTCGGTATGCATTACAAATGGAAGTTCAAAATCCGGCCGTTTCTTCCTTTGGAACTGTTTTTGAAATTTCGTTCAGGCTCACTTCATCGATGATATTGGAGCAAGTGTTCAATTTCCCCAATCCTATGACCGATCAAACAACTTTCACCTATCTTCTGATGAATGAGAACCCGGCGGATGTGAATATAAAGATTTATACGGTTGCCGGAAGACTGATCAGAAAAATTGATCTCGCGCCTGGTGAAATTGGCCACAACAGGATCGTTTGGAATGGTCACGATCAAAACAACGACGCAATCGCCAACGGTATCTATTTCTACAAAATTACAGCAAAAACCTGGGACACATGTATTGAAAAAATTGAAAAATTGGTCGTGATGAAATAGTGAATGGATACCATCCTTCTTTATAACATTTAAAATTTGGGTAGACCAGCGACCAACCCGATGTTTTAATCATTTTGCCAAAGTAGAAATATACGCTGGACAAATTTCTACACCTTGACTCGTTCATTTGATCTTATCTTGTATAAAACACCACAATTCACTTGCATAATTTAATATAATCTATTATATTGAACCTTCTTTTCGTCATCAATCCATCAACTCTTATTCGATAATTAAAATCATTTTACCTGGTAGAATGGAGAGCTGAAATGTCAAACGCCGCAACTCAAAATTCGAAATCACCAAAATCTCCCTGGTTCTGGGTTCCCAGTCTTTATTTTGCAGAAGGTATACCTTACATCGTTGTTATGATCATCTCTGTAATCATGTACAAAAGAATGGGGATTTCCAACACCGATATTGCTTTGTACACGAGCTGGCTCTATCTTCCCTGGGTTATCAAACCGATATGGAGCCCGCTGGTTGACCTGTTCAGAACCAAGCGATTCTGGATAATTTCCATGCAAATTCTCATCGGCGCGGGACTGGCTTGCATTGCCCTGGCGATTCCGGTTCCTAAATTTTTTCAGTTCACGCTGGCGTTTTTCTGGCTTCTGGCATTCAGCTCTGCGACGCATGATATTGCCGCCGATGGATTTTACATGTTAGGCCTTACGCAGCATCAACAGGCGTGGTTCGTTGGCGTCCGCAGTACATTCTACCGATTTGCCATGCTAACGGGTCAGGGGTTGCTGGTCATTCTTGCCGGCTACCTCGAAAGCCACAGCGGCCTGCCCAGCGTCGATCTGCGGGTCGATACGGTTCAACAGGCGACTGTTGAACAAATTGTACACCCGGACAGCCTTTCCATCACCCCACTGAAAGGTGATTTGAGGATCGTCAGCCGGCCCGAAAAACTGGAAATCCCAATGGTCAAAGCGGAGCAATCGGCCGTTGATTCGCTCATCAATCAGGCGAAAGAATGGAACACCAGCTATTTCCAAACCGCCCGGGAGGAAGCGGCCCAGAAAGGGAAAATAACCTCCGAACAATCCTGGTGGCAACGAGCCGTTGTTTCCAAACTTGAAAATACCATTAAAAGCGCGTTTGGTCCCAAAGAGCCGCCAAAAATTTTGGACGAGGCTGTCGGTAATGCCGGCGTTTTATTTTTACATCTGTCCAAAAAACCGGAACCCGGCGAAAAAATCGTTGTCAACTTTGGAAGGGAATTTGGGGACAAGAGCATCGAGCTGAAGGAAGGCACCCGGGCGGAATTCACGGAGCAGAACTGGAACAAGCCCCTCATGGCGGTCATCCAAATAGATCCCAAATTGAAAACCAGTTCATCCGCTACGTTCGTCGCCAGGGCCGGTAACATTCCCCTGTCGTGGATGGTTACCTTTTTCTTCATGGCCGGGCTGTTCGCTGTGTTCGCTGTTTACCATCACTTCTTCTTGCCCCGACCGGCCACCGATGTTCCCCGAAAATCCGAAACGCTGCAATCGTTTTTCAAGGATTTCGGCAACACGTTTGTGCTCTTTTTCAGGAAAGATAAAATCGGCCTCTCCCTCGCATTTCTGTTGCTGTATCGGTTGGGCGAATCCCAGTTGGTGAAGTTGGCCTCGCCGTTCCTGCTGGACGCCCAGGAAGCCGGCGGACTCGGCCTCACCACCGGCCAGGTCGGATTCATCTACGGCACCGTGGGCATGCTCATGCTAACCCTCGGCGGTTTATTAGGCGGATTCCTGGCCGCAAAGCACGGCCTGAAAAAATGGATCATCTGGATGGCCATTGCCATCAATTTGCCGGACATGGTCTACATTTATTTGGCGCACACGCAAACAGCCAATTTCTTTGCCATTAATCTCTGCGTCGGGATTGAGCAGTTCGGTTACGGTTTCGGCTTCACCGCGTACATGCTTTACATGATCCTCATTTCCGAAGGCGAGTTCAAAACTGCGCACTTTGCCATCACCACCGGATTTATGGCGCTGGGCATGATGCTGCCCGGCATGGTCAGCGGCTGGGTTCAGGAGCTCATCGGCTATCCCAACTTCTTTGTCTGGGTGCTTATTTCAACCATTCCCGGCATCATTCTGGTGAATTTCCTGCCCATCGATCCGGAGTTTGGGAAGAAAAAGAACCAATAGGTTCGACTGATCATAAATTTTTGTACACAGTTTTTCGCTGATTCACTCTGATGAAAAAGAAATTATCGAATCTCGCAACTTCAATTTAAGTTCGAAAATTACAACTGGCGCAATGATGCAATTTTGCTAATTGAATTTTTGAAACTGTTTTTTATTTGAATTTTGTTTTTTTCTTTTTTAAATTTCACACTCGCACCTAAATTCAGCATGAAAAAAATTCACCGCCGATTCTTCATTTATTGTTTCCTTTTATTTTCCTGGTTGAGCCAATTTGCGGGACTCAGCCAGGAAGCGAAGCCAGTTGAGCCGGAATTGCGCGGTCTCTGGGTCACTCGATGGGATTATTCATCGCCGCAGGATATCGCCCGAATTTTCGCCCGGGCGCGCGATCATTATCTCAACACGATTTTTTTTCAGATTCGTGGCGCCGGCTCGGTGTATTTTCGATCCAAAATCGAACCCATGGCCTGGGTCAACAGTCGGGCCGACTCATCGTGGGATCCTCTCGCAACCGCTGTTTATTACGCCCACGAAATGGGCTTGCAGCTTCACGCATGGATGAACGTGTATCCCGGCTGCAACGGAAATCATTCATCAACCAATCTCCCCTATCTCTACCGTAGCCACCGCGACTGGTTTGTCGTCGATGAGGACGGCCATTCCCAGCTTCAGCAAACTCATTACCGCTGGCTCTCCCCCACGCATCCGCAGGTGCAGGCGCATCTGTTGGCGCTGGTCAGGGAGCTTGTCGAAAACTACAACATCGATGGCCTGCATCTGGATTATATCCGCTATCCCGGCCCCGGTTATTCCTTCGATTCAGAATCCATCATCAGCTTTCTCCAAAAAAATGGGCACGATCCGAACGGTTTTCCGGAAGACTGGGACGCGTTTCGCCGCAACGCCATTACCGAACTGTTGTCGCAATTCTATTCGTTAACCCATGAAGAAACCAGGAACATCGCCCTGTCCTGCGCTGTGGTCAGAAATTTTCAGTTGGGCAATTTTCTCTATTTTCAGGATGTGGAAACCTGGGTCAATCGCGGCATCGTCGATTTTCTCGTGCCCATGATTTACACGCCGAATATGACCCTGTTTCGCCGAATCGTCAAAAGCTATTCCAATATTTCCGGCAACGTGCCATTCTACCCGGGACTAATCGTTGCCAACAATTTTTCACTGGTGGAGCAGGTTTTTTATTCGCGCCAAATTGGTCTGGCCGGACACTGCTTTTTTGCGTGGGAGGATTTTCTCAACAATGGCTCGAACGCGAAAGCCGGTATTTTCAAGAAACATGTTTACACTGAACCGGCGCCTAAAATAGTTTGGAAGAAAAATAGTCCTTCCAATATAAAAATCGAATCCATCGAATGGCTGCCGAAACAGCCAACTCCAAACGAAGCCATTTCTGTGACGTGCGAAATTTCGTTCCCGGATTCAATAACATTGAAAGGCATTCAGCCGGTGTTGCTCTGGAACACTCAGCCACTTACCAATGGTTTTCAAAAGCAAATCTTTTTTGAACCGAACAGTCCTTCGTGGAAAACTGCAGCCCCGATTCCGGGACAGGAAGATAACCCTGAAATCTATTTTCAAATAAAATGTATGTCGAAGCAAAATCCCGATTCTGTGCTCGCCATGTCCTCGGTTCAACGAATTCAAGTCACACTGAAAACGCCCCCCGATCGTTTTGTGGACCGATGGGGGCCGTTGCTGGAAAACGCCGAATTTGCCACCGTGGATTTTCAAAAGCGAATTTGGGTCTGCGAGCGCGGCAAAAGCCAGGTGCGTATTTTCGATGCTAACGGCAGGGAAGCTTCACTCTCACCGATTCGGGGGATTAAAAACCGGGCAAACAATTCTGTTCCACTGTCAAATTTGACAGGCATCGCGTGCGATCCGGACGGCTCCATCTGGCTGGCGTTTTACTCGGGCAAGGGACTGTTGGCAAAACTGAACAGCTTCACCGGTAAAACAGAATTGCTGAGGCAGGTTCCATTTTTCCCGGGACAGGTCGATGTCGATACATCCGGCAATATTTTCGTCATTGAACAGGACGGCCCCAACTGGCACGTGTTTGATCCGTATTTGAATGAATTGCCGGGCAGCCCGGTTTTCGGGAGCCACCTCAGCCAGGGGATCGCCGTGAGTCCGGACGGGAATCGTGTTTACGTAACCTGCCAGGCCGAAGGCGCCGTGCATTGCTGGGAGGGTTCGGTGGCAAACCAGCGCGCCGATTATCGCCCAATCGATGATTTGCCCCTTGCCGGCGTTGCGCTGGGACAGGTCGAAACCGACGATTCCGGCCGCGTTTTCATTTCGCTGCAGGAAAAACAGACCGTGGCAATGTTCGATCCGAAGCTAAAAACGGTGAGTCATTTGACCGATCCCAATGCGCCAAAACGCATCATCAAAGGAATCGCCATCGAGCCGGGCGGCCGCAGAGTGTACCTGGTTGAATGGGGTGTGATGAGTCCCATGCGCCTTCAAAAATGGATTCGCATCGATTAACATATTTTTTCTCTGTGCCTCCGCGCCTCCGTGGCAAAAAATATTTTGAATTTAACTGCAAATTTTCCATGCGCGAAAATGATAAAATTCAATCACTGGTTTTTCTCAGCATTGCCGCCATTGCATACACCGCGATTGTAGGCCATTGGGCCGCAAACAGGTTCCTGAGTTTCAACGCCACGTTCTGGGATTTGGGCATTATGATCCAGGCCATCTGGAACACAGCCCACGGCCGGCTGCTCCACGAAAGCATCAATCTCGGGATTTCGACATCGCGCGTCGCCGTTGCTCACTGGGAGTTCATTTATCTCCCGCTGGCCGCGCTGTTTCGAATTGTGCCCTCCGTTCCGGTGCTGCTCTACGCGCAAACCGCCGCACTGGCCGCGGGTGTTTTTCCCATCTATCTTTTCGCCCGGAAAAAACTGAATGCCGAAATTCCGTCCCTGTTAATCGCCATTGCCTACCTGTTTTACCCGGCCATGCACGGCGCCAACCTGTTCGACCTGCACGGCCTTACATTTTCCACTCCAATGCTCCTGTTCACATTTTATTTTATGGACAAGGGCTCGCGAACCGGCACGCTCATTTTCGCACTATTGTCCCTTTCCTCCCGCGAGGACGTGACAATTCCCATTTTATTCCTCGGATTGTATGCCTGGTTCTTCAAAAAGCAACGCGGGACTGGCATCTTACTTTTCGCTTCCGGGGCGCTGTGGCTGATGCTATTTTTTCTGCGCGGATATTTCTTTTCCAATGGAGAAATCCTGGGCCAGACCACCGCCGCATCGAACTGGACCCATTTGGGCGAGCACGGTATTTTCTCGATTTTCACTGCGCCATTCACACGCCCTGCCTACTTTTTCCAGACTTTATTCAGCCCGGATAATGTGAAGTACCTCGTCAAACTGCTGCTCCCGCTTTTCGGGCTTTGCCTGCTGGCTCCCTCCATTTTGCTAATTTGCCTGCCGGCACTGCTGATGAACCTGCTCAGCGACTGGTCGCCCATGCACCACATCGAATACCAGTACACCGCGACCATTACGCCATTCCTGTTTCTCGCAGCGATTCAGGGCCTGGCCAATTTGAGCAAGTGGCTCGGGCGTTTCAAAATGTTCATCCGAAAAAATGGCATTATCCCGCTTGCCGTTGCAGCAATAGTTCTGGCCGCCTCAATTCTTTCAACAACCCAATTTTCAATTCTGCGCTTCCATCGAACCTGGCATGTATCGGAGGGACACCGCGCTCTGGCTGCCAGTCTGCATGATATACCATCGTTTTATTCGGTCTCGGCCACAGCCCGATTGGGCCCGCATTTAGCCTCGCGAGAAAATCTGTTCCACTTTCCACAGGGCGCGGACAGCGCCGATCTTGTATTAATCGAATTGAACCGCCCCATCGTTGAAATGAAAAATCCTTCGGGAAAATTCCCAACCTCAAAGGTACCTGCATTTAATGAAGCCGTGAAAGCCGCTTTTCAGGACACGAGCCTGGGATTGCTGTTCGAGTCCGACAATATTTTCTGCCTGAAGCGAGGCTTCCATCCGAAAACGAGCTTTGCGGAATATGCGATTTTGGAAAAACTTCCGGAAGGAATTCAAACCAATGGCAGAATCGACCCGGGCAACGGAATTTCATTTTTAGGCTGGTCGCCGGTGTATGTCGGCGAACAACAGGCGCATTTCAAGATTTATTGGAAAAAGGACAGCACATGGAAAAAAGGCAGGAATATCAAACTTGTTCTTTCATCTGAAGGGGATGAGTTCAGATTAAAACATCAGCCGGTTTTTGGCAGATTTAAAATCGAAGATTGGCCGAATGACAAAATTATTTGTGATCATATTTTTATAGATCGGCCGACTACGATTAAAAGCATGGAGAAGTTCGAAATTTCAGTAACAGTGGATTCCTTAGATGGAAGGATTGATCTGTACTTATTTGAAATCAATTACCCGCCTAAAAATACCCATTGACATTCTGTCGACGATACTTTATGCGGACTGCTAACAATTTACCAGCAGATAAGAATCTGGAAGCTCTTATAAAATGTCCAAACTCGAGACCACCGCCAGGCGGCGGCTTGACAATATTTACCAACAAAGAAGGTGCGATTGTTTTTTATAACATATCGAGTTGTTGACTCATTATTTTTTTCTGTTACCATTTTACATATTTATAAATTTGGCCATCATTCAATCCAACGGTACTTACACAATATCCGCATGGCCAGAAATGGCGACCCCGCTATCTTTTATTCAATTTCTCATAGTTTCCAAACATCTTCGATGCCGGGTTAGCCTTAGAAATCCTATGATAAACGATACTGAATATTTTGGCAGTATGGATAAAACCATATAAATATGAACTGATTGAATTTTTAATTCCAATCAATGAGATAAAATTTAATATCTCCTGATTTTTATTCAAATGGTATAACCAAAATATGTGGGGCTGTATCAAAAATGTCCGAAAGAAATAGCAGAGCACAGTATATAGGCATAATTTGACTCAAACAATCACTATATAGTGTGGCATCCTCATAAACATCGTCTTTTGATACAACCCCTTAAGCCGATTAGTTAACAAAATATAACCAAAAATCCGTCAACTGTACGTTGCTGCGGGAAGCATTTCAAAAGTTTTGGTCGTATAGTTCCTTGTATTGGGCCAAACAATTTTTTCACCAATGAATCGACCGGGTGAATCGGCCTGATCTTGTTGAAATAACAAAGGTAGCGAAAACATTAGTACGCCATGAGGCACTAATATTCAACTGATTTAAGACAAAAGTACACTTTTCAAATGAAATTGTAAAGGGCCTAAACAAAAACGCGAAATTCACTATTAGAAAAGTTACTGCCCATAGATATTATTGACGAAGTTACATTTACTTCTTTTTTTCATCGTCATCAACGACTTCATAATCTGCTTCTTCAACATCTTTTTCGTCTTTTGTTTCTGCTTCAGGACTTGCTGATTCTTCGCCTGGCTGCTGGGGTCCTCCAGCCGCTTGTTGCTGCTGATACAGTTTAGCGGACAATTCATTCCAGACCTGGTTGACACCCTCAATAGAAGATTTTAACTCATCGACATTTTCTGTTTTCAATGCCTCTTTCACTCTACCAACAGCAGCCTCTACTTTATTCTTTTCTTCAGCATCCAGTTTATCTCCCAATTCATTGAGGTTTTTCTCGGTCTGGTAGACAATCTGGTCTCCCTGGTTTTTCAAATCAACCAGTTCACGTTTCTTCTTATCCTCGGACGCATGCGCTTTTGCGTCGTTCACCATTTTTTCGACTTCATCTTTCGACAGTCCGGTTGACGCTTCAATACGAATGGACTGCTCTTTATTCGTCGCTTTATCTTTTGCTGACACATTCAAGATACCATTGGCATCGATATCAAATGTGACTTCAACCTGGGGAATGCCACGCGGTGCCGGCGGGATGCCGTCGAGGTGGAATCTGCCAAGCGTTCTGTTGCCGGTTGCCATTTCGCGTTCGCCCTGAAGCACATGAATTTCAACCGATGGTTGATTGTCAGAAGCAGTCGAGAAAATTTCAGATTTCCGAGTCGGAATCGTTGTATTTTTCTCGATCAATTTGGTAAACACGCCACCCAACGTTTCGATTCCGAGTGAAAGCGGTGTTACATCAAGTAGCAGTACGTCGCTTACATCACCGGCCAATACACCCGCCTGAATTGCGGCTCCAATTGCCACCACTTCATCAGGATTAACACCCTTATGAGGATCCTTGCCAAAAATCTGTTTCGCAATCTCCTGAACCTTGGGCATTCGGGTTGAACCACCAACCATCACAACTTCATTGATATCCGTTGCTTTCAGGCCTGCATCTTTTAACGCAGTTTCACAAGGTTTAAGTATTCTCTGGAATAAGTCTTCACATAACTGCTCATATTTGGACCGAGTCAACGTCATATTGAGGTGCTTCGGGCCTGCATTGGTCGCTGTGATAAACGGTAAATTAATGTCCGTCTGCGACACAGTAGACAATTCGCACTTGGCTTTTTCAGCGGCTTCTTTCAGGCGCTGCAATCCCATTGCATCTTTCGACAGATCAACACCTTCCTGTTTCAAGAATTCATCCACCATCCAGTCGATGATGCGCTGATCAAAGTCATCTCCACCGAGATGAGTATCACCATTTGTTGATTTGACTTCAAAAACACCATCACCGATTTCCAAAATGGAAATATCAAATGTACCGCCACCTAAATCAAACACAGCAATTTTTTCATCCGTCTTTTTATCCAATCCGTAAGCCAGTGAAGCCGCTGTTGGTTCATTGATAATTCTCTTCACCGTTAATCCGGCAATCTCACCAGCTTCTTTGGTGGCCTGTCGCTGACTGTCGTTAAAATAGGCAGGAACCGTAATAACTGCTTCGGTCACTTTTTGCCCCAAATGGTCTTCAGCCGTTTGTTTCATTTTTTGCAGAACCATGGCCGAAATTTCCTGGGGTGAATACTCTTTATCTTCTACCTTTACGCGGGCCACATCATTTTTTCCGCGAATGATTTTATAAGGCACTTCTTCAATTTCTTTGGCCACTTCATCAAAACGCCGCCCAACAAACCTTTTTATGGAATAAACCGTATTTTGCGGATTGGTCACTGCTTGTCGTTTGGCAATTTGTCCAACAAGGCGCTCGCCATCTTTCGTAAAAGCAATGACAGACGGCGTCGTGCGCCCGCCTTCAGAATTTTGAATGACTGTGGGTTCGCCACCTTCCATAACAGCTACACATGAATTCGT
The DNA here is from genome assembly GCA_964605145.1 of uncultured Cytophagia bacterium. Taxonomy (GTDB): domain Bacteria; phylum Zhuqueibacterota; class Zhuqueibacteria; order Thermofontimicrobiales; family Thermofontimicrobiaceae; genus CAZSBG01. The sequence goes on along the minus strand of CAZSBG010000033.1, from coordinate 28,646 downwards.
CGTTCCCAAATCAATACCGATAATCTTACCCATGAGTTACCTCCTGTTACATTTATATGTTCTTATTCAATTTTCTCATTTGGACTTGTTAAGAAAATTAAACTAATTTTCTATTTTTTATTAACTTATATTTTCATTCCTGATTGTGCAATATTTATGCCATCGAAACAACAAAAAAAGCAAGGTTGTAACTATAAATATTTCAAAGTATTACAATCTTGCTTAATTTCTTAATAAGGTCATGTTTGCGCTGAACCAGCGCTAACCTGTCTTTTTGTCAGAACTTTGTGCCAAAGGTTTCTCTTTTTTGGTTTCGTTTGCTGGGGTCGATGTTGTTTTTTTGTCATCCGATGCAGAAGATTTTCCTTCAGCTTTCTGCATGTCGTTTTTATATCCTTCGCTGCGGTAATCAGTAATATAAAAACCGCTTCCTTTAAACAAGAAACCATTCCCGGCACCAATTAACCTTCGGACATGTCCCTGACATTTCGGACAATTTGTCAACGGTTCGGCCGTAATGGATTGAAATTCTTCGAAAGTATAGCCACAATCATCACACTGATAATCATACGTTGGCATTTCCCGTCTCCTTTTTTCGCTCATTGTAATTCCAGGCTTCGCACATTTCAGAATTAATATTAAATGATAAATCGCTCGTCCTGATCAAAATAGTGTTTTCAATTCATGTTATTTCGTGAAAAATCCAAAGACGGGTAATGATTTTGAATTACCCGTCCTCTGGTTATCTAATTTTTACTTCGGCAATCGAACCGCTATTGCCAGTGGCATAATTTCATCACGCGCCCGACGTTTCAATCGAATGAGAATAACATCACCGGGTTCTGCATCTCTCAGCACTCTTTCATATTCCCGTGTGTTCGTTACCTTTTCTCTTTCGATGGAGGTGATTAAGTCACCTTCACGGAGGCCCTTGCGATAGGCAACACTCGTTCTTTTAACGTCGACAACCAGCACGCCTTCCTCATCCTCATATCCATATCGCCTTGCCCGTTCCGCAGTCAGATTTGCGACTGAGATGCCAAGCTTGCTTGTTTCCCTCTCAGCTATGGATTCCGGCGGTCTGTCATCAGGACGTTCATCCAGTTTCACGGTTATCTCTTTATACTTGCCATCGCGAAAAACTTTAAGCTCCACCTTATCGCCTGGATTGCGTTCGGCAATTCGCAGCCTGAAATCGGTATCATCGATAATTTTTTCACCATCCATTTCGACGACGACATCTTCCACTTTTAATCCTGCTTTATCAGCAGGTGTTCCGCTTTCTACGCGGGTGATTAGTGCACCGTCTGAGCTTTCGAGCCCCAGCGCCTGAGCCATATCTTCGTCAATTGCCTGCGGAATCACACCAAGGTATCCTCGCAGCACATAGCCTCGATCCAGAATCATTTCCATGACTCGTTTGGCCATATTGATTGGAATTGCCAAGCCGATGCCGTTAAATCCTCCCGATCGGGATAGAATCGCTGTATTGATTCCAATCAGGTTTCCCTTCAAATCCACAAGCGCTCCACCACTGTTGCCGGGATTAATAGCCGCTGTCGTCTGGATGAAATCCTCATACGCTGAAATTCCAATGTTGGACCGACCTTTGGCGCTGATGATCCCTTCAGTGACCGTATGCTGGAGTTGCTGGCTGAACGGGTTGCCAATTGCGAGCACAATCTGTCCGACCTGCAGGTTATCAGAATTGCCAAGCGTGGCATACGGAAAATCATCGCCTTCTATTTTAATAACTGCAACATCTGTTTTATCGTCGCGGCCTATCAATTTAGCTTTGTACTCTTTGTTGTCCATAGTCACGACCCGTATTTCATCCGCTTCTTTGACCACGTGATTGTTGGTAAGCACGTAGCCATCTTTCGAAATAATGACCCCGGAACCAAGACCCTGCTGCACATATTCACGTTCCCTGCTTCTATCATTACCATCTCTTCTGTCCCGCTGGCCAAAAAAATCAAAGAAATCATCTCCGAAAAAGTCAAATGGATTTCTATATCGATAGCGGATTATTTTCTCGCTTGTAATTGTCACCACCCACGGTTTCACTTCCTTTGAAACATTAATGTAAGCCTTTTCCAGTTGCAGAAGCTGGTCAATTCCCTCTTGATTGCGTTCAGCAACAGTGAAATATGATTCACCTTCATCTGCATTTTTCTTTTCAACTTCACTGGTCGCTACAACTTTGGGATTATCCGAAGCTAAACCTTGAAAAATCCAGTCAAAATTTGTTGAAATTGCCAACCCGGCAATCATGCCAATAAATACTGCCATCACGAGCATTAGCGCATTTTTCTTTGAAATAGCCATTTTTATATCCTCCTATAAATTCTCTCTGCTCATCCATCAGATGTTGGAATCAGAGGTTAGATAGTTCGTTTGCTACACTGTATTTAATTTCCACATTCTACGATACTTTCCTGATCCATGTTTCACTTTAGAATGGGTGTTAATAATTAGACGACATAACCATCGATTTTTTCCTCTGATTCAGAAATTATTTTTATTACTTCTCATCGAGTTCGGATTAAATGCCTTTCAGTCCTGATTAAACTTTCCCATTATTCTCGAATTCTTCAATTATTTTCCGGTCTTCTTCACTTAAATCAGAAGGCTTATCCAGGCTAATTTTCACGTACTGATCTCCGGTTCCGGTTTTGGATTTGACACCGAAGCCCTTCAACCTGAAAATTTTACCATCGTGTGTTTGCTGAGGGATTTTTATGTCCACTTTCTTATCAAATATTGTTTTCACACGAATTTTGGTTCCTTTGATCGCTTTTCGAATATCGAGCGGTATGGTACAATGAATATCATTTCCCTTTCGATTGAAAAATCGATGCGGTGCAATTCGCAATGTCAGAATGATATCACCTCGCGCGCCACCTTTGATGCCGCTGATTCCCTGTCCCTTCAATCGGAGTTTTGAACCATCTGACACGCCGGCAGGAATGGTGACAGACAGTTTTTTGCTTTTCCTCACTTCACCTGAACCCCCGCACACCGAACAGGGTTTTTCGATAATCGTTCCGCGCCCCCGACATCTCGGACAGGTGCGGTTGACTGCAAAGAATCCCTGCGCAATGGAAATCGTTCCACGACCATGACAATCAGGGCATGTTTCTGGATGTGAACCTGGCTCAGCGCCGGTTCCGCAAGTGCAGGGCTCATCAAACGCTAAATTGATGACCTGTTTTCCACCTTTCACCGCTAATTCGAAGGGAATAGTAATTTCTGAGTGAAATGAATCGCCGCGCTGTTTTCTTCCGGTGCGTTCCTTTCTCATGCGTTCGCCGCGATCGAAAATTCCGCCGAATATATCACCCAGTCCACCCAGGCCAAACAAGTCTTCAAAAGAAAAACTACCACCGCCGCCATGATGCGTCCTCGGCGATCCTTGCTGCCAGAATTGACCAAAATCGAATCCGCCGCTTCCGGCTCCTCCTCCAAACGCGCCGTATTTTCTCATTTGATCGTATTTCTGGCGCTTATCTTTATCTTTTAATACACTATACGCCTCGGAAATTTCCTTGAATCGTGTTTCAGCCTCTTTATTCCCTCTATTCACATCCGGATGGTATTTTTTGGCTAAATTACGATACACTTTTTTTATCTCAGCTTCAGATGCGTTTTCATTTACGCCTAATATGTCATAGTAATCTCTTTGCGGCATATTTACTTTTCATCCCCTTTTACAGATTTTTTCACCTTCACCTGAGCCGGGCGAATCAGTTTGTCGTTGAATTTATATCCTCTGAGCCATTCCTCCGCAATCAGTCCATCTTCCTCACCTTCAGCTTCTTCAATGGAAACAGCTTCGTGAATTTCAGGATCAAATTTTTCATCAACAGATTTTATGGGCTGCAATCCCTGCATTTTCAGACCATCCACCAACTTTTGATAAATCAACTTCATACCGGCAACAAGGTCTTCACCACCATGATGGGAATGATCGAAAAAACGTTCGAAATCATCAATTGCCGGAAGCAGAGATTTGACTAATTCACTTTTGAATATATCGGAAAGTTCCAGTCTTTCCTTGTCAATCCTTCTTTTATAATTGGCAAATTCAGCTTTCAAGCGTTGAAGCTGCTCAAAATAATTGTTATCTGAAATTTCCCTTTCTTCTCGAGGTTCAACGACTTCTTCGTCCTCTGTCAACGGCTCATTCTGCTGACCTTCATCGGTCTGAATGTGCTCATTGTCATCATCTGTTATTTGGATATCATAATTATTTTTGTGCTGATTTTCTACCATGTATTTTTCCACCAATTCATTTTTTTATTCATTCAATTTGTAAAGATTCTAATTCCAACTTTTTCCAATTAGATGCGTTATTCAATATGAATCTACCTTTGTCTTAGCTCTCAGTACAAACATCATGCCACACGAATAATCATCTTTTAGTTATTATATTTATTGTCTTTAAGTCACCTAACACAATTCCAGGTCAATCTGTCAATATGACATACACGGTCAGGCTAAATTCTCACCTCCAAATCCATAAAAAAACCTCAATCACCATAATTGAGGTTTTTTTGAAACGAATGTTGTTCAAATAGGTGCCAATCGTGCTGCCTGATGTGAAGCTTCATAAACCTTCATGTGAGCTTATAAAGGCATCATCCTTAAATAGGCCGTGGCGGCGATTTTTCTTTTAGTATCATTGATCACATTTTGAACCTGATCGGCGCTTACATTCAAAACATCGGCAATTTCCTCTGCTGCGACCCCCTTTTCCCAGCCCAACCAGATTGTATCCAGGATTTGAAATGGTAGCTTGAAAAAGAATTCTTCCTGAGTTTGCTCGGCGCTGTAGGTATCTGTTGTTGGCGCTCGCTTTTGAATTTCATTGGGAATATCCAAATAGGCCGCCAACTGATATATTTGACTTTTAAAAAGATGGGCAATTGGCTTGACGTCTGCACCGCCATCTCCATATTTCACGAAAAAGCCCATTTCATGTTCGTTTTTATTCCCGGTGCCAATTACCGCATAATTGAGTCGCTCTGCATGATAGTAGAGCATGCACATTCGGCTTCGCTGCTTGAAATTTGAGGCAGCCACGATTTGCAAATATTCTTCCAGCGGCAAACGCTTTGTTTTTTCCTGACCTTCCGGTGAAATAATGGTCAGGTAAAAAACGTTCAGCTCATCTTTTTCAAGAATATTCTGCGGAAGTCCAATTTTGGCTTTGTAGCTGACATCATACTCAGGGAAAATTCGCCGAATCGCCTCGTCACGCCTTTCGTAGGTCCGGAAACCGTACAAAGATGGCGTCATATCTTCCACTACATATTCGACCTCAAATTGTTCCATGAGTGATTTAGCCAGGACAAGACTATCCGAACTCGAGTCCATTTCCGGCATCATTACACCCAGCACTTTTTTGGGCCCGAATGCTTTTGCGCAGAGAGCAAGGACAATAGATGAATCAATCCCCCCGCTGACGCCGACTACAGCGCCCCGTTTTTTTAATTTATGCGCAACGTCCGTTCTCAATTTGGTAATTAATTTTTCAGTCTCAGTATTTACATCGAGTAGAATTGAATCTTTTGAGAATGCCATATTCTTTGTCCTGAAGTAATGAGCATAAACTGCACGTCATCGAATTAACAACATCTTTCGCATTTCATGTTTTGATGCGCCGTTATTTTCCGAGTTGATAACTTTTAATTCATAAAAATAGATGCCGGACGGAACATCATATCCTGATGAGTTTTTGCCACTCCACAGTATTTCATGAGATCCGGCGGATTGGACATCATCTTTCAGGATATTAATTGTCTGCCCTAAAGAATTATAAACTGCTATTCGAACCCGACTCCGCTTCGGCAATTGATAGCGGATCAATGTGCTGGCATTGAATGGATTGGGATAATTTTGATTGAGTTCAATGTTATCCGGCAATGGAGTGCCGAGCACAATCAACTCATTCGATGCCCTGGCACTCACCAAACCACCATTCAATTCCACACTCGAAAATCTAATGGATGGAGTCGAACGTGGCTCGGAAACCTTCTGTTTAAATTCAACGCGTATGAAATTCTCCACATCGTTTAGGGGAGCCTGGCTCGCGATGGCAATTTTAATGATGCCATCTGTTTCCATGTATTCCAGAACGACGCCCGATAACCTTGCATTCAGTTCAACATCTTTCAACACTAAATCAGGTGAGCTGTACGAAATCTCCAGATTGCCGGATATAATTTCGCAATCCGAATTAATGGATAAGGGGATGAGAACTTTATCAGCATCTTGTGAGATGCTGCCAACGTCAAGAACTGCATTCCCGGCAAACGATTTATACAGCGTTAAATTTTTCGCGTCTTCTGCCGACCAGGTGCCGGAGACATCACCGTAAACAATGCCCTTGAAATCTTGTTCGGATTTATCCTCTTCCAATGGTAAATATTCAATATGCAATGGCGAGGCATTCCAATTATTATCATCAATGGCAAATCCGGCAGGAACGAAACACCAATCGTCGCTCACTGGAAATTCTGTAATCAGACCGACTGAATATCTCAGAATAAATGAAGCATCGTAAGCCGACACTCCGCCGTTACCGGAAACATCTGCGGCGATCTTTTGATAGGGTGAAAGTTCGACATCACCAACATTGGCCCGCAAAATCAGGGAAGCATCAAACGCGCTGATGCTATTTTTCAAGTCCCCATCTTTCATCGGTCTCAATGTGTAGTCGCCTTTTGGAACAATTGTAAAAACAAAATTCCCATCTGAAGCTGTCGTTGTATTATGCTCACCCAAATTCACCGATACGTTCTCAATCGGACTATCATTTGAATAGTATTTCACAGAGCCTGTGATGTCATAATTGTATGCGACCATCAGTTTACCGGGCGTTACATTGAACACAGGGCCATCGTGTTCGACCAGAATATTTCCGATCCCAATTTCTGTTTGCATCATCTCCCCCGCCTGAGTATTTATCGACACATTTAAATAGAATAAAATACCATTGCCGACCAGGGGAATTGTACCTGTTGCATTCAATCTCATCCCACTGTCTGACATTGAAATTACAGGATCGTTCCAATCTTTTAGCAGCGTACCCTCGGTCACGACATTCAACGCCTGGATGATATCTGTTTCGAACAGCACATCCATCTTTAAATCGAAGATATCTAAATCCGACAGGTTCGACACCCGAATTGGAATCGTGATCGAATCCCCCGGCGCTGCGATGGTATCGGTCAGGCTCACGTTCACATTTGGATTGAACATGTATAAGCGGGAAACCTGCTTTGCATCTGTGAAATTATCATCCGGTTCATCGGAATGACTGATAATTCGTGCCACAATGCCATATTCTTTTGAAATCCAGGTATAGTTAATTGTTCTGGTATGTTTGTCTCGCGCGAGCACTCCATTCGTGTAAATTTGTTCATCCAAAGTGATGTAACTTTTCACGCGCAGACATTGGTGGCTTGCGTCCGGTAAATGAATGGTGCCCCAGCCATCCACTTCGCTGTAAATGCTGTCATTGACCTCCGTTCTGATTGTCGTCCAGATGCCGGATAACATCGTATCCACTTCCACGGTGCCATGCGATACCGTTTCCCAGGTATCGCCATAGTTTAATGGAAACGGAAATTGCAGAATATCCGGCTCCAAATCGATGGGACCCTGAAAATTTAAATACACATCATCAAAGTGGGCCTCCGAAGAATCAACACCAATTCCCAGGATTATGAGGCTGTCCTGATTAATATTTTGGTATGAATAAAACAAGCCTTCAGTGTCATCAAAATAGTAACTGTGCACCAGAAAGCCAAGTTCGCCGGCATAGCGAACTACCATATTCGATTCTGGGAAATCTTCGAGATATGGCGTATTGTTTTTATCTACCACCAGTTGTCGGGTCAATATTCCGGGAATTTCCTGATCAAAATTCCAGACCTGATTTTCACCCGGTAATCCCACATCGACCTCCACGACTTCGGCAGTATCATCTTCAGTGATGATATACGTGCCGATTTCCGACGGATAGTCTTCAGAATTAACGGTGATTTGAGCGTATGAATTTCCTGTTATAAAAAAAATGAACAGGATTGAAAAGATGCAGATTAATAGTGCTTGGCATTGATTTTTCATGTCTGACCTCACTTCATAAAGATTAGTTTTTTCACTGATGAAAATGTTGGTTGATTAGTTTCATTGGATTTGATATCGATTCGATAATAATAGGTACCTGAAGCAATCAGGTTATCAGAATAGTCCCGGCCATTCCAGGTGACATGATGATACCCGGCCGATTTTGACTCCTGAACCAGCGTATTAATCAATCTCCCCTGCATGTCAAAAATACGAAGAGCGACGGATGAATTCGAAGGCAGATGATATTCAATGGTTGTTTGCGGATTGAATGGATTGGGATAATTTTGCAGTAGCTTGAATTCAATGGGCGACGATGATAGTCGACCTTGCTGTGAGTTCGCATCATTCGGAGCAAATTCACTCCCGGGTAACAGGACAAAGCGACCAGGAAATGGCACCAGGAGCGGACCGCTTTTATCCATTATGATCTCATCAAATGAAATGGTCGTCAGGCCGAAATCTGTGGCATTGGGATTGGCCTGCAATTTCAGATAACACAGCACACCTTCCCCGGCTAATGCTTCATCTCCTTCCATTTTTATCTCCATGCCGCTTTCTATGGCGGAAAATTCGAGATCACCCCATTTTTCAGTGAGCGTTCCCTGTGATATCACTTCAATTGGAATGAGTTTTCCGCCATCAAACCCAATCTTCATTTCAATCGATGTAATATCGAGATCGGTTAAATCAGACACATGGATTGGTATTTCCAAAATCTCGCCACGTCTTCCGCTGTAATTATCAATTCTCATCTCAATTTTTGGCGCGAAAATGTGCAGTCGCGATACCTGTTTTGCCATGAGAAAACCATCATCCGGCTCATTGGAATAACTGATAACCCTGGCCACGATGCCATACCTTTGCGCGATCCAGTGATAGTTGATGGTGCGTGTTTTTCTTGAACGAGTCTGCACACCATTGATGAAAAGGTCTTCGACCAAAGTGATGTATGATTTCACCCTCAGGGCGCGATAGCTTGCTGTTGGCAGTATTATTGTCCCCCAGCCATCCACCACGTAATGGACGCTGTCTTTAATATCCGCAGATAATGTTAAAGGGATCCCAAACATGTCCGCGACACCTTCCACACTAAAATCGGAAACACTCTCCCAGGTTTTTCCATAGCGAAGCGGAAAGGCATGTAATAACACATTGGGATCAATATTGACGGAACCTCTGACATCTGCTTCATAATCTTTGAATTTTGCCAGAGCTGAATCCGCGCCAAAGCCGTGAATCCAGTTTTCTCGCGGCGTTAATTTCTGATACCCGTAAATATCGCCGGCAATGTCATCAAAATAATAACTGTGAACGATATGCCCCAGTTTGCCATCGTATCGAATTGCCAGGTTTGCATCCGGAAATTGATCTGCGAATGGCGTATCTTCCGGTTTCATGATAACCTGACGGGTTAGAACACTGGGATAGGGATGATCGAATCTCCAGACCCGGTTCGCTCCGGGTAAGCCGACATCAACACCAATGCCATCGACCACATCATCTTCTGTGATGATGCAGATTCCCGGAATGGAAGGAATGTCATTGGCATTGATATTGAATTGAGCCTGACTATCTCCGAAATAAAGCAGGAGAAAAAAACAAACGATAGCAAACAGAAAATATGATTTAAACCTTGTTTTCATCTTTAACCTCCTACCCCATTTTTCCAAATGAGGTCACGTTATTTTTTTCAATCAAATTGAAAGGGAGGTAGTAAGAGGATAATACTTGGATTCGAGAATCATTTCAATATGAATTAAATTTTAAATTTGCCCAGTCAACAAAGCAAGTGATTAAAAAATCCTTCTAAGTATTTAGTGAATGGGCGGCAGGCGAATATGCGATGTGAATATTTTTTGCATCATTTAAACCTTTAACCTGAATTATTTATGTAATTATAATAAAATTGATTCAATTACCTGATTATTATAAAATTGAATTATCAATTATTTTCAAATTCAGTTTTAGACGTTAAAATGTACTCATCTCAAAATTCAGCACCATTCAGGTTATCTCGATACCTTTAGCAATATAATGTGAATAATCGAGGCTAAAAGGCTAAATTAAATTCGATGGTTGGCAAAAAAGGCAGCGTGTTGTATTCCTTTTTCACATGTTGATTATTTTCAATTTTATAATCGTATAATAAAACATTCTTCTTATTGTATACATTTTTGATCTCGAGAAAGATGGTCAGCACATACCTGCTAAACATGAAGCGTTTTCCGATTCGGATATCCAGGCGATGATAGGCCGGGTAACGGTCGGAATAGGAATCACCATATCTCCAAATTGCATTATCATTTCTCCAGTCCGCGAATTTTGGTGTGAAAGGGATGCCGGACAAATATCGCCATTTGATATTCAGCTCCCAGGATTTTGGGAAAGCATAACTGGTAAACAGCGAGAGATTGTGAGGCTGGTCCGTAAATCGGGGAATGGTTCGCGGCTCAACAGTAAGTTCTTGCCAATTGATAAACAGCCGGTCGATCTCCGTTCTTGAGTAGGCATAGGTGCCCCACAGGCTCCATCGTTTCGAAAATTGACCATTGAAAAAGAATTCTATGCCTCGCGCCATTCCTTCGTTTGGATTTCCATATTTGACAACAGGTTTTTCATCTTCGAATTCATAATAATGCCCGATCATCTGCTCCAGTGATTTCTGATATGCTTCGACCCGCACATTGAATCTATCAGAAAATTGATGTTCAATCCCCAAAACATAATGAACCGATTTTTCCGAACCAGGATTAAAATCCGAACCCTTCGTGTTTGTTAATTCTGTATAGACCGGCGATTGATAGAAATATCCCCAGGCGCCACGCAAGATCGTGCTGCTGGTTAAATTGTACGCCAGGCCGATGCGCGGCGAAACCTGCTGATCCTGGTTGTATTCAAAAAAGTCATAACGGACGCCAATATTTGTGTACAACGATTTAAAGACAGGAAATTTATCCTGAATAAAAGCGCCCACCTTGTAGGTTTTGGGATTTATCTTTGTATCGCCGTAAACCGATTCGACAAGTTCTTCAAAATCCTGCACCTCCTGCGACAGTTCCGCGGCATCCAATTCGTAATTATAGCTGATATATTTATAAGTAAACCCAGTTTCAAAATCATGATTTTCGATCGGCTCAAAATTAAAATTCCAGGTAGCCACATTTTCGACCAGGTTCAGTTTTTCTTCCCTTTCATCCCCGATTTTATTATCCCAAAAATTTTCGCCACGAGAAAGAATGAATTCCCACAAGAATTTTGGACTGAAAACCTTGCGCCACACCAGTCCATGATAACTGTTGCCGTAGTCGGAACGTAATTCGGAATCACCGCGCCATTTTTCTAAGTATGAATTATCCTTTGAGTAAAGAAAATTATAAATGAGTTGATCATTGTTTGTCGCCGCCAGCGAAAGTTTCCCCTGCAAATCATAAAACGATGGTGAATACGTGTAATCGGTTGGATTGAGAATTTCCGCAGCCTCTTTCAAAAAGCTTTTTCGGCCGGATAGAATCCAACTGCCTCGCGGCGCCGGACCTTCGAGGAAAAGCGAGAATCCGGTTCCGCCTCCGCTGAAATTCCCCCTGAATTTTTCTCCATCACCGGCCCGGTTCTGCACAGCCACAACTGAAGAAAGCTTATCGCCATACTTGGCCGGAAATCCGCCGGTCAGCACGGCAACATCTTCAATGAGCTCCATATTCATGACGCCGACTGCGCCGCCGATGTGTTTCAGATGGTAGGGATCGAAGATTTCCATGCCATCGAGGAGAATCAGGTTTTCATTTTGCTTGCCGCCGCGAACATGAAAATGCGCGCTGAAATCATCCGAAAACGCTATTCCCGGCATAATCTGAAGCACCCGGCAGATATCATTCAAAGTCGCCGGAACATCCACAATTCGCTCTTTATCGATCACCTGCTGCCTGGCAGTCTGTTTTTGCGCAATGGAAAAATTGCCGGGCATCACCACAATTTCCTGCATTTCAATGGCTCTTTCAGTCATCTGCACATTTAGGCGAGTAGCTTGTCCTTCAATGACGCGAACATTTTCTTTGATCACCGCTTCATACCCGATGCTCATAAATTTCAGACGATACTGGCCGGCAGCAACATTTTCGATTCGATAATTACCTTCGAAGTCTGATGCTGCCCCCATTTCCGTGCCCGGAATTATAATATTTACGTTCGGCAATGGACGCCCCTTCGCATCAGTAACAGTTCCGGAAATGGTGCCGGTGTTCGATTGGCCAAAGCCTGAACTCAACAAACAGCAGGACAAGAATATTATGAAACGTATTTTCATGTTTTAAAATAGGCAATCATTTACTGGTTCAATTAAAATAATATGATAACAAAAATTCAGTTTGATCTTTTATCTATAAGTAATGTTGGCGCTTTATTTGTGAGATTGAATTGTGGGAAATCAGAGATGAATTTTTGATGAATAATTTGGGTAGATAAAATCCCCATAATTGCCATATTATCGACTTCACTCGCAGCATCAGGATTTTTGAATTTCTGGATTAAATTGCCAACTTTCCGTGCATCAAAAAATCCTGTTTGTGAAAGGGAATATTCCGATAACAAATCAAGGGTTTGAGCCGCCATCTTTTCATAAAAAAAACTCTGCCCAATAGGAGCTCGATAGGGATGTTTCGGACGATTGGTAATTGCCCCCGGCAAAATTCCCTGAAATGCTTTCTTCAATAAATACTTTTCGTTCAATCCCCTGATTTTCAAATGTGAAGGCACACGGCCCATGAATTCAATTAGGCGATAATCGAGATAAGGCAACCTGATTTCCACGGAATGAGCCATTGCCACGCGGTCTCCCTGGGAAGAAAGTAAATAATTGCTGAGAAATAGTGCCATCTCCAGAAATTGGGCTTTGGAAAGATAATCCCATTCAGAAAATGTGTCAGGAAGCATTGAAGTCAACGCTCCATTGTAGGAATCGAGATTGAGCGATGCCAGTAAATCCTCGGAAAAGAAGGTCTTTATTTTGCTCGTATTCTGCCAGCGGATGAAATGGGAGAAAAATGGATCATCGTGCCTGTCCAATCCTGAAGCGAAAAATGCCTGCTGCATTTTCCATAACCTGGGATTCTTAAAGATGTACGGATAAAGCTTGCCAATTAACATGCCCCGCCATTTTGATTCCGGCTGCCTGGCCCAAAAATTCCGAACCTTGGCCTCGCGAAAAATATTGTATCCTCCGAACACTTCATCAGCGCCTTCGCCTGCCAACACGACTTTATATTTATTATTGTGTACCACGTCAGAAAGCAAATACAGCGGCACAGGCCCGGTCCGGAGGAGAGGCTTTTCACAATGCCAGAGAACATCTGACAGCGATGCTCCGATCAACTGATTCGTTGCGATCATTTCTGTGTGATCCGTTTGAAGATGGGAAACCATTAAATTTTGATGCTCCCCCTCATCGAACGCTTTTTCCTCGAATCGAATGCCAAAAGTGCGCACGTTGTTATCGAAGTTTTTTACAACCAACGATGTAACTCCGGACGAATCGAGTCCCCCGCTGAGATAGCATCCCACAGGCACATCAGCCCGAAGACGAATTCGGATGGCATCGGTCAACAATTCCTGAATTCGCTCCGTGTATTGGTTCACCGACCAATCGAACTGCTCCTCAGTCGCATAAAAAGGGATGTCCCAATATTTTTTAATCTGTATTTGGTTATTTTTGATCGTTAAAAAATGCCCGGGTGGGAGTTCGTGGATATTCTTGAATACCGTTTTTCCTGGCAGCGTCGTCCAGAATGTGAAAATTTCATCCAGCGCTGAAGCATCAGTCTCGCGAGGTACTTCCTGATTTGCAAAAATGGCTTTGATTTCCGATGCAAAAAAGAAAGCATCATCGTATCTGCAATAAAACAGCGGTCGAATGCCAACCCGATCGCGCGCAATAATTAGCTCCTTTTGCTTCGAATCCCAAATCGCAAAAGCGAATTGGCCATTCAATTCATTCAGACAGTCAATCCCTTTTTCCTCATAAAGATGTAAAAGCACCTCTGTATCCGTTGTGGTATAAAATCGATGACCTTTTTTTTCAAGATCGATTTTCAATTCAGGATAATTATAAATTTCACCATTGTAAACAATCCACAGCGTCTTTTCCTCATTGTGAATTGGTTGGACTCCGCCGGCCAAATCGATAATGCTCAGCCGGGCGTGTCCCAGACCAATTAAATCATCAACATAAATACCGGATTCATCAGGCCCCCGGTAATTCATTATTCCGATCATTTTATGGATCGAATCTACTGAAATTCGATTCGATGAGGAAAAGGAATATTTACCAGCGATACCGCACATAAATTTAATTTTATTTCAAGGTAAGATGTATGTAATGTTTTGAAGGCGTAATTTGATGGAAAGCGTGTTGAATGTTGTAGGGAAGGAATTTCGACTTTCCATTTTGATGAAAAGACTTAATGCGAGAAGTAAATCTAATGTCTAAGCTACCTTTGATTCCTGCGATTTAAGTTTCCTTTCTAAATATCCAACCACATTGTTCAAGCTGTCGAGATTGTCCGGAATTAATTCATCATCCTGAACGCTAATTCCAAATTTCTCTTCGAGAAACGTAATCAATTCCAAAATACCTGTGGAGTCAATGATTCCGTTTTCCATAAATGAAGAATCTTCTTCAAGATTTTCTCCATCACCGAATAAAAAATTTTCTATGATAAATTCTTTGATAATTGACATATTATCCATGCATAATTCTCCTAAACTTTATTCTTCAAAAGTCGTCTTTGTGGACACATCAGCTAAAATCTGCAGTAATTCCTGCCCCGCCAAAAAAGAGCCCAGTTCATTTAAATGGCCGCCATCATAGGTGTATTTTTCGGATAATGTATAAATGGTTTCGCCCTTATGCTTAAATGAAGATCGGCTGCCATCAGGAAGAGTTGATTCAATCTTTGCTAAATCGAAAATTGGCTCTTTCTCACTATATTTCTTCACCATCATTTTGTTGAATTCATTTCGTTTGACATTTGCGATATCTGCCTTTAGAATTCTCTTGACTTTTTCCTTTATTCCCCACACGTGCGTTCTTAAAGGAACGGTCACATGAATTATTTGAAGATCTGGAAACTCAATTTTTATTTCCTCAATCGTAGCTACATATTTATTAAATATATTCTGAACATCTGAATTGTCTCTTATATCGACGTAACAAAATTTAAAAAATGCGATATCCAATTTTTTTCCGAAATTATCTTTCATTAAAATATTTTTAAACGCATCGCATTTAGTGTCAGGGAAAGAATTTTTACCGTTCTTTGCGTGGTAAATACCAGGTTCAGTAATATCAACGTCATCGGACAATTCAACCACTTTAATATTTCTAAATTGCTCGTTGGAATCAATAATTTTTTCAATGCCACTTAAAATGTTATACCCAACCGACATGTGCCCAAAAAATATTTTTTTCGATGCCAAAGAGTCAATTGCAGCTTCACTAATTTTAACTGATTTTAAATTTTGTTCCATTTGGTTATTCTCCATCTCGTTTTTACATCCAAAGACCAACAATAAAACTGCAAAAAAAATACTTCGTTTCATAAATCTGACCTTTCACTTTTGCTTATATTTTGTTTTCTCAAGACTGTTTTCAGAATTTTTCCCGATTCATTTTTCGGAAGGTGATCCACAATTTCAAAATATTTGGGTATCTTGAAAATAGGTAGTTTCTTGGCTAAAATTGTGCGAAGTTTTTTTTCATCTAATTGTTCAACTCCGCCATTCAAAACAATGATTGCCTTGATTGCTTCCCCTAATATTTCATCTTCGACTCCAATCACCGCAACTTCATGAACCTCATCAATTTCCAGGATGGCTTCTTCAATTTCCTTGGCGCTCACCCTTTCACCGCCAACTTTTATCATATCCTTTGTACGTCCCACAACATAAAGATAGCCGTCTTCATCCATTTTGCCCAAATCACCCGTATAATAAAGTCCATTTTTCATTACTCGTGCTGTCTCCACTGTGTCATTCCAATACCCGTTCATAAAGTTCGAGCCTCTGGCGACAATTTCTCCGACCTCGCCAGGTGGCAACTCCTGACCTTTTTCATTTGCCACGAATAAATCAACATTGGGGATAGCTTTGCCGATGGATCCCCATTTTTTTGGCAGCATTTCAGGATCTAAATATGAAAGACGTGCAGAAGCTTCGGTAGCGCCATACATGATGAACAACCTGGCAGGGGCAAAAACCTTAGCGACTTCTTTCTGAACAACTGGCGCCATGGCTCCACCAGCCTGAGTTAAATAGCGAAGCGAATCAAATTTATAATCTCTGACTGTCGACCTGTTCAATAAAATCATAAATGTGGAGGGAACCCCGGAAAATCCGGTTACTTCCGTTTTTTTCATCGTCTCAAGGATGACGTTGGGATAAAGAAACCGATTATCGATAACAACCGAACCGCCGACAAAAAAATGAGTATTGAGCAGAGATTTTCCATAGATATAGTAAAATGGCAGGACAACCATAATTCGATCATCCGAGGTTAGTTTGAGGTATTCGACAATCGAACGGGTGTTGCTCACAATATTGAGGTGGGTTAATGTCGCTCCTTTTGGTTTGCCCGTACTTCCAGAGGTGTACACTATCGATGCGACATCGATATCTATGCATCGCACATTGGTGTGTGTTTCATTACCGGATTCATAAATCTCTTTTAGAGGGATCGAATTACAATGATTAATTTCTTTATATTCTGAAAGATCAGCCTGATTAATAAGGGCATGTTTTAAATCGTTTAATTTTGCCAAAGCCGGAATAAGTTTTTTTGAGAATTTTTTATTTGAAATTATTGCCTTCGAACCGGAATCCTGTAACAGATAAGTCAGCGATTCCGTTGTAGCTTCTGTATTCAGTGCAACAGTGATCGCGCCAATTTTTAATATGGCATAATAGGCAATGATATAATCAAAACTATTCTCATATAGAATTGCAACCCGATCCCCTCGTTTTATTCCGTTAGATTTTAGATAGTTGCCAAGTTTATTAGATAACGAATCGATCTCAGAATACTTCATCCACTGATTGTTATGCCAGGCGGCATTTTTATCGGGAGATTTTTGAGAGGTATATTCTAAAAATTCGCTTACTTGCATCATAAAATTTAAAATTACTATCTAAAATTAGTCAAAACTCTTTAACCTGAATTATTCATAGATTTCAACCTAAACATATTTAACTTTATGTTATTAAATAGATTAACGAGGTGTGTGAAATTTAAGAGAGTTTGATATAACGAATTCTGAATTAAGCACCATTCAGGCTATCTGGATTCCTTAATGAATTACAATGAATAATCCAGGTTAAGGCCTGATTTCATTAAAAAATCCCAAACTATTTGATCAAAGACATTCTTTTTGTCACTTGATAATCACCAATCTTAAGGGAATAGAAATATTGGCCACTTGGAATCTTATCAGCATTCCAAATCACATTATATGAACCTGGGTTTTGATTCTTACTGACAAGCTCATTTATGACTCTGCTATTTAAATCATAAATTTTCAATTCAACATGACAATTAGTAGGGATTGAATAACCTACAGTTGTAGAAGCGTTAAATGGATTTGGGTAATTTTGAAAAAGATTTGCATCAATTTCAGGCAGTGTCGAAACCCTGACTGTCCCTAATATTTTTGAAGTCCCATCAAAATCGATTTGTTCTAATTGATAGTAATAGGTACCTTTGTTTTTCAATTTGTCAAAATAATAATATTCTTTATGTGTTTCAGTCGTACCATTTCCCGCAACGAAATCAATTTCTTTGAAATTATTTTCATTTGTTTCACTGCGGTATATTTTAAAGCCATAATTATTCCGTTCTGTTGCTGTTTTCCAGGATAATTTAATTCCACCTTCGATAATAAGTCCTTCAAAGTTCAATAATTCGACTGGGACTGTTATTTGGCCATCCCACCCAGCTAATCTTGCCATCATATACCAAAAAGCTTTTGCTTTGATAATACAATTCAGACCATGAGTATGGGCGCATGTTGTACAATTTGCCCCACCCCCACTATTCGATTCGGATGGTAAATCAATACAATCTTCAGGATGATCATTGCACCATTTATCACACCATACACAAGATGCGTCCTCTTCTGGATAATATGTACCATTTAAATCCCAAGCCTCAATATCAGCGAAGTCATATAAAATTTTATTGTTAACTTGACAGAATTCACGAATTTTATTATTATTTGCATGCAAACGATCATACTCTATTTGCTGATAAGGTGGAGGTCCTGGTTCGACATTATGGCCAGTCATATAAATAAATTTTATATCAGGAAATTGCATTTCAAACATTTTTAGAGTCTCAAGATAACTTTCTATGTAAAACGAATCACTCGTAGCAACTTGACCACACCAAGCCCAGCCTGATACATCAAATAAACCTGAATTCAATACTTCCATAGTACCTTCTTGGGCTGCTTGCCCATCCCAATAGCCAAGACGGCCTAATGATTCATCTGTATAAGGCCACAAACCCTCTTCCCACATTCGAAGAGCTGGTGGATTTACTTCAGCAGGCAAATTTGGAGTTCTATCGGGCGTTCTATCATTTATTTCAACATTATATTTAACATAATCAATCTTGCTTTCTAAATAATTTAATCCCGCGATAATCTGTGATCCATGCGAAGTATGCCCATAGTGAATTGTTAGTTCTTTTGCTTTTTCCAAGTAAATATCCGGTATCATATCAAATAATAAAACAGCCTCATGATCAACAATCAAAGCTTGGCTATTCAACTTCATTGTAGATATAAATACAAGTAGTACCACTCCCTGTATCTTTTTAAATTTCTTCAACATACTCCCTCCCATCTGTAATAGCATTTAGAAGTTAATTTTAATTAGTATGATTTAATTACTTAATAATAAAAGGTCTCCAATAATTTCTAATAATAATTCGTTTGATCGTGCCAAAAATGCTTTTAAATTTAATTTCAACGCTGCTTGATATCCAGTTATTAAATAGGAAATAACCTTTAAGTTTTGGGACAGGTACTCCAAGCAATTTCATTGCTAATAATTTTCCCCATATACTTTTTTTTTTCCCTAAGAGATTTTTTTGAGAATTTTTAAAAGAAGAATACTTGACTGAATGTAGAAAAATATATCCTAATTCTGCTGCTTTGTGAAGTATTTTTCGACCTTTTTCTGTTCTTACCAAAATTAATGAATACCCTTTTTCAGAACTTTCAATTTCTCTATACCACGCATCACCACAAGAAATATCGGCAAGCTCACTCGTTCCATCCGGGCATAAATAACATCGAAATGGTCTATATCGTTGTAGGTATCCCCATGCCTCACTATATGAAATCGCTTTTTCATTCTCATCTGATGTTATTACAACATTTCCTGGCCAGCCCGCTCCACGATACTTGATTTTCTTTACATGATTCGATTTGATCTCATTAATTTTCAACAAATCCATGGTTCCTTTTGTAGCAGGGGTTCCAGCACAGAATATCCCTATAATTAATCCAACTTTATGATCTAGGGTTTTATTTATATTTTGAACTTTTCTCAGGGCCGCAACATCGCAGGGCTTACCAATAAATACGCAAGAATATGGTGCAGATTCTATTAAGTCTAAACGATCGCAAGGTGATGCAGGAGAATATCGTGAACCCATTCTAAATTTGAGTTCTTCTAAATTTCGACTTAAATATGTATAGTTTTTAAGTGGGTAATTATGAGCTTCACCAATATGCAGCGTACCGTACATATTCAGTTTTTCCATACAAAATTGAGCTATACTAGTAACAATCCCACCAGATGAGCTATTAAAATTGATATCAGGATTTAATGAATATCCTTCCCAAATTTCTAAAATTCGTCCGCATGAATTTTTTAACTCTTTGATAAAACTCGACGTTATATAATTATTGGGAACAGTTGTCTCATAACCAGGACAAACCTGCAAACAAATAGAACATTTGACGCAATTATTTTCATTTAAAATTGGCCGAATTCCAACATCAATAACATCTACTAAAGATATATTTTTTTCGGGGCAGACATAAGCACAAGCTCCGCACCCTACACATAATCTCCATTTTATTACATCGGAGATATTTTTGATTCTCATTTACAAATATCCCAATTTTCTTAATACATCATCAATTTTTTGTTTATCTTCTTCAGATGTTTCAACTCTTTGTTTATCTCCAAGCAATGAAAATTTTGATAATTCCTCTAGCATTTTAGCTTTCTCTCCATGTGGATCTTCAGGCCATAGATCGTTCAATTCCATAGGATCACTGACTAAATCATATAATTCAAAGCTATTAGATTTATAATTTTTAATGAGTTTTGTCTTCAGACTTCTAATAGATCTCAATTCAATGTTTCTAGTCGCACGAACAACTTCACTGAAAGTGAACTCTCTATTCAAGGAATTTACAGCTCCAGTAACCGCTCTCCATAATGATATTCCATCTAATTCATCATCCCAAGGAATCCGAGTAGCTTCAAGAATTGTTGGAACTATATCTGTGAGCTGAGCTTGATCCCTAAATGATTTTGATAGAACGATATTTGGCGAATATAAAATCAATGGCACTTTTAAAATATTATCATAAAGAAAATGACCGTGTTCGTACCGCAGTTCTTCCTGTTTATGAACTTCATTATGTTCATTAAATGAATCGCCATGATCACCAAAAACGATTAGAAGAGTATTATCCATAAGTTCATTTTTCTCTAAAGCCTTTAACACAGCTCCAAGAATTTTGTCCGCTCTGTATATTGATTTTCTATATCCATTTTTTAGGGAGTCTATTATTCTTTCATCATCTACTTTGACTAAAGTTCTTATTCTGTTAATTAATTTTAACGCTATTCTGTTTTCAATTTTTCTACCAATAACAGTATTTTTAAACATGCGCAAAGGTGTTAATAAATTCAAAAATATATCAATAGGCTCTATAACCGGTAATATTGTTTTATATGGAGTATGTGTGTCCCAATAATGTAAAAAAGCCAGAAATTGTTTGTTTTTAACTTGATGTAACATCTTCTTTAGATATTTCGTCGACAAGATGACTTCTTTATCGATCCCAGTAATTTTCCTACTTTGTAGCATAGGCGTCGCTGCGAATGCGAGCGTTGTAAAATTGTGCTGCTGTAATATATTAAAAATGCTTGGATATTCAGATGGTAATTGATGTTGCATATCTTGTACGTTAATTCTTGCAGGATATTTTCCTGTAAACATTGAACAATGACTGGGAATTGTAAATGGAGCCTGTACAATTGTATTTCTGAAAAATGCGCCTTCATCTCTTAACTTGTAAAAGTTTGGTGCATCTTTTCGTTTAAGCTCAGCAATGAAATCGGACCGAAGACTATCAAAAGATATTAAAACTATATTTTTTATGCAGTTCGTTTTCCCATCCTTTTTTTCCATGTTATTGCGTCCTTGATATTTGTCTTTGATAAGAAATTCTAAAATGAAAACCTTCTATGTACAGATTAATCATTATTTTTTTACCCATAATTTCTCTGTAATTTTCGACAAATCTTTAGCAGGATTACCCGCCATGTAAGCATTCGCTGGAACATCTTTTGTTATGACAGATCCTGGACCAATAACTGCATTATCACCAATTATTGTGCCTGAAAGAATTATTGAACCAGTACTAATCCAAACGTTATTGCCAATTATCGTTTTTTGCTTTTTATTATTGTTATAATTATGAAATGCATGTCGAGGCCCTAAAATTGAAATATTCGGTCCAGTTGACACATTATTTCCAATTTCAACCGGCCCCATTACAATATTATGTAATCCAAACCAACAATTTTTGCCAACTTTAATATCACCTTGTTTCGCATTCCAAACATTAAATTCATCAGTAATGGTATAATCTCCTATAAACGCTTTAAATGGTTCTACTCTAGAAAATCTAAACCTACTACCTAACTCAACATATTTTCCTGATTTAATATATAACTGTTTATTTAAATAAAATTTTAGCTTATTATATACCTTTTTAATCTTACCACGTATAAAACTCGGGAGAAGATATCGCCTATCAGTCATCAAATTTTCTCCTTTTTTGAATGAATCAGATCTCCGCAAATCAAATTCTCAGACTTACCACAGTTCATCTTTCTGTTTTATTAGCAAAAATAAAATTCAATTTTAAATGACCAGGTAGATAATTTTTTAATGAGTAAATCCATGCAAACACACAAAAGAAAAAGCCAATTACCATTGATAATAAATTATTAGTTTGAATAAATGACTTAAAGAGTAAACCTGGTATTAACACAAAAAAAGATAGTAGAACACCAGCGAATAAAGATTTCAGAATTACAACTAATCCGATTTGAACTAACTTATGAATCGATATTAGTTGTAAAATTAGCGTAATAGCCATACTACCTAAAATAGTTAATGCTGCTCCAGATAATCCTCCGAAACGAACTGAAGGGTAAATAAGACTAATTCCCAATATTACTCTAATTATTGCAAACGTCCTCTGAATATCTGGACGTCCTATAGCAAAATACAATTGCATTATTATAGTGGTATAAAACCTGATAATGACATAGATCATAAGTATTGAAAACGGAATAGAAACGATTGCGTATTTATCTCCATATAAGATTGATAATATAGGCTTTGCAAAAATAATCGTAAATGCAATAACTGGCATTGTAATTATAGAAATCAATTTAAATATTTTGATCAAAGCATTTTTCAGCGCCGATGGATTATCTTGAAGCTCTGAAAAAACAGGCAGTAATAAGGGACTAACTATTTTTGTAAATGCCATATTAAGAGAAAAAGCCAAATTTTGAGCAATAGAATAGAAACCTAAATCTGACATTGTAAGAACCTTACCAATCGTAAAAATATCAATCCTCTGAAAAATTGAGGTCAAAATTGGTAATCCAAGCACTTTCCTACTATAGTCTATGATTTCTTTGAAGTTGATTTTATCGAAATAGAATTTTGGCATAAACGGTACAATTATGAACGATAATACACAAGCAGTTGAATATTCAATTATGAAACCTATAACTAATGCCCAAATATTCGGATAGGATAAGCTTATAATTATTGAACAAATAACTCCTAAAAATGTTGAAGTAATTTTTATGACAATCCACCGCAAGTAATCCATTCTTTTTTCAAGAATATGTACCCTTGGACTTATCAATCCATTAAATAATAAAATAAAACAGGCGGACTGAAGTGGCAAAAGCATTTCAGGTTTATCATAGAATTTAACTATTAGTGGAGAAATAATAATCGAAATAGAACAAAGAACTCCACCTCTAATTACAGAAAGCCACCACGCGACATTAAGAAAATTATATGCATCACTATTTTTATTTTGAATGACCGATTGTCTTATACCAATTTCAGTAATGGCTGTCAATAAACTAATAATTGCTGCAATTGTGGCCATTAAGCCAAAACTTTCAGGGGCAAGAAGACGAGCTAATATAACATTGCGTAATAGTCTAATCCCGTTTTCAAGAAATGATGCACCAGTGAGAACAATCCCCCCTTTTGCAAATCTTCCTTTTAATGTATTTGAGCGAAGAAGTTTTTTCACATTATTGAATTACTGATAAAAGATAGGAAATACAGACTGGAATTTATGATGAAATCAACTATATGCTTAAAAAAACGATTAATTTTAACACATTTTAGTCGGATACTTAAAACGCAGATATTTAGATTAAAATATCAATTCATTTTTGACCATTTTAGTTTTTTAATATTGAGCATTATAGTAATTCTAATAATCGCTTAATATCGTCCATTATTCAGATTTTTATTGGGAATAATTATTTTCGCTTAAAAAAAACTTGGATATATTAAAATAGAATCTTTTAGAGAAATAATCAGCTAAAATTACTGAAAATATTATATATCTCATCTTTAACCTTCGGTATTAATTCTATCAATTGCTGCCTAATTATTTTTCTATTATCGAAACACTTTTTTATAATATTTATTATGCTATCTTTATCCTCTACCCTCGGATCAGCAACCAAACTCTCCATCCCAATGCTCTGCATGACCCCTTTAAATTTCTTGCTATAAGCAATAGATATTGCAGGAACATTCTGTGAAAGAGCTGCAATACAAGCATGCATTCTAGCTCCAACAAAAAGATCACACATTCCAATAAAATACTTTATCTCATTTTGATTACATGGTTCTGGAATCATGTAGAGTCGATCGTTATAATAGGAAATTTTTGATTCGTATATATATTTACAGGCGATAAAGTCGCTTTCTGAATTTCTTAGCATTCCAAAGTTGTGTGGTATAAGCAATATTTTTGAGTCTTCTCTATGTAAAAAAAATCCAATTATTTCATCAACCAGAACTTTATAATCAGTCCTTAGGTTGAACATGTTGTTCCGATTGTAACCCCCCATATAAAGGAGTCCACTTATATTAATTCCATAAAGATGGGTATAATCAATTAACTCTAACAAATATGGATAATTTTCCAGGAATCTTGGTCTTGATGGTTTAATAATGAATCCCACATCATAAGAAAATTTGAATTTATCTGCATTGAATCTAGATCCCAATAAATTTTGCATTTCAATTAGGCCATTTTTCTCTCTGGAATATACCATTGATGCATGTGTTAATATGTATGATGCAAACCGTCTTACAAAATAATTATTGAAAGGACCAATTGTCTGAGGTAATAATATCAATTCTTTTTTCATACAAATTATTAAAAACTGAGGTAGTGACATATATAGGAATCTTTTTATCCCATAAATATCACTAAAACTATCCCCCCCAGCAATCGAAACTGATAAATCAGAGTGATAAATAGCTGATAAAACAATGCTTTTATCAATAAGTACTTTTTTAGTCAGTTGAAATTTAAAAATTCTGTAAATTAATGCATTACAAATTAACCTGACAATATGATTTCTTGCCAAAACACGTTTGGAAAATCTCATATTAAGTTGTGAGATTTTAATGCTACTCTTATCATTCTCTAATTCAATTTTTTTTGATTTTTTCCCATAATCAAGCAAAATTAGTTTAGCATTTGGATGAGAATGAAGTATTGATAATATTGCACCTTCACTCAGTGCACTTACTCCCAAATTATCTGTCGAAAATGATGCACCTATTAAACAAATTGTTTTTTTCGTTTCTATTGTCACTTTGGCTCGTTAATAACTTTATTTTTTAAACCTAAAATTTGGCGGAGGATTAATTTCTGAAGCCTCTTGAACTTGAAAAGCACCGATATCCCAAGGCCCTGAAGCGGGACGCAATACACCAGCCTTGTCTTCCTGAATTATATCATCTGATATTAAATTCTTTCCATTTTCCTTTGCAGTAACATCAGATTCATTGAGCTTAAAGTTGTTGTCATCGCCGAATTCTATATATTTTATGAAAAAAGGTTTATTCGTACTTCCATTCGACTGTCCAAATCCAACATTCACAAATGTTGAATAATCGTAAGTATTTCCATTCCATAATAAATTTGTGCCACCGCCCTGCCCCCTGTATATTATATTATAATCTATGTTCCCGCTATCGTCATCTGTTCCTAAAACATATCCAGTAGGCCCATCTGCGCGACAATTATATAGGATATTATTAAGAATTTCTACTTCTGTAGTATTTAAACAGTTTTCAATGGAAATTCCTCCATACCCCATATCAACGACAGAGTTATTACATATATATATATCATTCATTGAAGGGGTTCCTCTTTCAGCTTTAACCTTAATTCCGTGCATATGATGACCTGAATCAATAAAATCCTGAGTTCTGTAAACTATGTTATTATATATGTGAATATGATTTGCCCCATTTTCTACATTTAGAGGATCTGCAAATATGCCATGTGTATGACAATTATATATTTCATTGTTCCATATCCTTGTATATTCTCCTTGTGCTTGAATTCCATCAGAATGAGGATCTTCTGGCCCACCCGGATGTCTGTAGCAGTTACCAATTATGTTATCATAAATATCAAAACCATTTCTGCACGCAACTCCATCATCATTATTATGCTGCAAAATGCAGTGGTGGACTTTATTATTACCAAAATTCGTCCCAATACTTCCATTCGCATTAATTGCATCTCTATAATTTTGATGGATATAGCAATAGGCTACTTCACAACCATCAGCATGACCTATATGTATCCCATGAGCAAAACCGCCGCCTGCTCCTTCACTGCCACAATTTGTGACTTCGATAAATTCTATTCTGACTCCTTGAACAATACCTGCTTGCACCCCAGAATCTAACGAATTTCTAATCAACATTTTTCTTGTGGAATCAATCATACCTGAAATTGTTACGTTATCTTCAAGCACAATGCAAAAGTTTCGTTCAAATTGAGCATCAATTATTACAATACCATTATGCCCTGAATCTAAACCTGTTCTGTAAGTGACGCCTTCAGTACAAAATAATATTTCATTGTATTCTTTGGATTCAATACCTCCCGAAATATAGACGATATCACCAGCAGATAAACCCGAAATATCTGAAAAACTTTTCCAAGCGTTACTCCAACTACTCCCGGTGTTATTGCCGGATGCTGCCTTATCAACATATCTGATACTGGCATTCAAACTAAATGTGATACCGAGTACTAATAATATTATAAACTTCATCTTAACTCTCCTATTCACAAATACATTAATGTGAGATACCGTGCTAATTATTTTTTAACAGATTTTTACCATCACTCATGAAGCTAAAAACGGCTACATAAATAGTACGCAAAAACCATGCCTTCATCAGTTAAAATTGAGAGCACTGTTCTACCTATAATTCACGGGAATAGGACATTTCTTTGTTAGTCGGGGTGACTTAATTCAGTGAAGATATTGAAATGCTTAATACCAAATTGTATTAATACAATTAAACATAATTCTCCAAACAAAAAAAAGACATTTAGCACTGAAACAAAATCAACTTCATCCAAACTTATAAATTGTTATTACAATCAATTTCAACGATTTTTTTAGGATGATATTCTATCAACATCATAACTCTTTATTTCTTGGAAACACATTCTAGAAAACGACACACCAACTGCAACAACCGACCAAAATAGAAAATGCAATGAAGGAGAAAAAATTGCTACATTTGTCATCATAAATAGAAAGACACTAATTGAAGCGAGTATAGCAATGACTAATTTTTTCTTTTCTTGATCTAAATATTTTAATAACCTAATGAAGTAACGATATATAGTAAAAAATAACGCAGAATAAAGAATAAAACCAATTATTCCACTTTCAAGCAAAATTATAGCAAACTCACTATCCCAACTCCAAAAACTTCGAATTCCCCGTGTACCATATGATATTTCACCTGATAAATCCATGGAATGATGTGCATCTGCTCCATAACCAATGAGAAATCTATCATATGATTTGCTGATTTCATCAATTGCTTTATTATATAAATCGAAGCGATAAGCTACAGAACCACCTTCTCGAGAATCGCTATCAAAACTTGCTGAAACAAGTCCATCAATGCTATCATAAACTCCTGGACGAGCAAAAATAATAAATAAAGCTATAAATATTATTGGTGTCATTTTAAGTTTAATAAAAGGATATTTCAAGAAAAAAAATACTAAAACTGCGATAAGAAATCCCATCCATGGCCCTCGACTATCTGAAAAATATAATCCTGCATATAAGATTAATAATGAAAGCCAAATCAAATATTTGTTAATTTTCACATAAGTTCTATCTAATATATATATACACATCGACCAGCCCATAGCGAGTGCAACGCCAAAATGGATCGGATGTGAAAAGGTGGAAAAAACAGAATTCAATTTCTGAGTTTCGAAACGATTGCTATTTCTAGCTGCTAAAGAATCGATTGGACTAAATAACGTATATTTTTCAATAAATCCTAAGATGGCAATTATTATAGTTGCGATGACAATTCCCTTAATAGCAGCATGGATATTGTTTAGATTATTATCAAGCAACTTAAGCATTATTAAATAATAAAAGAATACTTCTAATAAATAAACCACAAATCCATTAAAACATACAGCAAAATTATAAGCATTAAATAAAGAGATATATTTGATGAGAAGGATTAATAACATTATGGAGATTAAAGGTATTTTACTATTTTGTGTAGTAGTCGCTCTTGTTAAGTTCGATAAATAATAAATTAATAAAATAATCATTATACCTCTATATCCAGTAATCGATGGAATTCCTCCAATTTCATAAGACAATTCTCTTGGCATAATAATTAAAAATAGAACAACAAACATAATACCTTTTGTTTTATCAAGCGAAAGTCTGATAAAAACGTAAAGACTAATACTAATTATTACTATTAATTCAATAATTCCCATAATCTATATAAAATATTTTGTATCCACTCAATAATTAATGGTAGCCGAATCATTTAATCTATGCCAAGG
>CAZSBG010000032.1:0-54527 GCA_964605145.1 uncultured Cytophagia bacterium | reverse complement strand
AGGCGACCAACGGAAGTACCCCGGGTAAAGTCCAGAGGAAATGACAGAAAAAGGGCAATCTGACGAAGTAGTAATAATTATCAATTGTATATTCGAGTTATTATGGAAATCATTTTGAACGCTTTCCCAATCATTTGAATAAAAAAAGCCCCCTGGAATTCCAGAGAGCTTCATTTTTCACCAAAGTTTTTCAAACCTGAACCGAGGTTGTTTTTAAGAGGGTCAAGAGCCTGATTTTTATCGATTAGAAAAAGTAATTCAGCGGATTTTCAGGGATACCATTCTTCCTTACTTCATAGTGTAAATGAGGCCCGGTTGACCGGCCAGTGCTACCAACTGCTCCAATTTCCTCCCACCTTTGTATTTTCTGGCCCACTCTAACATTAATTTTATGCAAATGTGCATATCTTGTAATATAACCGTTGCCATGGTCGATTTCAACATATTTCCCAAAATTTTTATTGGGTCTGTAATTGTGTACAGTTTTTGTAACGATACCGTACGCAGCAGCAAACACAGGAGTTCCCGTTTTTGCAGCAATATCAATTCCCCTGTGGGGTCTTGCTTTTTCAGTAAAAGGATCAATCCGGGTTCCAAAATGATCAGTTATCCTCCCTCCCTTCACAGGTCTGATCGTTGGAAGACGCTTGATACTTTCATCTTTCGTTTCGAGCGTGCGCTCGACTTCCTCTCTACTATCAAAAGCTAACTGAATTCTTCTCTCAATTTGTTCAATCAGGGATCGGGTTTCAGAGACATCTTTTCGCAAGTCACGCGGGAGCGCGTCAGATTCGTAATCCAGGATTGCAGCTTTGGGACCGCCGACACCGAGACTCCGCGTTTCTTTATCGATTTTGTCAAGACCGGCAATCATTCGTAAATCATCATCATTGGCTTCCAGTTTTTTCATGTGCGCATTGACCATATCGATGGATTCGCGCATTTCCCCTAATTGCGATTTCAAAATTTTGTTCGTTTTCTGTAAAGACGAAATTCTCGAATCATGATACATGTCCGTGAATAATGAAATCGCTAAAGCGACCAAAATGATTAAAATTGCCGATAACATCGAAAAATAAAGGAAGATTTTCTTCCATCCAAGATCAATGTCCTTAACCTCTGACCCCCTTAGAGAGAAATAGATCAGCTTTACACGTTTGTCACGCATATCAATCTCCTCGTTTTGATTAATAGTGGTGACTTCATCAAAGGGAGCAGCATTAACAACCTCTTAAAACAGGCAAGGTAACAAATTTCTTTGGTGAGTTAAAATTGGGCAACATCAAATATAAAAAATATTTTACCGTTTGTCAAGAAAAAAATTAATTTTCTGTAAAAGTCATCACTATTTCTTACTGCAATCTCACCTTAATATATAAAAAACATCTACCTTTAGCGTTAAATTGATAATAGGGCAAATATAGCTATTTTTTTTATCTATGTCAAGAGAAAAGTCTGTTTCTACGGTCCAAATTCAGTCTGTTTTTAAATTTCAGATTGCATATCTGCAGTATTAATTAAAATTATTTTTTTTAATAAATTGTTTTTATGTGCTTTAAAATATTTACTCAATCAAACATCAGATTACCTTTTTGAAATGTTATCAATTTTTCATCATCTGATGTCCAATTATTTCTCATTCAAATTATTGAATTTGTTTTGAACTTCCCGGTTCGAAATATTACACCAAATTCTTGCATAAGCAAAAATATACCTTGACATTTAGGAAAATATTTTATAACTTTTTTGAGAAAATAGTTTCATTATTTTTTTGTAATGAAATAAATTTTTTAATAATAGAGAATTAAATGTCTGAATTTAATGCGTATAAGCAACTCATTTTAGATAATATCGGTCACCTGACAAAAAATCAAAAAAAAATCGCCCAGTTTCTCATAGATCACCCCGAAGAGATTGCCTTCTCATCCATCGATACGATCGCCGAAAAACTGAATGTTGGAAAGGCAACCATTGTACGACTTGCCCAGGCTTTGGGATATAAAGGCTTCCTCGAATTAAAAACTGAATTGTCCGCCAAACTCAGAAACAACCTGAGTGTTGCCAAAAAGTTCAAAGCGGCTCTGGATAATGAGCCGCTGAAAACAGATTTTATAACGACCATTGCAAACGGTGAAATTGAAAATATTCGAACCACCATCGAAAAACTGGATAGAACCGCTTTTGAAAACGCTGTTGATATTTGTATCAACGCCTCCAGGATTTATACAATGGGTCTTGGTATTTCAAAATATATTTCACAATTGTCTGCCTATTACCTGAATCGAATCAATTTAAAAACTACATCGTTCACGTGCGGAGGCTTCAGCTTTCACGAACAAATTCTTTCAACCAAATCAGATGACGCTATCATTGCTATTAGTTTAGCGCCATACACGCTTGCAACAATTGAAGCGGCTGAAATGGCAATGTCACGAGGCAATAAAGTCATTTCGATCACCGATGAATTAGTTGCTCCCATCGCTGAATATTCTGACGTTGTCTTTCCCGTTCTTACCAATAATATTGTTTTCATTAATACAGCAGGCGCTATTTTTATGATCGTCTGTGCTCTGGCAACAGGAATTGGCTTGAAAGATCGCACAACATCCCTCAAAGCACTTACTTTGTTTGAAGAAACTAAAACTGAATTCGGTTTCGATGTTCATACAGATTATTTCAGATAGAATTTTGTTCAGGCTCGATTAGAACATTCTCTTCTGAAATCTAAATTACCTATTGTTTAATCGGCAGTTATCACAAATTCTTTAGAATTAATTTCATTTCGCTAATTCTTATACGCTGAAATAAAAAAACAAGGTGTTTTCATTATTACATTTTATTTAGCAGCAATAATATGTGAATTTAAGAAAAAAGCAACAAAGTATTTCGCTTTCTTCATCTTCTGAATATCACGACTTATTTTTTATCAATGAATGATCACCATTTGTTTGAGTGGTGTATTTAAACAGGAATGGAATTCAATTTTTAATGGGCATCTCTCATATCACTACAAGGAATGTGCCATCATTTGATCGTTTCGTTACCTATTATTTTTTAAGGGGAAGCAAACAATCGAATAATTATCATTTTGGAATTTTCTCCTTTTTTTGAAAATTATTTTTTCAAAATGAGACCTATTTCCAAAATTCAAAGGAGAGCAAAATGAAATACATGTTTAAAAATCAAATCAAGATAATTCTATTTATCATTATCATTGGTTTCACTTCTTCACCCGGCTTTGCTTTCGTTGGCGAAGTTCTCAAAACGCTGGATGCACCGGCCTTCCATGCCACAGGCCTAACTTTTGACGGCGAGCATCTTTGGCTGACCGATCGTAAAACAGACAATTTATATCAGATCAATCCCAAAAATGGTCGTGTGGTTCGTACAATTCCGGCGCCGGGATTCAGTCCAATCGGCCTGGCCTGGGATGGCACGCATCTCTGGACCATTGATGACAAGGAGCGTTATCTCTACAGGATAAATACAAAGACAGGCGTTGCTGAGCGTGTGATTGAAGCCTATACAAAAAATCCAAAAGACATTTGCTGGGACGGTAAATTGCTCTGGGTGGTTGACGACAAGCTGGATCTTGTACTCAGCCTTGACCCGGAAGACGGCATGATGATTTCCAATTTTCAGTCTCCTTCAAGCAACCCGGATGGATTGACTTATGACGGGAAATACCTGTGGGTGACTGATCGCGGGGCTGACATGATCTACAGAGTGGATCAATCTACAGGTATGGTGGTTGGCACAATTCACGCACCGGACCAATACAGCCGCGGCCTGGCATGGGATGGTGTGCATCTCTGGAACGTCGACTACCAGTCCGATAAAATTTATCAAATTGCTGTTGATAACGACGATTATCTCGCCAAATTTAATCCAAAAAAGCAAAAGCTGGAAAACACCGTGGATTTCCGGAATTATGGTCCGGGCACTGTCACTTCTCTGGATATCTATTTTGCCATCCCGGAAAACAGGGACAATCAGGAACTGCTCGAACCAGTGACTTTTGATCCCAAACCGGACAATATTTTAACAGATCAATGGGGACAAAAGGTCGCTCATTTCAACGTCAACGATCTCAAGAGCGGAGATTTTTTTCGAGCCACCATGACAGTGAAAGCCACCGTCTGGGCCATTGAATATTACATCGATCCGGACAAAGTCGGTTCGTTGGCAGAAATTCCGGATGAAGTGCTTCAGGACTATTTAGCCGACGGCAAAAAACTGCAAATTAATGATCCATTCATACAAAACCTTGCCCAAAAAATTGTCGGGGATGAAAAAAATCCTTACTGGATCGCGCGAAAAATTTTCAACTATCTCATCGATCATCTCTCATATAATTTGAAACCGGTCGGTGGGTGGAACACTGCGCCCACTGTATTGAAGCGCGGCACCGCCTCCTGTTCCGAATATTCATTTTCATTCATAGCACTGTGTCGCGCTGTAGGATTGCCGGCGCGTTACGTGGGCGCTATTTCGCTTCGGGGCGATGATGCCAGTCTGGACGAGGTGTATCATCGCTGGTGCGAGATTTATCTCCCCAATTATGGCTGGATTCCCTTCGATGCGAACAAAGGCGATAAATCCCGTCCTGCGGATCAGGCGACCGGCATCGGCAATATTGCATGCCGCTACATCATTACCACGACCAGCGGCGGCGGCTCGGATTACATGGACTGGACGTACAATTTCAACCATCATTGGCAATCCAAAAACAAGTGCCGCATTTATACAGAACAATACGGCGAATGGTCGCCGCTCGAAAAATAAATGACGCATATTCGAACAGGAGAAATTGATTTTTCATGACTGAAACAAAAGCCAAACGAACACCGACTTTTTTTGAATCTCTGCTGCCGCTCATTCTTATTGCGCTGTTTTTGGGGATTGGGTATGGCATTTTTCGGCTCAAGGCTGAAATTCTCCTCATCGCTGCCGCGTTTGTTTCCGGGCTCATTGCACTGCGGCTGGGCTATACGTGGCGGGACATGGAAGACGGCATTGTGCTGAGTATTTCCAAGGGCATGCCGGCCATGCTGATTGTCATTTGTGTGGGACTGTTGATCGGATCGTGGATCGCCTGTGGGACCATTCCCATGCTCGTTTACTTTGGATTGAAAATCATATCGCCAAAACTGTTTTTAGTCACAGCATGCATTGTGTGCAGTATTGTTTCACTGTTCACCGGGACTTCCTGGGGCACGGTGGGCACCATGGGTGTGGCATTTATGGGCATTGCTCATGGTCTGGGTATTCCCCCGGGTGCGGCTGCAGGGGCCATTGTGGCCGGCTCTTATTTTGGCGACAAACTTTCGCCGTTCTCAGATACCACCAATTTAGCGCCCATCGCAGCCAAAAGCAATCTGTTCGATCACATCCGGCACATGTTATGGACGACCACCCCGGCGTGGCTGATTGGTCTTCTGGTCTATTTTTTTGTGGGGAGATCCTATAGCAGCGGCACACTGCAATCGCAACAAATGGATGTCATTCTATCCACGATTCAAGCCAATTACCATTTTCACTGGCTCCTTCTGCTGCCGCCGGCTCTGATTTTATATTTCGCGGTTCGAAAGAAACCGACCATCCCGGGCATGATTATCGTTTCACTGCTGGCCACCATTCTCGGCATGATTTTTCAGGGAGCCAGCCTGAATGAAATGGTCACCGCCATGACGCTGGGTTACACCTCACAGACCGGCGTGGAAACCGTGGACAACCTGTTCAGCCGCGGCGGCATGGCCGGCATGATGCACGTAACCCTCATCGCGTTTTGCGCGTT
This sequence comes from uncultured Cytophagia bacterium, assembly GCA_964605145.1. Lineage (GTDB taxonomy): Bacteria > Zhuqueibacterota > Zhuqueibacteria > Thermofontimicrobiales > Thermofontimicrobiaceae > CAZSBG01. The sequence goes on along the minus strand of CAZSBG010000032.1, from coordinate 48,730 downwards.
TTCCTTTGCCGGTATCGTGCAGAAAGCCGGCATGCTGGACGTGCTTTTGGACCGCTTGTTAAAAGTAGCACGAAGCACCGGCGCGCTCATCGCTTCGGCAGTGGGGTCGAGCGTTGCAGTTGCCATTATGACCGGCAGCTCATTTCTGTCCATTTTAGTGCCGGGAGAATTGTTCGCCCCGGCATTTAAGTCGCGTGGTTTGGCAGCCAAAAATTTATCGCGCACCACCGAAGATTCAGGAACTGTAATCGTTCCGCTTGTGCCCTGGAGCATGGCCGGCGTTTTCATGGCTGGCACCCTGGGTGTTCCCACGCTGAGCTATGTCCCGTGGGCTGTCATGTGCTATTTGGGAAGTGTTTTTGCACTTTTTTACGGCTTCACCGGTTTTGCTATTGCCCCGAAAATCAGGGAGGACGAAACAATCGTAGGTAGTTAGACAAACTATCAGTCATTAAAATAGAAACTAATTCGTTGTACTTTTAACCAATAAGAAGGAGGATGTAATGAGAAAAGTTACAATCCTGTGCTTTGTTCTGAGCTTGCTTTTTGCAAGCGCGGTTCTGGCCCAGCCGGAACCAGTAGCCATCGTGGAACCGGTTTTGATTGACAGTGCGGTATATAATGGAATATATCGCGGTGTTCAAACCCAGTTCTACTGCGAACCGACAACCGGGAATCTTGTGGCCGCCTGGTATCGCTATTACACCGAAGGCCCGGATCCACGCCGGATTACAGCAGCCACCTCTATCGATGGCGGTCAAACATGGACGATCCACCCGTCAATTAATTTTGGCATTGGCGCTGAAATGAACGCCCGGTACGCATCGGTTTGTGCGACATCGACCACCCCAATTGTTGCGTATGAGGACCGCAATTCATCCGACTACAAAGACCGAATCCCATTGGTTGCAACTGATATCGCCGGATGGGGCAGCGGCGCGTTCGTCAATTACTATATCGACGATGTCGGCACGCCGGACACGGTGCTTCACACCAGTTATCTATCCATTTCAGTCGCTCCTGATAATGAAAACATCTGGGGCGTTGGAGGCTGGCACACCGGCGAACCTGGCGGCGCATTATACTACTACGTGACCCAGGATGGCGGCATGACATGGTCCAGGCCAAAAGTGCCCATTTCCGAAGATACAGATGATGTGGGCAACACCAATTATGTTTCCAATTTCTCTTCACGCGGCATTGGCGTGGGCATGGGCCCCAACAATACAGTAATGGTATCTGCCGGCGCTGAATTGACGGATGGAGATATCTGGAACACAATCTACAGCCATTCTGACGATCTGGGGCAAACCTGGACCGCCCCGGCCATTGTTCCCGGTTCAGAACATCTGTACAATTCCGATGCGGATAACTATCGTAATTTCACCGCACCATTTGTTGACGGGGATGGTAACTGGCACATCTTTGTTGTCTCTTATGATACAACTGAAAGTGACGGAAGCTTCCCGGTTCCATATTACGCGTATGACTTCCGTTATGATGGCAGCACCTGGGCGATTAATAAAGTCGCCATACCTGTATTTTTGGAAAATGGAATTGTAGCGTGGGGTGATTGGCCTTCGGACATAGAAACCTACCCGATGAATGAACCGGCAGTAGGCCCGGACGGAACACTCTATTATGCCTATTCCGATGTGGTTGACACCACCGGCGCCATGGGTGATGAAGCGAATTTCAACTATAACATCATGGTCATGTACTCGGACGATAACGGCGATACCTGGCATGGGCCGGTATCTGTTTTGGATCAATGGACCGGTCATGCTCCCAACGGCATGGCGAGATATGCCACCGATAAATTGCACTTCGTTTACCGCCGACATTTCACAACAGATCAAACCGATCTTTTCTATTATCTTGGAGTGCCAACGGATACTATTAAAGCACGCGCCACCGCGGTCGGAGAAACTTTTGAACCGATAATGCCAAAAGAATTCACACTGCATCAGAACTATCCCAATCCGTTCAACCCGACGACAAGCATTACGTTCGACCTGACTGAACGCGCTCATGTGACGTTGAAGGTGTTCAATGAAGTGGGACAGGAAGTTGCCACCATCATAGACAAACCCATGGACGCAGGGTTCAAAGGCGTTACCTGGAATGCCGCCAATCTGCCGTCCGGCGTGTATTTCTATCAACTTACTGCCGGCAATATGTCGCAAACCAAACGCATGGTCTTGATGAAGTAATTTGCTGTAATATATTGAGTTAATATTCATTCGCCAATTACACAAATCATCACTGCACACCATGTGTAATTGGCGATTTTTATTTGATAACAAAAATCTGCCCGCTGAATACGCGAAAGAGCGCTGAAAATTAATATCATTTTTTTCGTGTTCTTTCGTGCGTTCCGCGGGCACAAAAATGAGACACCACCATGAAATCAACGAAGCTTTTTGGAATAATTCTTTTTCTCTTTTCAACAGTACAAGCCCAGATGGGCAATGTCCTGGATTTTTTCCCTTCACCGGGGAACTATCCCTCCGGGTTGGCCTGGGATGGCGAATTTTTATGGAATGCGGATATCGGCACAAACCAGATTTACAAAATCGATCCGCAGACCGGGCAGGTTGTCTATTCTCTGCCTGGCCCGGAGAATGGCACCATAAACGGACTGGCCTGGGACGGCCAATTCCTCTGGTGCTCGGATAATGGAAACGACCAGATCTGCCAAATCAACGTTGAAGACAGCACCATCACAAAAACTATCCCGGTCGGAACCGATAATCCCCGCGGACTTACATGGGACGGTGAATTTTTCTGGTACGCCGACAGCAAGGCCAAGCGCATCTTCAAACTGGACCCGGGAACCGGCAGCTACGTCGATACCCTCATTTCTCCCGGGGGCTACAATCGTGGGTTAGCCTGGGACGGCGAAAATCTTTGGTGCACCGATTACGACAAAGACGAAATTTACCGGCTGGAAACCGATCGCGGCCGGGTTTTCACCATTTTGAATGCGCCGGGCACCTATTCATACGGACTGGCGTTCGACGGCGAATTCCTCTGGAACGCCGATTACGAGCACGACAGGATTTATAAAATTTCCATTACAGGAACCGAAAAATATCAACTCACCGATCCGTTGCAGGTGCAAATCAGGTACACGGCCACCATCAAAAATGTGGGATCAAGTGTGATGAATTTGAAGACCTATCTCGCCTGCCCGTTTGAAACGGTCTACCAAACGCTTGAAGACACTGTGCAGTTTAATGTGTATCCACACAGTTTTTTTGATGATGTCTTTGACCAGCGCATTGCATATTACGAAGAGCAGGTTTCGATCGGTGAGGAGAAAATGTATCAATGGTCTGTGCCGGCCACGCTCCACAATATTCGCTATTTCCTTCACCCGGACAGCGTTGGTGAATTAACCGATATCCCACAGGAAATCATCGACCTGTATACCATCGACGGGACGAAATACGACATCACGCATCCCCTGATCAAAATGGCCGCCGCCGAAGCCATTGGCGAAGAAACCAATCTGTACTGGCAGGTACGGAACATTCACGATTACGTAATTTCCCATGTGGAATATGTGAACGATAGTAATTGGGATACAGCCCCGGCCATTCTCAACAACGGCACAGGCTCCTGCTCCGAATACACATTCCTGTTCGTGTCACTGTGCCGCGCTGCCGGCATCCCGGCGCGCATGGAAGCCGGCGGCCATCTTCGCGACGACCTCCCGTACGAAGACCGCGTCTTTCATCGCTGGCACCAGGTGTATTTCCCCATTTACGGCTGGGTGCCCATCGATTGCACGTGGGACGACAAGGAATATCCCAGCAACCAGGCACGCTATTTTGGCGCAGCAGCCAATGAGGCGTTCTCCACAACAATCAGCGGAGGAGACGTTGCAGGCATGTGGTGGACGTACAATGTTGCCAACAGCAGCAGCGGCGGTGCGCGGGACCGCGAAAAACTGATGGAATGGTGGCCCTATTCAACCTCGGTCGAGATTGCTGTTGAGGCTGTGCCAGCAAATTACGAAGCCGGCTTCAACTATCCCAATCCGTTCAACAGCGCCACGACCATTCAGTTTTACGCCGAACGACCGGGCCCGGCCAGCGTGCAGATTTTCAATCCCCTGGGCCAACTGATAAAATCCTGGCCCAATCTGAGCGCAGATCATGGCTGGAACCGTGTGCTCTGGAATGGCCGGAACAGCACTGGCCAGGCCGTCGCTTCCGGCGTATACCTTTACCGCATCGAATCCGGGGGAGCTTCGCACATGCGCACAATGACCATTCTCAAATAATCTGCTGCATCGCTTTATTTCAACATGAAAAGCCGGCTAAACAGGGATTTAAAGAGAGGAGATTCGTTTGCTGCACATATTTGTAGATGCTGATTCATGCCCGGTAAAACAGGAGGTGTACCGCGTCGCAAACCGATATCAGCTTGATGTCACTTTGGTGGCCAACTCCTGGATGCGGATTCCCAATGAACAAAAAATAACACTCGCGGTTGTAGGGGACGGAGTCGACGCTGCCGATGATTGGATTGTTGCACACGTGCAGCCTCAGGACATCGTTGTCACCGCGGATATTCCGCTTGCGAGCCGCTGCCTGAAGAACAGCGCCCATGTCATTGGTCCCACAGGAAAGCTGTTCACGGAAGATAACATTGGTGAGGCTGTTGCAACTCGTGACCTGTTAACAGAGCTTCGTGGCGCAGGAGAGATAACCGGCGGGCCGCCGCCGCTAAAAAAACGTGATCGGTCACAATTTCTTCATCAGTTGGATGAAGTGATTCAATCGATCCGTCGCAAGCAAATGTTCAGACATCCAACGGCATGAGAACGATAAAAGATCAGGCAAAAAAATAAAATTCTTTTCGATTTAAAATCAAATCAATTCCTGTTGTTCCCGAAGCTATGATTTTAATAGCGCCACAAAAATTTAGTTTCAAGCAAATCAGCCAGGGCTGCAATTAATTTTACAACATCGAAGTCTGCGGCGTTTCCAATCTCAAAAAATGACCATTCTCGGATAAGCCGCCGCATCGCTATCTTTCAATATGAAAAGCCGACCCTGTTTATTTTTTGGGGCCGGCTTTTATATTTCCCATCATCGAAAAACTAATTGACTATTCGGATAAATATTGTTATTTTTCAGATGTGGAAAGATGGATCTTTTTCATTTCTTGACATCATTACAGATTGGATGTTATGCAGAAACTGTATGATCACTTATAAGAGAAAATATTAAATATATGAAAAAAGAAATTGTTAAAAATATATTAGATCGCATTGAAAAGGAAAGGCCAAATTTGAAACACATAATAGAAAAAAGGCCTTACAGCATAAATCCTTATCACAAGATAGCTGTAGAAGTTTATTCTTTCGAGCTTCTGGAAGAAGCTATCTTAACATTAAAAAAAATAAATAAATTTGAAACCGAATCATCAGAAATATTAAAGCATATTCGGAATAGAAATGCTGAAAAAACATATAAATTGCTTGATGCTTTTGAAAAAAAGTTAACAAAATACTATGTTTTGCTTCAATCAAATGACTACTTAAGTGAGGACATTTTTGAGTTAAAGCCAAACTTTTGGGGGCTTGGAATAAATTTAAAGGCTCTTTGCAGAAGGTTTATTAGAAAATGACTTTTGACAAATCGCTCCACCTGATCGAAACCGCCGTCTGTTTCTGCTGGAAGTTTTGGATGTTATAGAGGTTATAAATCAAAAAATGAAAGCCTACTTACAAAAAAAAACCAGGCTTACACGGACATTCACTGTGGAGACCGAAGCAGGCGGTTTTACTGTCAGGTACAATGGTCTCGGCGCCGGCTACGAGGAAGTCCGTGTCAATAATAAGGTTGCCGCTAAAGTTCGATCATGGATACTCCTTATGCCACGAATCGATTTTTTTATTGGCCCATATAGCGCTGTAATTGAGGTAAAACCATCATTATGGCTGAGCATTCGCTCGTTTACATTCATCGTGGACGGGGAAATTTTATATTCAGAATAAGAGTCTTATGTAGAATATTTTTATAAAATTTGCATCCACCAAACAAAAATAAATCTTTTGAGAAGAACTCCTTTGAGTTTCATCCGGTAATTTCATTCTGGTTCATTTATATGAGAAAATGGGAAACAATCCCGGAGGGATTGGACATTTGTAGTAGGAACCAGCGCGACAAAAGCAGCAACTCCGAAGGAGTTGAACCATCCTCCTGTGAAACTGTGTTTGAAATCGAATTTTTATTGGATTGATAAAAAAAATTATTATCATGGCAACCACAATAAATCTCCCCGGGCCTCAGAAAGACCTTGATTTTCCTTTGATGCGGGCGTTGGAAAAACGTCGGACAACGAGGAAGTGGAAGGATGAATCTCTTTCGGACCAGGAACTCTCGAACCTTCTCTGGGCTGCGTGCGGAATGACAAAAGAAGAAACCAGGCGGAGTAAAAGCAAAAGAACGGCGCCATCAGCGCGTCGAATTCACAGGCGATAAAGATTTATGTTGCAATGCAGAGCGGTGTTTTTCTCTATGATGAAAAGGAGCGCCAGCTCGATCAGGTTCTTTCCGAAGATATCAGAGACAACATCAGCACCCAAAAAATGATGCATTCCGCCCCGGTTGGTCTCATTTATGTTTCTGATTTTTCCAGATTAAAAACGTATCTTACCAAAGATGAAAATCGAAAATGGTTTGTTTCCGGGACCGATACCGGGTTTATCAGTCAGAACGTTTATCTTTACTGCGCAGCCGCGAAACTGAGCACTGCGATTCTTGGTTTGGTCAATAGAGAAAAACTCCAAAAGATTATGGGGCTGAAAGAGCATGAAAAAGTTGTTTACACGCAGGTCGTGGGCAAATCGATTGATGAATGATTTCAGAACATAACCAATATTCCTATCGAAAAAGGATCGAAATAATGCGATCGTGTTTCGGATATTGGCAGAGTAAGGGATGAAAGAGATGTATAACAATCACTGCACAGAATTTTTGCTTTGCTGTGCATTGTAACAGCCAATGAATTCAGCCGTTAAAACAGGAGAAAAACATGGACGAAAAAAAGCAACACCGTATCGATGAAGTGAGGCAGCTTCTGGTTGACTTTGCGAAGGATCATCTAAATGATGAAATTTCTGAATTTTGTTTTAAATTATGGGAGAAACTCGGGAAGAAGCGAACATATTCTATCACCGGCGGGAAGAAAGAAATTTGGGCGTCTGCTGTGGTGTATGTCATTGCCCGGTTAAACTTTTTGTTCGATCCAACCGCTGAAAATCCATTGACTACCGACACAATTTGTGATTTCTTCGGGACGAAGAAAGGCACTGTTTCAGCGAAAGCAACGGACATTGAAAAGGCGCTAAAGATACGGATGGGCGAAGAAGAGTTTTGCAGCGCGGAAATCTCGGATGCTCTCACATACTACAAATTACCGAACGGGATGATTTTGTCAAAAGCGCAGGCTAAAAAAATGGGGTTTTTATAATCTTAAATTTTCTAAAAAGTTATTTTCCCGTTCATCGCTGCATTTGCCAGGGACATGGAGCAACTCAATAACAATACTATTTGAACTCCTCCTTTTGGTAACATAACAGTCAGAGGTTGAACCCAGCAGTTTGACATTTTTAACCTGGATTATTCATTGTAATGCATTAAGGAATCCAGATAGCCTGAATGGCGCTTAATTCCGAATTCAGTATATCTAACTTTGTTAAATTTCATATATCTGATTAATTTTATTCATAACATTAAGTTAAATATCTATTGTTTGAAATTGGTGAATAATTCAGGTTAACAACATTATTGGATATTTTATTTGAACTTAAAACTTATCATCGACATTTTCGGCTGGTTGGGCGCGGCGCTTCTGTTGTACGCCTACTTTCTTGTTTCCTCCAAACGGCTTGAAGGCAATTCATTGATATACCAGGGCATAAATATCGCCGGGAGTTCATTCCTGGTTTTGAACGCCGGCTATTATAATGCGTTGCCATCGGCCTTTGTCAATGTTGTCTGGATTGGCATTGGTGTTTATTCAGTCCTGGCTTTCCGCAAAGCGCGGGGGAAATGAGCCACGGATCATACCAAAGGCAGATGCGTCCTTCGGCGCATTTACACAGATGAAACACGGAAAAAAATATTTTTATGTCGAGGAAATAATATTTCTTAGAAAAAATGAGGTTACTCCTGCCTTTGTTGATCCTGTGCAGATGCTCTGTTTTAATTTTTTTAATCAGTGTTTCTTCCGTGCTCATCCGTGGCTTATTTAATTCTTCATCAAAATAAATAAAAGGCACACATGAAATTTATTCTTTTAGGCAGCGGCGCAGTGCGGCCGGATTTGGAGCGATACGGTCCGGCTCAACTTGTTCAGATAAACGGAAAGAATCTTCTATTCGACTGCGGGCGCGGGGCGTCCATGCGACTGGTCCAGGCCGGCATTCCGCTGCAACAGATCGACACCCTGTTTTTCACGCATCACCATTACGATCACAATTGCGACTTCGCCTACCTGTTCATCACCTCATGGGTGCTGGGCCGAAGCTCGCCCATGCAAATTTTCGGCCCAAAGGGAACGGAAAAATTCTGCGATGATATTTTAGCGCGGGCATACAAAGAGGATATTGCCTCGAGACGGGGCCATCCCATTTACAGCGAACATGGCGAGAAATGGATCGCGCGGGATATTTCAGAAACTGACTTCACAATCGATTTCCCTGGTTTCTCAATCAAAACGATTCATCACCAACACAAAAGTCCGTTTCTCGACAACATTGCGTATCGCATCGAAGCAGAGGGAAAGTCCATCGTGATTGTGGGCGATACAACGCTCTGTGAAAACCTTCAGGAGTTCGCCGAAGGCGCGGACCTGATGGCGCACGAATGCAGTTTTCCTGAGAAAATTCTGATCAAAGAAAAATGGGATGAATTTCACACCAATCCCAAAGAATTGGGGAAGTGGGCCAGGGAACGCGGCGTGAAGCGACTGGTGCTCAAACATTTTTGTCTGCGGCCCGGCGTGGTCGAATTGGATGATTTGGTGAATGAAGTCAAAGAAACTTATGGTACCGATGGACTCATCGTTGGTCGAGATTTGATTGAAATTGAGGTTTGATTATAGTTTGCAGATACAGCTACACATTAATTATCTTTGGTAAATGTTTTGAATCGAATTATTAACACAGGACGAAACTATGCCAAGCGTTCGAAGCCGATTATTTGTTTTCGTTTTAAAACACCGCCATTTACTGAAGCTGCAACTCAGGCGCCGGAACACAATCGATTGGGATACGCCCATTCAAAAACTCCGCGATGAAGTGGAAAAAGGCGCCGGCTTTTTCGGGAAATTGCCGGATAATTTTGAACTGATCCCGGTTCGAATTGGCGATCTCTCCGCAGAATGGATGCGTCCGAACGATGCGCCGAAAGATAAAGCCATACTCTATTTCCACGGCGGCGGACTGGTGTTAGGCTCCATCAAAGCGCATCGGGCGATTGTCGCCAAATTTGTAAAAGCCAGCGGCATCGGCGCGCTGGTGTTCGATTACGCGCTGGCCCCGGAGCAGCCGTACCCGGCCGCATTAAACGATTCATTGGCTGCATATAAGTATTTATTGGACGAGGGAAGAAAACCGGCCAACATCATTTTTATGGGCGATTCCGGCGGTGGGAACCTTGTTTTCACCACAATGCTGGCGTTGAAGGAAAAAGATATTCCCTTGCCGGCCGCAGCCGTTGCGCTCTCACCATGGACCGATCTGACCAATTCCGGCGATTCCTACGCGACCAATGCCAACGTTGATACGCTGACCTGGAAAAAAGCGCAGACTATTTTTGCCACATATTACGCAGGGGAAAACGATGTGACCAATCCTCTGATTTCCCCGCTGTTCGGTGATTTGACCGGTTTGCCGCCGCTGCTCATCTATGTCGGCGGCGACGAACTCATGCGGGACGACTCCACCCGGTTCGCTGAAAAAGCACAAGCTGCCGGCGTGGATGTTGCGCTGCGTATCGGTGAGGGACTTTTCCATTGTTACCCTGCGTGCGCGCCGATTTTCCCGGAAGCGACTCAGGCATTGGAGGAAATCAGCGGATTCATCAGTGATCAAATCTGAATCATCAGCCATGGCAAAATTGCCTCCCTTCAATTTTCACCAAATTTTATTTGACTTTTTCACCTAAAAATAGTATTGTATAAAATGCGTTTGGCTGAAAATTAACGTTTCAATGTCACGGAATCTTGCCATCCCCAAAAACGAAAATATTTTAGATACGAATCGTTAAATTCATAGTAGGGGCACATGAAATTTTTAGTTTACGTTTTCTTCATCATTCTTTTCGTTATCATTGGTGAAAAAATCATCTCACTTGCCATTAATGGTCAGTTGTTCAAAGAAGGTTCATTCAAACAAGCCTATCGCGAAGCCGGCAAACAATTGTGGTTAGGCATGAGGCTGTTCGTCATTCTCTGGTTAGGCTACCTGATTTTTACATGGTTCATTCAACATAAAAATTAACTGCGCATTCAACAAGAACTTTTTAAGCAAAGTGACACCCACTAAAATAAGTCTTTCGATCATCAATTCATTATTCATTTCCCCAAGCCCTGAAAGGAGATAATTTTGAAAATGCGCGTTGCCGTTTTCGTTTTTTACTTAATTGCAATTCCTTTTTATTCTGTTCTTTCTCAGACAAACATTACAAAGAAAGATTATCTCGAAGCCATCATTGAAAGAGAAGAAAAATTGTGGCAGGAATACCAAAAGTCGCTTTCTGCGTGGAATGAATCGAAAAATGATTTGCAACGACCGAAAGTTGGCCGCCACATGATTCGCTTTCCCTCATTTCTCTACAAAATTACAGGGGAAATAAAATATGCCGAACATACGCGGGAATTTCTATTGCATCAATCCCATGGCGATGCGTATTATACAGTTTTCGCCCTTGAACGAATAAAGGATAGCGGACGTCTCACGAAAAGTGATGTTCAAATTATCGAAAAGAAAATCCTCGCGAGTGCGGATCGGGCGTTGAACTACTGGGTCGAATGGGGCGCCATGAATCACGCGACGCAGAGCCTGGTGAATAATCTTGCTGCAGCCATGAAATATTTTCCAGATCATCCGGATTATGAGCGATGGAAGCAAAAACTGGACATCAACCTGTCAGCGAGCTGGGGCATGTGGTCCATCGAAGATTCCCAGATTTACATTCCGGCGTGGAATAAACCGCTGATGCAATGCGTGGAACTGCTCGGCCGGGAAGAAGAATATTACGCCATGCCCCAGACAAAGTATTATTTCGATTACCTCGTTCAACTCATGACGCCCGGGGGGCAGATTGTTGAATTCGGCGATGGACGTTATGGTCGTGGATACACATGGACATGGATGATATCCGTGCTTGAAAAAGGCGCCTCGGTCTACCGCGATGGCAAAATGAAATGGGCGGCGCACAGGCTGTTCGAAGCTCACGTGAAAGAATTAGGACACGAAGCAGATGGCGAGCTCGTTGAAGCGTACCTCTGGGCAGATGATTCGATTGCGGAAGAAATTCCAGCCGACCCGAGTCGCCTGGTTCTCGAGGATTACGTGGGCAAAAAAGTGGTGTTCCGCAACGGCTGGAATCGCGATGCAACCTATCTGTTTCTTAACTATATGGACGACGCACCGTTTGGCATTGACGGAAAAGAATATCTGATCAATACAATCAATGTGGAAGCGGAAAAACATCACCACGGTCACGCCGATGAAAACGCTATCGGATTATTGATGAAGAATGGTTCCATTTTATTGTACGACTCAAACTATCGGGAAACTTCGTCCACCGGGCCAGACGGCCAGTTCCGCGCCGATGTATTTCACAACAAGCTAATTGTGAGAAATGGAATGGCTGATCCCAACTGGCGGCTCCTGCCATTTCTTTTGGATGGCGGACGCTACAAATTCGTCGATACCAAACTGATGCATTTCAGGCGATTCAACGATGTGGATATCAGCCGAACCAGGCTGACTTATGACAAAATGGGTTATCAATGGGATCGGCTTATTACTTATCTCAAAGAAAAAGAATGGTTCGTCATTTTCGATATTGTGAAAATTCTCAGGCACGGCGATTTAACGCTGGCCAATCTTTTTTACACACAATTCATTGCCGACTTTGATCCGGAAAATCCAATCTGGTACGACACCTATTATCGCACCATTGCGGCCGAGCCAAACCTGGCGCCCTATTACGCCGGCGAAGTCAATAATTTGGACACGCGCTTGCTCATGTATTTCCCCGAAGCGGATTCCTTTCGCTGCGGCGCGGAACAGCAGCGGAACAATGTCCAAACCGAATGGGCGGTTTACAACGCGCGCGCCGATAGTTTCAGGGCCGGTGAATTGCTGATTTTCACCACGCTGCTCATTCCCCACTCCGTTGAAAAAAATCCTGCTGAAATTGTGGAAGAGCTGTCACGCATGAAGATATTTCATCGCGGGAACGGCTATGGTTTACAATTTCCTTCGAAAAACGGGTTCGTGCAAATCAATGCCATGATCGATCTGGAAGCGGAATATTTAAAGGAAAACATCCGACCCCGATATAATTTCGAATCCGGTCGCGCTGAATACGGAGACCTTGTTACGGATGCCCGATACTGCTATATCAAAAAATCTGGAAAAGTTTTGAACTACTCCTTTTACAATGCGAGCAGACTTGATTTTGCCGGCCGGACGATTTTTCAGGCTGAAAAAATGAAACACGGCCAGGACGATGGAAGCTTCATGAAATACGGCGTGCCGAAGTGGATGGCGTGGGAAGATGAGGTGCGGATTGAAAATTAGAAGCAGGAAATTAATTTTTAGTTCTCGAATTACATTTTGAATTACTCAAAAAATTGTAACTTAAAAAAAGGACCAATTATGCGCACATTTTTAATGATTTTCATTTTATTCACTTTTCTCTCAAATGATACAGTCACTGCTTCAGGCAAATCCACAAACCTGCGAGATGCACTTAAAAATACCACGACTATTGCCATCCCGGAAAATGGAAGACCGGTTGATTTGACTGTGGCGGAAGCGTTGAAACAAGGTATCGTGCCTAATGCAAAAATAATGAAATGCAAGTACACGACGGAATTACCCAAAACCGGCGTGATTCGCATTGCCATCGCTGAAGAGAATTTCACTTCCGGGCCGGATGCTGTTAATGGTGAAAAAGACTGGATGTTTTTCCGGTTGAATTCATCCGGCGAGGGTGAAATTGTGACGTCCAAATCCCATTTGCTGTATGCGCTTTTCTGTCACATCAAAGAAGAATGGCTGGATGACGATATCGGTCAGTTCGAAAAAGGGAGACTGCTCACATCGAGCTTCAAATGGCTGAGAGGTGAAGACGGATTTTTTGCTTCAAAACGGCGGTTCACCCGAAATTATGATGCAGAATCCGGCATCCGGGAATTAGCGCGACTGGGATGTTCCCATGTGGTCATCAATGCGTTAGCCACGCCGTTCCCATTCGAATCAGGTCCTCCGGGAGAAATTTATTATCGGTTTTACAACTCGGCGCCGGATCTGGATCAATTTGTGGAAACGAAACTAAATAAAGGCACGTATCCGCCGGAGTACCTTGCCGCCAACATGCAATTCCTCGAAAAACAGGCTGAGCTGGCCGTGAAATACGGACTGAATCCCGGCATGCACATTTGCAACCCACGGACCGTGCCGGAGTCACTTTTGGAGCGCTATCCCTATCTTCGCGGCGCCCGGGTGGATCATCCATTCCGCTCGTACCGGCCGCGATACACGCTCACGCTCGCTCATCCTGTGGTGCGCTGGCATTATGCTGAAATGCTCAAAATGATCATGGAGCGCATTCCTGAAATCGATTTTGTCAGCACGTTTCTCAACGACAGCGGCTCCGGGTTCGAGCACACCATGCGTCTTTACCCGGGCAGAAATGGCGGCGCGTACCTTGTCCGCGAATGGAATCCCAACGAGGTATTCTCCAAGGGCGCAGCCGAAAACGTCATTCGCTATTACAAATTGCTGCGGGACACCGGCCAGGAAATCAATCCTGACTTTCGGTTGATCGCCGGGCTGCGCGCGATTCCCGAGGAAGAAGAAATTATATACAGCGGCATGGGCGATGGCATCGATTTGATCATGTCCGCCGCCGACAAAAATGATCCTGTCAAATGGGCCAAGCAGCAGGCGCTGATGAAACGAGGGGCGCTGATGTTCACCGGCACTTCGGCAAAAGGGTGCTATCCAATCGGCGTGCCGTCTCCGTGGCTGGCTTACGAGCGATTGCAATTGTTGATATCAGAAGGATTTGAGAGAACCACGGTGAATGTGGATCCGCCATCGCTGGCTCCGTGGGATGTGAACCGCGAAGTTTTGAAGGCGTATCAGTTCGACGCCAGGACAAAAATCGATAAGGCTATCGAGGACATTGCAATTGACTGGGCCGGTGAAAACCTGAGTTCTCAATTGATTGAAATCTGGAAAAAAGCTGACGATGCTGTTCGAAATGTCCCGGATGTTCCGCTTTATGCGACCAACTGGGCGTTTGAAATGTACCGTTTATGGGTGCGTCCATACGTGCCGGATATCGATAAAATTCCGGAATCACGGCGAGAGTATTATCAAAAATTCACCATGTCCCATTTTAACAATCCCCACAATGTGGACCTGGCCGCGGATTGTCTCTGGGAATTGATTACCACGGAAGACGGCGACAGAATCGTTAAGCAATTCGATTCCAAAGTGTGGGAGCCGCTGGATGACGCTATCGCGCTCTCGAAGAAAGTCCTGGCCGACTTGTCTGAAGATAATCCGCACCACGCATTTTTCGACGATACGCACGACCGACTATTAGCCGCCAAGTGCTATTTCCGAACTTTGAGAAATACCGGCGCATGGATCGCCGGCGTGCATGGCTATCTCGAAGCGAAAAACGAGGACGAGAAAGAATCCCGGTTGAACATGGTTCGTGAAATGATCGCGAATGAGCTTCAAAACGCGCGGGATTTGCTTGAATTTTGGGAGTCCACTTCGGTGGATTTCATCCCCATTCATGCCCCCGGGGAAACATGGTTTCAGTACGGCGAAAATCTCGGGGAACTGTTGGAGAAAAAGATCGAACTCATGGAAAAACACAGGAACGATTTGCCTTACATCGATCCAAATTACATGTGGCGCATGCACCCGAATACGGATTTCGATCCGGATGAATATCTGAAATATTAATTTAAACAACCAGTTTGCAAAATATCCCTTTAAATTTTTATAATAACTTCTGTAGTGGACGCATATATGCGTCCACTACAAACCTAATTTAAATAAAAATGATTAGCAAAAATTTCAACTGGTCATTCCTGTTATTAATTTTGTAAATATTTGTTTTGAGCGTACTCCCAAAAGGGACAATCAAGATATGAAACAGTACAAAAGATCGCTATTCATTTTTCGGCGCGATTTGAGATTGGCGGATAACTCCGGGCTCAATGAAGCGCTGGCGAATTCCAATGAAGTAATTCCCTGTTTCATTTTCGATCCGAAGCAGGTGGAGCTGCATCCGTATCAGAGCAAACCGGGACTGCTCTTTTTAATCGGCGCGCTCCGGGACATTGCTGCGGAATTACAAAAAAAAGGAGGCACGCTGTCTTTGTTTTACGACAGCCCCCAAATTGCCCTGGGTAAATTACTGTCCCAACATAAAATCGATGCCGTGTACGTCAATCTCGATTACACGCCGTTCAGCCGCCATCGCGATGCTGCGCTGAAATCTGTCTGCGAAAAACACGGCGTTGCTTTCCACAGTATTCATGATCTGCTTCTGACAAAACCGGAAGAAGCCATGAAAAAGGATGGATCGCCCTATACCGTGTTCACCCCGTTTTTCAACAATGCATCGAAACTGGGTGTAAATTTGCCGCATTATTCTCTGCCAGCGAATCTCTCAGGGGAAAATATTGGAATGCCGCACAACGAAATTTTTGAAAATGTAATTCCTCCGGGCTTCGAATCTTCCACAATTCCGGGCGGACGTGAAACAGCCCTGGAGATTTTATCCAGGCTGGAGCGATTCGAACAATACGAAGAGGAGCGGGACATCCCTGCGCAGGACGGCACGACGCATCTTTCGGTTCATTTAAAATTTGGCACCTGTTCGGTTCGCGAGTTCTATTATAAAATTTTTCAAACGCTGGGAGAAAATCATCCTCTGATTCGGCAGCTCTACTGGCGGGATTTTTTCAGCCATATTGGCTATCATTTTCCCCATGTCTTTGGGCATGCGTTCAAACGAAAGTATGATGCTCTTCATTGGGAGAATAGCGAGAAAAAATTTCAGTCCTGGTGTCGCGGCGAAACCGGCTATCCCATTGTAGATGCCGGCATGCGGGAGTTGAATGAAACCGGGTATATGCACAATCGCGTGCGGATGATTACGGCTTCATTTCTAGTGAAAGACCTCCGCATCGACTGGCGCTGGGGAGAGAAGTATTTTGCTCAGCAACTGCTGGATTACGATCCCTGCGTGAACAATGGCAACTGGCAATGGGCGGCCTCCACCGGCTGCGACGCCCAGCCCTATTTCCGCATTTTCAATCCATGGAATCAGCAGAAAAAATTTGATGGCGATTGCCGCTACATAAAAAACTGGGTGCCGGAATTGAAACCATATAGTCCAACACAAATCCACGGATTGGCGCAAGGCAAAGGTTTGGAATCGTATCCAGCGCCAATTGTCGATCATAAGAACGAAGTTGCCTACACCAAAGAAATGTACAAAGCTGTAGTAAATCAGTCCAGGGCTTGATTTCACTGTAACAAAAATAAAAAGCAGCCATGTTACGCAGTCTGGCTCAAGTCATATAATTAAAAAAATTCTTGACTTACTGAATAAAATTCTTATATTATAAGTACTTCCATCATAACATTTTTGTAAATTCCTCGATATTCAAACGACCCTAAAAATGAGATTCGTGTTTCATGAATTTGTTATTTATCCGTTTCATATTTCGTAATTCCACCCTGAATACTTAAATCGTCTTATCTATTCGGGGTTTTTCATTTCATCATAACTTTTTTACGGAGGACTATATGAAGCAAGGGTTAAAGTTTGTAGCGTTACTTATCGGTCTGCTCATTTTAATTCCGTCAGGCCTCAGTTATGCACAGGGTAACTGGATTGTCGCTGCCCAACCTGACCTTTCATACAGCATCCGCGATGTCTTTTTCTTAGCGGACGGACAAACGGGATGGTTTGTTGGTAACAACGGCACCATCCTCAAGACAATGGATGGCGGTGCCACCCTGGAAGAAGTCGCTTCGCCGGTTTCAGAACATTTGAACAAAATTGTTCTCATTAGTGAAACCACCGGCTGGATTGTTGGAGAAAATGGTACAATCCTGAAAACTGCTGACGGCGGAACAACATGGGCCGTTCAAACACCTTCAGATGCCACCGCTGATTTTAACGATGTTGCTGTTGCTGACGAAATGCACGCCATTGCGGTTGCAGATGGCGGAAAAATCGAAGCAACCAGCGATGGCGAAACCTGGGCCGCCCAAACCAGCGGAACGTCGAACAATTTGTACGGAGTATCCTGCTTTGGTATGGACAAGGTCATTGCTGTGGGTAAAGCAGAAACTATCATCCACACCGCAGACTGGGGAACAACGTGGACCGCGGCAACCACAGTGGCTCCAATTCAGGGCAAAGATTACAATGCCATTAAAATGGTGTCATCAACAAAAGCCTGGCTGGTTGGTGACGGTTTTGAAGTGCTTGGGCTAAAAAGTGTATTTGCCTGGACAGAAGATGGTGGCGACACCTGGACACTTTTTACTCCCACAGAAGAACTTTATGATAATATGTGGGATTTGGATTTCACCAGTGATACAACCGGCGTAGCCGTTGGTGATGACGGCACTGTCATGGTAACCAATGACGGTATGAACTGGGTTCAGCAACCGGTTGGCTATGGAACTCGTGGCAGTTGTGTTGCGGCGGTCGAGACATCAGTTTGGGTATGCCGATATGAAACAATTCTGAAGAGCGAAGATTTTGGACTCACCTGGGACCTGCTCGTCGATGTTGTCGGACACAACTTGTATAATATGGCCACGGTTTCCGAAGGTCACACCATCGCTGTGGGTTACAACAGCGTTTTGCTTGAGACCACAGATGGCGGGTATACCTGGAAATCACGATATCTGGTCGCTGACAATAAAGTTGCAACACAATTGTGGGGCATCAATTTTATAAATGCTGATACAGGCTGGGTTGTTGGCACCGGCGGATTCATTGCAAAAACAGAAGATGCCGGCGATTCCTGGCATTTGCAGGCAGACGGTATGACCGGTGAATGGATGAGAGATGTTTTCTTTGTCAATGATACGACAGGCTGGATTGTGGCAGCTCACGGTTATGTCATTAAAACCGGTGACGCCGGCGAAACATGGACAGAACAAACCGGCTTACCCAATGAAACACTCTATTCTATTTTCATGCTGGATGAAAATAACGGTGTTATTGGCGGGGCAGATAATACGCTTTACTATACCACCGATGGCGGTACGACCTGGAATTTGTCCACCTTCACGGTTGATGGTGAGCAGGACATTAACGGCGTATTTTTCTTCGACCCGACCCACGGCTGGGCTGTCGGACAGAACGGCGTCATTCAATTCACCGCAGATGGAGGCGCGACATGGACAGCTCAAACGAGTCCCACGACCGAAGAGCTGGAAGACGTCTACTTTCGCAATGCAATGGAGGGATGGATTGTTGGCGATGACGGCGCGATCCTTGTCACTTCCGATGGCGGAACTACATGGGCATTGCAAGGCGAAGGCGTCACTGGCGAATTCATTAAAGGCATTGCTCCCAAACATAATTCCATTGTCTGGGCAGCAGCTTATGGAGGCATCATTTTGAAGTATACCGACGATGCCTACTCCACGACCAGCATGATCAAAATGAACGAAATTTTCTACAATGCCTTTGCCATGTTAGAATTGGAATGCCAGTACATTGAGCTTTACAATGCCGGTTCTGAAACTGAATATCTCGACGGTAAAATTGTTTGTCGTCTGGGCTCAGACATTGACGGTGTTACGTCAATCTGGCAATTCCCGGGAAATGGAACAGACTATCCCATAAATCCCGGCGAGTATAAAATTGTCACCCCGGATGCAAAATCCTATACGAATCTGGACCTGAGCAACGCCGATTTCGAATGTTACATTGAAACTGAATTCAATGCGTCAGACAATGAAAACGTGCCCAACCTGACCAATTTAAAGTCTACTACTGAATTCTTAATTGCATTCACATCCGATGAAGTCATCTTAGCTTCCGGCGAAGACGTGTATTGGGAAGACGGCATTGATATTGAAACCATTATCGACGGCGTTGAATACGCCAAACCCAATACCGATCCAAAGTACATTGGTTTGAATGATCAGGTCGATGCCGGATTTGCTGCTGGACCAACTGCGAATTACCTTGGTCAATCGGTTGAACGAAAAGAACCAGGCATGGATAGTAACAACAGCACCAATGATTTTAGAAAAATCGCTGCTCCCACTCCGTGGGCCACAGCGGCCAGTTTCTCAGTATCCGGCGCTGTAAATTATTACAGCAACGACAATGCAGTGGCCGATGCAGATGTAAATATGACTGGTTTTGCCAGTTACACTGCAAAATCCGATCTCTCCGGCCAGTTCATGATCGATTATCTGGTTGATCAGAATTTCCTCCTGGCCCCGGATAAAATGGGAGATCTGGGCGATGCGGTTGATCCATTTGATGCAGCCTTAATTTTGCAGTACGCCGTGGGTGAAGAAAATCTCATGCCATACCAGAAAATCGCCGGCGATATCACAGATAACGGTGAAGTCACTCCCTATGACGCTTCTTTCATTCTGCGAAAATATGTTGGTTCATTGACGGACTTCCCCTCAGGTAATGATTGGACTTTTGTGCCCGCCGATTTAATGGTGGATGATGCCAATTGGTCATTAGCGCCGGATTTCATCGAGTTCGCTCCATTGACCGGTGATATGACAGGACAAAATTTCAAAGCCTTTGCGTTGGGAGATGTCAGCGGGAACTGGGGTGTCGCACAACTGGCGAAATCCACCGGCACAGCGAATCTCAGCATCGCTGCCGGTATGAGTCCTAATAACAAAACAACCAGCTACGACATTGTCATGGAACAGTCGGGTATTGTCGTATCCGGCGGTTTCAAACTGAAAATTGATGATTCACGCTACCGCGTTGTTTCCGTTCGCGCCGGTGATTTGTTAGCAGGAAGCCAGTTCGTGAGTGACGTTAAAAACAACACGGCTGCATTCGCATTCGCAAATGCCTATCCGCTTGAAGGAAATGGCGTTGTTGCCACGGTTGATTTCGAAATCATCAACGACAATACAAATGATGCGCTTCCATTCGAATTTGGCGAAGTCACGCTCAATGAAGGTTCCGTGGCCATTCAAATTGACGGCCAATCCCTTGGAAACCATTCAGCAATTCCGGATCGATATGCCCTGAATCAAAACTATCCCAATCCATTCAACCCGGTCACAAACATTTCGTTCGATCTTCCAAAAAGCTCAAAAGTGACCATCAAGGTATTCGATCTGTTGGGTAAAGAAGTCGCGACGCTCGTCGATCGACAGATGAACGCCGGTTCACACGCCATCCATTTTGAAGCCGGTCATCTGGCCAGCGGTGTTTACTTCTACCAGATCAAGGCCAGGGATTTCACCTCGGTGAAAAAAATGATACTGCTCAAATAATATTTGTGAGCACAAAAAAGGGAGGCTGCTGATTTGCGCCTCCCTTCATTTTATCGATTTGAACTTCTGCAAAAGCAGGATTTTCTTGTCATTGAGAACAAATCCTGCACATGCGGGAGGGGTTTGAAATCTAAATATACTATAAAATCGTTGGATAACCAGATTTCTGTTTATCGATGGGTGATATTAATATATCAAAGCATCGCGTATCAGTCATTTCCGCTGAACCGAACTCTGTCACCTGCAGAATGTATCAGGAATTTTTCTCCCTTTTCAGGGGTGAATTCCGCCAGAAGCATGTGGACGGATTTCTTAAAATTTCACCTGCCGGGCAATCTTTCAAAATAGAATTCATTTGAAAATCGCCCATTCAGCAGCGTGAAATTTTATTTTGTTAACGATTAATTTTGAAATTGAAGGAGTAGTCATGAAATACTTGACAACGTTATTTTTAATTTTATTTATCGCATCCTTGTGTCCAGCCCAGGATTGGGAGTGGTCGCTGGCTGCAAAAGCTGACCTGGACGGAGAAGTGAACGGTTTGAGCATGTTGGAAGATGGCTTAACCGGATGGGCGATAGGCAGCATTGGCTTTCGCGGCCTGATACTCCATACCACCAATGGATGGGCCGACTGGGTCGAACAAACCGACACCAACGTGACTAAGGCAGAATTTTCCGATGTGAGTTTCATCGATGAATTGAATGGCTGGGTTGTTGGTGATGACGGCGCTATCATCCACACTTCTGACGGCGGACAGACGTGGGAGCTTCAGGGCGCAGGCCTGACAGACAGCGATCTCAAAGGGGTATCTGCGGTTGATGCTTCAACAGCTTACGCCGCCGGATATGATGGCACACTGCTTTACACCACGGACGGTGTGAACTGGTCTGCGATCACCACCGGCACGACAAATCGTTTTTACGGGATCGATATGTTCGATGCCAGTCATGGTATTGCTGTTGGCAAATCAGAAACCATTTATTTTACAACCGATGGACTGAACTGGCAGCCTGCCACAACAGTTCCGAACATTGGAGGGAAAGATTTTAACGCGGTTGCCATGGCCGACCAAAACACCGCGTGGCTCGTTGGAGATGGTTTTCCATTTTTTGCACTCAAATCAGTATTTGCCAAAACCACGGACGGCGGCGACACCTGGACGCTCTGGGAAAATGATGACATGATCATGGAAAACATGTGGGCTATTGATTTTACTACGCCAACAAAAGGTGTTGCAGTTGGACACAAAGGTTGGATTTTTACAACAACTGACGGCAACGACTGGACACCGGTCCCAAGATTCATGGGTAACTCCAGCGAAGCAGTGAGCATAGTCCGAGATAAAATCTGGACCATGGGCGGCGCCGGTACCATGCATTATTCAGAAGACTTCGGGACCAGTTGGACTTCACTCACAGACATTACCGCGCAATACCAGTACAAAATAAACGCTGCTGATAACGACAAAATTATGAGTATTGGATATGTCAGCTCCATGACAAGCTCCAATGACGGTGGTGCTTCATGGGAGTCAGGTTTTGTGGTTGCAGAAAATGAAATTTCCCTGCAATTATGGGGCATTGACTTTGCCAGTTCAAATACCGGCTGGGTTTCAGGGTCTGGCGGTTTTATTGCCAAAACAACCGACGGCGGAGAGACGTGGAACTTGCCAGCTACCAACGCCACGTCGGAATGGCTGCGCGCGATTAAAGCTTTTGATGAAAACCTGCTCTGGACAGTTGGGGCTCACGGAACAATTATGAAGTCAGAAAATGGCGGCACTGACTGGACAGTTCAGGGGATGGGAGTAAGCTACAATACGTTGTACGATATCGACGGTCTCGATCAAAGCAATCTGTCCATTGTCGGAGACAAAAGCACATTTCTGTACACCACAGATGGTGGTGCCAACTGGCAGAATTCAACCCACGATTTGACAGGAGAAAAACGAATTTCTGATATGTGCCTGATCGATGCAACACATGGCTGGGCAGTTGGATATGATGGAGTCATCCTGTTTACGGCCGACCAGGGCGCAACCTGGGCCAAACAAAATACGCCCACTGAACTGGATTTGAGCGGCGTTGGATTTAAGGACGTTTCCACCGGCTGGATTGCCGGAGAAGACGGAATAATTTACGAAACCACTGACGGAGGCGCCAACTGGACACAAATCCAATCTGACCTCACGGACAATGATCTAAAATCCATAGTCATCACCGATGATGAAAAAGTTTTCATCTGCGGCTACAGCGGTACCATTATCCGGTATGGCCCGATAATTCCCAGCGCTATTGCAAATCGTCAGCCGATTGATCACATAGAAAAGTTCGAACTCAGTCAAAACTATCCCAATCCGTTTAATCCGACGACTGAAATTCGTTATTCGCTTTCAGAACCGTGCAACGCCGAAATTACAATTTTCAATATGTTAGGAGAAAAAGTAACGACCCTTGTATCAAAATTTCAGCAACCCGGCCGATACGCGGTAACCTGGGATGGCAAAAACGCATCCGATGAAAAAGTAACCAGCGGCCTCTACCTGTTCACACTGAAAGCCGGTGATCACTTTGAAATGAAAAAAATGCTATTGCTCAAATGAGCTGTGTGGATAAAACTCTATCGTGATATTTGATAAATTTTATTTTTTGATTTAGAATGACTGAACCGATCGGTCAGAACTCCGAGAAATTCTGGCCGATCATTTTTATCCCCATCAAAATTCTGTGACATATCTGTCATTTAATGCTTGACTCTCTCCTTTTATCTTATTATTTTTTCATTACAGGACACTTTTTCCAAAATTACATTTTAGATCAAATTGTCATGCCCGAATGCCATGTCCAGCTTCCATTACATTTATAAAGGATGACAGACTGGGCTTCTATCGGGCATCCATTTGACAAAATTTTATGAGATTCCCGCCAAAAACATGTGACCGAAGGGAATGCCTGTGGTACGGGAATGACAGCTCTACTGAATATAATTTGAAAAGTGTCCGGTAGTGAATAACAAGCTAAACACATTCCCAAATTGTTGACTGAAAAATGAATATTTTTATCACCGGTGTAAACGGTTTCATTGGGAGCAATCTTGCCCGGTATCTTGTCGAAAAAGAACAAATCGTCAGCGGTTCCACTCGGCGAGAAAATAATCATTCACTCAATAACGGAACGCGCCTGTTCAAAGGAGATATTCAGGAAAAATCCCTCCTTGATGCGTGCTTCAAAAACCAGGACATCGTTTACCATGTCGCCGCCCACGTTTCCGATTGGGGCAATGAGAGCCAGTTCACATCGGTGAATGTGGAGGGCACAAAAAATGTCGCGCGCGCCGTCCTGAAAAATAATGTCAAAAAGCTGGTATATGTCAGTTCAACCGCTGTATACGGGATTATCGGTTTTCGGGATTGCACCGAAGTCAGCAGCTACAATTGCGATGGAAGCCTTTACGCGCATTCGAAAATGCAGGCGGAAGTTTGGCTGTTAAATTTTTCCCGACGGAACAACATTTCGATGGTCATTGTTCAGCCGGCCAATGTATTCGGGCCCGGCGACTGCCGATTCTTTTTTTCATTTGTCCGGGTGCTGGATAAAGGGATGCTCTCGTATATCGAAAATGGCGCGGCGCTCACATGCCCAACTTACGTGGAAAATCTCACTGAAGCGTTGTGGCTTGCCGGCACGCATCCGAATGCTGTTGGAGAGAAATTTATCATTTCCGATGGACTGGAAATTAACTGGCGCCGGTTCATCGAAAAAATTTGCACTGAACTTGATATCACGCCTCCCCGACGGTCAGTGAGCTATTCCTTCGCTTACAAATTAGCTTCGGCTCTCGAACTGATTTACAAATTTTTTAAAATTCCCACAGCGCCGCCGCTCACCCGATACCGCATACGCAATTTCGGTCTGGATTATCATTTTTCCATCGACAAAATAAAAAACGTGTTGGGGTATTCACCCTCAATTCCCATCGACGAGGCCATCCGTCGCACCGCCCTCTGGTACAGGCAATATCTTAAGGAGAAAAAGAATGCGTGTTGAGCCGGTTAACCGAAAATCTGACCTGAATAAATTCGTCAAATTCCCGTACCTGCTTCATCGCCACACAAAAAACTGGATTCCCCCGCTGCTGTTAGATCAAAAAAACGTTTTCAATCCAAAAAAGAATTCTGCCCTGCATCATTGCGATTACCAGTTATTTTTGCTTTACAAAAACAAAGAAATCGCAGGGCGAATCGCGGTTTATATAAATCACGTTGCCAACGCATACTGGAATGAGAAAATCGGTTTTTTTGGCCATTACGAATGCATCGACTATCAGGAAGCCGCCATGCTGCTGCTCGGTACCGCAGAAAAGTGGCTAAGAGATCGCGGAATGAAAACTATGCGGGGACAGTGGAATTTTGTGTCGCAGGACATCGGATTGATCGTGGACGGATTCGACATGCCGCCCATTGTGATGTCGTCTTACAATCCGACCTATTATAACGAGCAGCTCACTCATTTCGGGATGAAAAAAGCCAAAGACCTGCTTGTGTACAATTGCGACCTGACCACAGGTTACAAAATTCCGGAGCGATTCGTCAGCTTCACTGATAAAATTGCGGAACGATACCGCGTTACGGTTCGGCCAATTAGCATGAAAAATTTGGTGGAAGATGCACGGATCATCGTCCGACTGACCAACGCGGCCACCGGCGGGAACTGGGGCTATTACCCGGTGGAAGAGTCCGAAGCCGAGCAGATCGCGGCCGATTTGAAGATGGTCATTCACCCGGAAGTGGTGCTCATTGCCGAAGTCGATGGCGAGCCGATAGGTTATCTGCTCACCTTGCCGGATGTGAACGATATTCTGAAAGACATGAAAGGACGACTGCTTCCGTTCGGAATTTTCAAACTGTTGCGCGGGATTAAAAAGCTGCGCCGCTATCGAATCTGGGCGCTGGGATTGCTGGAGCCGTATCAAAAGAAAGGGATTTCAGTGCTGATGTTCCGCCGGCTGAACGATATTCTCGCGCCGAAAAAAGCGTACGTGGAGGCGAACTGGGTGCTGGAAGACAACACGCTGATGAACAACGCGTTGAAGCAACTGGAATTCGACGTTGTGAAGAAATATCGTATTTATGAAAAGGAGATTAAATCGATTTCACAAGCCTGAAAACACTCGGGAAATACGAAAATGGGCCGAGAAGGGTGCAAGAGAGTAGAAATCAGGAAATGAGCCAAACGGCTCACCTACCTCGTTTGATTTTTGGCGGTTTGGTTTTGTGATTTCTTTGCTTTTGAGTTTTGTCATTTCAGGTTTCAGGCTTTTACATTCATTCGTATAGCTAAAAATGGACTGTTCGGGCTAATCCGAATCCCAATCCGAATCAAAATCATCTAATTTTTCGTTTTCATATCTTTTGAGAACCTCCATAATTCAGGCCACGTCCTGTTCATTGTCATTAGGCCCGGCAACAAATAAAGGCTTCCCGTCTTTTCCAAATTCCACGGTGTCATCGAATTCTATTTCATCCCTGGTGTTGAGCACATATTTTGTTTTTTTGAAATCGCTGTGCGGTAAAAAACCAATTTCCTCGGCGTAATCCATCGCGCCGTAAATGATAGAATGGGCCTTATCCTCATCGATGGGTACGAAATTCTCGCCCCTGCTTTTGAATAAGTCCAATTCTATTTCCGCAGATGACATATCAGGAACAAAAAACGTATCCTTTAAACCAAGACTGTACAAATCGATTAGGTAGCCTCCCACAACATAGCGGCCATTCGGTTTTTCACGGAGGACTAAAATATTTCCCATTCCCATTTCTCGCCAGTTATCTGAAATATAACACGATTTAATGGGATAGCCTCGCGCTTTTCGAAGTTGATTGGGAATGGAGGTGGCGAAATTTTCCACCGAACCTATTCGCTTTCGCTTTTTTGGATTTTTCTTCTTTTTACTCATTTTTAGTTTCCCCAAAAAAAGTGACTCAACATACCTATCCTGGATTATTCATTGTAATGCATTAAGGAATCCAGATAGCCTGAATGGTGCTTCATTCCGAATTCAGTGTATCTAACTTTGTTAAATTTCATGTATCGGATTAATTTCATGAATAACATTAAGTTAAATATCTATTGTTTGAAATCTGTGAATAATTCAGGCTATAAAACACCATCTAAAATTTTCTTCACATCCCGAATCGGGCCGGTAAAATCAGGCTTTGGCAAATCCAGCTTCGAATTTTTAGCTAACTCCGTGCTCAATTCAATGGACACATCTTCCGCGTCTGTTGTCAAATAGGTTTTCATCCCGATTTTTGACGCGATAATATCATTCAGCGCATCGTTGCCGACCATTAAACATTTTTCCGGCTCCACGTTAATTTTCAAAGCAACTTCCCGATAATATTCCAATCGCGGCTTGCAATAGTTAAAATTGTCCGCGCTGGTGATGAGATCAAAATTTACACCGCCCAGGTTTGCCCATTCCAAACGCAATTGCTGGACGTTCATGGGAAACATGGGATTGGTTGCAACAACCACCTTCATTCCCATGTCCTTCAAATTCAGAATTAAATCCCGCGAATCCGGCTGGGGCTGCATCAAAGGCTGAAATTGCTGGAACTCTGTGGCGTAAAATGTTTCGAAACGCTGCCACAATTGATGTTTGTCCATCGCAGTCCCATCGGCAAAATTATCGATGAAATGTTCGGCATTTGTTTGCAGGCCATTGTTCTCGATCATCTGCTGCGTGGAATACATGAGTCGTTTGGAAAATTCTTCAACGGAAAAAATATCACGGAAAGCAAGGTAAAGCTTTTTAGAGTAGGCATCAAAAAAGGTGAGTTCTTTGAACATCAGTAGCGTATTATCCAGATCGAATAGAACCGCTTCAAATTTCAAATGGGACTCCTGTTAAGTAAGTGAGTGAGAAATGGTTGAGGATATTGGGGGAACACAGCAGTGGTGACTGCTGTGCAACTCCCAAAAAATTTTTCAAATCCAAAATTGTCCGGTAAAGGTTAACTTTGAACTTTTTCAGCTTGCTGATTATTCACAACTTTTGTATAAATGTTAAACTCGGGTGGATTTTGCATGTGTTTTTTCACGGCGCACAACTCGGCGGAGCGAATCACCGCGTCTTTATATTGTTCAGGGAAATCATCCGGCACCTGTATTTCAAGATTAATTTTGCCAATTTGTCGTTTAAACGGATCAATTTCCATGGATTGTAAAATTTTAATACCTTTCGTGGAAATGCCTCGCTGCTGGCAGAATCCCAACACATATATGCCGGCGCACGTTCCTATCGACGCTAAAAATAAATCGAATGGCGCTGGAGCTGATCCATTTCCGCCACCCATCGTTGGCTGATCTGTTTTTATTGTAAAACCATTATAAACTGCGTCCACTTTTTTCCCACCGGGAAATACAACTTCCATCATCATATTTCGTTTCCTTTCCTTCTCTCATTTTTTCGTGCAAAACGTTCATTGTTAGTCTTACTTGTTATCAACGCTCAAGTTCCACTGCATTTGTTTTATCTGGGAAACCTGATTGTATTATTGCTTATTATTTAAAAATTAGATGAAAATGAAGTTAAAAGGATTCATTGACGGTGGAATATCGCCGGGGCAACTTTTGAACAAAATTTCATCCAACGGAAACAATAAAAATGGTTGAGTCGTCTAAAAGAAAAGTGATTGTTTAATAACAAATAAAACGAAGGGCATTCCATGGTAAAAAGAGCAGCGATTCTATTCATATACTTATGCTTTAGCTCTATCGCCTGGGGACAGCAAATCGATACGACCGCAGTAAAAACAGACAGCGCCTTTACTACAGTAGACAGCTTGCAGAAATCGCTCATATTGAAGCCCAAAAAGCCGCTCAAATATCCGACCATGCCGATTTTGCCCAGCCTGAAGGATAACAAGCAAACCATTCACTTTGATATCGGGAGTCAGTATCGCGCTTCCAGGCCGGAGGAGGCGA
The DNA here is from genome assembly GCA_964605145.1 of uncultured Cytophagia bacterium. Lineage (GTDB taxonomy): Bacteria > Zhuqueibacterota > Zhuqueibacteria > Thermofontimicrobiales > Thermofontimicrobiaceae > CAZSBG01. The sequence continues at coordinate 19,930 of CAZSBG010000032.1, read as the reverse complement.
CCAACTGGGATGCGACCAATTTACCGGACCGGCAAACCTACAATCCCGTTCCAACGGATCGTATGCCGCTGCTCATCCCAATTACACCGCTCGACGCCTCGCAACCGGTTCATTTTCAACCGCTGCCCATGAAAGATTATGTCATCCCAACACGAGCTGAACTGGATATTCTCGAAATTCTTTGGGCAAAGGAAAATGTGATGGACACGACCATCTACTCCTGCCTCGATACAACGATGAATATTTCCATGGAAGATTTGAACGACTTACTGGAATCAACCACAAAAAAGAAGTTAATTCGAAGAAAAATTGTGTCGCCGCGCAGTGAATTCAATTTTTTCGGGGTGATGATTGAAATGAGCCCTCATAACATCCGAAACAGGGTGTATGAATACCACAGCAATGTCGACCGCGATTTAATGCGGACCTTCATCGACGCCAATTCCTTTCTGTTCAGCGAGGACTCATCGATTATCAATCGGAAATTATTCGAAGCGGTTCGAAAGGATTCTTTGCTTTTGAAGGATTTGAACAAAAAAATGTATCGTGTGAATAATTAATCTAAAATCCGTGTTAATCCGTGCTATCTGCGTCATCCGCGTTCTATGATGTGACTGTATGATAAGTTCGCTGATTATTCATACCGCAAACTCTCCACCGGGTCTAGCTTTGCCGCCTTCCGCGCCGGAAAAACCCCGGCGATTATTCCAATGCTGCCCAGGATTGTCGTTGTTGTTAATATGACCACCTGCGAAATCTGCGGCTTCCCCAGGAAGGCAAGTCCTTCGTTATTTACCGGGATCATCGAGAAAACTTTCACCATGCCCCACGACAGGAAAATTCCAATGGCGCCTCCCATGAATGCAATCAACAGCGATTCGAAAATGAACTGAAAGATGATGTGCTTCGATTTCGCGCCAATGGCCAGCTTAATCCCGATTTCGCGGGTGCGTTCTTTCACTACCACGTACATTATATTTGCCACGCCAACGCCTGCCACAAGCAACGTCAGCCCGCCGATGACTCCCATAAAAATTTCAATGCCGGTAAACACTTTTTCCATTTCTTTAATATTGGACACAAAATCCCACATGTCAATGGCTTCTTTGTCATTCGGGTCGAATCGGAGCTTTCTTCCCAAAACGCGAAACAGCTCGGACTTGATTAACTCTGTGTCCGTTAAACGATTGGGGCGTATGGTGATCATTCTCAAATAGCGGTGATGATACAGCGATTCAAACGTGGTAAATGGAATGATGGCGCGGCGATCATCCGGGCCGTTGCTCATGCCCATTTGCATTTTTTTCTGCATCACTCCAACCAGTGTGAAAGGCACCCCGTCCAGGATGACGGTTTTTTCGATGGGATATTCTTCGCCAAAAAGTTCTTTTGTGATAACCGATCCCAAAAAAATCACTCGCCTTTTTTCTTCAAGATCCTTGTCATTCAAAAATCGTCCGCCTGCTTTGGGATACATGGTACGAATAAATTCAAAATTGGGCATCACCGCTTCCAGGTATGTGGAAGCCTTTTTATCTTCATATTTGAGCCGTACGCCCCAGCGGCCGTAACTGGGTGACACTTCCTGAATCTGTGGAATACTCTTTTTAATCACATCTGCGTCTTCTTTGGTAAACCGGATCCATCTGCCTTCCGGTAATCCCTGGTAGCGCATGCTTGTCTGACCGCCGTAAACTCGAATTATCTGGTTACCGGCGTTGAGCATGCTCGTGGTGATTCGTTCCTTGAATCCACGTCCGAACGCCATGAGGAGAACAATGGCGAGTGTCCCCCAGATGATGGCGAATGTGGTGAGAAACACCCTGGTTTTATTGGTTTTCAAATCATTGAGAAAATCGCTGAGCAGCATCCAAAGTGGCATATTGATCTCTCTATTTTAGATTTCATTATTTGTATCATAATCTTAATCCTACTCATAATCGGAAGCAGGTAAAGGTAGAGGTAAAGAAAAACAGAGCATTGAAATATCCGCTTTTCTTTACCTTTATTCTATTCGATTACGAATAAGATTACGATTAAGAAAAACTTTCCCTGTTACAATTGCTTCCCAATTAATATCTCAAACACTCTATCACATCCAGATTAGCGGCTTTGCGGGCAGGGAAAAAGCCGGCAATAAAACCGATGAACGCGAGAACACCAATGGCCGCGCCGGCAACCCACCAGGCGACCGATGGATTGCCCACAAATTCTTCAATGGGAAGAAACGAAATAATCACTAAAATTCCCAATGAAATCAATGTGCCGATGAGAGCGCCAATGAAAATGATAAAAAATGTCTCAAGGAAGAATTGAAACATGACATGCCTTTTTTTGGCGCCAACCGACCGTTTAATGCCGATTTCACGGGTCCGTTCCTGCACCACGACGTACATAATATTAGCAACTCCAATGCCGCCGACGGTCAGGGTAAATGTGCCGATAATACCCATAAAAATATTCATGCCCAGAAAAATATACCAGATCATTTTTTGAAATTCCTGCGTGTCCCAAATGCTCAGGGCCTCCTTATCGGTTGGATCGAATCGGTACTTTTTGCCCAATACTTCATAGATCCGATCGATGACCTGCGGCGAAACTGTGGGATGCACTGATTTAATCACGATGTTGTTCACATAATGATAGCCGAACAAGGCTTCGAATGTCGTTGAAGGAATAAACGCCCGGTCCTTGTCGCGGGAATTGTAGGAGGAGTCCTGCTCTTTATGAATCATCACGCCGATGACGAGAAACGGGATATTCCCGACATGGACGTATTTCCCAACCGGATCGACATCAGCGAACAGAAAAGACGCCAATTCATCGCCTAAAAATATGACCCGTCTCTTCAATTTTATATCAAGCTCGTTAATGAACCGGCTGCCGGCGCGCGGAAACACATTTCGCATATCCGCGTAAATCGGTGTAATTCCAGTGATGTTCGGATTTTTCACCTTGTCGTTTAATCGAACCGGCATGTCCCACGTAGAATATTCCGGGCTTATCTGGTGAATCAGGGAAATTTCACTTTGCAGCAATTCTGCATCTTCCGCGCGAAGACGAATCCATCGTTCTTTTCCCATGCCCTGGAACGGCTTCGAAGTTTGACCCGGGAAAAGCAGGATAATGCTGTCGCCCAATCCGCGCATGGTTTTCATGGTCTGATTTTGAAATCCATTGCCAAACGCCAGCAGCACAACGATGGCAACTGTGCCCCAGGTAATGCCGAATATCGTCAGAAATGTTCTCAGTTTCTGGGCGCGCAAATCGCGAATGAATCCGCCAATGTCGCTTAAAAGCCGCATTTCGAATTGGTCCTGTATTTATGGTTTGATTTGTTCACGCAGCTTTACTGCGTTTCGAAAAATATGCTGTAAAGTTACCTGTAAATTTTCTGATTACTAATTTTTTTCTCTGTGTCTCCGCGACTCCGTGGCATTTAAGAAATTGAACCTACCGAATCACCTTCACTTCTTTCTCCAGGACTTCCTGCCCGGGTTCCAGCCCGGAAATAACCTCGATGTAAATGGCATCGCTTAGACCTGTTTCTATATACACTTCTTTTTTTCCTTCTTCCCCTTCCGGGATATGGACAAAAGCAGAGTCGTTCCTGAACGTGATCGTTCTTTCCGGGATGGCTAATACGCTGTCCTTCTGCTGAATAATGATATTTGCATTGGCCGAGTACCCGGCTCGCAGCATCCTGTCCCCGGACATGTTCACCAGAATTTCGACCGGGAATACGGTTGTGTTATCTTCCCTTCGCGCTTTAAGTGAAATTTTATTCAAAACACCTTCGACCGGTTTGCCGGGCAGGGCGCCCACTTGAATCTCTGCCTTCATGCCTTCCTTAAGTTTTCCAACGTCAATCTCGTCTACCGTTCCTTTGAATAGCAGATTTTTCATATCTGCGACAGTAAACATCACGGTGCCGGCCTGGTAGGACGTGAGCGGCACCACCGGATCGCCCACATCGATCAGCTTTTCCAACACAAATCCATCCGTTGGCGCTTTGACTACGGTTTCGATGTCTGTATCCGCAATAGTAATTTTCCCTTCTTCAAGGAGCGCCAGTTTTTCCACTGCCATTTCCTGTCGAAGTTTAGCTTCCTGGTAATTTTTCTGGCTGTTCTCGAAATCAGTTTCAGAAATGAGACCTTTATCCTTCAACTGCTGGAGTCTGTTGAATTCACTTTCCGCGTTTGCTAACGAAATATCCGCCATCTCGACATTTCGTTTTGCTTCGGCCAATTCAAGCGGCGTAGGATCAGGGCGAATTTCCAGCATGGGGTCGCCGGCTTGTACATAACTGCCTGCATCGATGAACAGCTTCTTTACAACACCGGAGATTTTCGATTTTATCTCGATTTCAGTTTCCGGATCGATCGTCCCAATTGCCAGCGCTTTTTCCACGATGTTCCTTTTTTCTACTTTCACCGTCGCACGTTCAGTGGCTTTGCTGTTGCCTGACTTGTTCACAATCACCACAACAACGAGCGCCAGCACCAGAATTCCGATAACAATCCAGACGATTCGTCCCTTTTTCAATTTCATGATTCCTCCTGTTAAACTTCTATATATTTATAAAAACCGGCATATAACACAAGAACCAACAAAATATCACCTGAAAAGCATTAATAAAACTGAAATATAAGGTCAAATGCTTCTACGAAAAGAAAGAAGAAATAGTTGCGGCAAAAATGACCAGATTTTGAGATGCAGTTTTTGTGATGAAAGAAACGAGGTCAATTGGCTGCACGAAGTTAAACGCTACCCGTGAACATTCCTGACTTTTATCATGTCATAAATTGGATAGCGCCGGGATTCCACTTTTGATGAATTGATTCATCAGCGTGATGCATTCTTCCCTGTATCTGTTGGCCAGAGGAGGATTGTTCCGTCGCGCCGAAATGCTAATGACAATATATTTCTGATGTTCATACAGAAAATAGAAAAGCCGCCGGACAGCGCAGGGCTGTGTCATGGCTGTTCTGACTCCGTATCCATCCCAGAACGCTTTGGTTGTTAAACCGCAATATTTCGCCACAGCGAATTCGTTTTCCACATCCCCGAAACAGGCGCGGTCAAAATCGAACAGGCAGGTGACGCGCCCCTCGTCGTTCACGAGCAGATTTTGCGCCCACAAATCCATGTGGCACAAAACAGCAGGGCAATTATTGTCAAACACATCCTGATGCAGATTCCAGAGTTTCATGCCCAAATCTACATCTTCCGTCGTATAGACGCCGCAGGCGTGGCAGTCGCGAAGCATGTTTTCCCACATGATTTCAAACGCGTCGTGCCAGTTACCCTGCGGCTCCATGGGTTTGTGCGCGCCAACATAGCCGTATCGCTGAATGGTGATGGAGTGCAGTTCAGCGACCATCTGTCCCAATTCTCGCAGCGCCCGGTTCATTTGTGGCTCCGACAATCTGTGCTGCATTTCCGAAAGCGGCTGGCCCGGCATTTTATTCATGATCACATAATCGCGGTCGATTAACGTTCGACTAAAATCGTGGACTAAAATTGTTGGTACCGGAATGTCGGTTCGTTTTTGAATGAGCCGATGCAGGGCCGGTTCCTGGCGCATCATGCGTTTTTCATAGAAGAGAAGAAGCAGATCGTCCGGCGGCGCGATGCGAATGACGAGGTCATCCGGACCATCGGGCCTTTCTACAAAATATGTCGTGCTGAATTTCCCGGTGCCGGCAGGAATGATATTGAGAGATTCGCGGTCGAGATTTAATTTTTTTCGGATAAGATCTTCGACAATTTGTTTCATGTGGAGTTTTTGAAATGAATGCAACAGGACATTTCGGGTCTGTGCGCAGTTTTAAAATTGAAATTAGGGCTGTATCAAAAGTCAGAAATTAAAAAATGAGGATATCTGTCATTCCTGATGCGCCTATGGCGCATGCAGGAATGACAGTCGTAAACGAGTTGTAAAAATGCTGAAAATGGACTTATGATACAGCCCCTACTATTAGTATCTGCCTGTCTCAAACGATAATTTCAGTCCCAAATTCACGCGGCGGCCAATGTCCCAGGCGCTGGGGTCGCTCAGTTCGCCGCCGATTCGTCCATCCGATGCAATCCACAGCACATTGTAATTATCCAGCAGGTTCCTCACATCCAGGTATAGCATGGCTGATAACTTCTGGCTGAAATCCCACGTCTTGAAAATTTTCACATCCACGTAAGACATATTTTTCATGCGGGCGTTGTTCGGTTTCATTTCGATGGATTCGTCAGCCACGTAGCCGGTGCGCGACGGATAATAGGTGTACGGCCGCGGCGAGCTCCAGCGCCAGAGCAAGTTGATGCCCATTTTCTTCGGCACGCCAACAAACATCTCCCCGACGAACGTCTGCCGCTGATCCCAGCTCAGGTAAAATTCTTCGTTGGGAACCGCAAATCCCCAGACAAAATAATTCAGCCCCTGGTCGATGCTGCCGCTCAATCCTTTGGCGTACATGTGGGTGTAGCTGAGTTTTCCGGAAAAGTAATTCCCGTATTTTTTCTCGACCATAAATTCAAAGCCATTGGACCGTCCCCCGGCAAGATTCACGAACTGGGAAAAACCATCGTCCTCAGCCTTGCTGTCGGATGCGAGAAAAGTTTTGGTGTCCACCAGCCCGGCAATGTCCTTGTTGAAATAGGTGAACGAGAGAAGCCAGATATCCCAAAACGTTCGTTTGTAGCTGAGCTCGATGGCGCGGGTGCGCTCCGGCTTCAAATCAGGATTGCCGTACAGCGCTTTAACGCCTTTTTTCAAATCGAGGTTAAGCCCGGTGAACATGTAATCGAACATAGGAATTTGAAAGAAGAAGCCATAGTTGATGAAAAAGTGATCGTTTTCCGTGACAGGAAAGGAGAAGCCGATGCGGGGACTCCACTGCGACTTGATCGACGCCGGGGCCCAGCCCTGAATTTCCTGCTCGTAATCTTCGTTGGACACAGGAATCCACTCCACCACTGGCCGCTGCGCGCGCGGATCGAGAAACTCGTAGCGGACGCCCAGGTTCATCACCACAATGTCGTTGTCCACTTTGTTTTGAATATAGAACGCGCCCTGGTACGGCCGATAGTGATAATAGCTGCTGAAGTTCAGCAGATCCGCGTCCAGCAGGGGTTTGCCCCAGAACGACTTCTGCGGCTCGTATTTGACGAGGTCGTTTTCCAGGTCATAATATTGAAATTCGAACCCGGTCTTCAACTGGGCGATGGGATGATATTGCGCCGTGAAATTTCCTTTGGCAAGATAGCTGATTTCAGTAGCGTCCTGCCACCACAGGCGATTGCCGGAAAAGACAAAATAGAGCCAGGGCAATTCGTACTGGTACGGGGCCATGGATTCCACATCGCCTTTGTCCCCCATTTGCAGTGTGTGATGCACCTGGTAGCGGCTGAGATTCAGGCTGTAAAAAACCCGTGGCGACAGCGTGTGCGTGAATGTCGCGCTTAACCGCAGCGACTGCTTGGACTTTGGCGGAAGCCCTTCCAGATTGTACCGCCAGCGATACTCGTAATCTTTGATGTCCCAATCCGAATAAATGGCCTGGGTGACCAGCTTAATATTGTCGGTGATATGGAAATTCAGCTTGCCCATGAAGTTGATGTTTTTCTCCATGGGAGAATTGTAGTAGTTGCGCAAGTCCTGCCACCAGCGCGTGTCCGAAACGATGATATTGGAAGACAGAAAATAGCCGATTTTATCGCGATAGACAGGGCCCGATACAAGCAGCTCCCATTCGCTGCGTTTGTTGCTCTTTTCGATGCCGATGTGGTCATCTACGAAACGCGTCCAGAATTCGTGCGATGTTCCCCCGGTTTTGGTCACAATATTGATGATGCCGGACATGGCATTGCCGTATTCTGCGTTGAACCCGCCGGTCTGGATGGTCATTTCCGACACCGACGCCTGCGGGATTTCCGAGCCGGCCCCGCCTTCCATGCTTTCCTGGATGGGAAGACCGTCTACAAGATAGAGCACTTCTGTGGTTCGGCCGCCGCGAATGTGCAAATCCGAAGTCACGCCCGGCTGCAGGGCAACGACATCTTTGTACGAATCAACCGGCAGCTCATCGATTTTACGCGAACCCACCGAGTGGGTCGACCCGGTGATGTCTTTCTGGATCAGCGGCCTTTCTGCAGTAACTACTATTTCCTTCCCCAAATCAACAGCGACTTCGGTCAATTCAATTTCGAGTTCTGTTTTCAAATCCATGATAATGCGGACATTTTCGATGATATAAGGCTGGTAGCCGATCATCGTGGCTTTGACCTGGTACACGCCGGCCGGAATGTGGTAGACTACGAATTTTCCATCGGCATCGGTCGCGGCTCCATATTTGGTGCCGGTCAATATCACGTTGACGCCAATGAGCGGCTGGCCGGTTTTTTTATCCACCACTTTCCCTTTTAACAATCCCGTTGTACCGGCAAAAATATTAGTTTGAAACAAGATGCCCAATGCAATAACGAAAATAAAGATCTTTCTTATCATAGTCCTTACTTCAATTTTTCAAATACTGAATTTAATCATTTTATTTAGCTAACATCGAATTGCTAATAGCTAATTAGCTATTTCCCAAATGGGCAGGGAGGGTCGCCGTTCAACACCGCTCCCTCGCGGCACCAGAATTTCTTTTTGAATCCTTCGGACGGGAAAAAATAATTAATTGTGAATTCAACGGTATCCGAAAGAACGGTGTGATAGTTTTGAAATAGCTGCACTTCAGCCAGCGCTTTTACTTTTTTGGGCGCTCCAAACGCAACGACCGTGTCCACCGGCGCTAACATGGTTGTGTCGCAATAACGCCATGTGATTGTCGTGTCATTTGCCTTGAACAACGAATCGAATATCGTGCATTCCACCCAGATGGGCGTATAAACGTCAGTCATATGGATGCTTTTGCCTGCGTCATCGCGCTGATTCCAGACCAGGTTATCTCCGGTGTAGATTGTGATGGAATCGCCTGGTGGAATGGTCATATTCCGCGTGGATGTGGTGTCTGCGTACACAAACCGTGCTGTCCAGCTATCCGATTCATCCACCGACCACAGATTCACCTCAATTTTGATCCATTTCCTTCCATCGATGGCCTCGTCAAAATCATTGTACACCCACAGTCCAAACGGGACATGCCATTGCGCCAGCGCTTCGTACTGATCCAGGGTCATCTGCCGCGGCGGCAGCTTGAAGCGATTGTCCCAGTTATTTTCCTGGGCGAACTCTGTCCTGCCATCCTCGAGAAATAATCTCACATCGAGAATCTCCGTCCGCTCCGGGCCTTCCGGGATTTTCTCTGTACAAGAATAGTAAAGGCTGCCAACCAAAATTAAAATAAGCATTAAGTATTTTTTTGGGCGATTCATTTTCTTCTTTTATTTCCTTCTTTATGCCTACCGATGAAAACATAATTATTATGCGGCTTCCATGGAACGGACACTGAAAATTTCATTTTTATGTAACATCTCAATTTCGCGTTCTGAAATCGTGATTACAGCTATCGTTTCACCCAACACGTTATTAATTTCCAGCGAATAGCCATCGACACCATGTTCCACTGGATGATATTCAACGATTGTCGCTACATCACCCTTTTTTAGCTTTTTATCAGGGATGTCTTTGAGCAACACAACTTCTGAGAATAATTTATATTTCATAGTCATAACCTTTTCTTACTCTTTGAATTTTCACTACCGGACACTATTCAAATTATGTTCGGTAAAGCTGTCATTCCCGTACCACAGGCATTCGGGCATGACAATTTGATCTAAAATGTAATTTTGGAAAAAGTGTCCGGTAGTGAGTTTGAATTTAAAATTTTTTCTGAACAAAGCAATACTTTTATAGGATATTTTTATTTTTATTGAACTTAATTTATAGAACGCGGATGACGCGGATTACGCCGATTCCCACGGATTTAAGTACATTCGCTTTAGGATATGGCCTGCTTTCTTTCATTGCTGAAAATTTTTCTTTTGAATTCCGCTTTCTTACCAAAGTTTAACAACAAACCGACCTCAACTTTTGTAGCCTTTAAATAGTTAATTAATTGTGCCTCATGTTCTTCACAAAGACTTTCTGCAGCTTTAAGTTCAACGATAACTAAATCATCAATCAACAAATCCGCATAGTAATCGCCAATCTGAAATCTATCATAAAATACTTTAATATTCTCCTGCTGTTTGACATTGCATCCCATTTTTCGTAGCTCAATAACCATTGCATTCTCATAAACCTTTTCTAAAAATCCATATCCAAGCGCCTTATTCACTTTATAAAAAGCAGTAATAATTTTCTCAGTGACATCAGAATGCAGCATCGTTATAATTCCCTGTTTTTAAAGTTCATTTTCAGTTTTTTATTCCGCGTTTATCCGCGCGGAACGTCCGCCGATTTTTTGGAGGATCATTAGCGAAATCCGCGTTCTATGTCGTTTACCTCAAAATCACAAACTTCCCGGTCGTTGCCTTGCCATCCGGCGTTTCCACCACGTACACGTACAATCCATAACTCGCCTTCAAATTGCTGAAATTGAGCAGATCCCAGAATTCGTAATCCGTGTTGGGATTGTTGTGATGCAGGGTTCGCACTTTGTCGCCGGCCAGGGTGTAAATGTGGATATTGCATTCCGAGGGCAAATGGATGAACTGGATGCGGGAGTCGTTTCGGCCAAGCTCCCAATCGGCGCCGACCACGTAGGGATTGGGCACAACGTTGATGTTGTTCAAATCAGCCTGCCCGATCTGCTTTTTCTTCAAGGCGCTGGTTCGGATGCGAAACTGATCGCCTGTGATGAACGGCCGTTTCAGCGCGATGTGCGCGGCGTCGCCAGGTTGGGGCGGATTGTTCACCAGACCCTGGTACGTGTAAATGGACCGCTCGGTGATGGTGATCCGCAGCGTGAATTTATTCTCCTCGTTGAATTCGTCCCAGATGTAAATCATATCCCCGCTGGACCAGGTGTTCTTCAGCGAGTCCGTGGTGTCGGTGCCAGCATAATTCCAGTAAATATCCCACAGCGCTTTTTGATTCAAAATGGTGTTCCAGATTTCGAAGGGCGCTGTCTTCTTGAGAAAGGCGCTCGTGTCCATTTTATCGGTGAAACGAATGTCGTATTCGAACGGATAGGGGTCCCAGGTCAGTTTTCCGCCGTGAATGGTCCACGTGCATTCTGAGTTTTCACCTGTTTCGTAATTGTACCAAAAGGTTCGCTCGTTCAGCACTTCCATGTCGTCGTAACGCTGAATGTACAATTGAATGCCATCGAAAATCAGCCCTTCCTCGCCATTGGTGCTGGCCACTTTTTCGAACAGCATGGTTCCGTCGGTTTCGTCGTAGAGATTGTAGACCGCGTAACCAAACGTTGTGTCTTCGAACATGATGAGATAATCGTGGCCAGTTACTTGATAGGGATCGATGATGTAAGGGGTAATTGGTCCGTTACCCGAAACAGCAGACAACGTTTCCAATTCCGCGTGAGCAACCTCATGATCGTACGACTGGACACCGGGAATAACTTTCACTAAATTTTGTGAGTTGTCAGGATCAGTTCCTTTGGGGCATTCTTTTAGCGGGGAGGACGGAAAATGAGATGGATTTAAATTCTCATCGTCCACAATGCCATGATCGTAAGAACAAACACAGTACCAGTAAGTTACTCCATTGGTGACACTCGAATCAGTCCATGTGTGAAAAAGCCCTGTATCATCGCCAAGATATTGAAATGGATAAACTGTTTCGTAGCCCAGAATTCTATTATCAAGATCACAACTTGCAACAGGCATAAAATTAATCAGCTTGCCCTGGTGATCAATTAATTGTTCCCCCCATTCATTATTTATCGGATCTGAAGTTGTCCGATAAATTTTATATCCTTCAAAGTCCTGATAACCGGTAATAAAATCTTCGGATGTTTCAGCAGAGCGATCCCAGTATAATGTAACTTTCCCATTTTGAGGTACTGCCGTAACATTTGGCGGCGATGGCCCTTCTGAACGACGATAGTCGCTTTGTACTATTTTCCTCGCTATCTGGGCGCTTCCCTTTAACTTTTCAAAATCATCGGCTAATAAGATTCCAAAGACAAAATTAAGAGTATCGCCGCTGTGCCACGTGAGAGGGCCACAGGACAGTACATTATAAATCAACCAAATATCTCCGAACCGCCAATATTTTATCCCTTCGGGAGAATCAAAATTGGGATCGAGATTTCCGTCCGGATCTTTATAAAAACAATTGTCATCGATTAAATTGAATCTTGATAACCCGGTTGTGTCACCCTTTAATATTTGATATTGCAATTGTTCTCTATAACCATATTCATAAATTCCATAAAACGGAAAAAAATGCCAGCCGGTAAGGCCCAGCTCTTCACCTTCACTTTCATCAATAATTCCATCGCTGTCATTGTTGATTTGATCCTTCCTTGCTAAAGGTGTTTTTAAAAGTTGTACGCCGAAACAATTCGGATCATCGTCAGCATATCCTTCAATATTGTAGTTGTAGCTCAAATTATATGGAATAACTTCATTTTTATTCGAATTATATTCGTTCTTTATATATCCGTTTTTAAGTCCATAATAGCGCGGTCGTCCTTCACGCAGCCAATACCAGGGATTGTCAGATTCATAGTAAATTCCGAGATAAACATCATGATAATCCCATTGGCTGGTATTGATAATTTGCAAATCAAAAATCACAATCTTGGAAATATAGGCTTCCTGGAAACCAATCACATTTGCCAGCACCTCTGCTCCAATTGAATACCCCCTTTGTGGTGGGAATCCGCCGTAAGCCACTTCTTCCGGAACAAGTTGATCTGCGTAAATTTTATCATCAAAGGACAAAAATACCTGTTGATCTCCTAAAAATTTGCCCTCCATTGGCTTTCCAGTCAGAGGATCCTTTTTCCATTTGCCGGGCCATTCCCTCAATCCGGTCAATGCGTTTCTTGGCCAGGTCTGTTTCAGTTCATTTGCAGGCGCAAGAATAAAATCAAATAATTCTGAAGGTTTATAAACATCGCTGTATAACACATCCGGGGAATACAGCGCTCCACTTGTGGCATTAATTGTGGACCAGTCCGTATCGGTGGGCAATGGTTCATAGATAGTACCTGACACTGACGGTCCCATCGTTATATACGTCTGGGATTTAGGATCCCAGACTTCGGGCGCCCATGGGCCATCCGGAACACCTATCCATAAATCGAGTCTGCCTAAATAACCATAGTCACCAAATAACGCGCCTGGTAAATCGGGTAAAAATTCGTCAGGAGCGCAAAACCTGCCATTATTTAAAAAACCGATTTTTAAATTCGATTTGTTAATGACTCCGCCAATGAGCAGTTCCCGGGTTCTTTCTTTTTTTAACGTTGGTGATTTTACTTTTTCCTTCGAGAGGCTTTGAGAATACAGGTCGCTTGTTTTAAAGCACAGGAATAAGAGGCAAATGACAGGAAGGACCACGCAAGATTTTATAATTCTGAGGTGGTTCATTTCCTTTCCTTAAATAGTTAGATATTTCAATATAACATGTTTTCACGAACTTTTCAAGTTGTAAGTATCCACTTGTTATTATCGTGTTTATGAATTCTCCTCAAAACATAAGATGTGTTTTTGATATAAGGAATAAAAATTATGCTGCCGAAGATGGCAGGATTATGTATTCAGCGGAACTTTCATTGTCAGGAATCGGGAGTCCATCTTCTTTAAGTCCTTCAATATGAAACGTGATCGCTTCATACATTTTTTGTTCCGCTTCTTCCCGTGTCGAACCGACTGCTACGCAGCCAGGTAAATCAGGAGAATAAGCGCCATAGCCGTCTATGCTTTTTTCGATGATGATAAGAAACTTTTTCATTGCTATTTTTCCTTTAAACCAGCTTGTTTTAATACACTGTTCAATGTCCCTGGCGGCATGTCCCTTCCTGGATTTCCTGATATTGTCACCCGACCAGGTTTCACAGGATGTTTAAACTGCCTGTGATCCCCCCTTGTTCTTACGAGATACCAACCATCATTTTCAATCATTTTTATAACTTCTCTAACTTTCAACTGATACCTTTCAAATTTCCAAAAAAGTCAGATATTTGGTTTTGGCATTTGATGAGCAATATCAATATTTTTTCAGTATTAACATACAAATTATTCGAATCTAAATCAAGCAAAAACTCACCTCAAAATCACAAACTTGCCCGTCATCGCCTTGCCACACGGCGTTTCCACCACGTACACGTACAGCCCATAACTCGCTTTCAAATTGCTGAAATTGAGCAAATCCCAGAATTCGTAATCCGTGTTGGGATTGTTGTGATGCAGGGTTCGCACTTTGTCGCCGGCCAGGGTGTAAATGTGGATATTGCATTCCGAGGGCAAATGGATGAACTGGATGCGGGAGTCGTTTCGGCCAAGCTCCCAGTCGGCGCCCACCACGTAGGGATTGGGCACAACTTTGATGTTGTTCAGGCGGTTCTTTCGCCCTTCCACTTTCTCCATGGCTTTGGTGGAAATTCGGAACTGATCGCCGGTGCGGAACATTCGCTTCAGTGCAATGTGAACCGCGTCGCCGGTTTTGGGAGGAATGTTCATCAATCCCTGGTACGTGTACACCGAGCGTTCGGAAATGGTCACCCGCAGCGTGAATTCATTCTCCTGGTCGAATTGATCCCAGATGTAAATCATGTCGCCACTGGACCAGGTATTGACCAGCGAATCCGTGGTGTCGGTTCCGGAATAATTCCAGTAAATATCCCACAGCGCCAACTTATTCAATACGGTGTTCCAGATTTTGAACGGGGCCATGCGCTTCATAAAAACGCTGGTGTCCATTTCGTCGGTGAAAATGATGTCGTATTCATAGGGATAGGGATCCCAGGTCAGCTTTCCGCCGAAAATCGCCCACGTGCACGAAGAAGGTTCGCCTGTTTCGTAATTGTACCAGAACGTTTTATCGTTCAGCACCTCCATGTCATCAAATCGCTCGACATGGATTTGCAGGCCATCGCAAATAACGCCTTCTTCGCCGCCGGTCTGCTGCACTTTTTCCAGCTTCATTTCACCGGCAGTTTCATCGTAAAGATCGTAGACCGCGTATCCGTAGCTCGTGTCCTCAAAGGTCATGGTGTAATCGTGGCCGGTAATTTTGTACGGATCGACAATGGTCACTTGGATGGGGCCGTTGCCCGACGTCATTGCCAATCGCTCGAACTGGATTTGCGGCGTCTCATAATCCACAGCCTGCACGCCGGGCACAACTTGCACCAGGTTGGTGTTCAGGTTTGGGTCTGTGCCTTTGGCGCATTCGTTGAGCGGCGATGGCGGGAAACCTTTCGGGTTGAAATCCTCATCATCCACAATGCCGTGATCGTATGCGCACACGCTGTACCAGTAGGTTACGCCGTTGGTCACCGACGTGTCGGTCCAGGAATGAAACAGGCCGGTATCTTCCCCCAGCTTTTGAAACGGGTAGACTTTTTCGTAGCCCTGGATGCTATTTTCCAGATCGCACGACGCCACCGGCATGTAGTTGACGATGTTGTCATCGTGGTCGTAAATGGCCTGTCCCCACATGTTTTTTGTCGGGTCCACAGTGGTTCGGTAAATTTTGTAGCCTTCGAAATCGGAATAGCCGGTGATGATGTCTTCGGCTGTTTCCGCTGACCGATTCCAGTACAACGTCACTTTACCATCTCCCGAAACTGCTGTAACTTTTGGCGGTACGGGCGAGCTTGAGTTATGGTAATTATTATCAACGATTTTCCGGGCAATTTGAGCGCTGGTTTTCAATTTTTCACCATCTTCGGCAACCATCACTGCAAAGACAAAATCCAGGGTATCGCCGCTGGCCCAATCAATGGGGCCACAGCTCATAATCGCATAAATGTGAGGCACTTCACCGCTTTGATACCACCCAACTTTTATGCGGTTTGGTTCATCAAAATTTGCATTGAATGAACTATCCTTGCCAGAGTGAAACAACCTTCTTGATAAAATCAAATCTGTTAATCCTGTTGTATCTCCGGCCATTATTTGGTACTGAAGTCTTTCTCTCTCGCCGTTCAGCAGCATGGTAAACGGATCGAGGTAATGCCAGCCGGTCAGGCCCAGTTCCTCGCCTTCCGGTTCGTCGATAATTCCGTCGCCATCGTTATCCACATTGTCAGCGCCGGCAAGGGGGGTTTTCAACATTTGCACGCCAAAATAGTCGGCGCTGTAGTCGTAATAATCGCGAGAGCCATAGCTGTAAGCGAGATTGTACGGCGCCACAGTCCCGCTTTCTTTGTCTATATCGTTTTTGATGTATCCCATTTTTTCTCGAACGCGGGTGGTAAGCAAATCGGGACGAACCAGATCGTAGGAAGGATTATCCCCTTCATAATATAATCCCAAATAGACGTCGCGGTAATCCCACCGGCTCGTATTGATAATTTTCAAATCGAAAAAGACGATGTTGGAAAGATACCCGGCCTGATAACCGAACACCTGTGCCAGCACTTCCACGCCTATGGAATAGCCTTTTTGTGGGATAAACACCCTGCCGTATCGATCGATATACGGTGATTCAGGCGCCATCCGGTCAGCAAGGGCCTTATCATCGAATGCCATAAAAATATCCTGATCCCCGAGAAAGGCGCCCTGAATTTGCTCTCCGGTCAACGGATCAGTTTTCCAGCGTCCAGGCCATTCGCGGAATCCTGTGAAGGCGTTCCTGGGCCAGGTTCGCTCGTCGTCGCTGCACGCCGCCAGCGCAAAGTCGAACAGGCTGGAGGGCTTGTGCACATCGCTGTAAAGCAATTCGCCGGTGTAAAAAACACCTTTGGTGCCGTTAATGGTCGACCAGTCCGTGTCGGTCACTTCGTATTCGTAAACTGTGCCGGATACAGTTGGTCCGGCGGAGACGTATTGCTGCGAGTCTTTATCCCAGATTTCCGGCGCCCAGGGACCACCCGGAATACCCACCCACAAATCCAGTTTGCTCAGGTAACCATACTTATCATAAAATGCGGCCGGCAGGTCAGGAATAATCTCAGCAGGCGGACAGAACCGACCGTTATTGAGAAATCCGATTTTAAGATCGGATTTGGTTATTACGCCACCTACCTGTTCAATTTGAAACTGTCCTTTATGGAGGAATGATTTATTTCTGATTGGGGAATCCTGGGCATTCACAAACAGGGGCAGCAGAAAAAAAGTCAGGGCAAGGCACGAACATCGAAAAATGAATCTTATCTTTTTTGAAGGCTTCAACAATTTTCTCCGGATTCAAATTATTCATACTCACTCTTGTAACTGTTCAGGCCTCCCACGAAAAACTGAATCAGCGAATCTGAAAAAATGGCTTCAAATTACTTGTCACGTTCTTTTGTGTTTAGCGAAATGAACAATTTTTATTTTCAAATACTATTTTTGGGTCGGTTCTAAAATGTTTTACAAGGCATTAATGTGTCGCTCGCAAGCGCCCATTCCCCAAAAGCCGGGAAAATTGGTTATAAGCGTTTTGCTATGCTTCCCCAATGGGCAGCTTTACCTTGAAAATCGTGCCACCGGTATCCAAATTTTCCACTTCAATTTTCCCATGATGAGATTCGATGATGGCATGACAGACAGTAAGGCCAACCCCCACGCCCATTTGCTTCTTGCTGGTATAAAATGGATCAAAAATGCGCTCAATGTCCTCTTCAGAAATGCCAGGGCCATTATCCTCCACAGAAATAACGACTTCACTTTTTCTTGTATACGTTTTAATGACAATCTGTTTCTCAAAAGTACCACTAACAAATAAGGAAAAAGAAGAAAGCGCTTCAATGGAATTGTTGACCAGGTTGAGAAAAACCTGATTAATTTGTTGTGGCGACGCATGAATTTTTGGCAAATTTTCGGACAGTTGAATGTCCAAATTTATTTCATGTTTTCGAATATAATTTCCCAACAATGAAACGGTATTATCCAATATTTTGTTCACATCGATCCATTGTTTTTTCACATTTCTAGGGCGATTCAGGTGCAAAAGTTTTTGCACGGTATCCCGGATACTTGTGTGGGCATCCTTCAGAAGCGTAATTTTTTCAAGGAGATTTGCATTGTCCGAATATTGTTTTTTCAGCATGCTCAATAAAATTGTGATGGCCTGCAATGGACTGTTTATTTCATGTGCGACCGATATCGCCAATTGCCCGGTCGCGGCCAATCTTTCAGATCGGATCAACTGGTCTTTCAAAAATTTTAATTGTGAAATATCAATGAATGATGCCATGATGGATGTGGGATTTCCCTGCCTGTCTTTCACGACATTTGCAGAAAGGTGAACGTCAATCAGCGAACCATCTTTTCTTTTTACAGACAGGTCGCCCATCCAGTTACCAGGCCCAAAAAGCGACTGTTTAATCTCCTCGTTTTTATCTGATGTCGAAGACCAGAGCAATTTCGAGTCGATTCCCAATATTTCATCTTCATTATCATGGTTTAACATATTCAAACAGGCAGGATTTACGTAGGTAATTTTCCCTTCCAGATCTGCCAGGGCCATTGCGTTGATGGAAGTGTTGATGGCGTTGTCTTTAATTCGCAGTTCTTCTTCAACCTTTTTTCGGACATTAATTTCTGCCTGAAGGTGTTTATTTACATCCTGCAGGCGCCGGGTTCGTTTCACCACCAAATTTTCCAGATGAGCTTTATGCTTTTTCAATTCATTCTGAACCAGTTTCAACTTCGTGATATCACGTCCCACAAATTGATATTCCGTACAATTTTCCGCTTCATCAAAAATGGCGCGCACCGACCATTGTTGCCATCGAATTTTCCCACTTTGGGATTTCGCCCTGTGGGTTGTCATCAACACTGGGTTATCGCGGGTTATGGAATGAATTTTCTTTTTGAAATAATTTTGTTCTCGATCAGAGAACCAGCCAAACATATCTTTTCCGATTAAGTTGCCCGGCTGAGTGTCGTAGTATTTGCACAATGCATTATTCGCAAATGTAAATGTTCCATCCGGTTTAATGCGTCCAATAAGCTCGGTCTGATCTTCCACGATGGCCCGATATTGCTTTTCGCTTTCTCTAAGCGCCTCTTCCATTTTTTTACGGTGGGAAACATCCCGGATAATTACAATAGCGGCTGGTTTGCCCCGCCATGTTGTTTTCGCCGCAGTCACTTCTATGGGAATGACCTCTCCATTTTTATACACAATTCGCGTTTCGTAGTGAGGTACGACTTCCTCGCCGGCTATTCGTGCTTTATAATATGAAGCGAGTTTTGGCAATTCATTTTGATGACCCAATTCGCGAAAGCTCATTTTCATCAAGTCTTTTTGACTGTATCCTGTAATTACACTGACGCGTTTATTTACATAGCCATGTTCCCCTGTGCCGGTAGCGATAATAATTCCATCATTGGCATTGGCCGCGAGCAATCGGAAATTTTCTTCGCTCTCGCGCAACTCATTTTCCATTCGTTTTCGTTTTTCAACATCACGAATGAATACCAATCCAACCGGCATACCCTTCCACGTCGTTTTAGAGGTAGTGACTTCAACCAACTTTTCTGTTCCATCTTTGCGCGTGATTATCGTTTCATATTGATATGGGACTTCTTTTCCCGCCATTCGGTTTTTAAAAATCGAACTAATTTTTTTAAATTCCCGGGATGAAACCAATTGCTGCAACCCGATTTCATTAATCAGCTCTTCTTTTGTGTAACCTGTTATTTCACAGAAACTATCGTTTACATACAAATGAGGACCTTTATCTCTCCCGATCACAATGCCGTCATTGGCGTTTGCTGCCAATGCCCGGAAATTTTCTTCACTTTCCTTTAGTTCGTTCTCTGCCCATAACCTTCCAATAATGTGCCCAACTTGCGATGAAATTTGCATTCCGCACCCATCATACTCAAAAAGCACAATTATGTCAATCAACCA